>NZ_LR134376.1:1562500-2300000 GCF_900637545.1 Aeromonas encheleia
TTCTTGTTTTTTGAGTCGGCGCAAACGTTATGCTCGTTTGCGCTCGTTCTTGGACGAGAGAGAAAATAAACCTTCTGGGTGAATTCACCATCCCCCTGCCACCGGAAATGTGGACAAGATCCCACTCATTGCTAAGAAAATGTGACGAAAAGCAACAGTGATTGGCGCAAATACTACTTAGGGGGTATCCCTATACCTTGCCATATATGGGGTGGAAGCCAATGAGCGATCACTCATTACATGACTTATTTTGTAATAAATCTGCAATATTTGAGTCTTCATCACAGATTGAATGTTCACATATGAGCACAATAGGCTCGCTTACGAATCAGGACTCATCTGGTCGTGGCAAGACCAGGGCACCCTCAACCGCCCATAACAACAATAAGGAAGCAGAACATGCTTAGTCTCTTCAGGCCTGCACCCCACATCGACAGGCTACCGGCCGATAAGGTCGATCCCTTCTACAAGCGCATGCGTTGGCAGGTGTTTTTCGGGATCTTCTTCGGCTACGCCGGTTACTACCTGGTGCGCAAGAACTTCAGCCTGGCGATGCCCTATCTGATCGAGCAGGGATTCTCCCGCGGTGATCTGGGCCTGGCCCTGTCCGGCGTCTCCATCGCCTACGGTCTGTCCAAGTTCCTGATGGGGAACGTGTCGGATCGCTCCAACGCGCGCTATTTCCTCTCCGCCGGCCTGCTGCTCTCGGCCGGCATCATGTTCATGATGGGGACTGTGCACTGGGCTACCTCCAGCATCGCCATCATGTTCGTGCTGCTGTTCCTGAACGGCTGGGTACAGGGCATGGGCTGGCCGCCCTGCGGTCGCACCATGGTGCACTGGTGGTCACAGAAAGAGCGTGGCGAAGTGGTCGCGGTCTGGAACGTGGCCCACAACGTGGGCGGCGGCATGATAGGTCCGCTGTTCATCCTCGGTATGGGCTGGTTCAACGACTGGCGCAGCGCCTTCTATGTGCCGGCCGCCGCCGCCGCCGCCATCGCGGTGATCGCCTTCTTCGTGATGCGCGATACCCCGCAATCGGTCGGCCTGCCGCCCATCGAGGAGTACAAGGAGGACTACCCGAAGGACTACAACGAGAGCCATGAGCAGGAGTTCTCCGCCAAGGAGATCTTCGTCAAGTACGTGCTGCACAACAAGCTGCTGTGGTACATCGCCATCGCCAACGCCTTCGTCTACCTCATCCGTTACGGGGTGCTAGACTGGGCGCCGACCTACCTCAAGGAGGCCAAGGACTTCAGCGTCGACAGCTCCTCCTGGGCCTACTTCCTCTACGAGTGGGCCGGTATTCCGGGCACCCTGCTGTGCGGCTGGATCTCGGACAAGCTGTTCCAGGGTCGCCGTGCCCCGGCCGGTATCCTGTTCATGGTGCTGGTGACCGTTGCCGTGCTGGTCTACTGGCTCAACCCGGCTGGCAACCCGACCGTCGACATGATGGCGCTGGTGGCCATCGGCTTCCTGATCTACGGCCCCGTCATGCTGATCGGTCTCTACGCCCTGGAGCTGGCACCCAAGAAGGCGGCCGGTACCGCGGCCGGTTTCACCGGGTTGTTCGGTTACTTGGGTGGTGCCGTGGCGGCCAACGCCATGCTGGGCTACACAGTCGACCACTTCGGCTGGGATGGCGGCTTCATGGTGCTGACCGCGTCTTGCGTGCTCTCCATCATCTTGCTGGCCATGACCCTCAAGCACGAGAACATTGCCGTCGCGGCCAAGAAAGCGGCTGCCGATAAGGCATAAAACGTGATCCTGACCTTATCGATCCCAAAGGGGATAAGGTAAACTCCAAAAGGCCCCGCATTGCCGGGGCCTTTTTTCGTCTCATCACCGGAGTGCAAGCGTGAAGCAAACCCAACGACATCTGGAGATCCTGGACGTCCTGACGCGGCAGGGCTTTGTCTCGACCGACGATCTGGTGACCCACTTCGACGTCAGCCCCCAGACCATTCGCCGGGATCTGAACGATCTCGCCGAGCAGAACAAGATCCGGCGTCATCATGGCGGTGCCTCCCTGCATTCGAGTACCGTCAACACCGCCTACAGCGCCCGCAAGGTGATGCAACTCAAGGAGAAAGAGCGCATCGCCCGCGAGGTGGCCGCCAATATTCCCGACGGCTCCTCCCTCTTCATCGATATCGGCACCACCACCGAGGCCATCGCTCGCGCCCTGCTTGATCACCGTGAGCTGCGCATCGTCACCAACAACCTCAACGTCGCCAGCATCCTCACCGCCAAGGATGACTTCACCGTCATCATCGCCGGTGGCGAGATCCGCAACCGGGATGGCGGCATAGTGGGGGAGGCGACCCGTGACTTCATCGGCCAGTTCCGCATGGACTATGGCGTCATCGGCATCTCGGGCATCGACAACGACGGCTCCCTGCTCGATTTCGATTACCACGAGGTGAAGATCGCCCAGGCCATCATCGCCCACTCCCGCCAGGTGTTCCTGGCCGCCGACCACACCAAGTTCGGTCGCAATGCCATGGTCAACCTCGGCAACCTCAGCCAGATCCACGCCATGTTCACCGATCAGGAGCCGCCGGAGAAGCTGCTGCGGCTGATGTCCCAGCACCAGATCGAGTGCCACATCTGCTGATAACCCCGTAACCCGCACCGGCATCAGGCCGCCACGCTGGCGGCCGCTTCCTTTCTGCTTTATCCCTGTTTTCGCCCTCTGTACCCGCGCCCCTGTGCGCACCTCATCCCTTCCTGGCTATTCCGTCACCGATTGGCAGCATTTTTAGCATTGTCAGAACAATCGCGATCACATTTCCCTCATAAAATGTTCGTTTATCATTTTTTCATGTTCTAATATGAGCGAAATCAAACATTGCCGGCCTGGCAAACCAAAATAAGAAAGTAGGTGAACATGAGCGAACATTATGATCTGGTCGTCGTCGGCGGCGGCATCAACGGAGTCGGCATCGCGGCAGATGCGGCGGGGCGGGGGCTGAAGGTGGCGTTGTTCGAGGCCCAGGATCTCGCCTCTGCCACCTCCTCCAACTCCAGCAAGCTGATCCACGGTGGCCTGCGCTACCTCGAGCACTACGAGTTCCGGCTGGTGAAAGAGGCCCTTGCCGAGCGAGAGGTGCTGCTCGGCATGGCGCCCCACATCGCCCGCCCCATGCGTTTTCGCCTGCCACACCGCCCGCACCTGCGCCCGGCCTGGATGATCCGCGCCGGCCTCTTCCTCTACGACAACCTGGCCAAGCGCGACCGGCTCAAGGGCAGTTGCGGCGTGCGCTTCCTGCCGCAGGACGGGCTGAAGAGCGGCATCGGCAAGGGATTCGAATACTCGGATGCCTGGGTGGATGACGCCCGGCTGGTGGTGCTCAACGCCATGATGGCCCGCGACAAGGGCGCCGAGGTGCAGACTCGCACCCGCTGCATCAAGGCGGTACGCGGCTCCAAGCACTGGACCCTGACCCTGGAGCGGGCGGGGGGCGAGCAGTTCAGTGTCACCTGCCGCGCCCTGGTCAATGCGGCCGGCCCCTGGGTCAAGACCTTCTACGACGAGAGCCTGCACGAGAAATCCCCGCGCGGTATCCGCCTGATCAAGGGCAGCCACATCATAGTGCCGCGCATTCACGAGCGCGAAGAGGCCTACATACTGCAAAACGAGGACAACCGCATCGTCTTCGTCATCCCTTACCAGCAGGATTACTCCCTGATCGGCACCACGGACGTGGAGCACAAGGGCGATCCGCGCGAGGCGAAGATCAGCGCCGCCGAGGTGGATTACCTGTGCCAGGTGGTCAACGCCCACTTCACCCGCCAGATCTCGCCCGCCGAGGTGATCTGGACCTATGCCGGGGTGCGCCCGCTCTGCGATGACGAGTCCGACTCGCCCCAGGCGGTGACCCGCGACTACACGCTCGAACTCAGTGGCGAATCCGATGGCGCGCCGCTGCTGTCGGTGTTTGGCGGCAAGCTCACCACCTATCGCAAGCTGGCCCAGGCCGCCTGCAACAAGCTCAAGCCCTGGTTCGGCCAGATGGGGGAGGACTGGACCGCCTTCAGCCGGTTGCCGGGCGGCGAGTTCGACTGCACCACCGCCGAGCTGGCCCGCGCCTATCTGCTCGAGTTTGACTGGCTGGACGAGCGCAGTGCCCGCCGCATCGCCGAGGCCTATGGCAGCCACGCCCGCCTCTGGCTGCACGAGGCGCGCGGTCAGCACTTTGGTGCCGGCCTGTACGAGTCGGAAGTGCGTTACCTGATGCACCGCGAGTGGGCCCATTCGCTGGAAGATATCCTGTGGCGCCGCAGCAAGCTGGGGCTGCGCCTGTCCCAGCCTGAGCAGCTGCAACTGCACGCCTGGCTGGAGCAACACCAGCACGCCCTGCCCAAGGCCAGCTGATGAAGAAGCGGGCGGCCCCTTGGCCGCCCGTCGTCAAAATGCAATAAACCTCTGCTATAACAATAACCTACATTCAACACACAATAATAAAGAGCATCACCTATGAAGAAACGTCCTCTCTCCCTGGTCGCCCTTGGCCTCGGGGCCGTCCTCGCCTTGCCCGCCCTGGCGGCCGACGAAGGCAAGATAGTGATCGCCCACCGCGGCGCCTCCGGTTACCTGCCTGAGCACACGCTCGAGTCCAAAGCCTTGGCCTATGGCATGGGGGCCGATTACCTGGAGCAGGATCTGGTGATGACCAAGGATGACCAGCTGGTGGTGATGCACGATCACTTCCTCGATGGCATCACAGACGTGGCCGAGCGCTTCCCCGACCGGGCCCGTCCGGATGGTCGTTACTACGTGGTGGATTTCACCCTGGCCGAGGTGCGCTCGCTGCGCATGACGGAGCCGTTCCAGCTGGTGGATGGCAAGCAGGTGCCTGTCTATCCGGCCCGTTTCCCGCTGTGGCAGTCCAGCTTCCAGATCCACACCTTCCAGGAAGAGATAGAGATGATCCAGGGGCTCAACAAGAGCACCGGCAACAACATCGGCATCTACCCGGAGATAAAAGCGCCCTGGCTGTTCCGTCACGAAGGCAAGGACATCTCCAAGGCGGTGCTGCAGGTGCTCAAGCAGTACGGCTACACCAACAAAGAGAGCAAGATCTACCTGCAGAGCTTCGATGCCGATGAGCTCAAGCGCATCGACGGCGAGCTGATGCCGGCCCTGGGGATGGACTTGAAGCTGGTGCAGCTGATGGCCGAGACCGACTGGAACGAGACCATGGTCTACGACGCCAAGGGCAAGGCGACCCCCTACGACTACGGCTGGATGTTCAAGCCGGGCGCCATGAAGACGATCGCCGGCTATGCCGACGGCATAGGCCCCTGGAAGCCGATGATAGTCACCGAGCCGGGCACCCCGGGCAAGCCGGTGTTCACCGGCATGGTGAAGGAGGCCCATGCCGCCGGCCTGAAGGTGCATCCTTATACCTTCCGCCAGGACCAGGGTCAGATCCCGGCCTATGCGAAAGACTTCACCGACCTGCTCAACATCTTCCTCTATCAGGCCGATGTGGACGGGGTGTTCAGCGACTTCCCGGACAAGGCGGTCGCGGTCATCAAGGCGCACGGCAAATAATAAAAGAAGAGCAACACGGGAACGCAAGCGGGGCCAAGGTGCCCCGCTTTTTTATGGCATATTGAGAATCTGGACCGCGGCCGGGGAGGGGAAGGGGACTTGTATAGGGATACTCTCAGCATGGCGAGTGTAACTTTATGTTTACGGGTTTGGTGGTTAAGACACCTTTGTCACGCTACTTTCGGGTGCCACTCGTCGTCATGCTGGTTGTTTATCCACCTAATGGAGAATGAAACCGCTGGTTTCACTTGATTGTTTGTTTTTCCTTGGTAATGTGGGGGCGGTTGCGTAACAAAGCGCTGACTTGTGTAAACAATAAAGTACACTTCGCGCTTTTTGGCTTAATACAGTAGAGAGAATGAGATCATGCAGAGAGACCCCCTGAACAACATCCATATCCAGTCCGAACAAGTGATGATCACGCCTGCCCAGCTCAAGGAGAAGTTACCCATCTCCGCCCAGGCGCTGGCATTCGTGCAAGGGGCCCGCACCACCATAGCCGACATCATCCATCGTCGCGATCACCGCCTGTTGGTGATCTGTGGACCCTGCTCCATCCACGACATGGACGCCGCCAAAGAGTACGCAACCAGACTCAAAGCGCTGCATGACGCCTATCAGGATTCTCTCTACATAGTCATGCGGGTCTACTTTGAGAAGCCGCGCACCACGGTCGGCTGGAAGGGCTTCATCAACGATCCGAATTTGGATGGCACCTTCGACGTGGAGCTGGGGCTGCATCGCGCCCGTGAGCTGCTCTGCTGGCTGGCGGAGCTGGAGTTGCCGCTGGCGACCGAGGCGCTGGACCCCATCAGCCCGCAATACCTGGCGGAGCTGTTCTCCTGGTCTGCCATCGGCGCTCGTACCACCGAATCCCAGACCCACAGAGAGATGGCCTCCGGCCTCTCCATGCCGGTCGGCTTCAAGAACGGCACCGACGGCAACCTCGGCACCGCCATCAACGCGCTGCAGGCGGCCTCCAGCCCCCATGCCTTCATGGGCATCAACCAGCAGGGTCAGGTCGCCCTGCTGCAGACCCAGGGCAACCCGGACGGCCACGTGATCCTGCGCGGCGGCAAGCACCCGAACTACGACTCGGTCAATGTGTCGCTGGCGGAAGAGGCGCTGGAGAAGGCGGGCCTGCTGCCCGGACTGGTGGTGGATTGCAGCCACGGCAACTCCAGCAAGGATCATCGCCTGCAACCCAAGGTGGCCGACAACGTCATCCACCAGATCCAGGAGGGCAACAGCTCCATCATAGGGGTGATGCTCGAATCCAACCTGCTGGAGGGCAATCAGTCCAGCGAGCAGCCCAAGGAGCAGATGCGCTACGGGGTCTCCATCACCGATGCCTGCATCGACTGGGACACCACCGCCACCCTGCTGGCACGTTGCCACAGCCAGCTGGCGACCCCTCTCAAGGGCAGAACCTCGTCTTAAGCCGTGGTATCTTGTCTGACGGAAAGTCGAGAACGGCACACCCCTTGGCTGTGCCGTTCTCGTGACATCTTGTTGTCATCGATTGAATCACAGGGCGCCGCCGCCAGCGGCGCCAGCAGGGACCGGATATGGCTGAAGAGTTGAATGCCCTCAGAGACAAGATTGATGCGGTAGATCGGCAGTTGATCGATCTGCTGGCGGAGCGTCTGGCCCTGGTGGGGGAAGTGGGCGAGGTGAAGAGTCGGCACGGCCTGCCCATCTACGCGCCGGATCGGGAGGCGAGCATGCTGGCCCGCCGCCGGGCCGAGGCCGAGGCGCTCGGGGTGCCGGGGGATCTCATCGAGGATGTGCTGCGCCGGGTGATGCGCGAATCCTACGCCAGCGAGAAAGATACCGGCTTCAAGTGCATGAAGCCGACTCTGGGCAAGGTGGTCATCATCGGCGGCCAGGGCCAGCTTGGCCGGCTGTTCGGCCATATGTTCAGCCTCTCCGGCTATCGCGTCGAGACCCTGGAGCAGGCCGACTGGCCGAGGGCCGATGCCATCCTGGCCGGTGCTGGCCTGGTGATGGTGGCGGTACCCATCGACATCACCTGCCAGATCATCGACCGGCTCGGCCACTTGCCCGCCGATTGCCTGCTGGTGGATGTCACCAGCGTCAAGGGGGAGCCGCTCGCTCACATGCTGGCGGTACACCAGGGGCCGGTATTGGGGCTGCACCCCATGTTCGGGCCGGACGTGGCCAGCCTCGCCAAGCAGGTGATCGTCTGCTGCCAGGGCCGGGACCCGGCCGCCAGCCAGTGGCTGCTGGATCAGATGACCATCTGGGGCGCCCGCCTGCAGCAGGTCGAGGCCCGCGCCCACGATGAGGCCATGACCCTCATTCAGGCGCTGCGTCACTTCGCGACCTTCGCCTACGGCTGGCACCTCTCTCAAGAGCGGGCCAATCTGGACAGGCTGCTGGCCCTGAGCTCCCCCATCTACCGGCTGGAGCTCGCCATGGTGGGACGGCTGTTCGCCCAGGATCCCGAGCTCTATGCCGACATCATCCTCTCGTCGCCGCAGAATCTGGCGATGATCCGCCGCTACTACCAGAACTTCGGTGAGGTGCTGGGGTTGCTGGAGCAGGGGGACAGGGCCGGCTTCATCGAGGCCTTCTCGCAGGTCTCCGGCTTCTTCGGCGAACATGCCGACGAGTTCCTGCGCGAGAGCCGCATGCTGCTGGCCCAGGCCAACGACCGCCGCCAGCACGGCTGAGGCGGCGTGCATCCATACAAAAGGGGCCCTCGGGGCCCCTTTTGCTGTCTGTGCTATCCAGTCTGGGATTATTCCGGCTGCGGCAGGCGCAGATCGGCATCGGCCCAGCCCAGCGGCAGGGTCAGCAACTGATCGATCAGCTCCCGGCGATCGGACTTCTCCAGGTAGGCGAGGTAGAGCGGGCGACTCAGCGGCTGACCCCCTTCCACCAGATGAAGCCGTCCCTGCTCGAGGAAGGGGCTCACCATCCGCCGTGGCAGATAGGCGGCGCCACCGTTGGCCAGCACGAACTGCAACGCCATGCTGGCGGAGCTCGAATGCAACACCGGGGTCTTCTGCAGGCTCTGCAGCCGGCTGGGCTGCGGCTCGAAGCTGGTGCCCCAGTCGAGGTGAATGTGCGGCATCTGCATCAGGCTGTCGGCGTTGGCGGCCCCATCCCGGCTCACCAGCTCGAACACCAGCTCACCGATGGGGTGCAGGGCGATCTCGTCGATCTTGGTCGGCTCCGAGAGCAGGGCCAGATCGAGGGAGCGCTCCAGCAGCTGGCGGCACAGGTGCTCGCGGGAGGCGGTCTCGAGCCGTACCGCGAGGCCGGGGGCCAGCGCATAGACATGGTTGAGCCAGTCGTTGAAATCGAGCTCCCAGAACACCGCTGGCGCGCCGATGGCGAGCTGCTGACTGAAACCGGGGGAGAGGGCCACATCCTGCTTGGCGCGGCCCAGGGTGTGCAAGATGGCATCGGCGTAGGGCAGCAGACGCTCACCGGAGGCCGTCAGCCGGATGTTGTTGCGATGACGGGCAAACAGACTGACCCCGAGCTGTTGCTCGAGCTGGCGGATCCGAAAGCTCACCGCCGACTGGGTCAGATAGAGATTCTCAGCCGCCCGGCCAAAGTGGCGGGTCTTGCTGACCTCGATGAAGGTCCGCAGCAGTTCGGTATCCATTAATCGAGTGACTCGTCGCTGCCACCACCGCCGCCGCCACCACTCTCGAAGCCGCCGCCGGTGTCTTCGTTGGCGCCGCCCGCGACTGTGCAGAGGCGGTGCACCCGCTTGGGACCGATCACCTTCAGATATTTGAACCACACCTTGGCGTGCGGGTTGCCACCGGCCTCACCGGATTTGACCTGTTCGAGGAAGGCACTCTCGACCTCATCGCGCGGCGCCAGGTTGCCCTGATAGAGCGCCAGCATGACGGTGCCGAACTTTTCCAGACTGTCCGCTTCGGCCACGGTGAATTCGCCACTGCGACGCAGGCCACGGGGGAAATGTTTGAAGTCATTGAAACGCTTGTCTGATTCGAAGCTCATAGTGCTCTTGTTCTGGTTAGTTTGACCTTTGCGGGCAAGTATCATCAGGCCGTCGCAGAGTGCAAAATCAATTTTCTTCCTATGTTAATAAATATCTTTCATCGAACTGGGTTTGTCTCACCCCGCGCGGGAATTTTGCGGTGAGCAGCACAAAAAGCCTGAAAAATAGTGGAGTTATGTCAGCTTCTGTAAAGGAAGGAGAGAATGGCCGCAGATAAAAAAGCTAAAAATAAAGCGCCATATGGCGCTTTATTTGGGATCGTCATGAATCGGCTGAACCCGATATCCGGTCACTCACTCGATCATGGCTGGCTGAGCCAGGTTGTCGGCACGCCACAGACGGTAGCGTACTTCATACTCCTGCGGCACATAGATGACGAACGGCAGCTTGGAGTTGTAGTTCACGAAGAAGCCCTGACCATAGATCTGGATGAAGGTCTCTTTCTTCTGACCGTCCGGGCAGGCCATCAGGGTGCTGATGGGGCCGGAGACCTGACCCAGGGTCAGGTAGTTGTAGCCCCAGCCCTTGACGCTGTGCTGTTCCAGGTTGCCGGCGAAGCGAGGCAGGTTGCAGTCAACCGGCATCTTCTTGCCGACCTGCAGCTCGACCATCATGTCGGCTTCGTTCTCGACTTCCGGCAGGCGGATCACGACACGTTCCTGGTTCACTTCGGCGGCGGGGAACATGCTGATATCAAATTTTTTCGGCTCGGCGGCGAAGGCATGGCCACCCAATAACAAGGCGCCCAGCAGGCTAAAACGCAATACGGTTTTCATCTGTACCTCATGGGGTTGGTTCAACGCCGCTAGACTAACCGCTCTGCCGGTTTCATGCCAGCGCTCTGCGGCCCAAATCCGGCGGGATCAGGCACACAATGACGTGATCTGGTGCTTTTTTGATATCAAATCCCACCAATGCTCTTATCCCTCGCCGAGGGGGCGGGGCCAACGCGGCCGGCCGAGGCCCCGCACCGTCCGGCTAGCGTACCAGCAGCACCTGCTTGGCCCAGGCACTGGGTGCCCGCATGCCGATGGCGCCGCTGGTGATGTCGAGATAGGCCACCGTCTTGCCCGCCGGGAAGGGGGTGGAGGACCAGAGATAGACGTAGCCGTCATTCACCTCCTTGCCCTCGCCGGCCATGGCGCGGGGAAAGATGGTTTCATTCAGTGCCGGTTTGTAGCAGGCGGATTCCAGCAGGCTGGCCAGCTCCTTGATGGTGGGCAGGCGCCAGTCATGGTGGCCGCCGAAGCCATAGAGGGCGTGGTTGGGTTCGGTGCGGATCCGCTCCGCCGTCAGCAGCGCCTGTTGCCAGTAGAGCCGGGTCGGCTCGCCGCTGCAGCTCTGGTTGCGCCAGCTCTGGCCGAGCTGGCAACGCATCCAGGTCAGGCCGGAGGCTCTGTCCGTCACTGTGCCGTCGCCGCGATCGAGGAAGCGTGAGCTGGGGCTGGTTCTGGGCATGCTGTCGTCGCAGATGGCGATGGCCAGTGCCAGCGGGCTGCACAGACAAAGCAGCAGGGTCAGGAGAAACTTGTTCATCGGGTTACCTCGGCCACCAGGCGCAGTTGCAGGGCATTGACTTCATTGGGATTCTGGACGGCATAGGGATAATCGGCGCCCGGATCCTCCCCCAGGAACTGGGGACCAAGGACCGCGATGGGAACGCTCTCGAGACGACGGGACGGGGTCAGGGTCTGACTCCAGTAGATGCCATGGTAGTCACCGTTGGAAGGGCCGACATCGGGGAAATAGCGCACATCAATGCTGACGACCTGGCCGTCTTGCTGACTGAGGGAGCCAAAATGCTGCAGGCTCATCAGCTCCTGAATGTGGGGCAGACGCCAGTTCTGGATGCCGCACAGTTGCTGGCTATTGAGCCATTGACGGTATTGCTCGGTTGAGCAGATGGCCTCGCCATTCGGGCAGGCGTAGTCCAGCTCCTTCTGGGTGGGATGGTAGTTGCCGAATTCCCAGGCGAAGACCCGATGCAGATCCCGCGGACTGTCCGGGTCATCCAGCTTTTTCTCCCAGACGAGGCCGCTGTTGAGATCCTCCACACAATCCCATTGAGCTGCGCTGTCCGGCAGCGGCTGCCCCTTGTTGTCGAGCTTGCGATAACGCAGGGGAGCCTGCTTGAGGCTGGCATCCTGGCCCGGGTGATCCGCGGGCTCGCTGGTGAGCAGATAATCCACTCCGTCGCTGTACGTCGTGACGCCGCTGGCGGTGACCAGGGCTCTTGGCTGCTGCTGTTGCAATACGGCGCCGAGTCGGGGTTGCAGGCTGAGGAGCTCCGGACTGTCGGAAAAATGCTGACTGAGCTCGGGCAGCAGGGTGACCAGCCCCTGCCAGATCTGGCGCCGGCGTTCATCGACCGTGATCCCCGGCAGGGTCGTGGCGTCATCGAGTGCGGCCAGCGCCAGTTCACCGAGGGCCTGGTTGAACTCTTCCAACCGAGCCAGGGCGGCCAGATCCTGGCCCGGCTGCAGCGGCGCCAGGGCGAGCAGCAGGGCGGCCAGCGCCTCGGCCGGTGGTAATCCCTCGCCGATGCGGGTCTGCAACAGGCTGCTCAGGGGGGTGGGGGTGAGCTGCTGCCCATCCTGGCGTGCCGCCGGGTGGGTCAGGGTCAGGGCTGCCGGGTCGCTTGGGATGAACAGCAGGGGGCTGGTCAGCAAGGCGGGGGAGCGGCCTGTCAGCGGGCGGGCACCGGCGGCGCCGCTGACGGCGGGTTCACCGGCGTCGCAGCGATCGTTTTGATTGAGGTTGACGCACAGGGTGCCCGCCTGGGGCAGGCTGGCCGTCAGGCGATAGTCCGGCGCGGCCAGGGGCGCCTCGTCCGAGCCGCCACCGCAGGCGGTGAGCAGGGGCGCCAGCAAACAGGCCAGCGGGCTAATTCTCATCTTCATTTATGGTCCTTGGAGGGGCCTTGGCCCCTCGCTGCTATTAATAGGAACGAACGGTCTTGCGACGGGCGAGGCGGCGCCAGAGGGCGAGCGGCAACAGCCAGAGCGGGTTGAAGGCTCCGCCCCCGCCGCTGTCCGCGGTGTCGAAGTGGATGATGCCGTCATCCGGCGGCGCTATGGGCTCGCCGCACCGGGCACCGGTGCGCTGGCTGATGCTCCAGCCATTGAGGCGGCCCTGCTTGCCGGGGGCGTTGTCCACCAGCTCCAGGGTCCACCGGCCGGCCAGCGGCTCACCGATGAGCTGACTCAGGGGCTGCAAGGATTGCAGCTCGGTCGGGAACACCCCCTTGAGGCGCGGCAGCGGGCTGTAGCCCTTGTCCCAGATCTGGACCCGGGTGCCGGAGGGGGAGTTGAGCCAGATCTCCAGCTCGTCCAGGGCCTGGTGTTGCAGATCCAGGCTCAGTTGCAGCTCACCGCTCACCCGGGCCAGGGTCTTCTCCACCATCAGGCTGGTCTGGCTCAGTCCCTTCTCATCGGAGCTCAACGCATCCCTGAGGGTCAGTGACTGGCCGTTGGCCCGGCTGATCACGGGGGTACCGATGGGCAGGCTCAGTTGCTGCTGCCATTGACGCTCGCTCGGGCTGGCCCCGGTGAGGGCGAGGCTGACCGGCAGCGCCGCGACATCGCCACAGGCGAGCGGGGTCTGGGCCAGCAGCCGCAGGGTGGTGGTTATGCTGGCACCTGCCGCCAGGGTGCTGGTCTGCCACTGGTAGGGATCGGCCTGCAGACCGCCGGGCAGGGCCAGGGTCAGACTGTGCAGGGTCACCGCCGTGGTGCCGGGGTTGCTGAGGCTGAGCACCACGGACTGGCGCTTGCCGAGTTCGATGGCGCTGCCGTCGGCCAGGGCTATGTTGACCGGCGCCTGCAGCAGGCCGTGCTGGCGGAATGCCTGCTCCAGCAGACGGCCATAGTGGCGCGCCGGGTAGAGTCGCTCGGCCGTGTCCACCGTGAGGCGGGCCAGCTGCGGCATGCGGATGGCCGGGCCCAGGCCGAAGTGGGCCTCGATGACGAGGCGATCAAACTCGTCCCGCGCCAGCTCCCCGTGCTCGGCCACCGCCGCCAGCAGGGCCTGGAACAGAGGCGTGCCCCACAGCTGATCCCCGTTGCTGCCGTTGATGGTGCGGTGGGCCGGGTAGTTGTAGTCCGGGTGGTAGCGGGCGCGCAGATCATCCAGCTGGCGCGGCACCCTGTCGGTGAAGCGGGCATCCCAGTTGAACACCATGGCCGGCTCGAAGTTGCGCCCGGCCTCGCTGCGCTGGCGATGGCTGGCCGCCAGATAGTCGCTGAAGCCTTCGCCGATGGCGCCCCAGTCCCCCTCATCGCCGAGATCCGGCACTATGTGGTGCTGCACCGCATGGCCGAACTCGTGCCAGACAACCATGGGATCCTCGGCATCGGGCACGCCGCTGCGGCCCAGCTCCAGCCTGCGCTCGAACGGATCGTAGAGGGAGTTGTCCTGAAAGCCCGCATCGGTGTCGATGTCGAGGGCGCCCGGGATGAGGTTGGCAAAGCCGAGCGCCTTGAGGTGGCGCTGGGCCAGGTCCAGGTGGTAGTAGGCGTTGATGTCGGCAAAGCCGAGGTCGTCCCGGGTCAGGCGAAACGCCAGTGGGTTGTCGGCGCGGTAGGGGGCCGTGCTGGGCTCCATGGCATCCACCACCCGGGCATGGGGGCCGCTCAGCACGTAGTCACTGCCTTGCCGGGTGACGGGCAGCACCACCTTGTCCTGATAGGCGGCATCGGCCAGCACCAGAGCTTCGTGCCAGACCAGGCTGGCATCTTGCAGCTGGGTGCGAGGATCCGGATCGAACACCCGGGCCAGCACCGACACCTCGCCCGCGTCAGGCGCCTGCAGCGCCTGGGTGGTGGCGATGTCGCCCCAGCGGCCGAGCTCCTGACTGCCGTCGCAGCTCGCAAACAGCTGTACATGGGAGGCCTTGGCGTTGCCCTCCTTGTGCTCGCGTACCCGTTGGCGCAGGGCCGGCACCAGGGTCTCGCCATCGCGCCAATACCAGGCCTCGACCGGTCCCAGCGGATCTATCTCGGCGCCCGCATCGCGCAGGCTGGTCAGCAGGGGATCCAGGTTGCCGCTGGCATCGCAGCCCGGCTGGCTGGCGGTGAGGGGGCGCAGGTTGTGGTAGAGGCGCCAGGGCTTGCCGGCCGGATCGATGCTGACGGCGGCCTGAGTGGTGGCCACCGGCAGGCCGTTGACCAGCTGGTGGAAGCTATGGTGATGGCCGAGCAGGCTGGTCCTGTCGTAGTCGAGGGCCAGGGTCACGCCGAGGCGCTGCTCCAGCCACTGCTGCGGCGTGGTGGTCAGCGGCGCTGCATCGACGAACAGCAGCTCCGCCGCACAGAGGGGCTGGGCGAGCAGGGTCGCCGCCAGCCAGAGGGCCAGGGAAGAGGGTTTCATAGTTGACTCCAAAACAGAGATGAAAGGGGGCGCCATGGCATCAGCGGCTGATCCCGGCCAGGCTGAGCAGGAAGGCATATTCACGGGCGGCCTGCTGCCGCGCCGTGTGGGGGCTGGCCTGGTGGCCGCCATCGAGCTCGGTGCTCAGCAGATAGGGACCCGTCCCCGTGCTGTGCTCCCGCAGGCGGGCCAGCCACTTGAGCGGCTCCCAGTAGGGCACCTGACTGTCGTACAGCCCGGCCGTTACATAGAGGGGCGGGTAGGGGGCGGCGTGCAGGTTGTCATAGGGGCCGAGCCTGCGCATGGCGGCATAGTCGGCCGGCCTGGCCGGGTTGCCCCACTCGGCATACTCCTGACGGGTGAGGGGCAGCTCGGGATCCAACATGGTGGCGAGCAGGTCGACGAAGGGCACCTGCAGCACGGCGCCGGCGAAGCGGGTCGGCGCCTGATTGAGCGCCGCCGCCACCAGCAGGCCACCGGCGCTGCCGCCCATGGCGAACAGGCGGGCGGGGTCGATGGTGGGATCTAGCGCCAGGGCATCGGCGACCGCCAGGAAGTCGTCCACGCTGTGCTGCTTGTGCAGGCCACGCCCCTCCTGGTACCAGTCATCCCCCAGCAGGCCGCCGCCGCGTACATGGGCGATGGCGTAGACGAAACCGCGATCGAGCAGGCTCAGCACCTGGGGTTGGTAGTAGGGGCGCATGGGGGTGCCATACGCGCCATAGCCATAGAGCAGCAGCGCCTTGGGACGGGTGACATCCTTGCGCCACACCAGGGAGACCGGCACCCGGGTGCCATCCTTGCCCTGCACCCAGCGCCGTTCGCTCTGATAGGGGGACTCCGTGGCCTGGGCGGCATCGTTCGACCATCGACCCGAGGCCAGATCCAGCCAGCGCTGGTGCGGGGCCTCGGCCATGCCCTGGCGGCGGATCAGCACCCGCCCACTGGTGGGCTCCTGGCTGCCCTGGATCCAGGCCGTGCCGGCCCCCTCGGTGAGTGGCAGGCTGTGCACCAGCCTGCCGTCGGCATCCAGCACATCGAGCCAGTCATCGCCCTCCTTGCGGTATTGCAGCACTGTGTGATCGGCAAACAGGCGCCACTTCTCGAGGGTTTTATCCTGGCCGGACCAGAGCCGGCGCCAGGGTTGCCGGCCCGCCTCGGCCAGGCTGGCGGCCTGGTAGAGACCTAGCGCCCCATCCTGATTGCTCTTGAACAGCACCCGCTCATCCAGGGTGTCCAGGTAGTACTCCACCCCGGGCTGGCGGGCCCTAATCAGGGCCGCCTTGCCGTCGTCCAGCAGATATTGCTCGGAGCCGTTGTGGTTGTTGCTCTGCAAGATGAGGTGGCGCCGGTCCGTGGTGCGATAGAGGCTGAGCAGCCAGGCGGCGTCGGCCTCCTGATGCACGAGTGCTTCCTTGCCGTCCTGCCAGGCCAACAGCTGCCAGGGGCGCAGGGTGTTGCGCTCGTTGGCGAGGGTGTAGAGGGTGCGGCCATCCCGGCTCCAGAGCAGATCGCCGGCGCGGTGCGTCAGGGTGGTGAGCGTCTTGTCACTCTCCAGATCCAGCACGGTGATGCGGTAATCCCGATCGCCGCGGCTGTCTTCGGCCAGCGCCAGCCAGCGCCCGTCGGGGTGCAGGGACCAGCCGGCGAGCTCGTAGTAGCCGTTGTCCGGTTGGCGCGGGGCCAGCCGCTGGCGGGGGGCGGCCCGCTCATCGGTCCGTTGCCACAGGCTGCCGTCCGCCTGCATACGCCACTGGCTACCCGCCTGGTGCAGCCACTCCTCGGGCATGGGTTCGCCCCGCCCCCGGGCTTGCCACTCGGTTTGCAACTGCTGCGCCAGCCCTTGCTGCTCGCTGAGGCGCTGCTCGGTCCAGCGGTTCTGCTCGCGCAGCAGCGCCAGCAGCTCGGGAGAGCGGCGGCTGTCGTCACGCCAGCCGCCATAGGGATCGAGCCGGGCTATCTCCCCCTGTAGCAGCGCGGGACGCTTGGGGATGAGGGGCGCCGCTTCTTGGGTCGCCTCATGAAGAAGGGCGGACGCCGGGGTGGCCAGCAGGGCGGCCAGGATCAGTAAGTGCTGCATCAGATCCCCCAGAAGGTGTAGCGCAGGCTGGCGCTCAGTGAGCGGCCGGTCTGGGTGAAGAGGGAGGCGTCGGTGCCGGCTTCCAGCCCGGCCACATCCTGATAGCGGGTGTAACGGGTGTCGAACAGGTTATCCAGCTTGAGGTTGACCTTGAGGGCGTCGGTGATCAGCCAGTCGGCGGTCATGCCCAAGCTGAACCAGCCGGCGCTCTGCATGCACTCTCCCTGCTGCTTGGTCAGGCTGTTGCCACAGCTGGGCACCCTGTCCATGGCGGCGGCGTAGTCCGCCTGCACCCCCAGGCTCCAGTCATTGGTCTGGTAGCTCAGGCGGGTGTTGCCCTCAAGGGGGGTCAGGGTGCGCAGCGCCTCGCCCTGGCTGTCTTCCCCGTCGACCCAGCCGAGCTTGGTGGCCAGCTCCCACTCCTGGGTCAGCCAGTAGCTGGCGGCGATTTCCGCCCCCCAGGTCTCGGCCTTGGCCACGTTGCGGTACTGGCGCAGTATGACGCCGTCACTCAGGCGCAGCCCCACCTCGCGCCAGTCGATGAAGTTGTAGTAACGGTTGTAGAAGAGGGCCGGCTTGATGCTCCAGCTCTCCCCCTCGCCACTCAAACCCCACTCGAAGCTGTGGCTGGTCTCCTCCTTCAGATCCGTGTTGGCGATGATCTGGAACGGCGGCAGGGCGAAGTAGTGGGGAATGTTGCCGTACACCTTGTCGTAGGAGGGAGCCCGAAAGCCGTTGGCATAGCTGAGCCAGCTGCGCCACTGCTCGTTGAAGCGGTAGCTGGCGGCCAGGCTCGGGGAGAGATGCCAGCTGTGGTTCTCGCCCTGATTGCCATCTTGCGGGCGCAGCCACTGGTGATCCATGCGCAAGGTGGGGGTGAATTGCCACCGGCCCAGGGTGGCCACGTCGCCGAGCCAGACCCCTGCCCGGTCGGTGCGGGCACTGCTGAAGGGCTCGGACTGGCTGGGCTGGGGCACGCCCGCCTCCAGGCTCAGCTTCTCCACCGGCCGCTCGTGGCGGGTACGCTCCAGCTCGACGCCGTAGCTCAGCTTGTGGGCAAGGTCGCCGGTGACGAGATCCCGGCGCACATCCAGCTCGCTGCCGACGCGGTCTTCGGTGAAGGTGGAGAGCTCTCGCTCGCTGCGGTAGCGGGGATAGCCGCTCAGCAGGTCGTTTTGCAGCAGGCTGCGCTTGTTGGCGCTGTTCTTGGAGTGGTTGCCATAGAGGCTCCAGGTGAACTGATCCGCCAGCAGGCTGCCGAGATCGCTCGCCTCCCAGCCAAGTTTGCCCCCCTGGGTGCGCTGGCTGCCCTGCTCATTGTATTGGCGCACCTGCCACTTGCCGTCAGGCTGGGGCACCTCGCGCGGTCCTTGATCCCGCTCGGCATTGTCTTCGAAGTAGTCGAGCTCGAGGCGCAGCAGGTGGTGTTCATTCAGCTCGAAACGGGAGCTGGTGGAGGCGCTGAGGCCGTCCAGATCCGCCGGGATGCGGCTCTCGTCATAGTTGGCGGTCTCGTGTCCCTGCCAGCCGGAGAGGCGCAGCAGGTGCTCGCTGTCCAGCACCCGGGCGGCGCCGGTGGCGCTCAGTTTCTGCTTGTCGCTGCTGCCATCCTGCAGGATCTTGCCGCTCAGATAGGCATCCTGGCCCTGCAGGTAGTCTTCCGGCTGCTTGGTGCTGATGACGATGGTACCGCCGATGGCGTCTGAGCCGTGCAGGGAGGAGCCCGCCCCCTTGGCCACCTCGATCTGTTTGACGTCATCGAGATCGAAGCTGAAGCGGCCTACCTTGTCGTTGAGATCGTCGGCGCCGAAGCCGTCGCTGACCCGCACTCCGTCCTTGATGATCAGCACCCGGTTGCCGCCCATGCCGCGGATGATGATGTTCTGTGGCCGGCCGGCGGAGCCGGTCACCGAGACGCCGGGCTCGTTCTTGAACACGTCGGTGAGCTCGGTGGCTACCTGGCGATCCAGGTCTTCCTCGGTGATGACGGTGATGGAGCCCGAGACATCGGACAGCTTCTGTTCGATCCGCTGGCCCTTGACCACTATGGTCTCGCGCGCCTTGAGGGTGGGGTTGATCCCGGTTGAGTCTATCCCGGCCGGATCGCTGGCGGCCAGGGCTGTGCCGGACAGCAGCATGGGCCAGTAGTGCAATGGTGTTTTCATTGTTGATAATGATTATTATTTAAGCCTGAAGGGCGCGGATTATTGCAGAGTGGTCCAGCCAGATCAATGATTGATAACTATTATCATTTGGTTTTTATAGTCTTGATTGGATTGATGTTTTTGACTGGTAAATCAGTAGGGGAAGGCAGACGTTTGCGGATAGATAGGTCAGCAATGAAGGAAAAGGGAGGGGGAGGTGAGAGGAACATGTCTGTGACGAATGGAACCGAAGGCAATAAAAAGCCCGCCGGGGTGGCGGGCTTTTCGGACTCGATAAACCCCGTCAGGGGGCGCGATAGAAGCGATTGAGCTCGTTCATCACCTGGATCATGGCGCCCATGTCCGGGGTACCGTGTTTGATGGGGCGATAGCTGTCGCGATCCAGCAGTTCGAAGTCACCCTGCTTGTTGAAGTGGGTGATGGTGTTGTCCTGATAGATGGCGAAATCATTCTGATCGCCGGCCAGCAGCCAGTTGCGCGGGCTGGTGTCGAACAGGCTGCGGCCTATGCTGTAGTCCCGCGGCGGATTGCGGACCCCCAGCATGCCCTTCATCAGGGTCGGCACCAGATCCAGGTGGCTGCTCGGTTGCTCCTGTGACTTGCTCTCGGCACCGGGCCAGGCGAGTACCAGGGGCACCTGCACCTGATAGGGCGAGTAGTTGCTGCCATAGCCCCAGCTGTTGCTCTGGGTTTCGTTGAACTCCTGACCGTGGTTGGAGGTGACGACGACTATGGTCTGCTCGCTCAGCCCCTGCTGCTGCAGCTGATCCAGCATCTGCGCCAGCAACTGATCGGTATAGAACACGGTGTTCTTGTAGCGATTCTCCAGCTTCTGCAGGTTCTCGGTCCGGTAGGCGGTGGCCGGATTGAAGCGGGTCAGCTCGGGCTGGAAGGGCCCCTTCACCCCGGCGGGCACCTGATAATCGCCCGGGCTCGACAGATAGACCAGCGAGAACCAGGGGCGATCGTCGGTGCGCTTGAGCATCCACTGCTGCCAGTCGCCGATCAGGCGAGTGTCATCGATCTGCTCGGAGACAAACACCTGCTTGCGCAGGCCGGCGAGCAGGCTCTGCTGGTATTGCTGGGCATCTTCCAGCGCACCGAACAGGCCGAACTGATAGTCCTGGCGCAGCATCTCGTCGAACAGCACCGGTGGGCGCTTGTCGGTGCGGATGTCGTCATAGTAGTGGCCGGGCAGCCCGTAGAAGAGGCTGAACATCCCCATCACATCGTCGTTGCCGCCACTCATGTGGTTGCGGAAATTGAGATGGTTGTCTGCGTAGCGCTGCAGGTTGGGCATGTTGATGCTGTTGAGCATGTCGGCCCGCAGCGAGTCGACCACCACCACCAGCAGGTTCTTGTGCTCGGACGGGGCGCTCACGTTGAGCGGGCGCAGCGGGTAGAGCAGCCGGTGCTCACCGTTGCCCTGATCCTCGGCCTTCTTCTCATACTGCTCGAGATCCAGCCAGCCATGCTTGGCCAGGAAACTTCTGGCGGTCATGGGGTAGGAGAGCGGGAAGTTGGCGCGCTGCATGGTGATGGGCTGATACAGGGTCGCATCGGCCCAGCTGTTGACCAGATGGGTCAGCATGAAGCAGACCAGCAGGGCCAGCCCGACCTGATTGCCGTACTGGCGGCGCTTGCGCTTGTTGATCTTGCGCCACACATAGGCCGACAGCAGCAGCTGCAGCAGGAAGATGGTCGGCACCGCCACGAAGATGATGCTCCAGATCGAGCCCTCCTCGGTCTGGGCCTGATCCAGCAGCAGTTGCCACACCTGACCGTTCAGGTGGAACTTGAACAGCTGGAACACCTGGGTATCGATCAGCAGCAGCACCAGCGCCAGGGTGGCGATGATGGCCGAGATGAAGCGCAGCGGCCTCTCTTTGGGCAGCACAAAGCTCAGCGGGAATATGGTCAGCAGGTAGGTGACGAAGCTCAGGAACGAGAAATGACCTATCCAGCTGATGATGAGATAGGTCACGCCGAGCGTGGTCGATGGCCAACTGATGGAACCCAGGTAACGGGTCGCGATCAGCATGGCCAGGATGATGTTGAAGAAGGAGAACCAATGCCCCCAGGTGATCAGGCGAGAGACATTATCACGATAGGGGTTGCCGGTTTCGACCATAGTGATCCATCTGCGTAGAGAAACGTCAAAAAAGTCGGCGACTCAATGTGCGTCGTGGCGATTGTCGACCGAAGAAGTCAGAGCCTGGATAAATTTTTCAGCAATAGCCTGACGTTGTGCCGGAGCCATGTTGTTGATGATGTTGGTACTCAGATTGCCCAGCACCATCAGGCTGAGGTCGACTGGCGCTTTGTGCTTCTCCAGTACGGTGATCAGGTCATTCATCAGGTCATCAAATTGCTGGTTTGTGTACTTTGATACGATGGGCATAATCTTCAGTTCATCTCGGTTCAAAGCGCCTTATAATACTTCACCCTTTCGGCTAACACTATGGCTTTGTGACATGAGTCTCGATATCGACAAGATCATTCTTCACTCCCTGCGCCAGGGCAACGATGGTCAACCGCACGCCGACACCCGCAGCCAGACCCTGCCTGCCGACGAGGCGGTGCAAGGGCTGATGGCAGAACTGCATCGCATCTATAACGGCAAGGGCGGCAAGGGCTTCGGTTTCTTTGCCGACCCCGAAGCGGCCGTTGCCGAGCTGGCCGACGGCGAAGACGCCCCGAAACAGCCCTCTCCCGCCTTTCGCATCGCCCTCGAGCAACTGCTCGGCGAGCAGACCGAATTCGTCCCCTTCTCGGTGACCATGACCCAGCTGCTGGTGAAAAACCTGGTGGAGCACGCCCTGGATGAGCAAGGGGTGCTGTTGTTTGCCAAGTACAACTATGTCGGCGTCGATTATTTGATGATTGCCCTGCTGGAAGGCAAGGAGAGCGTCACCGTCAGCGAGGCGCTGGACTTGCGCCATATTCACTACCTGGATATCGGTAAACTCAACCTGGTGGCCCGCATCGATCTGACCGAGTGGAAAACCCAGCCGGAATCCCGCCGTTATATCACCTTCAGCAAGGGGCGGGTCGGCCGCAAGCTGGGGGACTTCTTCCTGGATCTGTTGGGTGCCCGCGAGGGGATGGATGCCAAGGTGCAGAATAAAGGCCTGTTGCAGGCGGTGGACGATTATTGCGACAGCCGTCAGCTCGAACCCGCCGAACGCAATGACTACAAGAAGCAGGTCTTCAAATATTGCACCGAGCAGGCCAGCGCCGGCGAGGAGATCGAGATCAAGGAGCTCTCAGCCGAATTGCCGGGGGATGGCGATCTCGACTTCTACAGCTTCCTCGGCCAGGAATATGAGCTGGAAGAGCGTTTCCCGGCCGATCGCTCCACCCTGCGTGGGCTGACCAAATTTGTCGGCTCCGGCGGCGGCCTGACCCTGAGTTTTGAACAGAAGCTATTGAACAGCCGCATCTTTTACGATCCGCAGACCGATACCCTGACCATCCGTGGCGTGCCGCCCAACCTCAAGGATCAGTTGCTGCGTCAGTCATAATGTGATCCAGGCTCCATTTTTGCTAAAAAGACACCACAGCCCGCTGTGGTGTCTTTTTATTTAAGGGGTTGGCGTGCATGGAAACCGACTCGGTACTTTGTTAACACATTGCACAGAATAATGGGGATGAAAGGGTTTTCATTGGAGTGAAACCCCTTTCAATGGCGTAAATTTATTTCTGTTTGGTAATTATTTTTCGGTCAACAACCAAAAATATGCCAATAAATCCCCCTAACCTCCTGAAATAAGAAAATGTTTTCAGAACTTTCTGGAAGAAAATACGTAATTGCATTTCAAAAATGCGAGGCGTGTCATGTGAGGCGGTGGCGGCTTGGGATAATATTCATCTCGCACACAATGCTCTTACAGCGCGGAACTAATACAAGGAAAGGCTCATGAAAAAGAAATTGCTGTCATCCCTGATCGGTCTGGCTACTCTGGGCGTGGCTTGCTCAGCCACTGCTGCGATTGACGAAGGTCAACTGACCATCTGGATCAACGGTGACAAGGGCTACAACGGCCTGGCCGAAGTAGGTAAGAAGTTCGAAGCCGAGACCGGCATCAAGGTCACCGTCGCTCACCCGGATCAGGTCGAGGTGAAATTCCAGCAAGCTGCCGCCACCGGCAACGGTCCGGACATCTTCTTCTGGGCTCACGACCGTTACGGTGAGTGGGTCAAGGCCGGTCTGCTGGTCCCCGTGACCCCGAACGCCGCCGAGAAGGCCAAGTTCGAGCAGTTCGCCTGGGATGCCATGACCGTCGATGGCAAGACCTACGGTTACCCGGTCGCGGTCGAAGCCGTCAGCCTGATTTACAACAAGGATCTGTTGCCCAATCCGCCGAAGACCTTCGAAGAGATCGCCAAGATCGACGAAGACCTGAAGAAGAGTGGCAAGCGCGCCATCATGTGGGCCTATGACACCCCCTACTTCAGCTACCCGCTGGTGGCCGCCAACGGTGGTTATGCCTTCAAGAAGACCGCCACCGGTTATGACGTGAAAGACACCGGCGTGGCCAACGCGGGTGCCAAGGCCGGCGTCGGCTACATCTCCGAGATGATCAAGTCCGGTCACCTGGAGAAGGGCATCGACTACGGTGTCATGGATGCCAAGTTCAACAAGGGCGAAGTGGCCATGATGATCAATGGCCCCTGGGCCTGGAGCAACCTGGACAAGAGCGGCATCAAGTACGGTGTAGCGCCGCTGCCGACCCTGAAGGGTAAGCCGGCCAAGGCCTTCGTCGGCGTGCTGGGCGCGACCATCAACGCCGCCAGCCCGAACAAGGATCTGGCCATCGAGTTCCTCGAGAACTACCTGCTGACCGATGCCGGTCTGGCGCCGGTGAACGCCGACAAGCCGCTGGGTGCCGTGGCACTGAAGTCCTTCCAGAAGACCCTGGAATCGGATCCGAACATCAAGGCCACCATGCAGAACGCCCAGAATGGCGAGCCGATGCCGTCCGTGCCTGAGATGAGCCGTTTCTGGTCCTCCTTCGAAACTGCCCTCAAGAACGTCACCTCTGGCCGTCAGAGCGTTGATGAAGCCCTGGATACCGCTGCCAAGCGTATCGTTCAGTAAGCACGCACCAGGGAGGCCTTCGGGCCTCCCACTCTCTCAAATCTCTCTTGGCGTTATAAAGGTTAATTGGCATGGAAGTAGTACCTTCTATTGAATCCTATGCCGGTCCGAAGGATAAGCACACCTGGCTTAAGTGGACCCTCGCAGCCCTGGTAGCCATCCTCAACGGTTATGCAGCCGTGATGATGTACGCCAGCGGTGAGTGGGTATTCGCTCTGCTCGATCTGGTGGTGGTCTCCGTCGGTCTGTATGTCTTCATGAACAAGAAGACCTATGCCCACCGCTATATCTTCCCCGGTGTGGCTGGCATGGTTGTTTTTATCATCTTCCCTCTTGCCTACACGATCGGCATCGCCTTCACCAACTACTCGGGTGCCAACCTGCTCTCCCTCGAGCAGGCACGGGAATACCATCTGAAAAAAAGCTACAAGGTGACCGGCGGTGAATTCGATTTCACCCTCTTGGGTGGTGAGAACAATCAGTTTCAGCTGCTGTTGCAACAGGACGACCAATCCTTTATCAGTCAACCCCTTACTCTGCTGAATAACCAGGCTCGCACCCAGGCCGTCCGCGAGGGCAAGGTGCAGGATGGCGTCCAGGTTGTTCAGTTGCAGCCCCTGAACGGGGAGTCCGTCGGCCAGGCGGCACCCATCCGGGCCATCGTCGATCACCGTACCAACCTCAATGCGCTGGATCTGGTGCTGCCGGATGGCAAGATCCACCTGACCATGAGCAGCCTGCGCAAGTTTGCCGCCCAGAAGCCGCTCTATACCCAGCTGGTGGACGGCGCCGTGCTCAAGTCCGGGGTGGTGATCAAGGACAGCAATCTGCTGCGTGACAACCAGAGTGGCGAGCTGATGCTGCCCAACGGTGACACCGGCTTCTACCAGTACATCGATGCCGATGGCCAGTTTGTCGGCAAGGGCATGGCCCCCGGTTTCGTGGTGAGCGTGGGCTGGAAGAACTTCGCCCGCATCATGACAGACCCGGGCATCCAGGGTCCCTTCATGCAGATCTTCGTCTGGACCGTGATCTTCTCCGCCTGTTCGGTCGTCTTCACCCTGGCCATCGGCATGGTGATGGCCTGTCTGGTGCAGTGGGAACAACTCAGGGGGCGCGGCTTCTACCGGGTCATGCTGATCCTGCCCTATGCGATCCCGGCGTTCATCTCCATCCTGGTGTTCAAGGGCTTGTTCAACCAGAACTTCGGTGAGATCAACCTGTTCCTGGAAGCGGCGTTCGGCATCAAGCCGGACTGGTACACCACCCCCTTCCTGGCCAAGGTGATGATCCTCATCGTCAACACCTGGCTCGGCTACCCCTACATGATGATCCTCTGCATGGGGCTGCTCAAGGCGATCCCGGAGGACCTCTACGAGGCGTCGGCCATGGACGGTGCGGGTCCGGTACAGAACTTCTTCAAGATCACGGTACCGCTGTTGATGAAGCCGCTCACGCCGCTGCTGATCGCATCCTTTGCGTTCAACTTCAACAACTTCGTCCTCATCCAGTTGTTGACCAACGGGGCGCCGGACATCATAGGGGCCAGTACGCCCGCCGGGACCACCGATCTGCTGGTGAACTACACCTACCGGATCGCGTTCCAGGGCTCGGGTGGTCAGGACTACGGTCTGGCCAGTGCCATCGCCACCGCCATCTTCCTGATCGTCGGCGCGCTCGCACTGCTCAACCTGAAATTGTCCAAAGCCGACAAGCAACTGTAAGGAGGCTTCTAAATGGCAATCGTACAACCCAAGTCAGTCAAATACCGGGTGTGGGCAACCCACCTGGTCATGTGGGGCTTCCTCGCGCTGATCATCTTCCCGGTGATCATGGTTATCGCCATCTCGTTTCGTAACGGCAACTTCTCGGTGGGGGAGATCATCCCCTCCGATCCGACCCTGGATCACTGGAAGCTGGCGCTGGGCATGTCCATCACCAACGCCGATGGCAGCATCACGCCGCCACCCTTCCCGGTGCTGACCTGGCTGTGGAACTCCATCAAGATCGCGGGCATCACCGCCGTGATGATAGTGGCGCTGTCGACCACCTGTGCCTATGCGTTTGCCCGCCTGCGGTTCCGTGGCAAGCAGACCATCCTGCAGGGGATGCTGATCTTCCAGATGTTCCCGGCGGTGCTGGCGCTGGTGGCCATCTATGCGCTGTTCAACAAGATCGGTGACTACATCCCCTGGCTGGGTCTCAACACCCACGGCGGCCTGATCCTGGCCTATATGGGCGGCATAGCGCTGCACGTCTGGACCATCAAGGGCTACTTCGAGACCATCGACTCCTCCCTGGAGGAGGCGGCGGCCATCGACGGCGCCACCCCGTGGCAGGCTTTCCGCCTGATCCTGTTGCCCCTGTCGGTGCCCATCCTGGCGGTGGTATTCATTCTGGCCTTCATCGGCACCATCACCGAGGTGCCCGTGGCCTCCATCCTGCTGCAGGATGTGAACAACCTGACCCTGGCGGTCGGTGCCCAGCAATACCTCTATCCGCAGAACTATCTGTGGGGTGACTTCGCGGCCGCCGCCGTGCTGTCCGGTCTGCCCATCACAGTGGTGTTCCTGCTGGCTCAGCGCTGGCTGGTGGGCGGTCTCACCGCTGGCGGGGTGAAAGGTTAAGTGTGCTTGCCGCATGTGCCACGCCGCCAACACCAAGGTATTCCTGCTGGTCTATCACAGGGCTGGCTGGTAGGCGGTCTCACCGCCGGTGGCGTCAAAGGTTAAGGTTTGTGGCCGGGGGAGCAGGCTCCCCCCGCCATCACGATTTGCAAAGATTCAAGAGCGGAGCTCGTCATGGCTGAAGTAGTACTCAACAACGTTCGCAAGAACTACGATCCGGCGGTCCACAAGGACACGCTGCGCAACATCAACCTGGCCATCAAGGAAGGGGAGTTCATCGTCTTCGTCGGCCCGTCCGGTTGTGGCAAGTCCACCCTGCTGCGGATGATCGCCGGCCTGGAGGACATCACCAGCGGTGAGCTGACCATAGGCGGCCGCTACATGAACGACGTGCCGCCGGTGGAGCGCAACGTCGGCATGGTGTTCCAGTCCTACGCCCTCTACCCGCACATGAACATCTACGAGAACATGGCCTTCGGCCTCAAGCTCAAGAAGATGGACAAGGAGAACATCCACAAGCGGGTGATGCGCGCCGCCGAGATCCTGGGGCTTGAGCCGCTGCTGGACCGCAAGCCCAAGGCACTCTCCGGCGGCCAGCGTCAGCGGGTGGCCATAGGTCGTTCCATCGTACAACAGCCGCAGGTGTTCCTGTTCGACGAACCCCTGTCGAACCTGGATGCCGCGCTGCGGGTCAAGATGCGTATCGAGATCGCCAAGCTGCACAAGGAGCTCAACTCCACCATCATCTACGTGACCCACGATCAGGTGGAGGCCATGACCCTGGCCAACCGCATCGTGGTACTGAGCCCGCTCAAGGGCGAGGCCGAGACCAACCTGGAGCAGTTTGGCACGCCGCTCGATCTCTACCACAACCCGGACAACAAGTTCGTGGCGGGCTTCATCGGCTCTCCCAAGATGAACTTCCTGGCGGGCGAGCTGCAGGAGATAGGCGAGCAGGAGTGTGTGGTCAGGCTGACCTCAGGCGACACCGTGCGTGCCCGGATCGATGCCCGCAGCGGCGCGGTCGGTGACAAGGTCGAGCTGGGGGTGCGCCCCGAGCATCTGGTGACTCTGGATCACCCCCATGCCCACAGCAAGGTGACCGGCATAGTGCAGGTGGCCGAGCATCTGGGGGCCGAGTCCTTCGTCTATATGGACGTGGATGGCCACGACTTCACCGTCAAGGCGCACTCCGACATCGACGTGGCCACCGGCCAGCAGTACAGCGTCGGCATCCCGGCCGAGGCGTGCTACCTGTTCGATGCCAAGGAGCAGGCCTTCCCGCGCACGGCGAAATATATCCGCGCCTGAGGGCGCTCAGGTTTTCCTTGTATTCAATGCCTTTTTGCCGGTCGTCAGACCGGCTTTTTATTGCCCGGCACTCGGCAAATCCGTGGTGAGCGATGGTCTGGCGCTTTCTGCGTCACGGGCGGCGTCCTCCCGCGGTGGGAGAGGCCAGGGCCAACAGGGTCGTGCTACACTGCCGCCCCGTTTGCCGGCAACAGGAGGAAACATGAAGAGATTGATGGAGATAGCAGGTCGTCAGCTGGCCTATCTGGACGAGGGCCAGGGCCCGGTCCTGTTGTTTGGCCACAGCTATCTGTGGGACAGCGCCATGTGGGCGCCGCAAGTGGCCGCCCTCAAGGGGCAGTACCGCTGCATAGTGCCCGAGCTGTGGGGGCACGGCGACTCCGATGCGCTGCCGGAAGGGCCCTGCTCCCTGGCGACCCTGGCCCGGGATCACCTGGCCCTGCTCGATGCCCTCGGCGTGGATGAGTTCGTGCTGGTAGGGCTCTCCATCGGGGGCATGTGGGGCGTGGAGCTGACCAGGCTGGCGCCGACGCGCCTCAAGGGACTGGTGCTGATGGACAGCTTCGTCGGCTGGGAGCCCCAGATCCCCTGCGAGCGCTATCTCGCCATGCTCGCCGCCATCGAGCAGCTTGGCAGCATACCGGCGCCCATCGTGGAGCAGGTGGCGCCCTTGTTCTTCGCCCATCAACCGGATGCGGCGCTGATGGCGGGCTTCAAGGCACGCCTCGCCAGCTGGCCAGCGGACAAGGTAGCGAGCCTGGTGGCGGTGGGGCGCAGCTTCGTGACCCGTGAGGATCGCATGGAGTGGCTCGAAGAGATCACGGTGCCGAGCCTAGTGATGACCGGCTGTGAGGACAAGGCCCGCCCCGTGCTGGAAGGCTATCTGATGGCCGAGACGCTGGCCTGCCCCTTCAAGGAGATCCCGGCCGCGGGCCATATCTCGACCCTGGAGAACCCCGAGTTCGTCAACCGGGCGCTGGCCGAGTTTCTGGCCAGCCTGTGATGGCGCCCGTCGCTGAGGGATAACAGTAAAAAAGGGAGCCATGGGCTCCCTTTTTGCTGGCCGACGGTGGGGCCTACCAGATGTAACCCACGGCGAAGCCGGCGTAGAGCTCCCCATCGTGCTGGACTATGGGGCTGTTGGCGACGTCTTTGTCATAGAACTCGTAGTTGGCGGCAAACATGCCGATCCAGTGGGGGCTGAAGCGGTAGCTGGTGATGAGGGCGGCCATGGGGGAGAAGGTGGTGCCGGTGTCCCACTCGGGACGCTGGGCCGTGGCCTCATTCCCCGAGACGCCGCCAAAGTAGTAGTTCGCCAGCTTGCTGCTGCGGATCATCACCCCCATGCCGGGCATGATGAGCAGCTTGTCCCGCAGTATGGGGAAGTCGGCCCACAGCAGCAGCTCCTGGCCGTTGCTGGTCCCGGTGACGTCCGTGCTGAGCCGGGTGCTGAGCAGGGCATAGGGGGTGATCAGGCTGGCGCCGACGCCACCCTCCAGCTCCCACTCGCGCTCCTCCATGCCCGCCAGCTCGGGGGCATCGTCGGGGTCCAGGTTGCCAAAGCGCACCCTGCCGTAACCGTAGGCGGCGAAGCTGTCATCCTTGTGGAAGTAGTAGCGGGCCCTGTCCCCGAGGAACATGAACTGCTCGCCAAAGTAGATGAAACCGGGCAGTGCGAGGGCGGTATCGTCCTGGCCCTGATAGCGGGCATTGCCGCCGATGACGGCACCGCCCAGCACCAGCCCCTTGGGCACCGGGCTGGTCGGACTGTCCTGCACGAAGATATCGAGTGAGCCGAGATCGACCTCGGCCCGGGCGACGGGGGAAAGCAACAGCAAGAGGGAACAGGTGGCGGCAAGCTGACGGATTGGTGTCATCGTCTCTCCAAAGCATGGTGAACAGGTCGTATTGGCCACATCCCTGTGGGGCCTGGCCGAGCATGATAGCGTGCTTTCATCAGCGGCCGATACTGGTCATCACCGGCCTCTGAGGGGCTTGCGTCCTCACTATCATAGCTTGCCACCGATCGGCTGCGCGGCAAACCTGAGGAAGATGATTAGGCGACCGGGATGGAGTCGTCCCGCTTGGGCCAGGCATTGAGCACCGCCTTGACCAGGGTCGCGAGTGGAATGGCGAAGAAGATCCCCCAGAAGCCCCACAGGCCGCCGAACACCAGCACGGCGATGATGATGGCGACCGGGTGCAGGTTGACCGCCTCGGAGAACAGCAGGGGCACCAGCAGGTTGCCATCCAGACCCTGTACCACCAGATAGGCCACCATCAGCCAGGCAAAGTCGGGGGTCAGCCCCCACTGGAACAGGGCCACCATGGCGACGGGGATGGTCACCACCGCGACCCCGATGTAGGGGATGAGCGCAGACAGGCCGACCGCCACCGCCAGCAGCACCGAGTAGCGCAGTCCCATCAGGGCGAAGGGGATGTAGGTGGCCACTCCGACGATGAGGATCTCGATCACCTTGCCACGGATATAGTTGATGATCTGATCGTTCATCTCCACCCAGACCCGGTTGACCAGGGTGCGGTTGCGCGGCAGGAAGCGGCGCAGGCTGCCCATCAGCACCTGCTTGTCCTTGAGCATGAAGAACACCATCAGCGGCACCAGGATGACGTAGATCAGGATGGCGACCACGTTGACCAGCGAACTCAGGGAGGCGCTCACCAGCTGTTCGCCGCCGGTCAGGATGCGTTGGCGGATGTTGTCGATCAGGGTCTCGACCAGGCTGATGTCGACGACGTCAGGGTATTTATCCGGCAGCCCACGCACATAGTCCTGGGCGTGGGCCAGCATGGCGGGCGCCTCCTTGGCCAGGTTGATGCCCTGGCTCACCAGGGTCGGGATCAACCCCAGCAGGGCCATGGTGGTCAGCGCGACGAACAGCAACAGCACCAGGCTGGTGGCCAGGGTGCGGGAGAGCCCGGCCCGTTGCAGCCGGATCACCGGCCACTCCAGCAGATAGGCCATCACCAGCGCCACCAGCAGCGGCGCCAGCAGATCGCCGAACAGCCAGAGCACGGCGAAGCAGAACACCAGCAGCAGGAACAGGGTGACGGCAGCCGGATCGGAAAAACGGGTCTGATACCAGCGCTTCAAGACTTCTAACATCGGAGCTTCCTTACATTACTGGGATCATGACGACGGCATGACCCCGACGACTAGCTGCAAAGAGAGGCAGGCTTCGGACTCCTGCAGTTGCAGAACCTGATGGCCCTGGCGACGCAGCCAGGCCGGTATGTCCTGTCTTGAGCCGGGATCTCCCAGCAGGATGTGCAGGGATTGGCCGGGTTGGGCGCGGCGCAGCCAGAGCTTGAGCCGGATGAGGGGCTCGGGACAACGCCAGGGGGTCAGGTCGAGCTGTTCCCATTGCTGTTCCATATTAAGGGGAGGCTCCATCGCGCGCAGTGGCCGCCATTATGGCCGTGATACCAGTATGAAACAACGCTTGTGAGCCTTGATAGGCAAGGGTATTCTGCCAGAGCCCTTTCCGATGGAGATAGAGATAACGTGGCCCGTTTTTCCCCCTTGATGGCATCGCTTCCCATGCTGGTTTCCCTGATGGGGGCCACCTTCCATGCCCAGGCGAGCAACCAGCTGCCCGACATCGGTACCGCCGGGGTCGCAGCCCTGCCCATCGAGCAGGAAGTGCGCTATGGCAATGCCTTCATGCGTTTCGCCAGGGCGGGTCTGCCCATCATCGACGATCCCGTGCTGAGCGAGTACATCGATGATCTCGGTCAGCGCCTGCTCACCAACGCCGATGGGGTGCGTTTCCCGTTTACCTTCTTCCTCATCAACGATCCCAGCATCAACGCGGCCGCCTTCCTGGGGGGCCGGGTCAAGGTGCACACCGGGCTGTTCCTCTACGCCGACAGCGAGAGCGAGCTCGCCTCGGTGCTGGCCCACGAAATCACCCACGTGACCCAGCGCCACATCGCCCGTTACATGGAGGCGCAGGCCAGCAGCTCGGCCATGACCCTGGCCGGTCTGGTGGGTTCCATCGCGCTCGCGGTGATCAACCCCACCGCCGGTATCGCCGCCCTGCAGGCGACGCTCGGGCTGTCGATGCAGTCGGCCATCAACTACACCCGCGACAACGAATACGAAGCGGACCGGATCGGCATGAAGACCCTGTATGACGCCGGTTTCGATCCCATGGGCATGGCCACCTTCTTCCAGAAGCTGGCGGCCGAGTACCGCTACGCCAGCAAGCCGCCTGAGATGCTGCTCACTCACCCGTTGCCCGAGACCCGGATCAGCGAGGCCCGCTCCCGCGCCAGCAGCTATGGGCTACGGACCCTGCCGCCCAGCCTCGATTTCTGGCTGGCCAAGGTGCGCATCCAGGTGCGCTATGGCACCGAGAGCCCGCAGGGGCTGCTCACCTACTTCGACAGCCGGTTGCAGAAGGGGGATTATCCCCTCAAGGATGCCGCCCTCTACGGCAAGGCGCTGGTGCTGCTGCAGCTCAAGCGCACCGACGAGGCCGATGCCCTGATGCAGCAGCTGGCGGCGCGCCATCCCGAAGACCTGTTCATGGTGGATGCCCTGACCGACATCGATCTCGCCAAGGGGCGCAGTGCCCAGGCCATCGCCCGGCTGGAGCGGTTCCGCACCCGCATGCCGGACAACGAGGTGGTGGTGGTCAACCTCGGCAACGCCTATCTGGAGGCGGGGAACTACAAGAAGTCTATCGCCATCCTGGATCCCTACGCCCGGGAGCACGAGGAGAACAGCCTGGCCTGGAGCCTGCTGTCCGATGCCTATCGCAAGGCCGGACGGATGACGGATTTGCACATGGCCAGGGCGGAGACGCTCTCCCTGCGTGGGGATTATCAGGCCGCCATCGACGAGCTGATCGTGGCCCGTGGCACCACCAGCGACAAGCTGACCCTGGCCCGCATCGAGGCCCGTATCACCCAGCTGGAGCGGGCGAAGAAGGATCTGGACAGCCTGAAGGGCTGATAGGCCAGAGGATCGGACAATGAAACGGGGTGTGCCTGCGAGGGTGCGCCCCGTTCTCTTTCTGGTCAGCCCTGTGCCCCCCGACATGCCCTCGACGAGACAAGCGCCGAGCCGCTATTGGCCTCTCGCCGCCCAGGCGCTGAGGGCGGCGAGCTTGGCTTCGTCGAGCTCCCCCTGCAGGGTCTCTTGCAACCGTCCTTCTTCATCGAGCAGATAGCTGGTGGGCAGCGCGCTTGGACGGGGGAAGGGCAGGCTGGCCTCATCGAGGGGGATCATCAGGGGCACGGCAATCCGGTAGCGTTGGGCCAGCTCGGTCAGCTCGGCGGGGGAGGCCGGATCATAGTTGATGGCGATGACCCTGATCCTGCCCTCCCGCTGCAGCGCCGCGAGCAGCGGCATCTCCCGCAGGCAGGGGGCGCACCAGGGGGCGAAGTAGTTGACCAGCAGCGGCTTGTCGGCGAATTCGGCCAGCGCAACCTGCTTGCCGGCGGCATCGGTGAAGCCGGGGGGCGGCGAACAGGCCCCCAGCAGAGTGGCCACAAACAGCCAACAAATTCGTTTCATTTTCAGTCCCCTTGCGCTTACCCTGTGCATCCGTTTCCCCTACAATAGCGCCGTTTCTTGTCCCATCTTGCGTTCAATCAGGGAGTTACCATGAGCGAGACCCAAATTTACCACAACCCGCGCTGCTCCAAGAGCCGTGAAACCCTGGCCCTGCTGGAGCAGCACGGGATCGCCCCTGAGGTGGTGCTCTATCTGGAACAGGCGCCGAGCGAGGCACAAATTCGGACCCTGCTGGCGCAGCTCGGGTTCGAGGATCCCCGCCAGCTGATGCGTACCAAGGAGGATCTCTATCGGGAGTTGGAACTGGCCGCCCAGAGCGGCGATGCCCTCATTAGCGCCATGCACCAGCACCCCAAGCTCATCGAGCGCCCCATCGTCATCCGCGATGGCAAGGCCCGCATCGGTCGCCCGCCGGAGCAGGTGCTGGAGATCCTCAAGTGACCACTCGCTTCGCCCGCCTGCTGACCCTGGTCGGCTTCTTCGGCCTGCTGGCCTGGGTCATCCTGTGGCATCTGTGGCTCTCGCCCCACCCTGGGCTCAACCCCTGGCTACTGCCGGTTATCTGGACCGTGCCGCTGCTGTTCCCGCTCAAGGGCATAGCGCAAGGTAACCCTTATACCCATGCCTGGGGCAACTTCGTGCTGATGCCCTATTTCCTCCATGCCCTGACCCTGATCACCACGGACGAGGGGGAGCGCGCGCTGGCGGTGGTGGAGTTGGTGTTCACTACGCTCGCCTTCGTCGGCACCATCTACTACGCCCGCCTGCGCGGTCGTGAGCTGGGCCTCAGCATTCGCAAGAAGAAGGATCAGGCCGAATAGGCCAGCTTCAGCCCTGACAAGACGCCCCGCATGGGGCGTTTTTTTATGCCGGCGCGCCGTGGCGACGGGCCGTCAGCTGATGCTCGCTGAACAGGATCAGCTCGGGGTAGAAGCGCAGGAAGCCCTGCTCGCAGGCTCGCCACTTGGCCTCATCCAGGGTGCTGAGCGCCTCCCCCAGTGGCAGCGGGCGGCGCAGCCGGTGGCCTATGCCGTTGAGGGCACGGGTCAGCCCCTCTTTGCTGTGGTAAGAAGCGATCCAGTTCTGCTTCGCCATCCGTCGCAGGGGCAGGGGCAGGCCGTCCGGCAGCAGGACGTGATCCGCCAGCAGTTGGCCATAACTCTCGCTCAGGAAGCGGGGCAGGGGCTCTGCGGTAAATTGCGGCCAGTGCAGGCAGAGCCAGTGGTCGTAGAGCATGTCGACCAGGATGCCGCCAAAGCGGCGCCAGGGTGCCTCGAAGCAGCCGACGGCGGCCCTGTGTTCGGGATGCGCGTCGGTGAAGGCATCTATCTTGCGATGCAGCCAGATCCCCTCGTCAAAGGCGGGGCCCAGGGTGCTCGGCAGCGGTCCCTTGACGAAGTCCCCCAGCAGATTGCCGGTGAGGGAGCTGTGGGTGTGGGCGGCCAGATGCAGGTGAGCCAGATAGTTCATGGGGGCGGGCGTTGACCGTGGCTGAGGGTGACTGTGGCTGAGCCTAGCGGATCTGCCGGCCCTTGCCTATGGCATAGAGCTGGCAGATCCGCCGGCGCAGGGAGGGGCCGTGGCCGGCCCGGCTCAGATGGCGAGGAAGGCCAGTATCAGGATGGGGCCGAGCAGGCTCAGGATGAAGCCGGAGACGATGGCCACCGGCACGACCTGGATGCCGCCGGACTTCTGGATCACCGGCAGGGTGAAGTCCAGCGCGGTGGCGCCGCCATAGCCGATGGCGGCGGAGGGGTGACGGCGCATCAGCATGGGAATGATGAGGATGGCGATGAGTTCACGCCCCAGATCGTTGATGAAGGCGGCGGAGCCGAGCACAGGGCCCAGCTTGTCGGCCACCAGAATGCCCGACAGCGAATACCAGCCGAAGCTGGAGGCCAGCGCCAGGGCATGGCTGAACGGCATGTCGAGCAACTGGGCCGCCAGCAGGCTGCCGAGCCAGCTGCTGAGGATGACGGTGGCGGCTATCTTCATGCCCCAGGGGTTGAGCAGGATCTGGCGCAGCCGCATGCCGGAGTTGCGCATCTGGATGCCGATGAGCAGCAGCAACAGCATCAGTGCCCACTCGCTCCACTTGTCGATGGGCAGGGCGCGCAGATCGACCAGCAGGCCGAGGCCGACCCCAGCCAGCACCACGAAGCAGAGCTGGAGGGACTCCCACAACAGATGCAGCTTGCTCGGCATCCTGGCATCGGGTGCCTCATGGGTCGGCGGGCTGCGCTTGTCCAGCCACCAGAGCGCCAGCAAATTGCAGGCGGTGATGGCGGCCAGCATTACCCCGGCCACCTTGAAGATCACCGCCAGGTTGCTGCCGAGGTTCTCCACATAGGCCAGCCCCAGCCCCATCAGAAACAGGATGAGGTAGACCATCTTGCCGAGGGACTGATTGATCAGCTTGATGAGCCGGGTGGAGGAGAGGGGGACAAGATAGCCAATCACCAGCGGCAGCAGGATCAGCAACACATTCAGCAACATTGGGGCCTCGGTCACAAAGCTGGGAAAACGACACATTACCACTACTTATTGGCCAAGAGTCATATATCCATGAGTTTGTATGTTTCATTCGGCCCTTTTTTTATCGGATTGTTACCTTTTCATTGCGAAGCCCCCTTCCCGAAGTGCCCTGGCCTCGGGTCGTCATCGCCAATGAAATCAATTCCATTTCGAAAAAAGTGCGTTTTGTTCGACTGAACAGGGATGAATAAAGTGACTCTGAACGGCTTCTGACTGAAATGGCTGAATCTTCTTGCCACTGGTGCGTTCCGGGTATAAAAAGGCGGTATCTCAGAGGTGGCGCAAAGCGGATTTTATGCAGACAAAGTGCTGAAAAATACCGTCAAGGCCAATAAAAATACAGATAAACCACTAAATACCTCGGTTCTGTATTGTTTTTTAACTACCTGAATGATATTTTCGCTGAAGGTTGCCATCGGTTAACTTTTTGTTAAATTTGCGATGGTGGAGTCGCGCCGTAGCGGCGTCTAGGGACAGACAAGGTTGTAATGGATGAGCGACGTTGCCGCACTGGAAGTTCGTGAACTGCACAAATATTTTGGCACCCACGAAGTGCTCAAGGGCATCGACATGACGGCCCACAAGGGGGACGTGATCTCCCTGATCGGCTCCTCCGGCTCGGGGAAGTCGACCTTTCTGCGCTGTATCAATCTGCTGGAAACTCCCTCTTCCGGCACCGTATCACTCCATGGTGAGCTGATTCGCATGAAAGCCAACCGGGCCGGCGAACGGCTACCGGAGGACATGCGGCAGGTCGAGCGTATTCGCAGCCGGCTGGCCATGGTGTTTCAAAGCTTCAATCTCTGGTCGCACATGACCATCATGCAGAACATCATCGAGGTGCCTATCCAGGTGCTGAAGGTGCCCCGTGCCGAGGCCATCGCCAAGGCGGAGCAACTGCTCAACCGGGTCGGCCTGTGGGAGCGGCGTGACTATTATCCCGGTCACCTCTCCGGCGGCCAGCAGCAGCGTGCGGCCATCGCCCGCGCCCTGGCGGTGGAGCCCGAGGTGATGCTGTTTGACGAGCCCACCTCGGCGCTGGATCCCGAACTGGTGGGAGAGGTGCTCGGGCTGATGCGTGAGCTGGCCGAAGAGGGGCGCACCATGCTGGTGGTCACTCACGAGATGTCGTTTGCCCGCGACGTGTCGAACAAGGTGATGTTCCTGCACCAGGGCAAGGTGGAGGAGGAGGGCAATCCCAAGGAGATCTTCGCCCATCCCAAGTCGGAACGATTCAAGCAATTCATCTCCTCCATCTATTGATGGGCGGGATTTCAATATTCAACAATCTTCGTTTTCAACGATCGACGTGTTTATCAAGGAGAGATACATGAACAAGCTGATGCTGGCGACCGCCGTGGTGACTGCTCTGTGTTCCGGCAGCCTGATGGCCAAGGAGTGGAAAGAGGTGCGGATCGGGGTGGAAGGGGCCTATCCTCCCTTCTCCTGGACCGAGCCAAGTGGCGAGGTGAAAGGTTTCGACATCGACATCGCCAACGCCCTGTGTGAAGAGATGAAGGTGAAGTGTACCCTGATCAAGCAGGACTGGGACGGTATCATCCCGGCGCTGCTGTCACGCAAGTATGACGCCATCATCGCCACCATGGACATCACCGAAGAGCGCAAGAAGAAGGTGGACTTCACCCAGAAGTACCAGCACATTCCGGCCCGTTTCGCCGCCAAGAAAGGCACCGAAGTGCAGCTCGACAAGGCCTTCATGGACGGCAAGACAGTCGCCGTACAGCGCGCCACCTCCATGGACACCTACATCACCGACAACTTCCCCAACGCCACCATCAAGCGCTACGGCACCGCAGACGAGGCCTATCTCGATCTGAAATCCGGCCGGGTTGACTATGTGATGGCCGACTCCGCCGCCATCAGCGACGGTCTGCTGAAGAAGGAAGGGGGCGATGCCTTCGAGTTCGTCGGCCCGAAACTGACCGATCCCAAGTGGTTTGGCGAGGGTGCCGGCATCGCGGTACGCAAGGCGGACAAGGATCTGAAGGATAAATTCAATGCCGCCATCCTGGCCCTGCGCGCCAACGGCAAGTACAAGGCGATCAACGACAAGTACTTCGACTTCGACGTCTACGGCGAGTAAGAACGCCGTCTACGACGGATCAGGATGAGACGCTCACGGCGAGTCATCCAGACAGCTTGATCCCCGTCTGTAGTCTTCGGGCCCGTGGCCTCCCCAGGGGAGTTTACGGGCCCGCTCAGTTGCAATGGAGCTGCATGTGGTCGATTTGAAAGGATATGGAGCCTCTGCTTGGGAAGGGCGAGCCCACTCAATTAGTTGCGATGGAGCTGCATATGTTTGATTTGAAAGGATATGAAACCTCCCTGCTGGAGGGCGCCTGGGTCACGCTGGAGGTGGGGCTGGCCTCACTGCTGCTGGCCCTGCTGCTCGGCATGCTGGGGGCGCTGGCCAAGCTCTCACCCTACAAGTGGGCGCGCGGCATCGCCACCGGCTACACCACCGTCATTCGCGGCATCCCCGATCTGGTGCTGATGATGCTGCTGTTCTTTGGCGGCCAGGTGCTGATCAACAACCTCTGTACCTGGGTCAACGAGACCTACAATAACTGGCTGCTTGAGAGCAATCCGAACCAGGAGTGGGTCTCCCTGCTGCCCGATTACATCGACATCAGCCCCTTCGCGGCCGGGGTGGCCACAATCGGCTTCATCTTCGGCGCCTACATGACTGAGACCTTCCGCGGCGCCATCCTGGCGGTGGACAAGGGCGAACTGGAGGCGGCCCGTGCCTTTGGCATGCGCGCTAGCCAGGTGTTTGTGCGGATCCTGTTCCCCCAGATGATGCGCCACGCCCTGCCGGGCTTTGGCAACAACTGGCTGGTGCTGCTCAAGACCACGGCGCTGGTCTCCATCATCGGGCTCGATGACATGGTGCGCAAGGCGTCCCTGGCGGCGGGCTCGACCCAGCAGCCATTCACCTTCTACATGGCGGTGGCCCTGATCTTCCTGATCTTCACTGCGGTCTCCACCTCGGCGCTCAAGTGGGCCGAGCGTCACTATGCGATAAAGACGAGGTAAGCCATGGATTTCTCAATCATTCTCGATGAGTGGCCCACCTACTGGCAGGGCCTATACACCACCATACTGCTAGTGGCGGCGTCCCTCGCGTTGGGTCTGGCGCTGGCGGTGCCCATGGGCATCTTGCGCAACAGTCACAACTGGCTGATCAAGGGGCCGATCTGGGCCTATATCTACTTCTTCCGCGGTACCCCGCTGCTGGTGCAGCTGTTCATCATCTACTACGGCGCCGCCCAGTGGGAGTGGCTGAAGAACAGCGTCGCCTGGGAGCTGTTCTCCGAGGCCTGGTTCTGTGCCCTGCTGGCGTTCACCCTCAACACCGGTGCCTACACCGCCGAGATAGTGCGCGGCGCCGTGCTCAACATGCCCAAGGGGCAGATCGAGGCGGCCAACGCCTTCGGCATGACCCGCTGGCAGACCCTCACCCGCATCATATTGCCGAACTCGTTCCGCCGTGCGCTGCCCGCCTATAGCAACGAGGTGATCTTCATGCTGCAGGGCTCGGCGGTGGCGGGCATCATCACCATCGTCGACCTGACCGGCGCCGCGCGGATCATCAACTCCCGCTACTACAGTCCGTTCGAGGCGTTCCTGACCGCCGGCCTGCTCTACATGTTGCTGACCTTCGTCATCGTCTGGCTGTTCAAGAAGTGGGAGACCCGCTGGCACGCCCACCTGCGCCCCCGCTCCGTGTAACGACAATAAAAAAAGCCCGCAGCTGCGGGCTTTTTTGTGGGTCTCATATTTCATAAGGGGTCAGCGCCCCAGATATTCCCGATCGAAGAAGGTGTTGACCCAGTGGGGGCGGTAGACCGCGAGCAGGGTCATGGCCATGCCGTTGAGCAGGGCCTCGGGGAAGAGCAGCAGCGGCCAGATGGAGAGATAGTCGGCGCCTATCACCTGCCAGCTGTAGCGCGCATCCAGCCCCATCCACAGGGCGCTGGCGATCATCTTGACCGTGATGCTGAGGGCGCCGCCGAGGAAGGCGGCCACGAACAGGTAGACGAACAGGTGGCGGGGCAGCCAGGCCCAGCTCGCCAGAAACAGCAACCAGCTGGTAGCGACCGGCAGGCCTATGCCAATCAGTGCCTGCCAGCCCAGATCGGCCAGATCGGTGATGCCAAAGTAGCCGAGGATCAGCAGGGTGAGGCAGGGGGCGAGCAGGGCGAGGCGCCAACCCAGCAACAGGGTCAGGCTGGTGAGGCCGAGAAAATGGATCTCCAGCCCCTCATGCAGGCCGGCTCGCAGGGTCCAGAGCGGCACCAGGGCGATGGCACCGCCCAGACAGAGGTGTTGATAGAGGGGGTTGTCATGCAGGGTGCGCAGCAGGGAGCCCCGCAGGCTGAAGATGAGCAGCATCAGCCAGAGCAGGAGGGCGGCGACTTGTCCTTCAGTCATGGCATCTTCCTTGGCATCTAATCCTCAGCGGATGAACGAAAGACGAGCGTATCGACAGGATGGCCCGGGTGAAGAAAAGGGCTGCCCCTTCCGAGTCAGCCCTTTGTCATCAGTATTTAACGTTGGGGTGGTACTTGCCGAGGATGCCCTGGACTCTGTCCATGGTCTCCTTGCTGGGGGGTCTGATCCCGGTCAGATCATAGTGATCACCCAGCACGTCCCACTTGTGTTTGCCGAGTTCATGGTAGGGCAGCAGCTCTACCTTCTCGACACAGTCCCCCAGCTTGGCGATGAACTGGCCGAGGCCCTCGGCGCTCTCGTCATCGTCGGACCAGCTGGGTACCACCACGTAGCGGATCCACATGTTCTGGCCCCTTGCCGCCAGATAGCGGGCAAACTCCAGGGTGTATTTGTTGCTGACGTGGGTGAGCGGGATGTGCTTGTCGTCGTTGATCTGCTTGATATCGAGCAGCACCAGATCGGTGTTGTCGAGTACCCGATCGAGCAGCTCGTCGTAATGGCGCACGAAGCCATTGGTATCGAGGCAGGTGTGGATCCCCTGCGCCTTGCAGGCGGCAAACAGCTCGGCGATGAACTCTTGCTGCAGCATGGCTTCCCCACCGGAGGCCGTGACGCCGCCGCCGGAGGCATTCATGAAGTGGCGATAGCTGGTGAGATCGCTCATCAACTCGGGCACAGTGACCTCGCGGCCGCCCTGGGTGTCCCAGGTATCCCGGTTATGGCAATACTTGCAGCGCATCAGGCAGCCCTGCATGAACACGATAAATCGGATGCCGGGGCCGTCGACCGTGCCGCAGGTCTCAACGGAATGGATCCGGCCAATAACATCGGTACTGCTGGCATCGCTGGCGGCAGGGCTCCGGTGTGTGCCCCCGCAACTCTCGGCAGAGCCGCTGGTTTCAACGGCAGGGATCCGGTTTATGACTGACATAGACGACTCCAATGATTCGAGCAGGCCGTTATTTTATTACATAAAGCCCTATAAATCCTACATGTTTAGTCTGGGGACGGGACCCCCAGCAGCCGTTCGAGCGCCTTGACCGTGAGCGGGCGACTGGTCAGGAAGCCTTGGTAGTGCTGGCAGCCCAGCTGCTTGAGCACCTTGAGCTGCTCCTCATCTTCCACCCCTTCGGCTGTCACCGTAAAGCGAAATACCTGGGCGAGATCCAGGATCGCCTTGACGATGGCCCTGTCCTGTTCGCTGTGGACCAGCGTCTGGATGAAGCTTCTATCCAGTTTGACCTCGTCGGCTGGCAAATCGCGCAAATAAGCGAGGGATGAATAGCCGGTACCGAAGTCATCGATGGAGATCAGGAGGCCGAGAGCCTTGAGCTGGCGGATCTTGGCGATGCTCTCCAGCCGGTTTTCCAGCACCACTGATTCGGTCACCTCGAGCAGCAGGCGGGAGGGGGGCACCCCGGTATCACGCAGAATGTACTCCACCTGCTGCACGAAACCGGCGGTGTGGAACTGGCGGGCGCTGACGTTGACCGACAGATGGGGAATGACCAGGCCCTGGTTGAGCCAGAAACTGTACTGGGCACAGGCAGTCTTCATCACCCAGTAGCCTATCTCCTGGATGAGGCTGGTCTCCTCGGCGATGGGGATGAACTCACCGGGGGGCACCATGGTGCCGTCGCTCTTCTGCCAGCGCAGCAGGGCCTCTGCGCCGGAGAGCGCGCCGTTGTCGACCCGGTACTGGGGCTGATAGTGCAACTCCAGCTCGTTGTTGCGCAGGGCGTCGCGCAACTGGTTGTTCAGGGAGAGCTTGTTCTTCTCTTTCTCGGCCATGGCCTCGCTGAAGAAGACATAGCTGCCCTGGCCCGAGCGCTTGGCCATGTGGGAGGCGGTATCGGCCTGCTGCATCAGGACCATATGATCCTTGTCTTCGTCACAGAAGAGGCTGATCCCCACCGAGGCGCTGCAGTGCAGCTTGTGATCGTCGATATCGAACGGGTTGCGGAACATCCCCATCAGCTCGCGGGCGAAGTGCTCCGCCAGGATCTTGGCGGTGACATAGCCCTGGCCCAGGGTCGTGAACAGCAGCGCGAACTCGTCGCCCGAGGTGCGGGCCAGCACCAGATTCTCCTGTGGCAGGGACTTGAGCCGCTCCACCACGGCCCGCAGCAGCAGATCGCCGCAGGCGTGGCCGAGGGAGTCGTTGATCGACTTGAAGTTATCGAGATCCAGCAGCAGCAGGGCGCCCCATTGTCCGCTCGGGGCGAGCAGGGTGCGCTGCAGGATGTCGTTCAGGCTGCGCCGGTTGTAGAGGCCGGACAGATCATCGTAATAGGCGAGCTGCTCGATGTGGCGGGCCGCCTCTTTTTCCTCGGTGATGTCGTAGAAGCTGCAGACGAAATGGGAGATACCGCCGGCCCCATCCTTGACCACGCTCACCATGAGCCGCACCGGGAAGAGGTGGCCACTCTTGTGCAGGCACTGCTCCTCGCCCAGCCAGAACTCCTGCCTGAGCACGGCCGAGATGACCTCGTCCCTCAGGCTGTCGCCATAGTAGGTGGGTCGCAGCGACTCGAAGTGAAGGCCGATCATCTCATCGTCCCGAAAGCCGGTGATGCGGGTGAAGGAGGCATTGACCTTGAGGATGATGCCGTTGTCATCCATCACCAGCAGGCCATCGTGGGTATTGAAGGCCACCTCCGCCAGGCGCAGGGCATCGTCACTGGCGAGGCGCTGCAGCTCGATGGCCGCGCGTTCACGCTGGCTGTTGAGGGCATCGAGCAGGGGCATGGGGTCGGCAAGGGGGGCGTCGAGCAACAGGGTGAGCTGGCCAAGCGGAGAGGCCGAGCCGATGGCCAGGGGGATGCCGACGTAGGCCTTGGCCTCGGTCTTCAGCAGGCGTGTCGCCTGCGGGTAGCGCAGGGGCAGGTCCTCCACATAGAGCGCCTGGCCATGGAGGAACAGATCTTGACCCGGCCCCAGGTTGATATTGACCGGCCTGCGGGAGACGAAGGCGCCATCCTTGTGCACGCAGTGCGGGATCAGCCAAAGCTCCTGCCCCCTCGGCTGATATTCACCGAGCCAGCCGATGCGGGCCCCGCTGGTGGCCATGGCCCAGCCGATCAGGGCGCGGCAGTAGTCGTGGCCGGTCTTGCTGGCCAGCTCGGCGGGCAGTGACAGGGAGGGCTCAGGCTCGGCCTGTGCCGGTTGCCAGTGGCCCAGCAGCTGGGCACAGTGGCGCACCAGTTGCAGCACCTCCTCACCGAGCTGGGTCGTCTCGGCATATTCGAGGCTGAGTACCCCGATGAGTTTCTCCTGCTCCAGCAGGGCGCCATCCAGGCGGGAGCTGACCTGGGTATCGGCCAGGTAATAGTGCTGGCTCAGCATGGGCTGATGGGCCGCCTCCGAGAAACTCAAGGCGCCGCGGGTGCGCAGGGCCCGGATATAGCGGCTATCCCCGCGGATGGCACCGAGAGAATCAACCCCCAGGCTGAACACCGGGCTCAGTTGCTCGCTGCCGAGCGGGCCGTTGGCCTGGTAGTGCCAGAGGATCAGTCGATCGGCGCCAAGGCATTCTTTGAGGCTTTCCAGCATGGCCGCATATTGCTGCTGGCTGGCCATCTGGCTCAGCCGTGGCAACTGCAACGCCAGATTGGCGGCACTCTCATTGCGCTGGGTCTGCAGGCAGATGAGCCAGAAGGCGTCCTGTTCATGGGAAAGTGAAATGTGCCACTGCTGATCGGCGAAGCGCACCAGCAATTTGCCACCCTGGCCGCTGGCGAGCCGTTGCTCGACGGGCAGGCGCAGGGCATCCGGCAACTGGCTTGGCCAGGCGCTCCTGGGCTCATCCAGCCAGTGGAGCGGGGTCTGCATCACATCGGTCAGGGCGACCAGCCGTTGGCTGCGGGTGTCCAGGCGAAAAAACAGCGGTGCCTGGCTGGCAGAGGGGAGGGGACTGAGCGCGGTAGACGACATGAACTGGCACTATCCTGTTGAACAACTGTCGGATGGCAAGAATACTGCAAAACCGGCCCAAACGAAATTTCACGCCATCAGAAACCCACCCCCTCGTGTTCGCCCAATCTGATGACGGATTAAAGGTTTCCAATGGAAGCCCATTTCTGGCATTAGCCCCTTAGTGCCCTCTCCACCCTGCTGGTACGGGAGATCAAGCGTAAGGGCTCCGCCACCGCGACCGAACAGATCGCCGCGAGCTGAGGTTAGGGGCACGGGCGAGCGGTCGGCCCCAAGCCACCTGAAATGAGAGAGGGGAGCCATTGGCTCCCCTCTTTTTTATGTTTTCGAACGCCCGGCGAGAGGCGCTATTCGTGGCACTACTGGCCGAGTTGCTTGCGAATGTGATGCTGCAGGACCGCCAGCATGCTGGCGCCGGACAGGCCGATCATCAGGGCGCCGTTGACCGCCTCCAGCGGGCCAAGCAGCTTCCACTGTGCGCTCATGACGATGTCGCCATAGCCCAGGGTGGCAAAGTTGACCCCGGAGTGATAGATGGCCTCCTGCAGGGTGGCAAACTCCCCCAGCCACAGGAACAGGGCGCCCCAGAGCGTGATCTGCAGCAGGTTGCCCGTCAGCACTATGATGATGATGCCAAACAGGGCCAACACCCCGGCCAGCACCCCTTCCCGTTCATGGAAGTGATTGATGTAGAAGCGAATACCGCCGACGGACACCGCGGATTGCAGCAGCATATTGGCCAGGATAACGGGGATGCCGACCAGTAAAATGGATAACATATCACTCTCCTATCTGTGTTTCTGCCGCCGGTCGGCCAACAGGCCACCAGCGCTCCAGGGTCACGATGCACAACCAGCCATAACCGGCCACCAGCAGATACAGGCCGCACCGCATCGCGGCCGCCAGCCAGACGTCTTTGCCGGTCGCACTGTCTTCGATGGCCGGACCAAACAGGATCAGCGCCGTGATCCAGGCATTGCTCCAGAACGAGGGCGGGAAGCGACCCGGCACCAGCCGTACCAGGCGCCTGGCCAGCCAGAGGGTCATCAGGCCCAGCATCAGCACCAGCATCAGCAGAGAGGGCCAGATGCTGAGCCCCATCCAGAGTACAAAGGCCAGCAGGGCACCCATCAGGGTCGACAGCACCAGCTCCTTGCCCGCGTGCTTGGCGTTGAGTGAGGTGCTCTGCTGCGCCAGCGCCACCGTCTTCATCACGGCGGGAATGTAGAAGGCCGGGTTGCCGAGTGCCAGCAGCCAGACCGGCAGCACTATCACCACGGCTCGCATCGCCAGCCGGGTCGGCTGATCGGGGCGAGAGGGGGCCTTGCCCGCGGCGGCGGTCGTGGGTTGGGGAGGGAACAGCGCATGGCTCAGCAGATTGACCAGGGTGCCGATCAGGATCCCCACCCCCATCATCTGGGCGATGGAGATGGCCAGCGTCTGCTCGATGAGGCCCGCCACCGGGATCACTGTGATGGCCATGATGAGTAGCATGGCGGATGCCCCCTTGCCGGCCATCGACTGTTGCATCAGCAGATAGAGCAGCAGGGCGATGAGCAGCACGGCCGCCAGGGCATAGTGGGTCAGCAGGGGCACCAGCAAGACGCCGCCGACCATGATGGCGAGCAGCATGAGACCCCCGACCAGCCCCTTGCGCAGGGCGAGCGGCTCCCCCGGGCGGCACAGTACCACCCAGGCCATGATGCAGCCAAGGTGTGGCATGGGCAGGGCCAGCCCATAGCAGATCAGGGTGGCGAGCGCGATGCCAACACCAATCCTGAGTACCGCACGATCTCCGTTATGCATAGGGCTCATCAGTACAGGAAGGAGCAGAGGCTCATCAGGCGAATGTAGAGGGCGCCCAACAGGTTCATCAGCCCGCCCTCATCCGCATAGACCAGCACGTCGGCCTGACCGCCGACCCGCAGCGCGGCAACCGGTGGCAGATCGTCTTCGGTGAAGGCGACCTTGACCGGGAAGCGTTGGGCCTGGCGCAGCCAGTCACGGTTGTTGTCCACCGTCGGCAGCGACCCCGCCGGCTGACTCTGACCATCACCCACCCCGTAGCCGATGCTGCGCACCTTGCCCTTGAAGATGCGGCCGGGCAGGCTGTCGAGCAGGATGGCGACCTCATCGTCAGGCTGAATGTTGGCCAGGTTGTTCTCGGTCAGATCGGCGGAGATCCAGACGTCGTGGATGGCGATCAGGGTCATGGCCGGTGCGCCGGCGCCGATGAACTGGCCGACGTCGGTACTCAGGTCAGTGATGAGGCCGCTACCGGGCGCCACCACCAGGGTATTCTTCCGATCCAGCTCCGCCTTGTGCACCGCCGAGCGGGCGCTGAGCAGCTGGGAGTTGTTCTCACCGTTCACCCCTGCGGCCTCGATGGCGCGGCGCACGTCGGCCTCGGCCGCGGCCACCTGGCTCTTGGCCGTCTCGCGGGTAGCCTGGGCGACCTCGAGCCGGCGGACCGAAATGGCACCCGGATCTTCCCGATAGAGGCGCTCCTGGCGATCGGCATCCTTGGCCGCATTGTCATAGGCGGCGCGCATGGCCTGCAGGCTTGCCTCTGCGGCTTTGATGCCTTCACCGCTCGCCTTGACGCTGCTGAGTACGGTCTGGTAGTCGGAGCGCGCCTTGGCGAGGGCGATGTCGTAGGGTTCGGGATCGATCTCGAACAGGGAGGCCCCTGCAGACACGTCCTGATTGTCCTTCACATAGACTTGGCGGATCTGGCCCGATACCTCGGCGGCGACGGGGACCACGAAGGCCTGCACCCTGGCCTGGGAGCTGTAGGGCGTCAACCGATCGGCCAGCAGATACCAGATCAACAGGAGGACGATCAGCCCAAGCAGCCCCAGGGTGGAGCGGCGGCTGGCCTGGCCGGGGGAAGCGGAACTGTCAGTCATTCTATTTTACCTTCTGAGCCGTGGGCTGGGGCTGAGTTGCATCGAGCAGGGGCGCCCAATCTGAGTTGGTCCTGAACTGGGCATCGACTTCTGGCGTCACCAGGGGACGCTGTCGCCCCTGTTCCCATCCGCCACCCAGTGCCTTGTAGAGAGTGATGAGATCGCGCATCCGGGCGCCGCGGCTGTTGACCAGCCGTTCCTGCTGGTTGAACAGGGCGCGCTGGGAGTCGAGTACTCGCTGGAAGTCGGCCATCCCTTCGCGGTACTGGGTGTTGGCGATATCCAGCGAGCGGCGAGCCGCCGCGCCGGTTTGGCCCAACAGCTCGATCTCATCCTGGCCGTTGGCATAGGCCACGGCGGAGTCGTCCACCTCGCGGGCCGCCCGGAACACGGTGTCGCGGTAGCGTTCGTGCAGTTGCTGGAAGCGGGCATCTTGCACCAGCACCTGATTGCTGAGGCGGCCGCGATCCAGCAGATCCCAGCTGATGGCGGGGCCGGCAGCCCAGGAGAAGGTCTCGCTGCCACCGCCGGTGGCGCTCACCCCCAGGGTGCCGAGCAGGGTGATGGAGGGATAGAGCTCGGTCTCGGCCACCCCGATCAGCGCCGACTGGGCGGCCAGCTGCCGCTCCGCCACCCGCACGTCGGGACGGCGGCGCAGCAGATCGGCAGGCATCTCGGCGACCAGCGCGAGCTCGCCCTGCGGGATCACGCCGGTGCCGGGGAGCATCTCGGGGAGCGGACCTGGCACCCTGGCGAGCAGGGTGCTCAGGGCATTCTGGCTCTGGCGCAGGCTGGTTTCGAGTTGTGGAATGCTGGAGAGGGTCCCCAGGTATTGGGTCTTGGCCTGCTGCACGTCCAGCTCGGCGTTGTTGCCGCTCTTGAACAGCCGCTCGGTGATCTCCAGGCTGCGTTGCTGGATACGGGCGTTCTCGTGGGCGATCTCAAGGCGGGCCTCCACTGTCCGTATGCTCACATAGAGCTGGGCCACCTGGGCGATCATCAGGACCTGGATGTCATCGTACTGCGCCAGGGTGGCGAAGTAGTTGGCATCCGCCGCTTCCACCCCACGCTGGAACTTGCCCCAAAAATCGAGCTCCCAACCCAGGTTGAAGGCGGCGCCATAGCTGCTTCCTGAAGTGCTGTGGCCGTTGCGAGTCTGGCCGGCTTGCAGCCATTCCCCGCTGGCGACCGTGGCTTGAGGACCGAGCAGGCTCTCGGCGATGCCGAGCTGGGCCTGGGCCTCGAGGATGCGCAGACCGGCGATCCGCACATCCGGATTCTTGACCAGGGCCTCCTCGACCAGGGCGCTCAGCACGGGATCATTTAACTGGGTCCACCACTGGCGATAGTCTGCTGCGCGGGGGGAATCCTTGAACTGGCTCTCGCTGGCGCTTTGCCAGCCCGCCATCTCCTTGACCTGGGGGGGCTGATAGTCTGGGCCGAGCACGGTACAGGCGCTCAACAACAGACATGCCCCCCCTGTGAGCAGGGGGCGCATAAGGTAACGATCGGGGATCATGCGTTTATTTATCCGCAGCCACTTTATCCGCCGCAGCCGGACCTTCGTTGACCCAGGCCATGAAGATGCGATAACCGATGGAGAGCAGGGTGGCACCGATAAACATCCCGAGGATGCCACTGGTTGCCATGCCGCCAAGAGCACCCAGCAGCACTACCGGCATGGGGGCATCGACCCCACGGCCAAGCAGCAACGGCTTGAGCACGTTGTCCGCCATCCCTGCGATGACCAGCAGAACGGAGTAGATGATGTTGGCCACGGTACCGTTATCCCCGGTCGCCCACATGTAGGCGATGGCCGGACCCGTTATCAGAATGACAGGCACCTGGGCGATGCCCAGGATGAGGGCGAGGATGAAGAAGATGCCGACGCCCGGGATCCCTGCCAGTGACATGACGATACCCGCCAGCAGCGCCTGGATGAAGGCCACCCCGATGACGCCCTGAGCCACGGCCCTGATGGTGCTGGTGCAGAGCTTGGTCAGCGCCAGCCCCTTGCGTTCATCGGTAATGCGCATGGCGATGCGATCGGCACTGACTGCGCCCGGAGCACCCCAGGCCATCATGATGCCAGCCACGATGAAGGAGGCGACAAAGCCCAGCAAGCCACCCCCCATGCTGGCCAGCATGCCCACCACCTGCTTGGCGAGATCACCCAACTGTGGGCGGTAGCTGTTGATCAGGCTGGGCAGATCCATCGAGGCTTTCAGCCACATGGCGTGCACTTTTCCACCCACCAGCGGGATCTCGGCGATGCTGGCGGAAGGCGCCGGGATCACCAGGGTGTTGTTGTTCACCTTGTCGACCAGGGTGCTGACGCTGTCACCCAGGGAGCTGAGCATGGCGACGGTCGGCGCGACGATCAGCAGCACCCCCAGCAGGACCAGCAGGGTCGCTGCCTTGCCCTGTTTTCCACCGAGCCGCGTGGCAAAACGCTGGTGGAGCGGATAGAGGGTGACCGCCAGAATGAGGGCCCACAACATCATGTTCATGAAGGGGGAGAATACGGTAAAGCAGAAAGAGCCCAATGCCAGGATAAGACCGAACTTGATGAACATATCCAGGAATCTGGCAACCAACCTTTTTTCGACTACGGACAGATCGTTATTTTCCATTGTGGTGTTATCCCAATCAGTAATGAGTGCACAACCATCCGTGACCAGCACTAAGTCCAGGCCTGCGGATAACTGCAGTCGCAATAAAATAAGCTAGAAAGTATTTCAATATGGAGATGAGTGTTTTGTAGAGTCTCGTCACCTGTTTTCATCCATGGAACAGATAAGTCTCACTGCAGGGTGGGGGTCAAGATAACATCATAATTATTAAGTGTTTATCCCACCTCGCGCTGTGCATCTCTTCTCTTCTCTGGGCTCGACCCGTAGTCGAGCGCAGAGAATAAAGAGTAGCCAAAATCGGCACAAGCGATCTATAGCTCCCAGTTTAGCTTGGGTTCAGAAAACTGGTGGACATCATTAACTATAAAATAGTTATCTAACAAGGAGATTCGTATGGATTATGTGTAAATCTCGCTTGTTTAAAAACAACATGGGGTGATGCTTACTGTTATCGGTGCGGATCACCCCGAAATGGGTTTTGTGTTACCCGGTCCGGATCCCTTATTCTATTGGCCATTATGCCGTGAATGCGGCAACCCAATCCGGGACCAAACCTATGTACCTCTCCGATTCCAACCTCGTTTCCCGCCTCTTGCATCTGTCGCGCCCCTGGCCTGCGCTCTTGCTGGCGGTATTGGTCCTGGCAGGCTGTGGCCCTGACAAGCCCGAGCCCACCGCTCAGGCGCCCGCAGCGCGGCAGGAGGAGGGCGCCCCGACCGAGATCAGCCAGGCCAATGCCCGCCAGTACCGGGATGCACCGGCGCTGGCGCTGGTCTTCTCCGGTCCGCTGGCGCCGAGATCGAGCTGGCAAGCCTGGCTCGGGGTGACGGAGGGGGGCAAGCAGGTGCAGGGGGACTGGATCCTGGCCGAGGATGGCCGCACCCTCTACTTCCCGCAGGTTCAGCCCAACAAGAGTTATGAGGTGACCCTCAAGGCGGGCCTGGGCCCTGCCCCCCAGAGCTGGACCCTCAAGACCCGGCCGCTGGAGGCCGGTGCCTCCTTCGCCGCCAGCGGCATGGTGCTGCCACTGCGCCAGGAGCTGCGCCTGCCCATCAACGGAGTCAACGTGGATGAGGTCAACATCGACTTCTTCCGGGTAGACGCCGACTATCTGCCGCGCTTTCTCGCCGAATACAGGCCCGGCGCCGGTATGGGCAACTGGGAGCTGGAACAGATCACTGCCCGTGCCAAGCGGGTGTTCAGCGGCCGCTACGCCCTTGAGCTGGATCCCAACCGCCGCGAGACTCGCCTCATCAACGTGAAGGAGCCGCAGCTGGCCGAGGCCGGGGTCTATTTTGCGGTGATGTCGCCCCTCGGTGACTACCGCTGGCGCAAGGAGACCACCTACTTCGCGGTGAGCGACATGGGGCTCAGTGCCCGCCGTTACCCGGATCAGCTGGAAGTCTTCGTGAGCTCCCTCGCCAGCGCCGCCCCGCTCAAGGATGTGCAGCTCTCCCTGCTCGATGAGAAGGGCAACCGGCTGCAGGTGCAAAGCTCGGACGCTCAGGGCCATCGCCGCTTCGAACAGGTGCAGGGCGCGCGTCTGCTGCTGGCGGAGCAGGGCAGCCATCTGGCGGTGCTGCGTCTCGACGGCGCCGCCCTCGATCTCTCCTCCTTCGATCTGGGCACCCAGCCCTGGCAGGCCCAGCAACTCTATCTGTTCAGCGGCCGGGATCTCTATCGTCCCGGCGAGCGGCTCGACAGCGAGATCCTGCTCAAGGGGCAGGATGGCCAGTTGCTGCCGGGCATGGCGGTGGAGCTGGAGGTGAAACAGCCGGACGGTCAGCTGCTCGAGCAGAAACGGCTGCTGCCGGATCATCTCGGCGCCGCCCATTACGGCCTGCGGTTGCCGGAGGATGCGCCGCTCGGGCGCTGGAACATCACCCTGAAGACCGCCGCCGGCAGCCGCTTCGAGTGGCCCTTCCTGGTGGAGGAGTTCCTGCCTGAGCGGCTCAAGCTGCAACTCGGCCGTGGACCGGATGGGGAACTACTGACCCAAGAAGCGGCACTGACGCTGCCATTGCAGGGGGATTACCTCTACGGCGCCCCCGCCAGCGGCACCAAGGCCAAGGCGGAGGTGAAGATAGGTCGCGCCACCATGCCGTTCACCCAGTGGCAGGGCTTCACCCTGGGGGATGTGCTGCTGAGCGAGCAGATCAGGGAGCTGGAACCCGTCAGCCTGACTCTCGACGAGAAGGGGCAGGGGCAGGTCGCCCTGGGGGAGCAGCTGGAGAGCGTGGCCGTGCTGGGGCCGCTCGAGGTCGCGTATCGGGTGTCTCTGTCCGAGCCGGGTGGCCGTGCGGTCAATCGCGGCCGCACCCAGTATGGCTGGCCCGAGGGGAGCCAGTGGCCGGCCCTCAAGGCGGACTTCGTGGCAGACAGGGTGGAAGGGGGCGCGCCGCTGCCCTTCCAGATCCTCAACCTCGATGAGCAGGGCCAGCCGGTGGCCGGTGAGGTGAAGGTGCGCCTCATCAACGAGTATCGGGACTATTACTGGCACTACGCGGGTGGGGAGGGGTGGAAGTATGAATTCAACAGCCAGCCCTATCTGGAGCAGGAGCAGAGCCTGCAACTGGATGGCAAGGAGCCGACCAGGCTCAGCCTGCCACTGGCCGCTGGCTGGTATCGCCTCGAGGTGGAAAACAGCCAGGGCCATCAATCCAGCCTGAGGGTAGAGATCGGCAGCTACGCCTGGGGCGGTGGTGGCGAGCAGGCGCGACCGGACAAGATTGCCATCAGTCTCGACAAGCGGGCCTACCAGGCCGGCGACAAGGCCAGGGTAACGCTGGTGGCGCCCCGTCCCGGCAAGGGGCTGCTGTTGGTGGAGGATGGCGACGGCCTGCGCTGGTGGCAGCGTATCGAGTTGAAGGAGGGGCGCGGCGAGTTCGAGATCCCCGTCAGCCCCGAGTGGCAACGTCATGACCTGCATATCTCGGCGCAGATCGCCGCCCCCGACAGCGAGTCGGTGCCAATGAGCCAAAAAAGCGTGCAGAGTCTGCGATCTGTCGGCCTGGTGCCCCTGGTGCTGGACAGAGAGTCCCGTCGCCTGCCGCTCACCCTGAGTGCGCCGGACAAGGCGGTGCCGCTCACCCGGTTCGAGGTGGCGGTGACCTCGACGCCGAACAGTCAGGGCCGGGTGGTGCTGGCGGCGGTGGATCGGGGTGTGCTCAACATCAGCGATTACAAGCCCCTCGATCCGTTCGAGATCTTCTTCGGGCGCAAGCGCTTCGCCCAGGACTTGTTCGATAACTACGGTCAGGTGATCCCGCCTCAGGATGGCAAGCTGGCTCGCCTCAGCTACGGTGGCGATGCGCCGGCCCTCAAGAAAGGCGGGGCGCTGGAGAGCCGGGTCGAGATCGCCGCGCTCTGGAGTGGCGAGGTGAGCTTCGATGAGGCGGGCAAGGCGAGCATCCCGCTGGAGCTGCCGAACTTCAACGGTGAGCTGGCGCTGATGGCGCTGGCCTGGAACGAGCAGCAGGTCGGCCAGGCGGAGCGCGCCGTCAAGGTGGTGGCCCCCCTGGTGGCCGAGATAGGCTGGCCGCGCTTCGGTGCCAGGGGAGATGAGACCCGCGCCCTGGTGCAGCTGCGCAACATGAGCGGTGAGGATCAGAGCCTGTCGCTGGCCTGGACCCTGAGCGGTGGCTTGCAGGCAGGCGGCGAATTGCCCGAGACCCTCAACCTCAAGAATGGTGAGGAGCGCTGGCTGACGCTGCCGCTCACCGTGACCGGGGCGAGCGGGGTGGCCCGCCTGCAGCTGGCCGCCAGCGGCAAGGACTTTGCCGTGAGCCGCGACTGGTCGCTGCCGCTGCGCTCCCCCTGGCCGGCGCAGACGCGTCAGCGCTACCAGATGCTGGTGCCGGCGCAGCAGATGAGTTTTGCCCCGGCTGAGCTGGCGGGGCTGGATCCCGCCAATCTGCAAGGGCTGCTGAGTCTCTCCGGTACCCCGCCCTGGGATCCGGCGGCCCAGTGGCAGGCGTTGGCGCAATACCCCTATGCCTGCCTGGAGCAGACCCTGTCGCGCGCCTGGCCCTATCAGCTCAGCACCGCCGCCGAGCGGGAGGCCTGGTCACAGAATCTGCCCAAGACAGAGAAACCGCTGAGCGAAGCCGAGGTGCAGCGGGCCCTGTTGCAGCGTCTGCAACGGCTGCAGCTGCCGAGTGGCGGCTTCGGCCTGTGGGATGGTCGCTCCGACGAGGAGCAGTGGCTCACCGCCTATGCCGCCGACTACCTGCTGACCCGCAAGGAGGCCGGCGAGGCAGTGCCGGAGGCCATGCTCAATCAGGCGCTGGGCCGCCTGCAGAGCTACCTCACCGACAGCCAGTATGGGGAGCGCTGGAGCAGTGCCCCCGAGCACAGCCGCCTGGCCTATCAGGCCTACAGCGCCTTCGTGCTGGCGCGGGTGGGCAAGGCACCGCTCTCCGCCCTGCGCCTCATCTGGGAGCAGCAGGCGGATCACGCCCGCTCCGGCCTGCCGCTGCTGCACCTCTCCCTGGCCCTGTCGGCCATGGGGGATGAGCAGAGCGCCGCCAAGGCGTTGACCCAGGCGCTCGGCGTCGAGCGCGGGGATGACTATCTGGGGGATTACGGCTCGCCGCTGCGGGACGGGGCCCTCGAACTCGCCCTGCTGCGCCAGCACCGACTGGCCGCCGAGCGCTGGCCCGAGCTGAGTGCCAGGCTGGCCGAGGTGCTGGCCCATCGCCAGTGGCTCAGCACCCAGGAACGGCTCGCCCTGCTGCGCTTGGCGCAGGCCGATCCCGCCACCGACTGGCAGGCCAGGGTGGACGGTGCGAGTGGTAATCGCTCGCTCGCCGGCGAGGCCAGCGTGCAGCTAGGGGCGCCCGAGGCGCTGGTGGCCACCCGTGTCACCAACGAGGGCAAGGGCTCCCTTTATGTACAGCGCACCCTGGTAGGCTACCCGGAGCAGGCGCCCGAGCGCATCAGCCAGGGGATGAGCGTGACCCGCAGCTGGTTCACTGCCGAGGGTCAGCGTTTCGATCCCGCCAAGGTCAGGGTCGGCGATCTGGTGGTGGTGCGACTCAACGTGGCGAGCGAGCAGGCGGTGCCCGACGCCCTGCTGGTGGAGATGCTGCCGGCGGGGTTCGAGCTGGAAAATCCGGCCCTCGGCAACAGCATCAAGCTGGAGGAGCTCAGCATCGAAGGCAAACCGGCCTGGCAGAGCGAGTGGAACGACTACCTCAAGCATCAGGAGTACAGAGACGATCGCTACACGGCGGCGCTGGATCTGAGCGAGGGAAGCAACCAGCAGCTGGTCTACCTGATGCGGGCTGTGACGCCGGGCCGTTATCGGGTGCCGCCGACCCAGGTGGAGGACATGTACCGCCCCGAACTGCGCGCGGTGGGACAGGATATCCACGAGGTGATCATCTCTGAATAAGGCGTCATCGCCGGACGCGAGCCGTCCGGCCAGCCAGCGGGGCCTGGCGCTCGTCCGCAAGGGGTGGCGTGCCTGGTCACGCTGGCCCCGTTGGCTGCGGATCACCGGCGGCGGCCTGTGCGGTCTGCTGCTGTTGTTGCTGATGCTGGATCGCCTCTTCCCGCCGCCGCCGCTGGATCCCGCCTATGCGCGGGTGGTGCTCGACATGCAGGGGCGACCGCTGCGAGCCTTCGCCGACACCAGCGGGGTGTGGCGCTACCCGGTGACCCTGGCGCAGGTTTCCCCCCGCTATATAGAGGCGTTGCTCGGCTACGAGGATCGCCACTTCTGGCAACATCCCGGGGTCAATCCGGTAGCCATGGTGCGCGGGGTCTGGCAGTGGCTGCGCTATGGGCGGGCCGTCTCCGGCGGCTCGACCCTCACCATGCAGGTGGCCCGGCTGATCGAGCCCTATCACCGCAGTGTGCCGGGCAAGCTGCGCCAGATGGCGCGGGCGCTGCAGCTGGAGTGGCACTATGACAAGCGCACCCTGCTCACCGTCTACCTCAACCGGGCCCCCTTCGGTGGCAATCTGGAGGGGGTGCAGGCGGCCAGCTTCGCCTATCTGGGCAAGAGTGCGGCCAAGCTCAGCCATGCCGAGGCCGCCCTGCTGGCGGTGTTGCCCCAGGCGCCGAGCCGTTACCGCCCGGATCGCCACCCCGAGCGGGCGCGCGCCGCCCGCGACAAGGTGATGCTGCGGCTGGTCAAGCAGGGGGCCTGGCCCGAGAACGTCTGGACTCAGGGACGGATCGAGCCGGTGCTGGCGCGGGGCCATTTCACTCCCATGGAGGCGCCGTTGTTTGCCCGCCTCGCCGCCAGCAGCCAGCCGGGCGCTCTGGTGCACACCACCATAGACGGGGATCTGCAGCGCTGGCTGGAGGCTCGGGTGGAGAGTTATATCCGCCGCTTCCCGGAGCAGACCTCGGCGGCGCTCTTGCTGGTGGACAACAGGACCATGGCGGTGCGCGCCTATGTGGGCAGCGCCGAGTACGGCAACCTGCGGCGCCACGGCTACCTCGACATGGTGCAGGCGATCCGCTCCCCCGGCTCCACCCTCAAGCCGTTCATCTATGGGCTGGCGCTGGATGCCGGGCTGGTGCACGGGGGCTCCCTGCTCTCCGATGCGCCGCGCCTCGGCTCTGACTACAGACCCGCCAACTTCAGCGGCGCCTTCCAGGGGCCGGTCACCCTGACCCAGGCGTTGCAGCAATCCCTCAACGTGCCGGCGGTGCAGGTGCTGGAGGCGCTGGGCCCCGACACCCTAGTCAACCGGCTGGACAACGCCGGCGTGCGGCTGGCGCTCTCCGACAAACCCAATCCCGCCATCGCGCTGGGGGCGGCGGGCATCCGGTTGGAGCAGCTGGTGGCACTCTACAGTGCCCTCAGCCGGCAGGGGCAGGTGGCGATGCCGGTCTGGCAGGCGGGCCAGCAGGCCATCTCGCGCCCCCTGCTGAGCCCGGGTGCCGCCTGGATCATCTGGCAGATCCTGAGCGCCCAGGGGCGGGCGGATCAGCCCTTCGCCAGCGAGGCGACCGGGCGGGTCAACCGACTGGCCTGGAAGACAGGCACCAGCTACGGCTATCGCGACAGCTGGGCGCTGGGGGTGTCCGGTCGCTGGACCCTAGGCGTCTGGCTGGGGCGTCCCGATGGCACCCCCTTGCCCGGCTTCTACGGCCAGAGCGCGGCCATACCGCTGCTGCTCTCTGTCTATTCACGGCTGGGGGATAACAGCCCCTTGCCGGTGCAACCCAATACCGTCAGCGAGGCCAACATCTGCTGGCCGCTGGGGCGCCGTGAGCGCGCCACCCTGCCGGAGGCCTGCCTGCAGCATCAGCGCGCCTGGCTGCTGGAGGAGCGGGATCCCCCCACCTTGCCCGATCCCATGGATTGGCCGTCGCCGCTGCGCAAGGTCGCGCTGACGGCGGAGGGCAAACCGACCCTGGCCCGCTGCGGCAATGCCAGTGACTCGGCCTGGCGGGCGCTCTGGCCCCTGTCGCTGGAGCCCTGGCGGGATCCTGCCGAGCGGCGCAGGGCCCTGCTCGCCGGTGGCTGCGCCGGGGAGGCGCGGGAGGCGGACCTGCAGGCGCCGATCCGCATAGTGGCGCTGGGGGAGGGCAACTTCATCCGCAGTCAGCGCTATCGTCTGCAGCCCAGGGTGCTGGGGGGGATCGGCAAGCCGCACTGGTTCCTCAACGGCCAGCGGCTGCGCTGGGACGGGGATCAGGTGTTGAGCGAAGCGGGCCGTTACCAGCTGGTGGTGGTGGACGAGGCGGGCAATAGCGATCGTATCGAGTTTCGACTGGAGAATCCCTCCTGAGCAGGAGGGACTTTCGCTGGACTTGGCCCGACCCGGTCGAGTGAGGGTATATGGGCTGCTGCGTGGGTCAGGGCTTGACCTGACCGAGCCGGGTGAAGAAGTGCTGGCTCTTGCGCTGGTGGAAGTGGCTCTTCTTGATGGGGTGGAAGACGAGCCCGGTATCGGGATGGCTTTCCTTGAGCCGATGGATCATCGCCATGGCCGGCAAGCCGGTGCTGATCAGCGTGGTGAGCGGCAGGCTGCGGGTCTCGCCCCCCAGCAGCAGATTGAGCCCTCGCTGGGCCTGCTCGAAGCGGGTCAGCACGGCGGGCTCGGCATAACCGCTGCCGAGCATGGCGAGCAGGGCATCGAGCGCCTGGTGAAACTCGGCCAGCTGCTGGCGAAAGCCGCTGCGGGCGCGCAGGGCGATCAACTCGTCAAAGGCTATCTCGCCAAGGTGAGTGGGCACTTGCAACGGGATCTCGAGATGGAAGCAATCCTGGCCGCCCCTGTGGTGGTAGCGGGATTCCAGCAGGTGCAACAGGCGATCCAGGTAATCGTGATCGGTGATGAGCGCCCCCTCATTGGCGAGTGCCCACTCACGGGCGAGACGCATGGAGAGCAGATTCGCGAAGCGCCGCGCCATCCTGATCCCGCCCTCGTCCTGGCTGGCGAAGCCCGCCGCGAGGCAGAAGCCGTGCAGCCGCTCCAGCCCGGCCTGGGCCGGGCAGAAGCAGTCGTGATTGGGGCTCGCACGCCAGCGGTCGATGAGGTCTCTGTTGCCAAACACCTTGTGGCGGGCGAAATCGGGGGCGAGGAGGCCGCCGAGCTGGCTCTCCAGCTGCGGGGTGATGGCCGCAAAGAAGCTGGCATCCGGCCGCTCGGCCAGCAGATCGGTCTGCTGGCGCAGGCGCTCCAGCAGAGCGGTGAGGCCGCTCTTCTCGCTGACGGTAAAGACGAAGGCGAGCCGCTCCAGGTAGATCAGGGCAAACTTGAGCCAGAGCTCGTCCCGTACTTCCATGCCGGGGTAGTAGATATAGGTCTTCATCGAATCGATCTGTTGTCGAGCATGTTGCCAAGGCGCAGGCTCGGGAATATACGCAAGAAGGCCGCCGCGTCGCAAACATTGCGTGGGGAAATGTGAGCCGGTGCTCAGCCAGTAGGCGCTGCCCCTAAACTTCTGATATAATTCGCGCCCTTAAATCGAGGCCACCCGAGTCATCATCATGAAGTTCATTATCAAGCTGTTCCCGGAAATCACCATCAAGAGCAAGTCAGTGCGTCAGCGCTTCACCAAGATGCTGCAGGGCAACATCCGTAACGTGTTGCGCCGCTTCGACGACGATGCCCGCGTACGGATGGACTGGGACAAGCTGGTCGTGAGCTCCCGCAATGATCAGTTCCACGCCCAGTACCTGGAGACCCTGGCCTGCATCCCCGGCATCCAGTACTTCCTCGAAGTGAAACTGAGCAACTTCACCGACTTGCACGACATCTTCGAACAGACCCGTGCGGTCTGGGGCGATCGCCTCAAGGGCAAGACCTTCTGCGTACGGGCCCGTCGGGTCGGCAAGCACGACTTCAGCTCTCTGGAGCTTGAGCGCTACGTGGGCGGTGGTCTCAACCAGCACTGCGAAACCGCCGGTGTGCGCCTCAAGAAGCCCGATGTCCAGGTCAATCTGGAAGTGGAAAACGATGAGCTCTACATCATCAGCGCCGTGCACCACGGCATGGGCGGCTTCCCCATGGCGACCCAGGAAGATGTGCTGAGCCTGATCTCTGGCGGCTTCGACTCCGGCGTGGCCTCCTATCAGTTCATCAAGCGCGGTTGCCGGGTGCACTACTGCTTCTTCAATCTGGGCGGTGCCGCCCACGAGATCGGCGTGAAGCAGGTGGCCTACTACCTGTGGAGCAAGTTTGGCGCCTCCCACAAGGTGCGTTTCACCGCCATCGACTTCGAACCAGTGGTGGCCGAGATCCTCGAGAAGATCGACAACGGTCAGATGGGCGTGGTGCTCAAGCGCATGATGATGCGCGCCGCCGGCCAGGTCGCGGAAACCTTCCAGATCCCGGCGCTGGTAACCGGTGAGTGCGTGGGTCAGGTATCCAGCCAGACGCTGACCAACCTCAATGTGATCGACCGGGTGACCGACAAGGTGATCCTGCGTCCGCTCATCACCTGGGACAAGCCGGACATCATCAGCGAGGCGCGCCGCATCGGTACCCTGGAGTTCGCCGAGACCATGCCGGAATATTGCGGCGTCATCTCCAAGAAGCCGACCATCAAGGCCGTGCTGTCCAACATCGAGGCGGAAGAGGGCAACTTCGACTTCGCGATCCTGGACAAGGTGGTGAGTGAGGCGCGCTATCTCGACATCCGCCGCATCGGCGAAGAGACCACCGCTCAGGTGCAAGAGGTGGAGACCACCCAGGAGCTGGCCGCAGGCGAAGTCATTCTGGACATCCGCTCCAGCGATGAGCGTGATGAGAAGCCGCTGGTGGTGGAAGGACGCGAGGTGATACATCTCCCCTTCTTCAAGCTGGCGACCACCTTTGGTGATCTGCCCAAGGAGCAGACCTATCTGCTCTACTGCGATCGCGGCGTGATGAGCAAGCTGCAGGCGCTCTATCTGAAGGAGCAGGGCTTTGACAATGTGAAGGTCTATCGCCCTTAACGGTGGGATTGCCGCCAAATAAAAAAATCCGGCCAAGTGCCGGATTTTTTTATTTCACAGAGGTAGCCGCTCAGGGGCAGGGCACAGGGGTAAAGGTCTCCTGGCCCTGGCAACGCCAGCCCATCTCGGCCTGACGCATCTGCCACAGATTGTTGCTGCGAAACAGGGTCAGGATATAGATCATGTCACTCTTGTTGCCATCGAGGGCCACCGAAAGCACCAGATCATTATCCAGTTGCTGGGCGTGGATGCGACTGGGAACGTCGCTATGGCCGACGAAACGTCGCGCCACTTCACGATAGTCGTTGACCCAACCCTGCTGGCTGCTGTTCGCCTGACGGATCTGTTGGTTGAACTGCTGCACCGGCGTCGAGGCCAGGCGGCCGAACAGGACCTGTGCGCTGGCATGAGCCGCGGCCACCGTCATCAGAACTAGCGTGGTAATGAGCCCAAGTTTTTGCATGAGGTATTCCGGCTTAAAACGACCACTGTATGACAACAGAAAAGCCAGCTTGGTTCAATGCTACCTGTTCGGGAGTGCGATATCGCTCATTCGGGGCTGACTCAGTGGCGTTGCAGCGAGAAGGTGGGCAGCGACAGGTGCCAGTAGATGGCTGCCACCCGCAAACCGAACACCCCGATCATGCTGATCAGCATGGCGGCGACCCTGTCCACGTTACACTCCAGTGCCACCGTGTAGAGGATGCCCCCCAGGATGCAGGCGGTGGCATAGATCTCCTTCTGCAGCACCATGGGGACCTCCCGCGCCAGCACATCCCGGATCATGCCGCCCGCCACCCCTGTCATGGTGCCCATCAGCACCGCAATCAGGCCCGATGTGCCGAAGTTCAGCGCCTTCTGTGCCCCGATCACGGTGAACAGGGCCAGGCCGAAGGCGTCCGCCACCGGCAGCACGTACCAGGGCATGCGCCTTGGCAGCTTGACCATCCACATGCCAATCAGCGCCGTGGCGATGACCACCCAGATATAGAGGGGATCGCGCACCCAGAATACCGGGGTGGCCCCCAGGATCATGTCACGTATGGTGCCCCCGCCGATGGCGGTCACCGCCGCCAAGACCATGACACCGAAGCCGTCCATGCGCAGCCGGCCGGCCACCAGTACCCCGGAGAACGCGAAGACCGCAGTACCAAACATGTCGCTGATGTAAACAATCTGCTCAACCAGTGTCTGCATGGAGAACAACTCACGTCCGATAGATGATGGGGCGGCGATTTTAGGGGCAAGTCAGGCGAGTGAGCAATCCTGGAGTGTAAAAATGGGAGCCAGGCCCAGTTTCCAGGGGCTGGTGGTCAGGAGGTGCCGGCGAAATGACCGTTTCCCACCCATCGGGAGGGAGAGACGGCTCTTGGCCGAGGAGGGCGGCTTCGGAGTCGCCACAAAAAATCCTGAACTTTTTTCTCAAGGCTGAGAAATACAGGCCGATATATAGGTTAGGCGGCAATTACGGCCATGAAGGCTGTAAAAAACAAATTAAAGTCTCACCAAAAAGCGCCGTTAACTAAACATATCAGGCACGAACAAAATAAAGCCTGAGTGAATTAAAGATAAAATTTAATAGCTTAGGAGAATAGTCATGAGTATGTATATCAATACCAACGTTTCATCGCTTAACGCTCAGCGTAACATGATGAACAGCACCAAATCCCTGGATACCTCTTACACTCGGCTGGCCTCCGGTCTGCGCATCAACAGCGCAAAAGACGATGCGGCCGGCTTGCAGATCTCCAACCGTCTGACCTCCCAGGTCAACGGCCTGGATCAGGGCAACCGCAACGCCAACGACGGCATCTCACTGGCGCAGACCGCAGAAGGCGCCATGGATGAAGTGACCGGCATGCTGCAGCGCATGCGCACCCTGGCCCAACAATCCGCCAACGGCTCCAATTCCGCCAAGGATCGTGAAGCCTTGCAAAAAGAGGTGGATCAACTGGGGGCTGAGGTCAACCGTATCTCTAGCGCGACTACCTTTGCGGGTACCAAACTGCTGGATGGCTCTTTTAGCGGTACTTTCCAGGTCGGGGCCGATGCCAACCAGACTATCGGTTTTAGCCTGAGCCAGGCCGATGGTTTCAGCATCTCAGGAATTGCGGCTGCAGCTGGCACTTCAATCACGACTGCTACTGGCGCTATGCTGGTGTCAACTATTTTCGTTGGCGGCAGTGCTGGTGGTATTAACATCGCTACCCAGAGCGCTGCTCAAAACGTATTGGCCGCAGTTGACTCCCTTTTGACCGTGGTCGATGGCAAGCGTGCGGAGCTGGGGGCGGTGCAAAACCGGTTGGATTCGACCATCCGCAACCAGTCCAATATCTCGGAAAACGTCAGTGCCGCGCGTTCCCGTATTCGTGATGCAGATTTTGCGACTGAGACCGCCAATATGACCAAACAGAACATTTTGCAACAGGCGGCTTCCAGCATTCTGGCGCAAGCCAACCAGCGTCCGCAGTCCGCGCTCTCCCTGCTGCAGAACTAATGGGCAACTTTAAGAATAAAGAAAAAGGGCGGTTGTTCAGGCCGCCCTGGTAAAGAAGATGGAACAATGGGGTGTTCGGATTTACGCCTTGTTCTATCGAAAGAGAAGTTCTCTTAATGATATAGCCCTCGAGTGTTACGCAGATCGTTCACTCTGCCACCCTCGAGGTTGTTCTCCTGAGCGTAAGCTCTTTTTTGGCCGACACTGTCGGCCTTTTTTATGGATGCCAGAAAACTGACGTCCCATAAAACCAAGCACAAACCATGCCATTCTCGATCTAGCCCTGATCTGCAATCCCTGTGTGCATTCTCCACATCAGGGAGGTCTTACGGCGCAACTCTCCGTCAACCTCATCATGCCGAGCGGCGACTATCTGCCTCTCGGTTGATGAGGGCGGCAATAAATCTCCTAAAGCTTTTGTTGAAAATGCCGCTACAGAATGTGAAGCAAAATGAGGGGTGTTCGGAAGTCCAACATTTGCGCAACTGCGGGTTTGATGTCCGTTCAAACAGAGGACCCGCCAGATGGTACAGACCCGTTCAAGCTGTCCATCTGAACGGTGGGATCCTGACTGTGTTGACACAAGCAGAGCCCGCAGTTTCTTGTTCATCAGGAGAAATCTTTTATGGCCATGTTTATCAATACCAACACTTCATCATTGAACGCGCAGCGTAACTTGATGAACACCACCAAGTCGTTGGATACCTCGTACACCCGCCTGGCATCCGGCCTGCGCATCAACAGCGCCAAGGACGATGCGGCCGGTCTGCAGATCTCCAACCGTCTGACCTCTCAGGTCAACGGCTTGGATCAGGGTAACCGCAACGCCAACGACGGCATCTCCCTGGCGCAGACCGCGGAAGGAGCCATGGATGAAGTGACCGGCATGCTGCAGCGCATGCGCACCCTGGCTCAGCAATCCGCCAACGGCTCCAACTCCGACAAGGATCGTGAGGCCCTGCAAAAAGAGGTGGATCAGCTGGGCTCCGAGATCAACCGTATCTCCAAAGACACCACCTTCGCCGGCACCAAGTTGCTGGATGGCAACTACAGCGGCAACTTCCAGGTGGGGGCCGATGCCAACCAGACCATTGGCTTCAGCCTGAGCCAGGCTGGCGGTTTCAGCATTTCAGGCATTGCGACTGCGGTGACTGCAGCAGGTGGCGCGCCGGTTGGCAGTGTGTTTACCAGTGGCTCTAACATCGGTGGTATCAGCATCAGCAGTCAGAGCAATGCTCAAAATGTCCTGGCGGCAGTCGACTCCATGTTGGAAGTGGTCGATGGCAAGCGTGCCGAGCTGGGTGCGGTGCAGAACCGGTTGGATTCGACCATTCGTAACCAATCCAATATCTCGGAAAACGTCAGTGCCGCGCGCTCCCGTATCCGCGATGCGGACTTTGCCACCGAGACCGCCAACATGACCAAGCAGAATATTCTGCAACAGGCGGCCTCCAGCATCCTGGCGCAGGCCAACCAGCGCCCGCAGTCGGCCTTGTCGCTGCTGGGCTAACTCGATAAGTCCCAAGAAAAAGAAAAGGGCGGTTGTTCAGGCCGCCCTGGTAGAAAGATGGAACAACGGGGTGTTCGGATTGACGCCTTGTTCTATCGAAAGAGAGACCCTCTTATATATCGCCTCGAGGTTGGCAGCCTTCACACTGTCACCTCGAGGCTGTCCTCCTGATCGCAAGCTCTTCTTTGGCCGACATCGTCGGCTTTCTTATTGGTACCGGTAAAACGATGAACCATAAATCAGAGCGTATTAACCCTCCCCGTTGATACCTGATATCAGCCTTCGACGGCAGATTAAGTGCAGGGTGTCAGGGAGTGATAAAGAGCCCTCTTTGCCATCACGTCATTATGGAGAGTGACAACCTCTTTATTGATAGGGTCACCCTAAAGCTTCTGATGGGACTGCCGTTACAGAACGTGAAGCAAAATGAGGGTGTTCGGAAATCCAGCATTTGCGCAACTGTGGGCCCGATGTTCGTTCAAACGGAGGGCCCGCCAGGTGGAACAGACCCGTTCAAGCTGTCCATCTGAACGGTGGGATCCTGACTGTGTTGACACAAGCAGAGCCCACAGTTTCTTGTTCATCAGGAGAAATCTTTTATGGCCATGTTTATCAATACCAACACTTCATCATTGAACGCCCAGCGTAACTTGATGAACACCACCAAGTCGTTGGATACCTCGTACACCCGCCTGGCGTCCGGTCTGCGCATCAACAGTGCCAAGGACGATGCGGCCGGTCTGCAGATCTCCAACCGTCTGACCTCCCAGGTCAATGGCCTGGATCAGGGCAACCGCAACGCCAACGACGGCATCTCCCTGGCGCAGACCGCTGAAGGCGCCATGGACGAAGTGACCGGCATGCTGCAGCGCATGCGCACCCTGGCTCAGCAATCCGCCAACGGCTCCAACTCCGCCAAGGATCGCGAGGCTCTGCAGAAGGAAGTGGATCAGCTGGGATCGGAGATCAACCGCATCTCTACAGACACCACCTTCGCCGGGACCAAGTTGCTGGATGGCAACTACAGCGGCTCCTTCCAGGTGGGCGCCGATGCCAACCAGACTATAGGTTTCAGTCTGAGTCAGGTCGGTGGTTTCAGTATTTCTGGGATTGCGACGGCGGCTTCCAATTTTACCAGTGGTCCTGCTGGCTCTATCGTTACCGCGGTTTCAACCATTTTCACCAGCGGTTCCAATCCCGGTGGTATCAGCATCAGCAGTCAGAGCAATGCTCAGAACGTGCTGGCCGCTGTCGATTCCATGCTGGGCGTGGTGGATGGCAAGCGTGCCGAGCTGGGTGCGGTGCAGAACCGGCTGGATTCAACCATTCGCAACCAGTCCAACATCTCGGAAAACGTCAGTGCCGCGCGCTCCCGTATCCGTGATGCAGACTTTGCGACCGAGACCGCCAACATGACCAAGCAGAATATTCTGCAACAGGCGGCCTCCAGCATCCTGGCGCAGGCCAACCAGCGCCCGCAATCGGCCCTGTCGCTGCTGGGCTAACTCGATAAGTTCAAATAAAAAGAAAAGGGCGGTTGTTCAGGCCGCCCTGGTAAGAAAGATGGAACAACGGGGTGTTCGGATTTACGCCTTGTTCTATCGAAAGCATGATTCTCTTATTGGTATACCCCTCGAGTGTTGCGCAGATCGTTCACTCTGTCACCCTCGAGGTTGTTCTCCTGAGCGTAAGCTCTTCTTTGGCCGACACTGTCGGCCTTTCTTATGGCTATGTCCCAATTACGTGTTGCATGGGGCGCCCCAGCGCCTCATGCAAGCAATGTGGAACATCCACTTCCTGCCCATAACGTTCCAGCATCCTACGCCAGCCCAGATAATTCCTCAGATAGTGGGTCGCTACCCCATGGAACAGTTCCATCCACTCCTTCAACCGCCGGTGGTAACCATTCACATGCTGGATGTGATACGCCCCCACCACTCGCCCTCCCGCACGGTTGTGCACCACTTGGTGGGTCATGCCCTGCGACTTGCTGAAACTGGCATACACCCCAGCACCATCGCTGCAGAGCACCGCATCCGGCGCGACTAGCGGCTGCAGCACCGTCCTGACGGTCCTGGCATCCAGCCGCTCCAGCTGGAAGTCGGCCAGATGGCCAGCTCTGTCCTGCACCACCATCACTGGGATGTAATCCGGCCCTGTGCCACGAGTGCGGCCTTTGCCACCACGGCGGCGGGCCGGACGGGGTAATCCACGTTGCCCCTTGAACGATTCCAGGAAGAAGGTTTCATCGACCTCGACGATACCCTCTTCCCGTGCCGCCTGATGGGTTGCCATGGCTTTCAGGAAACGGTGACGCCACAAGAAGGCGGTGTTTTTGCAGACCCCGCAGCGGAGGGCGGCTTGTCGGACGGTAAGCCCGTCGATGAGTGCCTGGGCGTAGTCCTCCCAGCATTGGGCCTTGCGCAGTCTGGTCATGGGCGTCTTGGTCAGGACGGAACTGGTGCGCTGACACTGCTTGCAGCGATAACGGCGCAGTCCTCGGCTCCAACCCCAGGGGGCCAATTGCGCGGCCTCGGCCTGACAGTGGGGGCAACATCGGCAAGCAGGGAGTTGAGCGGCAAGCGAGGTGATGAGATGGGGGATTGTGAGTTCCTGCTCTGCGAGACGGCGCTGGCGCAAAGTGAGCTGTGGGAAGAGAGACAGCAGGTGTTGAAAGGCTTGGGTATCCATGACGACGGCCCTCAGGGTGATGACCTACTTCAAGGTTAGCCTTTCAACATGTAATTGGGACAGCGCCTTTCTTATGGGTGCCGAGAAATCGGCTCCCTATAAAGAAAGCACAAATCATGCCATTCCCTATCTAGTCCTGATCCGCAATCGCGCTGCCTATTCTCCGTATCAGGGCGGTCTTACGGTGTGATGTTTCGTCAACCAGATCACGCCGGGCGGCGAGTATTTACCTCTGGGTTGATGAGGGCGGCAATAAATCTCCTAAAGCTTTTGTTGAAAATGCCGCTACAGAATGTGAAGCAAAATGAGGGGTGTTCGGAAGTCCAACATTTGCGCAACTGCGGGTTTGATGTCCGTTCAAACAGAGGACCCGCCAGATGGTACAGACCCGTTCAAGCTGTCCATCTGAACGGTGGGATCCTGACTGTGTTGACACAAGCAGAGTCCGCAGTTTCTTGTTCATCAGGAGAAATCTTTTATGGCCATGTTTATCAATACCAACACTTCATCATTGAACGCGCAGCGTAACTTGATGAACACCACCAAGTCGTTGGATACCTCGTACACCCGCCTGGCGTCCGGTCTGCGCATCAACAGCGCCAAGGACGATGCGGCGGGTCTGCAGATCTCCAACCGTCTGACCTCTCAGGTCAACGGCCTGGATCAGGGCAACCGCAACGCCAACGACGGCATCTCCCTGGCGCAGACCGCGGAAGGGGCCATGGATGAAGTGACCGGCATGCTGCAGCGCATGCGCACCCTGGCTCAGCAATCCGCCAACGGCTCCAACTCAGCCAAGGATCGCGAGGCCCTGCAAAAGGAAGTGGATCAGCTGGGATCGGAGATCAACCGCATCTCTACAGACACCACCTTCGCCGGCACCAAGTTGCTGGATGGCAACTACAGCGGCTCCTTCCAGGTGGGCGCCGATGCCAACCAGACCATCGGCTTTAGCCTGAATCAGTCTGCAGGCTTCAGTATCTCGGGCATTGCCGCTGCTGCGGGCACGTCAATCACGACCGCCACTGGCGGTACCGTGCTGGTGTCAGCTATTTTCGTTGGCGGCAGTGCAGGTGGCATTAACATTGCCACCCAGAGCGCGGCTCAAAACGTATTGGCTGCCGTCGATTCCATGCTGGGTGTGGTGGATGGCAAGCGTGCCGAGCTGGGTGCGGTGCAGAACCGGCTGGATTCGACCATTCGCAACCAGTCCAACATCTCGGAAAACGTCAGTGCCGCGCGCTCCCGTATCCGTGATGCAGACTTTGCGACTGAGACCGCCAATATGACCAAGCAGAATATTCTGCAACAGGCGGCCTCCAGCATCCTGGCCCAGGCCAACCAGCGTCCGCAGTCGGCCCTGTCGCTGCTGGGCTAAGCCGGTACCATCTTCAGCCACTGATATAAGGAGCAGCAGATGGCCAATGAATCGATAACCTTGCCTTCTGTTACTTCGACGCTCACTCAACATGGCGGCCCTCAGGCCGCCATGACTGTTTCTCCCGCATCAGGTGGGGATAACTCGGTCGAACAGGCAAGTGTCGAGCCGACAGCCAGGGTATCGCAGGATCCGCCGGCGCATATCAAATCCGCAGAGTCGCGTATAGATAAGGCCTATATAGAAAAACAGGCCCAAGAATTGCAAGAAAGATTGGATAGTTTGAGCAAGTTGAAGGGATGGACAATCAATTTCACTCTGGTCCCCGAACTCGAACAACCGGTGATCAAGGTGATAGACGCGGATACCAAGCAGGTTATTCGCCAGATCCCGAGTGAGGAAATGCTCTTGATGAACAAGAGGTTGCAGGCTATGGAGCAGGCGAGTGGCAATCTGGCCAGTCTCCCGGGACTGCTGTTCGATGGTCAGGTGTGACCCTATTTTTTAAGTTGATAGACAGGAGGATGTATGGCGATTACCTCTGCAGGGGCGGGTTCTGGACTCGATCTTGAAAGCGTGATTTCGGCGAGTGTGGCGGCGAAGAAAGCCCAGTTGCAGCAACCGATCATCACCAAACAAAACAGTACCAAGATCACCTTGTCTGGCATAGGCCAGCTCAAATCCTCTCTCTCCGCCTTCACCGACATCCTCGACAAACTGAGTGCCCCCGGCGCTTTCAACAAGCGCGCCATCAACATCACCCAAAGCAAGGACGATCCCGTGCTGAAGGTGGAGAGCAAGTCAGGCGCTTCCAACGGTCAATACAACATCACCGTCAACAAGTTGGCGCAGACGAGTCGTCAGGAAGGGACCTTCGACAGCTCAACCACCCCGATGGTCACTCAGGATGGTCAACTGACGTTCAAGGCCGGCGACAAGACCTTCAAGGTGGATGTGAAAGCTGGCGATACCTTGCAAGACATCCGCAAGAACATCAACAGCAATGGTGACAACTTTGGCCTCAGTGTCAACATCGTCAATACCGCCGATGGCAAGGCCAAGCTGATGATTGACTCCGGTGTATCGGGGGACGGCAAGGATCTGACCATCACCGGGAGTACCACCGAGCTCGAGATCTTCGATGCGAGGATTCCGGGTAGTGTCATGAGCGAGAAAGACCGGGCCAGCAGTGCCGAGATTGTCGTGGATGGCAACACCCTCAAGAGCGATACCAATACCTTTGACGACTCCGTCCAGGATCTCAAGATAACAGTGTTGCGTGTCTCGGACCTGGACAAAGACAGCACCACGCCGGGAGCACTGAAGTCAAACAAGGTCGATATCACGACCGACAAGACCTCTATTCAGGAACTTGTCCAGCAGTTCGTAGACGGTTACAACACCCTGCAAGACAGCATGGGCACCCTGGGCAAGCGTGGCACCTTCGTGGGGGGGGTGAAGCAGGATGATGGTGGCGCCCTGGCCGGTGATTCGACCACCCGAGCCATCGAATCTTTCATGAGTAATCTACTGGTCAGCCCTTCCCAGAACAGCGGTACCTATTCCACCATCTTCGAGATCGGCGTCAAGATGGATAACAAGGGCAAGCTGTCTCTCGACAAGACGAAGTTTGGCGAGGCCGTCGACAAGAACTTCGACCAGGTTGTAGCGCTGTTTGGTGGGGACAAGGGCCTGGCGGCCACCCTGAACACAGGGTTGAAAGAGTACACCAAGAGTGGCGGCATGCTGGCACAACGAGAAGATGTGTTGAATTCAGATTTACGCAGCCTCACTCAAAAAACGGCGACGGCCAGCGCGCAGCTGGCAAAATATGAAGCCTCTTTGCGAGCCCAATACGGCAGCCTGGATGCCCTGCTTGTTAAAATGAATAACTCGGCATCCGCCCTGACGTCGTTACAAATAAACAATAAGAATTGATTGAGCGTGATATTACGAGGACTCATGTTATGTACAACCGTAATCTGAAGGCATATAAGGCAACCAGCATCACGGCTGATTTGGCGGTTGCCGATCCTCACCGTGTCATTCAGCTCATGATGCAAGGCTTTCTCGAGCGACTGGCTCAGGCCAAGGGTGCCATTGAGCGGCATGATATGGAGGCAAAATCCATTGCAGTCTCCAAGGCGCAAGGGCTGTTGCATGGATTGCAGGATGCACTCGACATGAGCCAGGGCACCATGGCCGAAGATCTATATGGACTCTACTCCTATATGGATGAGCGTATCTGGGATGCCAGTCTGGCACGCGATAGCGCCCCCCTCGATGAGGTCATGGGGCTGATGGTGACAATCAAATCCGGTTGGGATCAACTGCCGGAGACAGAAAAGCAGCAAGGCTACCAAATGAGACAACAGCTGGGTGAGCTGTGAACGTCACGTCAGCCTCCCTCGATGAGGCATTGACGGAAAATGCCAGTTTAATGGAGGCGCTGTTGCAACAGCAGCGATACGACGAGGCGTTATTGTGCATGGATGAGCGTCTGGCCTTGATCGCTCGTCTGGCTCAATTGGCAAAAGATGATCCTCTGCAACAACAGGACATCGCCGCCTTGGCCACAAGCCTCTCCATTCAAGAAAAGCAGATGAAAGCCCTGGCCATCAGCCATCATCAAGCCGTTTTTAAACAGCTGACCCAGGTCGGGCGGGCCAACAAGGCCGGGCAAGCCTATCGAGTGAACAGCAAGGAGTTCTGATGTCCGTCAATATTGATACTGCCTTGGCAAAAGCCGAACAGGAGGCGCTGCGACTGCAACAACAGGCAGAGCAGGAAGTGGCCATGGCGGCGGCGTTACCGCTGCGCTTTGCGCAGAATATGGCGGCCTTTCGCCAATATATTCCCCATATTGCGGACATGTATGAAGCCTATCAACCCGCTCGTCCCTTCAGATTTTTCTGTAGTGAAAATGGCCAGCCCAATCTGGCCTGGCTCGATGATGACGTCGCCGTGTATGGCGCCGAGCCTTATCTCATCTGCGAGACCCTGGTTAAGGAGTTCATGGAGCGGGGGGGGCTGTCCAAGTTCTCCTTCAGCCAAGAGGCCAATCCACTGGGCTTCATGCATGTGGAATACCTCAACAAACTGAATGCTTATCTGGACGACATATCCACCAGGGAAGACATGTTGAGCCGGGTTCCCCTCGAGGTACCCAGCGCCCTTATCTTCGGGGTGGGTCTGGGTTACCACCTCGGCTATCTCTATGAGCGGTGCAAGATCGGTACTCTGTTCCTGTTTGAGCCGGATCTGGATCTCTTCTACGGGTCGCTATTCTGTTTTGATTGGGCACCGCTGCTGGCTTATTTGCATCAGGAAAACCTGGGGCTGCACATCCTGTTGGGACAGGATGAAGAGACCATAGTGAAGGACTTCTCGTCGGCCATTCATAGTCGTGGCTCTTTCCTTATCGCCAATGCCTTTATCATGTGGGGATATCAGAACGACAAGATAAGGAAACTGATAGAGAAGGTGCAGCAAGAATATTATATGTTGGTGATGGGATGGGGTTTCTTCGATGACAACCTGATTGCCTTGTCTCACACCATCAACAATATCGAACGTGCGGTCCCTTTTTTGAAACAAGACCAGAGGGTTGCGCCAGAATATCAACGGACCCCCGTCTTCATCATTGCCAATGGCCCTTCGCTGGATGAATCAATCGCGGTCATCAGGGAGAATAAAGACAAGGCCATCCTGATCTCGTGTGGCAGTGCCATTTCGGCGTTGCACAAGGTGGGCATCAAGCCGGATATTCACGTGGAAACCGAACGCACCAAGATAGTCTATGACTTCCTGGTCAACCTGAATGACCCTGAATATCTGCGGGATGTTTTATTCTTGAGTACGGATGTGATCCATCCTGATTGCGCGACACTCTTCAATCAATCGGCACTTGTCTTCAAGCTCAGTGAGCCAGGGGTGGTGCTCTATCGGAACTACTTCCCAGGCTGGCAAGCCTGTGCCGCCCTTGGCGGTGTCAACCCTCTGGTGGGCAATATCGGTGTCAGCGCGCCCACTCACCTCGGTTTCAAGAACCTTTATCTGTTCGGCCTGGATAATGGCTACAAGCACAAGGGACACCATCATTCGAAGCTCAGCTCCTATTACAACAATGAGGAAAATGCCGGGGCCCTTGGCGACCTGATGTATGGCGACAGCCAGTGGCGGCGTGAAGGGAACTTTGATGGCACCGTCATCAGCAACGCCATGTTTGACACCTCCCGCCGCGTGATAGAGCAGGTATTGGCTGCGAATGAAGATGTTCGATGCTTCAACTGCAGCGATGGTGCCAAGATTGAGCACGCCAGAGCCTTGCCGAGTGCAGAAATAAGCCTGCTCCATCGGGTCGACAAGCCTGCGCTGCTCGAGGAGATCGCCGGGCTCTGCGCCCCCATTCCCTTGTCAAAGCAGGATTTTGAACCCTTGCTGGATATCGAGTTCTTCAATATCCTCATCGACAAGATGATGGCCGAATGGCAACAGGACTTCAGGTCTCGTAATGAGTTGAATCAGCTGATGCTGCGTAACTTTGGCTATCTCTCCCAGATCGCCGCCACCCGGCAGCAACATATTTCCCAGACCATGGTCGGGTCGATGAATTATGTGTTCACCCTGTTGAGCTCCATTCTCTATTCATTCGAGGGTGAAGAGGAGACGCTGGTGCTGATGAAACCCGCCATCGATCTCTGGCTGGAGTTTTTAGCCAAGGCGAGGGAGATGTATCCAAGGGCACTCGACAGCGTCGACATGATTGATAACGAAGTGATGGCACTGTTCCGGAAATAAGAGCCGAAGCATTCAGAAAGTAAGAGCAGAAAATGAAAATACCGACCCTAGGGTCGGTATTTTTATCTCTTGGGGTAGGGGTTCTGCGCCGCGAGCAGCCTCGCATCCTTTCGCAATATCTGTACCGAGATCAGCGCATCTGGCTCCAGTTCGGCGCCGCCATCGTGATGCTGCACGTGTTCGAACAGACGATGGTAGCCAGGGTGCCAGCCAAACAGCTCCCCGTAGTTCATCTTGTAGCTGAAGAGATTGGCGTGATGCTGGTAGTCGTTGCGATAGTGGCCCGCCGGAGGATTGAAATCCATGATGGTCATCAGACCCCGATCGGCCAGCAGGGCATCGCTGCCGGCGGCAATCTTGAACAGATCCTGTGGGTCGCACAGGTAGAGGCAGAAGCCGAAGATGATGAGATCGACGGCTTCTATCTCGGGCAGACAATCGGCGGTCCCTACGGAGAGATGCAACCCTGGATAGCGAGAGAGCCCATCCTGGATGGCACTTGCCGACGGATCCACCCCATAGCAGCGGGCACCATAATGCTCGGCCAGCTGCGCCAGTCGCCAGCCATTGGCGCAGCCTATCTCCAGGATCCGGGCGGGTTTGACCGCCAGATAGTGCAGCGCCTTGAAGATGGGATCGTTGGCCAGCGACTTGCCGAGAATGGCGGTCTTGTTGCGCTCATACCACTCGTTCCCTTCCTGCGCCAGGAAGACGTTCTTCTGTTGCATAGAATGATCCATTATTCAAACACGCCAATTTTTACTGGTGTATTTGCCCGTATGGGTTGAGTGACCGTTTTTCCTATCACGTCAGCTAGGCATTTCGGGGCTAATCCAAACCCAGGTCGTACACTGCGTACCGCATCCGCCGTGATGATTTCTCCAACTTGTAAGTCTTTGACAAAATAGAGGGAGCGACGGAATTTTGCGTTGCCTATTTCGCTAGATTTGCGGCTATAGTCAACCTTTCCTAGCGCAGACCAAGCTGTTTTAGCACCATCACATAATTGCTTCAATTCTGCCGGCTCCAGCGAAAAGCTGTCATCCGGCCCACCGTCGTTGCGGTTTAGAGTAAAGTGCTTCTCGATGATCGAAGCTCCCAGCGCTACGCTCGTGATGGCCGTGGTGTTATCGAGAGTGTGATCCGACAGCCCTGTTACCAGCCCAAAGCGTTGCTGCATATCCAGCAGGGTACGCAGGTTGTAATCTTCTGCTGGTGCCGGGTAGCCACTGACGCAGTGTAATATGGCCAGCTCTTTGCATCCCCCGGCACGGGCTGTCTCGATGGCCTCTCTTATCTCTTCAGCATCAGCCATGCCGGTGGAGATGATCATCGGTTTTCCGGTACCAGCCACATAGTGGATCAGCGGTAAATCAATCGCTTCAAACGAGGCGATTTTGTAGGCAGGTGCATTGAGGTCTTCGAGCAAATCTACCGCCGTCAAATCAAAGGGCGAGCTGAAAATGGTAATACCTAGCCGGTGGGCATGTTCAAATAGGGGGGCATGCCACTCCCAAGGCATCTGAGCCTCTTGATAGAGTTGATAGAGGTTCTTGCCACGCCACAGGCCATCGTGGATTTGAAAATCGGGTGTGTTGCTGTTGAGCGTGATGGTATCTGCGGTATAAGTTTGCAGCTTGATTGCATCGGCGCCAGCTAGCTTAGCCTCTGTAATCAAACGTAATGCATTTTTTAGCTTACCGTTATGATTAGCAGACATTTCTGCAATTACATACGGAGAGAAATTCTGTCCGATGCCTCTTCCATTAATAAATATTGTTGGGTTCATAATTCACCTGCTCATGCGTATAGTTATTTTTTCTAATAGAGCAGTACGGTTATGCTCCCACTGTTTTTTTAATATTGCTAGCCTGTGAATATCAATGTATTCCCCATCAATGACATGCTGACCTAGAAAAATACCTTCGACTTCAAAACCGAACTTTTGATGCAAAGAAATGACAGGTTTATTGAAGCTTAGTACCTCACAATATAATTTGTGTAATTTCAAAGTAATAAATGCCTGCTCAAGCATTAAATACTCCATTCTAACCCCTGTTCCTCTTGGTGCGGAGGGCGCTGAATAAAATGCCCAAGCTGAATTTCTATTTGTTAAATCTAAGTTATTTAATGCAGCTATACCGCATGGTTGCCCTTCAAACTCATACATATAATAGACTTGATCTTTTCTATCTTGCATATGTATCCACCAAGAATAATGTTCTTCCTGTGAAATAATATGCTGAGTATACATGTTGCTTCTTACCTTTGGCTCATTACGCCAGGCTAGCATCAGGTCAAGCTCTTCTTTTTTTATATCTCTTAATATACCGAGAGTATCCATTTTCATCTCTCCATTGAAATTGAAGCTATGATGTCAATGACTCTACAGACCCCTAAGCCATCTGTGATTTTTCTAGCATTTTTTAGCATGTTTATACTGGCTTCAGGCTCTGAAACATAACTATGTAGCCAGTTAATAACATTATCTTCAAGATTATCTGTCAGCATATATACCGCAGCTGCGCCTGCCGACATTAAATGGTGGGCAACCTCTCGCTGATTATCTGCGATGACAAACATCAATGTGGGAAGACCTAGACAGCAGCGCTCCCAAGATGTACTACCCGCAGCCCCTATAGCCAAGTCACTGTCAGCCATCAGTTGAGCTATGTTACTGACATTAGCTAGCACTGTGGTGGGCCAAGGCAAGGTGGCTGCGAGAGCCTCCACTTGCACTAGCCAAGGTGCCTTTGCTCCCATCACTACACAGATCCGACAATCATCTGGCAAGGGTGCCTGTCGTAATGCCTCTAACACTCGGCCAGTTGCATTGGGTTTGTCGACTCCACCCATGGTAATCAGCACTTGTTTTAGTGTCGGTATCTGGCGTCGTTCTCGACTATATTCCCGCAATGCAGCGAATTCGGGGCGCAGCAGGGAATAACGAGGCCCCACTAGTAATGTGCAATGTAGGGGGACTCGTTCTCGGTAGTCATCAGGCTGGCGGCCCAGATTTTGGTCGAGTAACAGATCGCAATCATGCGTACGATCGGCAAGATCATCGATCACCATGATACAACCCACATGGGGGCGTAAGATCTTTTCCCAGCAACTATCAAGAGCATAGTGGTCAACTACCAGCCAGTCGGGTTGCAGCTCGGCCAAAATAGTCTGAGTTTGCTCTGCATCCTGCTCCCAGCCACATCCCAGCCAGCTTGCGTGCGCGAGTAAGGATATACCCGCAGGCTCTTGCTCGGAGTCCGGTTTAGCAGTAAGCAGATGGCAGCGATGGTCACGGGCACTGATAAGGTCAGCTAAGTGCCCCGGATGTGCCCGGCAGATAAACCAGCACTTAGCTCCTTGTTCACGTAATGCATCGGCCAGGGTCAGGCAACGCATCACATGACCACTCCCCGCCTCCAGCGATGCATCTGCTCGAAAGGCGATACATTTACCGGCAAGTTTCATTGGGGCCCTTCAGCAACTGATAGGCCCTTTCGGTACGGACCCCATTCTCGGAGTTACCAGCATTAGGCTGCATTTAACGTACCTTGAACACCGGCTGGATTGGCTCGCCATCCAGAGCCTGATGAATGGCACTATCGGTATCTAGGCGGATCAGCTCTGGCAGGACCTCGGCATAGACATCCAGCAGGGTCAGGATATCCTGCTCACTATGGGAGAGATTCAGGTTATGGCTGCCGAGGCTCAGGATCCCGCGCTTGCACAGCTCCTGCATTAAGTAGCTCTTGAGCAACCAACTGGAGTGGTTGGCCGAGTCGCCAATCAGCAGGAAACACCAACTTGGGTGGCCTGCTGTTTGTAGCCAGCGTGGGGCATCCAGTTTCTGCAGCAAGGCATCGAGCCCGGTCAGCAGTTGCTGGCCTCGTTCGGCCAGGCGGGTGGGCACATCCAGTCGGCGCATCTTCTTGATCACGGCGTTGGCGGCCGCCAGGGCGATGGCATCGCCGCCAAAGGTGCCGGAGAAGAAGATATCTTCCATGCGCCTCATGTGCTCGCGGCGGCCCACCACGGCCGAGATGGGGAAGCCGTTCGCCATTCCCTTGCCGAAGGCTGCCAGATCCGGGGTCACGCCGAAAAGGGTCTGGGCACCACCTAGATGGTTTCTAAAGCCAGTGATGGTTTCATCGAAGATGAGCAGGGCACCGTGCTCATCGCACAGCTGGCGCAGGCCGGGTAGAAACTCCGGAGTGGGCCAGGCGACGTTCATGGGCTCCAGGATCACGGCGGCAAATTCGCCGGAGTGAGCCTCGAACTGGGTCCGCAGGGAGGCCAGATCGTTGTAGTCGAAGCGATGAGTGAGCTCGCGCACGCACTCGGGCACCCCAAGGTGGCGGGTGGTGGAGCCGATGTACCAGTCCTGCCAGCCGTGGTAGCCGCAAACGGCGACTCGCTCCCGGCCGGTGACGGCGCGGGAGAGACGAATGCAGGCGGAGGTGGCATCGGTGCCGTTCTTGCCAAAGCGTACCATCTCGGCACAGGGGATGAGCTCGATAAGCTGTTCTGCTACTTCTGTTTCAAGCCGGTGGGGCAGCGAGAAGATGGAGCCCAGGTTGAGCTGATCCAGCACGGCCTGGTTCACGTCCGGGTCGCAGTAGCCCAGACTGATGGCGAGCAAGCCGCTGGCAAAGTCCAGGTACTGGTTACCATCCACGTCCCAGACCGTTGCGCCTTCACCGCGCTCGATAAACAGGGGGGCAGCGCCATAGGGGAAGCAGAGGCGGCTCTTGGAGAAGGTCTGGGACCCTAAGGGAATGCTCTGCTCTGCCCGGGTGGAGAGCGCCAGTGATTGTTGATAACGTAAAGTCATGAATGCTTCTCCTTGGCGAGGGAGCGTGCCAGTCCCTCGTTACGTTGGTGTTGGATATTCAGGATCGCGAGATCTGGCTCCCGAGCCAGCAGGCTGAGGATGTCATTAGTAGTAAATACGGGTTTTGTCGGATAAATCTTCTTATAGATCTGCTCAACCAGCTCAAAATCGGCGGGTTCATCCACTGTCCAGCGCAGATGAGACAGGCTCGGCTGGCGTGCCAGCTTGCCTATGTTGAACTGCGTTTCATGTTGGCGGATGTAATAGGTGACATGTTCACGCTGAACCTGGCTATGGGCCTGCTCGGCCAGCAGGTTGAGGGTGCCGGCACTCAGGATCTCGGCGTCCAGCCCATCCGGATAGCTGGGATCCCAGCAGTTACAGCTGTAGTCATAGCCGCCAGCCAGGTGAAAGTGGATGAGCTCGTCGATGAGCTCGGGATCCGCCAGCGGGCAGTCGCCAGTCAGCCTGACGACATGAGCGGGGGCAAAGGGTTGAGCGGCCAGGTAAAAACGCTGCAACACGTCGTCCAGGGGGCCGCGAAAACAGGGAACTCCGAGCCGCTCACAAAGCAGGGCGATGGCTTCATCGTCGGCCTGAACGCTGGTGGCGACCATCAGCTGGTCCAGCCCCGTCGCGCGTCTGAGCCGCTCAATCTGACGCGCGAGCATGGGTTCACCCAGCAAGGATTTGAGCACTTTGCCAGGCAGGCGGCTGGAGCCCGCCCTGGCTTGCAAGATTCCGAGGATCATGATGATGTCCACATGGCTGGATTGATGAGGGCGGGAGCGTCGCAGGCGAGGCTGGCAAGCTCGGTGTCGGGCCACTGAGGCAGATGGCCATGGGCCGCACCTATGGCCGCCAGCTCATGGGGATGGCAGACCCCCACCACGAAGCGGCTGACCTGTGGCATGGCCGCTGTCAGCGAGAGCGCCTTGACGAGGGGGGAGAGATGGGGATGCCAATTGTCCAGCCGCGCCAGCGGCTCGGCGAAGGACTCGAAATAAGCCGGGCGCATCGCCGGCTGCATCAGCAACAGTCCCTGCAGGAAGAGGGAGCGTACGTGGATCTCGCAGCCCATATCCTGCAACCGATCGAGCCAGCTCGCGCGCAGGAAGCGCTGATCCAGCAGGTTGGCGGGCAGTTGCACCAGTTGCAGGGGATGACCCTCTTCGAGCCAGTGTTTGAGCTCTTGCGGTGAATAGACGGAGACGCCGAGCTTGCCCACCTTGCCTTGTCGCTGCAGATCCTTGAGCCGCTCGAACAGCGCCGGGTCGGCATCCTGGCTGCGGTGCAGCAGCAGGCCATCCAGCCTGACGCGGTCGAGCAGTTGCAGGCTGTCATCGACACAGGCCACGACATTGGTGGCCGAGGTGCCCGGGGCCAGCTTGCTCACCATAGTGAAGTCGGCGGTGTGTCGGCTGCCGAGCCGCGACTCCGCATTGCCATAGGCTTGCGCCGTGTCCAGGGTATCTACCCCGAGGCGACGGGCCAGGGCCAGTATGCTGTCGAGCTCGCTATCCGCGACCTCGCCTGCCCGATTGCTGATGCCGTAATCGAGTCCAAACTGCACCGTGCCCAGGGCTAGGCGCATAACACCCGCTCCAGGGTCTGGATGACTCTGTCCTGCTCGGCCAATGAGAGGCTGGGGAACAGAGGCAGGCTGATGGCTTGTCGGTAGTAGGCCTGGGCGCCGGGGTAATCAGCGGGATCCTGCCCCAGATTGCGATAATAGGGCTGTGCCGGTATGGGCATGTAGTGGACATTCACGCCTATGCCGGCCTCACGTAGCCGGGCAAACACCTGGTCCCTATCGGCGACCTGGATTACGTAGAGGTGGTAGCCGGAGCTACGGTCATTGTCTTGACGCAGCGGTTGCAGCGGCAGCTCGGTCAGCAATTCATCGTAGCGGGCAGCCAGTTGTTGGCGCCGGTCGATGAAGTGGGACAAGCGGCCGAGCTGGCTCAGGCCCAGCGCGGCCTGAATGTCGGTCAGCCGATAGTTGAAGCCGAGCACCTGTTGCTCATAGTACCAGCCACCCGGACTGGGGGAGTCCAGCTGCTCGGCATCGCGGGTGATGCCGTGGCTGCGATAGAGCCTCAGCTTGGCGGCCAGCGCGGCATCGCGGGTGGTGACGGCGCCCCCTTCCCCCGTGGTGATGGGTTTCACCGGGTGGAAGCTGAAGACGGTCATGTCGCTGTGGGCACAGCTGCCGATGGGGGCATCCTGATAGCTGGCCCCCAGGGCATGGCAGGCATCCTCGATGAGGTGAATGCCATATTGCCGGCACAGGGCGCCGATCTCGCTCAGATCACAGGGTTGGCCCGCCAGATGCACGGCGACCAGCACCCTGGGCAGGCGGGAGGTTCCCTGGACGGCGCTCAGCTTCTCTCGCAGCGCCGTCACGCTGAGGTTGCCGGTCTCGGGATCCACATCGACAAAATCCACCTGAGCACCGCAGTAGCGGGCACAGTTGGCGGAGGCGACGAAGCTGATGGCCGAGACCCAGGCCCAATCGTTCGCCCCCAGCTCCAGCGCGGCACAGGCCAGATGGAGCGCCGTGGTGCCATTGTTGCAGGCGATCACATGGGGGACCTGGCAATAGTCGGCCAGCCCTTGTTCGAAGGCGGGCACCGCCTCACCCTGGGTGAGATAGTCCGACTTCAGGACGGCAACGACGGCATCGATATCTTCATCTGTGATGGATTGGCGTCCATAGGGGATCATTCGGCTAGCACCTGCTGGTTCATCATCTTCAATTCGTCTATCGACAGGAAGTGCCGATTGTTTAGGGAATTGTATTCGAAGCCGGGCTCGACCAGGGTGGCCGTTTCCCCCAGGGCATTGACCGCGAAGTCATTGTTGCGACTGGTGAAACTGATGCTGGGGGAGATCACGTAATAGTCTTTGAACTCGAAGGTGTGATAGGAGTCATCGGCCGGACACATCACCTCGTGCAGCTTCTCGCCGGGGCGAATGCCGACGATCTCTTGCGGCAGTTCCGGCGCCATGGCGCTGGCGAGATCGGTGATGCGCACTGACGGGATCTTGGGGATAAACAGCTCTCCCCCCTTCATCCGCTGGAAGTTGGTCAGCACGAAGTCGACCCCCTGCTGCAGGGTGAGCCAGAAGCGGGTCATCTCGGCATGGGTGATCGGCAGATGGCTGGCGCCCTCTCTGATCAGCCTGTCGAAGAAGGGGACCACCGAGCCGCGAGAGCCCACCACGTTGCCATAGCGGACCACGGAGAAGATGGTTGGATGTCTGCCCGCCATATTATTGGCGGCGACGAACAGCTTGTCGGAGCAGAGCTTGGTAGCGCCATAGAGGTTGACCGGGTTGGCGGCCTTGTCGGTGGAGAGGGCGATCACCTTCTCCACCCCGTTGCTGAGCGCCGCCTTGATGACGTTCTCCGCGCCACCGACGTTGGTCTTGATGCACTCCATCGGGTTGTACTCGGCGGCCGGCACCTGCTTGAGGGCCGCGGCATGCACCACGAAGTCCACGCCGTGCATGGCCATGTTGAGCCGCTCGGCATCCCTCACATCGCCGATGAAGTAGCGCATGCAGGGGTGGTTGAAGCGCTGCTGCATCTCGAATTGCTTGAGTTCATCACGGGAATAAACGATCAACCGGCTCGGGGTGTAGAGGGAGAGGACCGTCTCGATAAATTTCTTGCCAAAGGAGCCGGTGCCGCCGGTGATCAGGATCGTTTTTCCGTTGAACATGTCATTGTCCCGTTATGAAGTGAGTATCTGGCAGATTGGAAGCATATTTTATGCCACATATAATGGCGGGTCATCGGATGGATGACCCGCCGCGGGGAGCAGGGTTCAGGCGGGGGAGGCCGGGTTGCTCCGGGCGATCTCCTTGCACAGCTGCTCCACCGCGTTGAGGGCCCTGGGGGTGAAGCGGTGCAGCTCATCGGGGTTGATGAGGGCGAGCCGCCGGTGCTTGACGGCATCCAGCATGGACCACTGCTGCCAGTGGGCCAGCACGGCGGGATCCCGGCTGCCGGCCAGGATAAGCCGGGGGTTGGCCTTGATCACCTGCTCCAGCCCGATCTGGGGGTAGGGGGTCTTGGCCGCGGCGGTCACGTTGCTGCCGCCGCACAGTGCGATGGCCTGGCCCGGCCAGGTCGAATCGTTGACGCTGGTGAGCGGCGGGGTCCAGAGCTGGTAGAACACCGAGACCGGCTTGGGCTGGCCGTAGCGCTGTTTCAGGGCATCCAGCCGCGCCAGATAGGCATCGGCCTCACGATTAGCCTGCTGCTCGACCCCGAGCAGGGTGCCGAGGCTGCGCATCTCGCCGGCCAGTGAGGCGAAGTCGGTGGGCTCCGAATAGAAGATGGGGATGCCGAGCTGCTCGACGGGGGCCAGCATGCGGGACTGGGCCGAGCGCCAGGCCACCACCAGATCCGGTTTCTGGGCCAGCAGGGCCTCGAGGTTGATGCTGCGGTAGTTGGCGACCCGCGGCTTCGCCTGCGCCTCGGGGGGAAAGTCGGAGGCATCGTCGGTCGCGACTATGCGATCCCCGGCGCCTATATTGAACAGCAGCTCGGTCAGATGAGGGGTGAGGCTGATGATGCGCTGCGGCGTCTGCGCCAGCCCGGCCAGCGGCCAGCAGAGCAGGCAAAGTAGCGCGCCCAGGGTGCGCGGGCTGAAGATACTAGCCATGGAATTGCTCCAGCAGGGTCAACAGCAGCGCCAGCGCCAGCCAGCCCCAGCCCGTCAGCAGCAGGCGCCGGAGCAGGCGTTGCGGCGAGTCGGCGGCGGGTTCGGCGTGGGCGTCAAACACCGGGAAGCGTATGAGCTGCCCCTGATAGTAGCGGGGGCCCCCCAGTCGGCTGCCGCAGGCGTGAGCCAGCAGGCTGAGCAGACAGCCCATGGCCGGATAGGGCCAGTGCAGGGCTGCGCGCAGCCGGCTGCCCAGCTGACGCAACTGGGTTAGTAATAGCGGCAGCCCCAGCAGCAGGATGGCGGGCGCGCAGAGCGCCTGATAGAGCGCGGCGGCGGGGCGGCCGAAATAGGCAAACTGCGGCTGTTTCGGGCTCCAGCCCTGATTCATCAGCTGGGCGAGGCGCCAGAGCAGGGCGCCTTGCACGCCCGCCAGGGCGAAGCCCAGCAAGGGGCCGGCCCATTGGCCCACCAGGCGCAGCACGCAGCTCTCGCTGACCGCCTTGTTCAGCCCCATCACCGACATCGCCCCCGTCTCGCGCTTGAGCCAGGGCGCCGCCTGCAGGCGGGCCACGACCAGCGTCTCCTGAGTCGCCAGCACCCGGGTCGCCTTGGCGAGTTCCCGCAGCGGCCGTGATTCCAGCATCAGCAGCAGAAACAGGAGATCGAACAGAGGCTCGGAGAGGGAGAGGTTGCGCACCGCCCAGAGCCCGGCGGCGCACGGCAGCCAGACCACCAGCAGGGCCAGCAGCCCCGCCTGGGTTTGTTGCCTGGGCGAGCCGTCGGGGCGATAGACCCGCCGACCGAGGCGCGTCAGCAGCGGCACCGTGGCCCCGAGCCGGAAGCGGGCAGGCCAGGGCAGGACAGCTTCCAGTAGGGCGGCGCCCACTAACATGGCCGCCGTAGTCGAGACCAGCGAGGCGGCCATTGGCGCCAGGGCGGCGGCGTCGATCACAGCTTGCCGAGCAGCTTGATGATCATCTCGGCCGAGTGCTGGCCTGCCACCTCGATGAAGGCATCGAAGGATTCCACCTGCTCCTTGCCGGCGATATCTGACATGGCGCGTACCACCAGATAGGGCACCTTGAACATGTGGCACACCTGGCCGATGGCGGCCCCTTCCATCTCGACCGCCAGCATCTGCGGGAAGTCGGCACGGGCCTTGGCGATGGCCTCCGGCTTGTACATAAACTGATCACCGGTGCAGATGAGGCCGATCTTGGTCTGATGCTTGCCCTGCTCGGCGATGCAGCTCTGGGCAAGCGCGATCAGCTTCTCGTCACAGGGGAAGGCGGCGGGCTGCTGCGCCATCTGGCCCATCTCGTAGCCGAAGGCGGTCACGTCCACGTCGTGGAAGCGCATCTCGCTGGCGATCACCACGTCACCTATGTGCAGGTCCTGGGCGAAACCGCCGGCGGAGCCGGTGTTGATGACGCAATCCGGGGCAAATTTTTCCAGCAGCAGGCTGGTGGCGACGCTGGCGGCGACCTTGCCGATGCCGGAGCGGGTCAGGATCACCTCTTTACCGGCCAACCGGCCCTGATAGAACTCGCAGCCGCCCAGTTGCAGGGTGGTCAGGTCGCTCAGCTGGCTGCGCAGCAGGGCCACTTCCTGCTCCATGGCGCCGATAATACCTACTTTCATCCTCTACCTCGTCTCTATGGCCCTTGGGCCGAATAAGTTGGCGCGGATCATAGCAAAAGATAAGGGCGGCGCCGAGTGCCGGTGGTCGAATGCGGGCGGGGGAGGCCGGTGTGGCGTCTAAATAAACCGGCTCGCTCCCCCGACCGGCAATCCGCGTCTCAACCCAGCGCCGTGTCGAGCGTCATCATCAGGGCGAAGCCCGCCATCAGGCCGAGGGTGGCATGGGTCTGGTGGCCGTTGCGGTGGGTCTCGGGGATCACCTCGTGGGAGACCACGAACAGCATGGCCCCGGCGGCCAGTCCCAGGCCAATGGGGTAGGCGAGGGCCATGCCGCTGGCGAGACCGACCCCGAGCAGGGCACCGAGCGGTTCCAGCAGGCCGCTGCCGATGGCGACCAGCACGGCGACCGAGGGGCGAAAACCGGCGGCGCACATGGCCAGCGCGACTGCGAGCCCTTCCGGTATGTCTTGCAGGGCGATGGCGGTGGTCAGCGGCAGGCCCACCGCCATGTCCCCCTGAGAGAAGCTGACCCCGATGGCCATCCCCTCCGGCAGGTTATGGAGCGCGATGGCAAACACGAACAGCCAGACCCGGGAGCAGCTCTCATGGCCGGGGCCGCAGGGGCCTGTCTTGTCATGCTCGTGGGGGGTGAACTGATCCAGCCCCAGCATCAGCAGCACCCCGAGGGTCATGCCTGCGACTACCACGGCGGCGGCGAGAAAACCGTCCCCGGTGATCCCCTCCGCGGCCTCCAGCCCAGGCAGCAGCAGGGAGAAGGCGCTGGCCGCCAGCATCATGCCGGCGGCAAAACCCAGCATGCCGTCCTCCACCCGCTGGGGCACAGCGCGCAGAAACAGCGCCGGCAGGGCGCCGAGGGCGGTGGCCGCGAAACCGGCGACACCGCCGATGAGGCCATAACGAACCCCCGGGCTGATGTCACCGGTCGCCAGCATGACGAGGCTCTGCAGCAGGAGCAGCAGCACGGCGACCAGCGCGATCAGCAACCCGAAGGCGGTGAGCGGGCGGGCCTGCATCTGCTCGCGCAGTTGAATGGACCAGGAAGAGGGGAGGGTCGATGCGTTATCCATGGACAAGACCTTGAGGCGAAGGGGAGACGAGGGCTCCATTACATCGCCGGCGCTCCCCTTTGTCCACGCTGGCGGGCCGATTGTGACAATCGGCTCAAGGTTGGCGCTCGCGGGGCTATGCCGGGTCGGGTGTAGAACATCAGTCGAAATCGGCCTGTCGGCGCCGAAAGACGATGAGGGCCATGGGGGTCTTGTGGTAAGGTGCCGCCCCCGCGAACTCTGCTTCCCGTTATCGTTCGCGACACTCTTATCTCCCGTCAGGACGCGGCGGGCCATCGTTTACAGGGACGTGATCGCCACTGTGCATCTGCTCGTCAGCAGTTGAGGATCACCAGCCAAGATGTCTTACAAGAATCTCTCCATCGGCAAGAAGATTGCCGTGGTCTTCGCGGTCATTGCCGCCGTCAACGTGATATTCGGTATTTTTCTGTCCAGCGAACTGCGCGGGGTGCGGGATCGGGTGCTGAACTTCACCGATTCCACCCTGCCCAGCGTGATCTCGGTGGAAACCCTGCTCTACGACGTCTCCTACGTGCGCCGTGCCCAGTTTGCCCTGCTGGTGGTGGAGGATGCCGCCGATCTGCAGGCCCGTCGCGGCCGCATCCAGGACAGCGTCCAGAAGGTGGAGCGCGCCTTCCGGGCCTATGAGTCGACCGTGGGGGCCGATCAGGAGCGCCAGGTGTTCAACCGCGCCAAGCAGCACTGGCTGCAATACCTGAGCTCGGTCAACCGGGTCGACGGTTTGCTGGCGCAGGGGGACATGGCGCAGGCCAGGGCCCAGCTGTTCCAGTCCAACGGGACCTACAACGCGCTGGAGCAGGCAGTCAACGCCCTGGTGGAGGTCAATCTCGGCTTCGTGCAGGAGAACCGCAACAGCCTGCTGGGCAGCATCGGCATGGTGACCAGCTTCGCCATGGTGAGCATCGGCGCCCTGCTGCTGTTCATGATGGTGATGACCTGGTTCCTGACTCGCCAGATCTGCCTGCCGCTGCAGGCGGTGGTGGCCCAGGCCAACGCCATCGCGGCCGGCGACCTGACCCATCAGCTGGATCGCCAGCACATCGGGCAGGATGAGCTCGGTATGCTGGCCAAGGCCTCCCTCAAGATGCAGGACAACCTGCGGGGGCTGATCGAAGAGGTGGTGGCCGCCGTGACCCAGCTGGGGGCCGCCATCGAGGAGGTGAGCACCGTCTCCGAGCAGTCGGCGCAGGGGATCCAGAGCCAGCAGCAGGAGATCGCCCTGGTGGCGACCGCCATGGCCCAGATGAAGGCGACGGTGGCCGACGTGGCGGGCAATACCGAGGTCGCCTCCGCATCCGCCAGCTCGGCCAATGCCCTGGCGCGGCGCGGTAATCAGGACGTGCGCGGGGCCCTGGTGGCCATCACCCGGGTCGCCGAGGAGATCGAGCAGGCGGGCACGCTGGTCTCCGAGCTGGAGCGGGAGTCGGCCCAGATCAACCTGGTGGTAGACGTGATCCGCGGCATCGCCGATCAGACCAACCTGCTGGCGCTCAATGCCGCCATCGAGGCGGCCCGGGCCGGCGAGCAGGGCCGCGGCTTCGCGGTAGTGGCCGACGAGGTGCGCACCCTGGCGGGCCGCACCCAGGCATCGACCGGCGAGATAGTTGCCATCATCGAGACCCTGCAGGCCCGCGCCAACCAGGCGAAGGCGGTGACCGGCCAGAGCTGCGAGATGATCCGCCAATGCGTGGTGCAGAGCGAGCAGACCAGCTCGGGCATCCAGCAGATAGAGGAGGCGGTGGCCCAGATTGCCGACATGGCGATCCAGATCGCCAGCGCCTGCGGTGAGCAGGATGCGGTCTCCGATGAGCTCGGCCGCAACGTGGAGCGGATCAATGAATCCTCCAACGAGGTGGCCATAGGAGCGGATCACACCGCCCGCGCCTGCCTGGAGCTGAGCCAGCTGGCGGCGGGTCTGCGCCAGACCATAGGCCGCTTCCGGCTGGCCTGATGGCTGGCTGCCACGGCAGAAATCTCGAGCATAAAAAACGGGGCCCTGGGCCCCGTTTTTTATTCACCTCCATGCAAGGGAGGGTACTGGTGTGACTCAGACGCTCTGGCCGAGGCCCGCGCCTGCGTCTTTCTTGGCGATGAGTTCAATCTTGTAACCGTCGGGATCTTCCACGAAGGCGATGACGGTGGTGCCGCCTTTGACCGGGCCCGGCTCGCGGGTGATCTTGGCGCCGGCGGCACGCAGGGCGTCGCAGGTGCCGTAGATGTCGTCCGCTTCCAGCGCGATATGGCCGTAGGCCGAGCCCAGCTCATACTCGCTCACGCCCCAGTTGTAGGTGAGCTCGATGACGGCTTCGTCCTTCTCGTCACCGTAGCCGACGAAGGCCAGGGTGTACTTGTATTCGCTGTTCTCGCTCTTGCGCAAGAGCTTCATCCCCAGCACGCGGGTGTAGAAATCGATGGAGCGTTGCAGATCGCCGACGCGCAGCATGGTATGCAGGATTCTCATTGCTCAATTCTCCGGGTTGGTGATTGGTACTGCTTTCAATCTAGGTCTTGAGGTCAGGCAGTGAACGGAAAGGAGATCCATCAGCTCTTCTGGTAGACCTTTTCTTTGTTCTCGCACAGGTCTTCGATGATGCAGGAGCCACGGCCGTAGAAGTGTGCGAGCCAGACAGGTGGCTGTGGTGGCCCCCTATTGCTCAGCTCTCCGGGTAGACCTTTTCTTTGTACTCACACAAGTCTTCGATGATACAGGAGCCGCAGCGCGGTTTGCGCGCCAGGCAGGTGTAACGACCGTGCAGGATCAGCCAGTGGTGCACATCCAGCTTGAACTCGGCGGGTACCACCTTGAGCAGCTTCTCCTCCACCTGATCCACGTTCTTGCCCACCGCGAAGCCGGTGCGGTTGGAGACGCGGAAGATGTGGGTGTCGACGGCGATGGTGGGCCAGCCGAAGGCGGTGTTGAGCACCACGTTGGCGGTCTTGCGACCGACTCCGGGCAGGGCCTCCAGCGCCTCGCGGTCCTCCGGCACCTCGCCGTCATGGCGCTCCAGCAGGATGGCGCTGGTCTTGATGACGTTCTCGGCCTTGGTGTTGAACAGGCCTATGGTCTTGATGTACTGCTTCACCCCGTCCACCCCGAGCGCCAGCATGGCGGCCGGGGTGTTGGCCACCGGATAGAGCTTGTCGGTGGCCTTGTTGACGCTCACATCGGTGGCCTGGGCCGACAGCAACACGGCGATCAGCAGCTCGAACGGAGAGTTGAAGTTGAGTTCTGTGGTGGGGTGGGGATTGTTGTCCCGCAGCCGCTCCAGAATCTGTCTGCGTTTTTGATTGTTCATCGATTCTCGGGTCTGTCCTGGCGCAAGAGCATTAGAGCTGGGTGGCGCGGGCACCGGCCGCCGGCACGCTGCAGTGGGCCTTGTCGGCACTCTGTTTGCGGCCCATCCAGTCGTTGATGGCATTCTTGCCGGCGATGAGCAGCCCCAGCCCGATGAAGCCACCGGGCGGCAGGATCGCCAGCAGCAGGCTGGCATCGGCATGGAACAGCTCGATGCGCAGTGACTTGGCCCAGTCCCCCAGCAGCAGATCGGCGCCGTCAAACAGGGTGCCCATGCCGATGATCTCCCGCAGTCCCCCCAGCACCAGCAGCACCAGGGTGAAGCCGAGGCCCATCATCAAGCCGTCGATGGCCGCCAGCAGGGGCGGGTTCTTGGAGGCATAGGCCTCGGCCCGGCCTATGATGACGCAGTTGGTGACGATCAGCGCGATGAAGATGCCGAGCGCCTGATAGAGGCCATAGGTGTAGGCGTTCATCAGCAACTGCACGCTGGTCACCAGGGCGGCGATGATCATCACATAGACCGGAATGCGGATGTCCTTGGGCACCCAGTTGCGCACCAGGGAGATGGCCAGGTTGGAGCTGATCAGCACCACCATGGTCGCCAGCCCCAGCCCAAGGGCGTTGGTGAAGGTGGAGGAGACCGCCAGGGTGGGGCACAAGCCCAGCACCTGCACCAGGGAGGGGTTGTTCTTCCACAGCCCCTGCAGCATCAGCTCCTTGAGCTCTTCGCGACGGCCATTGCTCTCGCTGGCGAGACCCTGATCGTCAATCACATCAATCTGTTCCATCTGTTGGCTCCGCTGTGTTCGAGTAGCCGGCTTCGGCCGTCAATCTGTGCCATCTCGGTTCATTATCGACCGGGATCATGGGGCTGTGTCGCAGGGGGGGGCGTCACGCAGCAGCTCCGGGTGCTGTTGCTGCAACAGCAGCAGGTTCTTCACCGCCTTGACCACGGCGCGAGGGGTGATGGTGGCGCCGGTGAAGGCGTCGAATTCGCCGCCATCCTTCTTCACCGCCCAGCTCGCGTCGTTGTCCGCATTGAGCACCCGGCCGACGAAGCTGTCGATCCAGTTGGATTTCTTCAGCTCGATCTTGTCGCCCAGACCCGGGGTCTCCCTGTGGGCCAGCACCCGCACCGCGCTGACGGCGCCCTTGGCATCGGTACCTACGACCATGCGAATGGCCCCACTGTAGCCGTCGGGGGCCACGGTTTCCAGCGCATAGCCGGTGTGCTCGCCGTTGAGCGTCGCGGTATAGAGCGGCATGGGCTGATCGCTGCCCAGATATTCCCGGCTCCTGACCAGCTTGCAGCTGGCCACCAGATCGTTGTCATAGCTCCCCTCCGGCAACAGGGCTTCGAGGGTGCGCAGCTTCTCCAGCTGTTGCTGGTGGGCGATGCGGTCCTTGGTCAGCTCGTTGGTCAGCACCACCATGGCGGTGCAGCCAAGGGCGAACAGGGCCAGGGTCACGCCGTTCTTGCGCATGCTCTTTAACATGTTGTGGCTCCGGTTCCGCTGGGATGAGAAGTCAAAGATGAGGTCATTTGCGGCGCGCTCCATAGACCTTGGGGCGGGTCAGGCTGTCGATCAGCGGTACGCACAGGTTGGCCAGCAGCACCGCGAAGGCGAAGGCGTCCGGGTAACCGCCGTAGCGGCGAATGAGGTAGACCAGCACGCCGATCAGCACGCCGTATACCAGCCGGCCCCGCGGGGTGGTGCTGGCACTCACCGGATCGGTGGCGATGAAGAAGGCCCCCAACATGGTGGCGCCGCTGAACAGGTGCAGCATGGGGGTGGCGGTGGCGTCCGGCGTGGCCAGATAGCCCAGGGTGGCAGAGAGCAGCAAGGCCCCCAGCACGGCGACCGGAATGCGCCAGTGGATCACCTTCTGCTGCAGCAGGAACAGGCCCCCCAGCAGATAGCACAAGTTGACCCAGCTCCAGCCGATGCCGCCCCAGCCCTCGAACACTTTGTGGGTCATCACCTCGCTGGCGGTGAGGCCCTGGGTCAGGCCGGTCTTCAGGGTGTCGAGCGGCGTGGCCATGGTCAGGCCATCCACCCCCTGCTTGAGCTGCAGCATGCTGTAGCCGTCCAGGCTGAAGCCGGTGAAGATCACCGAGACGGCGTCACCGAAGCCAAGGTCATAGGCCGCTATGCTCGACGGCGGCAACCAGCTGGTCATCTGGACCGGGAAGGAGACCAGCAGCAGCACATAGGCCACCATGGCCGGGTTGAACAGGTTCTGGCCCAGCCCTCCATAGAGGTGCTTGGCGATGATGATGGCAAAGGCGGTGCCCAGCACCAGCATCCACCAGGGCAGCAGGGGGGGCAGGGAGAGCCCGATCAGCACGGCGGTCAGCGCCGCGCTGCCGTCCAGCAGGGCCGGTTTGACGGGGCGGCCCCGCAGTTTGAGTACCAGCGCCTCGCTGCCCAGCGCCGTCGCCAGCGCCAGCAGGATCTGGATCAGGGTTCCCCAGCCGAAGAACCAGATCTGGGCCAGCAGGCCCGGCAGACAGGCCAGGATCACCAGCAACATCAGGGTCTGGGTCTGTTTGCGGTTATGGGCAAACGGCGCACTCGCGATATTGAACATGGATCAGTGACTCTTGTCGGAAAGTGGGTCTGACTCGGTCTCGCCCTGAGCGGCAGCCTCGGCGGCCAGTTTCTTCGCCTTGGCGCGGGCGATGGCGGCGGCGATGGCCGCCTTCCGGGGATCGACTTCGGCGACGGGGGCCGGCTCGATCGCCGGGGCCTCGGCTGTTTTGGCCTCAGTCTCGGCGACCGCTTCCCCCGCAGCCTGGGCGGCCTTCTTGGCCTTGGCGCGAGCGATGGCGGCGGCGATGGCCGCCTTCTTGGGGTCGACCTCGGCGACGGGGGCCGGCTCGACCGCCGGGGCTTCGGCAGTCTTGGCCTCAGTCTCGGTGACCGCTTCCCCCGCAGCCTGGGCAGCCTTCTTGGCCTTGGCGCGGGCGATGGCGGCGGCAATGGCCGCCTTCTTGGGGTCGACGTCGGCAGCGGGGGCCGGTTCGACCGCCGGGGCCTCGGCCGCTTCCCCCGCAGCCTGAGCGGCCTTCTTGGCCTTGGCACGGGCGATGGCGGCGGCAATGGCCGCCTTCTTGGGATCGACCTCGGCGACGGGAGCCGGTTCGGTCACAGTGGCCTCGGCTGTGTTGGCCTCGGGCTCGGCGATCGCTTCCCCCGCAGCCTGGGCGGCCTTCTTCGCCTTGGCACGGGCCAGGGCGGCGGCGATGGCGGCCTTCTTGGGATCTGCCTCGGGCGTCACCGCCGTGATGGTGGCGACCGTTTCGTCGCCATCGCTGGCCTTGGCGGCGCGACGTGCCAGCGCCTCCTGCTTGCGGGCCTCGCGGGCCGCCATCATGGCGGCGTTGTCCGGTTGCGCCTCTGCACCGGCGGCGGTGGCCGCCTGCTTGGCCTTGAGACGGGCCAGGGCGGCGGCGACCGGGTCTTCCCCACCCGCCGTCGTCATGGCCTGGCGGCGCTGGGCCGCCGCCTCGGCATGGCGGGCCTCGCGCGCGGCTTTTTCCCGCTCGAAGCGGGCCTGCTTGGCCTCGAATCGCTGCTTGGCGCGCTCGGCCTTCTCGGCCTCGGCGTGGACCTCGCGGATGTCATCCTTGGCAATCTTGTAGTACTGCACCAGCGGGATCTCGCTCGGGCAGACCCAGGCACAGGCGCCGCACTCGATGCAGTCGAACAGGTTGAGCCCCTCGGCCTTGTCGTACTCCTTGGCACGGCTGTACCAGTACAGCTCCTGCGGCAGCAGGTTGGCGGGGCAGACGTCGGAACAGGCGCTACAGCGGATGCAGGATTGCTCGGGGCCGGGGGGCGGCAGCTCGGCCCGGGTGGGGGAGAGCAGGCAGTTGGTGGCCTTAACCACGGGCACCATGGCGTGGGGCAGGGTGAAGCCCATCATGGGGCCGCCCATGATGACGCGCTGATCCGCCTCCGGCTGCAGCTCGAAGCGCTGCAACAGCCAGCGCACCGGTGTGCCGAGGCGCACCCAAGCGTTGCCCGGCTTCTTGAAGGCATCCCCGGTGAGGGTGACGATGCGCTCGATCAGCGGCTCACCGTCGATGATGGCGCGCTTGATGGCAAACACGGTGGCGACGTTGAGCACCATGATGCCCATGTCGACCGCCCGGCCGCCCTTGGGGACCTGACGTCCGGTGAGCAGCTCGATTGTCTGCTTGGCCCCGCCGGAGGGGTACTTGGTCGGCACTGCCTTGACCAGTACATCCGGGTCTGTGGCATGGCGGTTGAGGGCGTCGATGGCCGCCGGTTTGTTGTCTTCCACCCCGATCAGGGTCAGCTTGGGCTTGAGCAGGTGCTTGAGCACCCGGATGCCGTCCATGATCTCGTCGGCATACTGCTGCATCAGCCGATCATCTGTGGTGATGTAGGGTTCGCACTCCAGGCCGTTGACGATCAGGATCTCGGTGAGCTGGCCGCGGCCATCGAGCTTGCTGTGGGTCGGGAACACGGCGCCGCCGAGGCCGGCGATACCGGCCTGCTGGATGCGTTCGAGCAGTTCGCCCCGCTCCAGATTCCAGTAATCGGGGCGAGCGTCGCGCACTCCCCAGGCATCTTCCCCATCCGGGGTGAGGGTGATGCAGAGATCATCGAGGCCGGACGGATGGGCCACCGTATGGAGGTCGATGGCGGTGACTGTGCCCGAGGTGGAGGCATGCACCGGCACTATGCGGCCCTTGTCATAGCGGGTCAGCGGCTGACCCTTCTTGACCTTGTCACCGACCCGTACCAGCAGATCGCCGGCCGGGCCCGCGTGCTGGCGCACCGGGATGATGAGCTGGGGAGGAATCCCCGCGTCCATCACAGGTGTCAGGCTGGACTGGTGCTTGTTTTCGGGAGGATGAATGCCGCCGTGAAAATCCCAGAGGGTGCCGGCTTTGATACGTTCGAGCAAGGACTGCATGGTTACTCCACTATCTTGACCGGAATGGTGACCTTGGCCAGATCCCATTTCCAGTTATCGACCGTGGTCGGAACCGGGATCATCTCGATACAGTCGGTCGGGCAGGGGTCGACACAGAGATCGCACCCTGTGCACTCGCTGACGATGACGGTGTGCATCGCCTTGGTGGCACCGAGGATGGCATCGACCGGGCAGGCCTGGATGCACTTGGTGCAACCTATGCACCTGTCTTCGTGAATGAAGGCCACCTTCTTGATGGGCACCGCCGCCTCGTCACCGCCGCCGAGCGGCTGGGGCTCGACCCCCATCAGGTCGGCTATCTTGCGCATGGTGGCATCGCCACCGGGCACGCACTTGTTGATCTGATCGCCGTTGGCGAGCGCCTCGGCGTAGGGCTTGCAGCCGGGATAGCCGCACTGGCCGCACTGGGTCTGGGGCAGCAGAGCGTCGAGCTGATCGACGATGGGATCCGCCTCGACATGAAACTTGACGGCGGCAAAGCCCAGAATGAGGCCGAAGGCCAGGGCCAGCAGGGCCAGCACCAGGATGGCAAAGAGTATATGGGTCATAGCGCTATATCTTGATGAGGCCGGTAAAGCCCATGAAGGCCAACGACATCAGCCCGGCGGTGACCATGGCGATGGAGACGCCGCGAAAGGGGGTGGGCACATCGGCGGCCACCAGACGCTCGCGCATGGCGGCAAACAGGATCAGCACCAGCGAGAAGCCGCACGCCGCGCCGAAGCCGTAGATGATGCTCTGCATGAAGTTGTGGCGTTCGTTGATGCTCAGCAGCGCCACGCCGAGCACGGCGCAGTTGGTGGTGATGAGTGGCAGGAAGATGCCGAGCAGGCGATAGAGGGTCGGGCTGCTCTTGCGAATGACCATCTCGGTGAACTGCACCACCACCGCGATCACCAGGATAAAGCCGAGGGTGCGCAGGTAGGCGATGTTCAGCGGGATCAGAATATAGTGCTCCATCAGATAGGAGCAGGCGCTGGCCAGCGTCATCACGAAGGTGGTGGCCAGTCCCATGCCGATGGCGGTTTCCAGCTTGCCAGAGACGCCCATGAAGGGGCAAAGGCCGAGAAACTTCACCAGCACGAAGTTGTTGATCAGGACAGTGCCGACCAGTAAAAGCAGGTACTCAGTCATGGGAGATGGGTTATCCGGTATGAAGGCGACCGTATTATCTGATTTTAGGTGCCTTTAGACAACCGGAAGGCCGCATGGTTATTATTCGGATGGCCAATTTAGGGGGGCGTCGTGCCCCTTTCCCTCCTTTTTCCCTGATCATGTCCCGGTACTGTGACCGTGCCCAGGCCGGTGTCGTGGCTTAGGCCTGCGGCAGAGGCATCGTCATAGACCCGGGGTTTGTCCCCTGTTCATCGCGCAGACTGAGTTGGTCAGCGGCCCTTTGTTGGCTACCTTGGCTACATTTTGAGTAGCAGTGTGGCCGCATGGCGCAAGCGTGCAGAGAGTGAGGAGCCGAGCGATGAACAGCATGATGTTACTGGCGAGGGCGCAGACGCTGCTGACCCACCATCCCTTTACCCTGGCCGATGCGAGGGCGCTGGAGGCGCTGGAGGAGGAGGCAGTGGGCGAGGAGGGGCTGCGCATCGCCGAGTTGTGGGAGGCGGCCCTGGCATTGGCCGATGAGGATGCCAGACGCTACCTGCAGGGGGAGGATTGAGCCGCGAACTGAATAACGGCTAGCCCAGTCAGCAAACAAAAACACGGGGACAGGCCCCGTGTTTTGTTGTGACTAGCGCTTAGATGGACAGGCTCTTGACGGTGTCCGAGACCGAGTTGGCATCCTCGATGATCTCCTTGATGACGCTGGAGACGATGTTGGCCTGCTCCTGTCCCGCCACCGCCTTGTCGGAGACGATGGAGACGGTCTGGGTGATCTTCGAGGTGATGTCGGAGTTGTGCTTGATGACCGAGACGATCTCGTTGGTGGAGCTAGAGGTGCGCGCGGCCAGTTGCCGCACCTCGTCCGCGACCACCGCAAAGCCCCGGCCCTGCTCCCCGGCCCTGGCCGCCTCGATGGCGGCGTTGAGTGCCAGCAGGTTGGTCTGATCCGCGATGCCGCTGATGGTCGAGATGATGGACTCGATGCTCTTGGATTGCTGATTGAGCAGATCTATCTGCTTGCTGACCTCGTTGACCGAGGTGTTGATGTGGCGGGAGGTCTCCAGCACCTTGTCGATCACCTCGCGCCCCTTGGCGGCGCTCGAGACGGTCTCGCTGGCGATGGCGCAGGCCTTCTGGGCCGCCTCACGAGTGGAGATGGATTTCTCGACCCGCTCGGTGATGTCGCTCGCCAGCTTGATGATTTTGACCACCTTGCCCTCGTGGTTGAAGATGGGGTTGTAGGTCGCCTCCAGCCAGATCTTCTCGCCATGGCGTCCCAACCGCATGAAGAGCCCTGACTTGATGCTGCCCGAGCCCAGATCCCGCCAGAAGTTGGGGTTCTTATGATAAAACTCGGGATCGCAGAATTGGCGGTGGTGCTTGCCGACCACTTCCTCCAGCCGGTAGCCGAAGCAGTGGAGGAAATTCTGGTTGGCGGTGATGACGGTGCCATCCGGTTGAAAGTCGATCACCGCCAGCGACTTGTCGAGCGCCGCCAGCAGGGCCTGGGTGCGCTCCAGTGAGCTTTGTTGCGGGCTCACATCGGAGGCGACCTTGGCGACCCTGGCCACCCGGCCGTCGATCATGATGGGGAAGTAGGTGGCCTCCAGCCAGACGGCCTTGCCGGACTTCGACTGGCGGATGAAGCGGCCATTGCGCGCGGTGCCGCCGCGCAGATCCTGCCACAGGCTCTCGTATTCACGGGTCTTGACGTCTTCCGGGAAGCAGAGCGCGCTGTGGTGCTTGCCGATCAGCTCCTCTCGTTGAAAGCCCACTATCTTCAGGAACAGATCGTTGACGAAGGTGACTATGCCAGCCGGGGTAAACTGGATGTAGGGAACCTGGGACTGGATGGCTTGTTCGAAGGCCCCCAGCTCCATCACTCTTGCCGCCTGTTCACTCGCTTCCTTGCTGGTTGTGCGTTTCCAGAACATAACAGAGCTCCTCCATGAGACCCTTGAATGACAGACTGACCGTAATCTGAGTAAATTAACAATAGCATCGCTATCCCATGAACCCTACTCGAATTACGGTGAACTTTTTGTATTTTTAATTTTCAGTGCCGATTAATTTACTGGGTGAGGAACTATTGAAAATAGGCTAGTCCCTGCGTGGCCAGATAATCACAGGGTGATCTCCCGATCATGCAGGATGCAGCCATAAATACGCATCAATTGGCACCCCATAATTATGGTGCCATTCGGAATGTGATTGCAGGCCTGGGGGCGAGATTATCGGCATCACACCCATTTACATGAGATCTATTTATATGAGGCCCATCAGATCCGCTGACCGAGCCGGCGCCGATAGTGCAGGGGAGAAGAACCCATATGGGTCGAGAAAAACCGCGAGAATACCGAGAGGGAAGAGAAACGCAGCCGTTCGCTGATATCCTGAATACTCAGGTTGGTTTCGGCCAGCCAGCGACAGGACTTATTTATTCGCACCTTTTTTAATAGCAGGCTGAGATTGGTTTCCTCCTGACCGAGGCGAATATTGATGGTCCAGCGACTCATGCCCATGACGGCACAAATATGATCCATGAAACTGGTCTCATCCTGGATATGGTCATTCTCGATGACCTCATCGAGCAGGGAATAGATCAGGGATGAAAAACCCTGCTCATGTTCCAGCACCGCCACCTTGCGGGTGATCAGCTGGTGCTGATTCTTGTTGAGCAGGGGCAGATAGGTCTCGGCCGGGCTGGCCAGATCGGCCCCCTTGAAGTAGATGATGTTGGCCTCCTGCCCAAACTGGCAGTGGCAGCCGAAGGCATCATCGAGCCGCTTGCGCCCGCGCTCATCGTTCCCGCGCAGGGAAACGGCGCTCTCGGTGGTGGGGGCATAGAGACGGACGAGGGCCCTGAGCAGCATGAAGTTGCCGATGGCGGAGTAGTTGCGCTGCGGCATGCCTGACTCCTCGACATAGCCGATGGCGAGATGCTCCCCCTCTTTGCGCAGGACGAAGTTGTCGCAGTTGCCGATGATGACCCGGTTGCGGATATAGCCGAGCACCGCCTCCTCGGCATTTTTCTGATTGAGGCAATAACCCACCAGCTCCGGGAATAATGCGTAGGCCCCGCTGATGATCTGGTCATCTGCATCGGTTTGGCGCATGCGCTCTTGCCACAGGAAATCATATGGCTCCGTCTCTCTAATAAAGCGCAGATGCTGTTTGTCCGAGATGCGGCCATCATTCTTATCCAGCTCATATTGGCTGAGTTGACACTGCGCACGGATGGCATCGGTATTAACGCCATTTTCGCGCAGGAAATGCAGCGTCGATCTGGCGATAATATTGGAAACGCTCTTCCCCATATAAGTCCCTTCATGCCTGATAAGTATTATTGTGCTGGCCAGGCAGCATCCTGCTGCGCTGCGCGATTAAGGCATCTTCCCGGTGAGATAACTGCGCGTCAGATCAAATGCAGTGAAACTTAACGTCTGTTGTTGTAACCGAATGTAACGCTGTGATGGCGGTGGTGATATTGAATATCACCACCGCCATGCACAATTCCCGCTCCCGGATGCAAAGCGGGCGCCCTTGTCTTCGCGCTACGCTGCACAGGCTATTCTGGCTTGTTTGTTCACCTGAACATGGAATGAAAGGGAATCATATGAAACATAATAATAACCTCAACAGATGGAGTGGGGTTGCCATTGCCATCGCAGTGGCCCTGGTGGCGCAAGGATGCAATGACAACAGCTCCAGCGCCAAGACGGAGGTCAACAAGGATAACGCCTATTACCGCGCCCTCGCCGAGGGGATGGTGCAGAAGATGACGCCCGAGGAGCGGCTGGGGATGCTGGTGGGGCCTGGCTATGTGTTTGCCAATGGCGCCTTCGTGGCCAACAAGGATGCCCTGAATAACCTCAAGAGCGATGTGCCCGGCAGCGTGGGCTACATCAACGGGGTATACAACGCCGAGTCGGGTCTGGACATCGCGGCCAGCAAGCTGGCGGATGGGCCTGCCGGGGTGCGCATCACGCCGACCCGGGATGGGGAAGCGGGCACCTTTTATGGCACCGCCTTCCCGGTGGGCACTTTGCTGGCCTCGACCTGGGATGCGGCCCTGGTCAAGCAGGTGGGGGCCGCCATCGGCAATGAGATCAAGGAGTACGGGCTGGATGTCTGGCTCGCACCCGGCATGAATATCCAGCGCGACCCGCTCAACGGTCGCAACTTCGAATACTTCTCCGAGGATCCGCTGGTGTCGGGAGTGATGGGGGCCGCCGAGGTGGCGGGGGCCCAGGCCCAGGGGGTGGGAACCACCATCAAGCACTTCATCGCCAACAATGCCGAGACCTCGCGCTCCATCGTGGACAACATCATCTCCCCAAGAGCCATCCGGGAGATCTATCTGCGGGGCTTCCAATACGCGGAGGAGCACGCCAACCCCTGGGCGGTGATGACCGCCATGAACAAGGTCAACGGCACCTACACCGGGCAGTGGGCCGATCTCAACACCGCTGTGCTGCGGGACGAATGGGGCTTCGAGGGCTTCGTCATGAGCGACTGGTGGTCGGGGGACGGCAGCTATGCCGCGATGATCAAGTCGGGCAATGACCTGATTGAACCGGGTGGACCGGCTTTGCCATACGGTTACGGGGATGCCCTGACCGGCCTGCAGGAGGCCTATGCCGCCGGGGATCTGAGCGCCGATACCATAGCGCAGGGGGCGGTGCGGATCCTGACCCAGGTATTGAAGATGCCATCGAACCAGGGCTATGTGGCCGGCAATGCGCCGGATCTCGACGGCCATGCTCGCCTCTCCCGGCAGGCGGCCAGCGACGGCATGGTGCTGCTGAAAAACAGCCAGGCCAGTCTGCCCTTGACCAAGGGCAGCAAGGTCGCCTCCTTCGGGATCACCCAGATCAACACGCTGAAAGGTGGGGCCGGCAGTGGTGATGTGAACGCGGCCCATACCGTCAATATGGTGGACGGGCTGGCGCAGCAGTTCGCCGTCGATGCCGGGCTGAAGGAGTTCTATCGCAGCTTCTTCGAGGCGAACAAGACATCGAGCGACTTCGGTGGCATCTCCACCGTGGTGAGCTGCCCGGAGCCGGCGCTGAGCCCGAGCGACATCGGCGCCTACGCCGCCAGCAATGACGTCGCCGTCATCACCCTGGGCCGCAACTCCATGCAAGGGGTGGATCGCCAGAACCTGAAGGGCGACTACCAGCTGTCGGATGTGGAGCAGAGCCTGATCGACGACGTCGCGGCCGCCTTCCACGGCCAGGGCAAGAAGGTGGTGGTGGTGCTCAACATCAGTGGCGTCATGGACACCAGCGCCTGGCAGGATAAGGTAGACGGCATCCTGCTGGCCTACATGCCGGGGCAGGAGGCGGGCAATGCGGTGGCCGACTTGCTGTCGGGGGCCGTCAACCCCAGCGGCAAGCTGACCCAGACCTTCCCCCTCAGCTACACAGATGTGCCCTCGTCCAAGGGCTTCCCAGGTACCGACACCGACGGTGATGGCACCATAGATACCCACTACTACAACGAAGGCATCTATGTCGGCTATCGCTACTATGCGACCTTCGGCAAGGGGGTGAGCTATCCCTTTGGCTATGGACTCTCCTACACCAGCTTCGACTACAAGAACACGGCGATCACGGCCAACAGCCTCACCGAGCAAGGGGGCAAGCTGAGCCTGACGACGACGGTGTACAACAGTGGCGATGTACCGGGCAAGGAGGCCGCCCAGGTCTATGTGGCCGCGCCGGCGGGCACCCTCGGCAAGCCGGCCATCGAGCTCAAGGCATTCGCCAAGACCGGCCTGCTGGCGGCGGGGGCAAGCGAGACGCTGAGCTTCGAGATCCCGGCCACTTGGCTGGCCAGCTTCGACAACCTCAACAGCGAGTGGGTCATCGAGCCCGGGACCTACAAGCTGTATGTGGCCCCGTCCAGCGAGGTGTCGGCCATAGAGCCGCTGACCTTCACCCTGGCCAGCAGGCTGGTGGTCAGCAAGACCACGCCCGGCGCCCTGGCGCTGCCGGCCGGGGTCACCGAGGCCGCTTTCGAAACCCAGTATTGAGGGAGTAGCAATGGGGGAGCCTTGGCTCCCCCTTTTCATTCCAGTTTGCAGGTTCAGGCGCCGACGTTGGCACCTGAGCCTGTCTATTTCTGCTGCTGAAGGGTCGTGATCTGCTTGTTCAGGGCCTCCATGTCGCTCTGATGGCGGCGGGTCAGGGACTGTATCTCGGCGGCGGAGCGTGGCTCGCCGGTCTGGGATGTCGTGGCCCCGTTGAACCTGGCGATCTCACCTTTCATCTTCTGCTGTTTGGCCTCCATCTCGGCGCGCAGGGTCGCAATCTGGCGCTGCTTCTGGCTGTCGGCCAGATTTTTTTCTATCTCCTGGGTCTGCTTGCTGGCCTCTGCCACCGCCTCGACCGGTGGGGTGTAGACGCGCAAGTCCATGGGTTTGGCGTCACCGCTGCAGGGGATGTCGCTGAAGCTGACGCGGCCGTTGACTGTGCATTGATAGACGGCGGCCTGGGTAACCAGCGGGGCAGTGAGAATCAGGCTGGTGAGGCAGATGGCCAGAATGCGTGACATGGACTCCTCCTTGAATGCGGTGCCTGCACAACCAAGCCTGGGCAGGTTACTTGCTGATTGCATCGGGTATCTGAAACAGTAGTCGCTGCGGCGAGCCGCTTCATGACAGATTGCCACAGTTTATGAAGGTGTTCTGGCGTTGCCGGCCGGTTTGCCTGTGCGGTGGCTCTCATACAGCCCATCACTTCAAGGTGCTCCAGGGTAGTGACGGGCTATGTGGGAAAAAACAGTACAAAATCCAATCTAAATGTCAGTCCATCCACTGTCACATTCGGGCTATCGGCCCGGTCGCGCGGCCCTGCGTCATATTGTACCTATTGCTTGCCCCTGCCCGTGAGTCGGTGCTGGCAGAGGTGCACTGTATGGGCGGTTGCGTTGACTATATCCCCAGCGGGGAACACCCCAAGATGGCGTTGCGAGATAGGGCTATCCGGGATGAGTTCAACAGTCGCAATATAGAGAAATTGGGTCGCCAACATGGGCTGCCGGTAGCCTAAACCCATGCGGTAGTGACGGAGCAGTGGCAATTGATCAGGCCCCGGTATCAGCCTGGATTGTCTGGATATCAAGAGTGGTGCTGCTCAGATCGAGTAAAACCCCGCCATGGCGGGGTTTTACTTTAAATAACCAGAGAGTCTTTATATCAGGCGTTGGCAGGGATGGTGCATGTAGCAAGGAATTGGCCGGAAGGTTGCTTTTGGTAAACAATGCGCCCACCTCGGCTATATACTTCCTCAACTATGTTAGTCCACTCGTCGCCATATTTATGTGTTACCTCCTTCTCCAGTGGGTCATGAATGACGAGAGCCGGAGGGATTTCGAAGCCACTGCAGAGAATTGGCTTGATGCTATCAAGCTCTTCGAAATCACTAACAGAGATATCGCGAGCATCAACGGTAAATGTCAGCGAGCCACCGTTCTTAATAAAGCTTTGGAACTCTTGAGTTGTTGAGTCTATGATTGCCATCTCATCTCCTTAAAACATCAAGTCACAGTCATTTAAAGTGCTGCATAACAATATGCAGGAGCAAGAAAATACCCAGGCGAGGGTCCTGTGTCAACCCTTTAATTGATGCCTAGATGCTGCGAAGTTATATTAATGTTTTTGAAAATGAAACTTTAAATTTGCGATTAATATGTGTGAAGAACATGTAATTAATGGCGGGGTACCTACTTCGTACCCAAGCCCGCCACTGTCACCATCAAGACCAGCGAGATCCCGCCGGTGCTGCTGGCCGCCGCCTTTATGGGGCTGGAGAGCCCGATCAACCAGGGAGCGGGGACGCTGACCGAGGTGGCGCTGACCCTGCCAGCGCACCCCAAGTGGGTGAGCCTGGGCAAGACCAACCTCTCGGCCACCGGCCTGGTGGTGAAGGAGGGCGCCACTGCTCTGGTGCTCGGCACCGACTTCGAGATCAACTATGCCCTGGGGTTGCTGCGCGCCACCAAGGCGGGGGCGGTGGCAGACGGTGGTCCGGTGACGGTGAGCGGCAGTTACAACGCCGACCGGCACACGTATCGCCGGCAACGTGCAGCCGGAGGTGAAGGCCAAACTGACCCTGGATGGGCGCAGTGTGATCGGTGGGGAGTCCATCATCTTGACGGTGCCCCGTGCCAGCCTGGCCCCCAAGAAGGCGGTGGACTTCCTGAGCGACAAGCCCATCGAGATCGAACTGGAGGGGGAGCTGCTGGCCTTGGATGGCGAGGACGCACCTTTCTATGTGGATCGGCCGGAAACGGTGTAGCTGATACGAGAACGGCGGGGAGACCTGCCGTTTTTTCTTAACTACCGCCAATGCTTATCCATAAACGTATTTGTTAAATGGATTTGTTATCAAAGACACCTTCACTTGCTAGTTCCCCAAACTGCAAAGCAAGTTCCGTAATGTCATAAAAATACTCTACAGCTTCACGCATAGTCGGTGGTTGGCATTCATCCTGATGGGTTAGTTCGTTTCGTCTCTTAACTGCAGCCGCTAAGCGCTCCAGAAGAGTGTCATCTAAAACGCCACGGAACGTCTTTGCTTGCTTAATATTGAATGGGGCTTTGAAGAGAATACATATTTCCTTGAATAATTCGAACTGTTCAATTATCGCCGCTTTGGCAATGTAGGGAGCCACTCTGGAGCCATCAACCTCAGGGAGATCTATCCTACGCATACCACTCTCTAGCTCACGCTGAAAAACCACATCTGCTCTTGCAGCAATAACTCGAGATTCGATGCTTGTTTTTACAATGTAAGGAAAGCTTCTATCAATTTTAACTTTATTTTCTGGGGCTTCAATTAATGGCCCTTCAAGCCAAGCGTTATTGTCATTACCTATATTTTTCCATTCACACATTTTTTCAGCCGAACGAGCCAAATCAAACACAATTGCTACCTGGTTCATAGCCATATGGGCTTTTTGTTCGTATTTTATGTATGCATTAAACATTCTTTGGTTAACCTATCCATTCGTTCATTATAGCCGTGTTTATGGTGTGAGTATATTGCTGTGCGGATAGTTAGCTGTTCTTGATTTCAACCAACTCTACAATGAACTCCGCATATTCTTCATAGCCTTGAAGAATTTCATTCAACTGTTCTTGAGTTAACTCTCGCACAACCTTTTTTGGGTTTTCAACGTATGGGGTTATCGATGTAAGGCGATACCTTTTCTTATAATAATAGTCATCAGACTGTTCGGGAGTAATGATCTCTTCGAGAACTACGGTTCCGTCAGATGCCTGCATTCTGGCAAGCCAATACAATTCTTCGAGTAAATTTATTCCCACATCAACAATTGTTCTTGCACCTTCTTCAGATATGCTTTCGCCATGAATTGCGCGGTTGCACAATGCAATAACTTCTCGCAATGCTTTCCCTATATCATGGTTGATTATTTCTTGGTTAGTGAGTTGGTTCACAAGAATCCCAAGCGAGGGATTTCTAACGGCAATCGAGTTAAAACGAGCAAGTTGTCCAAGAATTTTTTCAAGCTCAATACGGATTTTTGCTAAAGCTATTACTGGATCTGATTCTGCTAACGCCTTGATTGCATCACTAGTAGCATATATTTCAGCTTGTTCTTCACGAGTTTCTTGGGTTTCGTTGAGCGTTTTTTCGGTTTCCGATTTTATCTTACGAATTTCATTAATATCTATTTCAGCTTCAAAATCCCCGAACTTTATTTTCTTAACTGCGGCCACGAAAGGGCTGAGAAGCATAACGACTAATAATAGAATTGAAGTCGTATCAACGGTTAGATTTACAATTTTCAAACTATGGTCAATGAGTAAAATGAAAGCAACCCCAAATGCAATCCACCAGAGATTTCGTAAGACCGTTTCTTTCATAACACCAGAAGCTCATATGATTGAATAATACAGGCGGTATTTTGCCATTTGGTTCCAGATTGTGCCATGCCAAGTTCTCTTCCTTGTGACATGCCTCAGTAATACGCCATAAACCTACCTATTGTGCCATCCCTTTACCATGGGGCAACTCTGAATCTGATCGGAATGCTCCATGTCTATCTCTTCCACCCTCAAACTCGCGCTAGAGCTGGCGGCCAAGGTTACCGGCCGCGAGGAGCTGGCAGCGTTGGCGGGAGAGGTGCAGCAGCTGGGACCCATCTCCGATGAGACCGCTGCCGAGACCGAACGCCTGGCGCAAACGCTGGATGGCTTAAGCCAGCAGTAGGAACTTATCGCGCAGTTCAATCAATCCGCCGATGCCCTGACCCAGCTCGAACTGGCCAGCGTGCTCTCCCGTGACAAGCTGGCAACAGCAAGCCGGTACCGGGCAGGCCCGTGTGCTGACCGACCTGGAACGCTTGCTGGCCTCCGAGGTCAAGCAGCTGGAGCGCCAGCTGGTGGCCCTGGCCAAGACTATGCCGAGGCGCACCCAGACCATCGCGCTGCCACCATTGGCAGACACGGGCTTCATCCTGCCGGGGGCGCTGTTCGCGGTGGAGTGGTGGTAGTGCGAGGGGGGGGCCATTAGCCAGAAGGCATTTTACCGGGCCGGTGCTATCACTGGGCCTGCTGTTGATTCACCGGCCTTTTACCCCTCTTTAAACGGCTTTCGCACTGGGTAGTTTCCAGGTCTCTGAGGTTGATACACCCGATTGGGTTGAGGGTGTTGTCTTGCACCAACGGATTTTTCATTTTTCGCGGCGGGCGACGGCACTTTGCCGGTTTTCCAGGCAGTTCAACACATCAGAGCACCATAACGGGCCACAATGAGGTATCTTATGCCCCGATTTCATTCATTTAACGGTGTCGAGACCCCCTATGATCATCAAACCCAAGGTTCGCGGCTTTATCTGTACCACCACTCACCCGGTCGGTTGTGAAGCCAATGTTCGTCGCCAGATTGCTTACACCCAGGCCAAGGGCACCATCGAGAATGGTCCCAAGAAGGTACTGGTGATCGGCGCCTCCACCGGTTACGGCCTGGCCTCGCGCATTGCCACTGCCTTCGGCTCCGGCGCCGCCACCATTGGCGTCTTCTTCGAAAAGCCGAGCTCCGAGACCAAGACAGGCTCCGCCGGCTGGTACAACTCCGCCGCCTTCGACAAGGCGGCCAAAGAGGCCGGCCTGTACGCCAAGAGCATCAACGGCGATGCCTTCTCCAACGAGTGCCGCGCCAAGGTGATCGAACTCATCAAGGCCGATCTCGGCCAGATCGATCTGGTGGTCTACTCCCTGGCCTCGCCGGTGCGCAAGATGCCGGATACCGGTGAAGTGGTGCGCTCCGCGTTGAAACCCATCGGCGAGACCTACACCACCACCGCCATCGATACCAACAAGGATCAGATCATCACCGCCACCGTCGAGCCGGCGAACGAGGAAGAGATCCAGAACACCATCACCGTCATGGGCGGTCAGGACTGGGAGCTGTGGATGGCGGCCCTGCGTGATGCGGGCGTGCTGGCCGACGGCGCCAAGTCCGTTGCCTACTCCTACATAGGTACCGATCTGACCTGGCCCATCTACTGGCATGGCACCCTGGGCCGCGCCAAGGAAGATCTGGACCGCGCCGCCACCGCCATCCGTGGCGATCTGGCCGGCAAGGGCGGCACCGCTCACGTGGCCGTGCTCAAATCCGTGGTGACCCAGGCCTCCAGCGCCATTCCGGTGATGCCGCTCTACATCTCCATGGCCTTCAAGATCATGAAGGAGAAGGGCATCCACGAAGGCTGCATGGAGCAGGTCGACCGCATGCTGCGCACCCGCCTCTATGGCGAGGAGCTGGTGCTGGACGAGCAGGCCCGCATCCGCATGGATGACTGGGAGCTGCGTGACGACGTGCAGCAGACCTGCCGCGATCTCTGGCCCTCCATCACCACCGAGAACCTGTCCACGCTTACCGACTACACCGGTTACAAGCAGGAGTTCCTGCGCCTGTTTGGCTTTGGTCTGGACGAGGTGGATTACGATGCGGATGTGAATCCGGACGTGCGCTTCGACGTGGTCGAGCTGTAAGCCGACCCTGGGCCGGGGCGGTTCCCGCTCCCGGCCTGCAAAAAGCCCCTTCTGTCACAGACGGGGCTTTTTTGTTGGTGCGGCCCAGGGATGGGCGCAATAGAAAAGGCTCCCTCGGGAGCCTTTGTTGTGAAGCACGGGGGCTTACTGCTTGTAGCCTCTGAGGAAGCGCGCGAGGCGGCCTATGGCCTCTTCCAGCTCCTCTTCACGGGGCAGGAACACCAGCCGGAAGTGATCCGGCGCCGGCCAGTTGAAGCCGGTGCCTTGCACCAGCAGCAGCTTCTCTTGCTGCAGCAGGTCGAACACCATCTTCTGATCGTCGCGAATGTCGTACACCTTGGGATCCAGGCGCGGGAACATGTAGAGCGCCCCCTTGGGCTTGACGCAGGAGACCCCCGGGATCTCGTTCAGCAGCTCCCAGGCCTTGTCCCGCTGGCGACGCAGCCGGCCGCCCGGCAGGATCAGCTCGTTGATGCTCTGGTAGCCACCGAGCGCGGTCTGGATGGCGTGCTGCATGGGCACGTTGGCACAGAGCCGCATGGAGGCCAGCATCTCCAGCCCCTCGATATAGCCCTTGGCACGGCCCTTGGGCCCGGTGATGACCATCCAGCCCTGGCGGAAGCCACAGGCGCGATAGGCCTTGGAGAGGCCGTTGAAGGTCACCACCATCACATCGTCACACTGGGTACAGACGCTGGTGTGGGAGATGTCGTCATAGAGGATCTTGTCGTAGATCTCGTCGGCGAAGATGATGAGGTTGTGCTGGCGGGCGATCTCGATCAGCTCCAGCTGGAATTCGCTGCCGTAGACGGCGCCAGTCGGGTTGTTCGGGTTGATCAGCACCAGGCCGCGGGTGCGCGGGGTGATGCGGGCCCGGATGTCGTCCAGATCCGGATGCCAGTCGGCCCCTTCATCGCAGCGGTAGTGCACCGCATGACCGCCGGAGAGGGTGACGGCCGCGGTCCACAGCGGATAGTCGGGGGAGGGCACCAGCATCTCGTCGCCGTTGTTGAGCAGCGCCTGCATGGCCATCACGATCAGCTCGCTGGCGCCGTTGCCGATGTAGATGTCATCGATGTCGACCTTGCGCATCCCTTTCTGCTGGTAATACTGCATCACCGCCTTGCGGGCGGAGAACAGCCCCTTGGAGTCGCAATAGCCCTGGCTCTGGGGCATGTTGAGGATCACATCCTTGATGATCTCCTCCGGTGCATCGAAACCGAACGGGGCCGGGTTGCCGATATTGAGCTTGAGGATGCGGTGGCCTTCGTCTTCGAGACGGCGAGCCTCTTTATGCACCGGGCCGCGGATGTCATAGCAGACATCGTCGAGCTTGTGCGACTTGTCGATAGTGAACATGGTGAGCGTGATTCCTTCCCCTGGGGGCGCGTTGGCAGAAAGCGAGTTTTAGTATCTAATTTCTTTGCCCCTATTCTTCACAGAATTGAATGCTAGAACAATCTTATTTCTGGAATAAATCCCTGATTTTTCACCATCAAACAGGGTTACCAATTTGTTGATTTCAGCAGGATCGTTTGTCTGTCTGGCGAGAAACCAGTGAAAGATGAGGAATGCTTTCACCAGGCCGCCCTAGTGTATTGAAATATTCATCCCATCTGGCACGATTGGCTGGATCAGGAAACCGGCATCAGCCCCTGGTCCTGGCCGTCTCGGGACTTCGTCCGACGGGCTTTTTCATCATCTCATCGAGGCATTGCCATGCGCGCACCCGCACCCGGTCGCTACCGTCACTTCAAGGGAGGCCATTATCGGGTTCTCACCCTGGCCACTCATACCGAAACCCAGGAGTCGCTGGTCATCTATCAGTCCGAGCAGGATGGGGCCGTCTATGCCCGCCCCGTCGCCATGTTCATGGAGTGGATCGAGCATCAGGGGGCGGTGGTGAGCCGCTTCACCCCGCTGGACTGAGCCAGTGCGGCGGTGGCCATGATGCAAAAAGGCGCCAGAGAGCGCCTTTTTTATATGCAGATGATGCTGGGATCAGAGGCCCAGATTGGCCTTGGCATAGGCCTCGAAATCGGTGCAGCCACCGATGTGCTGCTCATCCAGGAAGATCTGCGGCACAGTGGTAACGGGCTTGCCCGCCTTGGCGGCCAGATCGTCCTTGGTCAGACCCTCGGCGTTGATGTCCACATAGCGGAACTCGAAATCGTCACGCTCTTCGACCAGCTGCTCGGCGAGCTGCTTGGCACGGACACAATAGGGGCAACCGGGACGACCAAAAATTTCTACAAACATCTTTTTTCTCCGTGATATGAGGCAGGGCACAGCATAGCCCCGCCTCAGGGTCAGTCAAAGTGGAAATTGCCGATACCCATGTTCGGCATCTTCGATAGCCAGCCGCTTGTTGCTTGGCAATCTGGATGGGTTGCTGCTGGCAAGGCTCAGCCCGATTTATTGCTCGGCAATCTGGATGGGTTGCTGCTGGTAGATGCTCTCCAGCACTCCTTTCTCAAATCCGGTCCAGGGCCAGGGTGCCTTGCTGGCACGGTAGCGTTCGTGGGTGGCCGGATCCTGGGACAGACCGCGTTGGAACATGACGAAGGCCTTGCGCTGACCGCTCGCCGTGTCGATGAAACCTGCCAGGTTGGAGGTGCCGGTGATGGTGCCGGTCTTGGCATGCACCTTGTTCTTCATCATGGGGGCGGTGACGCTGCGGCGCCAGGCCAGGGTGCCGTCGACCTGGGCGCTGGGCAGCAACTTGATGAAGTCGAGCTCGGCATCATTCTTCTGGATGAAGTTCAGCACCGACAGCATCTGGCGCGCGCTGATGAGGTTATGAGCGGAGAGGCCCGAGCCGTCGGCCAGGGTGGCGTTGCCGAGATCGATGCCGTTCTTGGTCAGGATGGCGCGTACCGCCATGGTGCCGCTGCGGTAGCTGCCCGGCTTGTTGTAATAGTGGCGACCCACCGTCTTCAGGAAGGTGTCGGCGTAGAGGTTGTCCGATCTCTTCAGCATCTTGCTCAGCATGACGGGCAGGGAGACGGAGTAGTGGGTCGCCAGAGTCTCGGCACCCACCGGTGCCTTGTGGGTGACGCGCAGCAGGCCGTCGTGGCTGATGCCGGCGCGGTTCATGGCCCAGCGGATGTTGTCCCAGCCCCAGGCTTCCACGTCGTGGATGGCAAAGCGTAGGCCCTGCGGCTCCTTGCTCGGGCTGATGCAGCCTTTGAGCTCATAGAAGTTGCCCTTGGCCATGTCCACTTCCAGGGCGCAGAACTGGCGCGCCATGTCGCCATAGCTCATCACCTCCACGTTGTCGGCTCCTATGCCGATGGGCACGCCGGTGGCCACGTTGCCGATGGCCGGCTTGCCAATCTGGGTGGCGGTGATGGTGCCGTAGGCGCAGTTCTTGTCGATGATGACGGAGGAGACAGGCGCCGCGAAGCAGAGGGTCTGATCCCCCCATGACCAGCCGTTGCCGCGCTCGTAGCCGTTGTAGGCACCGGTGTTGACGTAGACATTGCCCTGGATGCGGGTGACCCCGAGCTGCTTGAACAGGGCCACCAGATCCATCCGTGACAGGGTGGGATCGCCGACGAAGTTGATCCAGATATCGCCATTGATGACGTCCCCTTGCTTGGCGCCGGGCTGGGCCTGCACGTCGGTGGCGAAGCGGAAGTCGGCACCGAGTTCGAGGCGGGCGGCCAGGGCGGTGAGCACCTTCATGGTGGAGGCGGGCGCTATCATGTCGTCGGCGTGACGGGCGAATTCAACCCCGCCGTTGCCTTGTACTATGATGGCGTACTGGCCCCCCTTGGGCGGGGTCAGCGGGGTGGCGTGGGCCACCATGGAAAACAGAGCACAAAAACCAATCAACAGCCGCTGCATAAGATCCTCTAACTTGACGAAGGGGTCGGCAGTGCGATGCCAACCCTGATAACCAACCATTTACTCTCTCACCCGCTCGCCTGGAGCAGGCACTCACTAAGGTGTCCGCGGTACGACATCGATCCTGGTAGCCAATGACTCGCTCTCACAGCTGCCAGCAAGAAGCGGGCGCTAACTCAGGGTGTCCGCGGTACGGTATCGACCCTGATAATCAAAAATTTTCTCTTTCACCTGCCAGAAGCGCCCGGACTTGCGCGCGATGACAAAATCCGGATGACGAAACTGGGTGCCGGCCGCCAGCACGCTGTCCAGGGTGGTGAATTCGGGCTCCAGGCCTGGGGCGGGCCAATGATGACGCACAAAGTGCTGTTGAAACAAGCGCCGTGCGGCCAGGGAGTGAAAGCCGAAGTATTCGGTCAGGGTCAGGCCGTCCTCATCGTGGTAGGTGACCTCCAGCCGCTCCCCCTGTTTGCCCCGGCCAGCCGCGAGCGCGAGGCCGGCGCAGCGGATCACCATGCAATCCTTGAGATTGAGCGCCTCCTTGAGCTTGTCGTCCGGATCTACCAGCAACTGATCGCAGCTCTGGCAACGGCGGGCGGCGATGTCGTTCTCCGCGCCGCAGGCGGGACAAATCTTGGCGCGAAAGCGGTAGTCGCACTCCTCCCGGTTGCCCTCGTCATCCTCGAACAGCCCCTGACAGCGGCGGCCGTAGTGTTCGATCACCTTGCCATCCTCGTCGGTCTTGCCCCAGAAGGTGTTGGCAAAGCCGCAGGCGGGGCAGGGTACCTGCACCGGCTCGGTGCCGGCATGGGGCCTGGGCTCACCCACTTCGGGGGCGAACAGGTTGAAGTTGTTGCCGGCGTAGTCGAGCACCAGGCAATCGGCCTTGCCCGGCGACAGGCGCAAGCCCCGGCCGACGATCTGCTGATAGAGCGACACCGATTCGGTGGGGCGCAGCATCACGATGAGATCGACATGGGGGGCATCGAAGCCGGTGGTGAGCACCGCCACGTTGACCAGAAACTTGATCTCCCGCGCCTTGAAGGCGTGGATGAGGGCATCCCGCTCCGGGCCCGGGGTCTCGCCGGTGACGAGGGCCGCCGTCTGGGATTTGGCGAGCAGCAGCCCCTGAATTTCCCGGGCGTGCTCGACGGTGGCGGCGAAGATCATCACCCCCTGCCGATCGGCGGCGTATTCCAGCACCTGGCTCAGGATATGGGGGGTGACCCGCTGCTGGCGTTTGAGCTCGCCATTGAGATCCGCCTCGCTGAACAGGCCGTTCTCCCGTGGCACCAGCTTGCTGAAGTCGTAGTGGACTATGGGGGCATCGACCAGCCGGGGCGGGGTCAGGTAGCCATTCTTCACCATGTAGCGCAGCGGCAGCTCGAACACGCAGTCACCAAACAGCCGTTCGCCGTGGCTCTTCACCATGCCGTGATAGTGGCGCCGGTAGATCCAGCCCAGCCCCAACCGGTAGGGGGTGGCGGTGAGGCCGAGGATCTTGAGGGCCGGGTTGGTGGCTCTGAGATGGCCGATCACCTGATGGTACTGGCTGTCATCATCGAGCGAGACCCGGTGGCACTCGTCGATGATGAGCAACGAAAAGGCGCCATCGAAGGCAGCCAGGTTGCGGGCCACCGACTGCACCGAGCCGAACACCACCTGGGCGCTGGCCTGCTTGCGATCCAGCCCGGCGGCGAAGATGTCGGCACGCAGATCCCAGGCCTCGTACTTGGCGTGGTTCTGCTCCACCAGCTCCTTGACGTGGGCCAGCACCAGCACCCGGCCACGGGCCTTGCGGGCCAGCTCGGCGATCACCAGGCTCTTGCCGGCGCCGGTTGGCAATACCACCACGGCGGGATCCGGACGTTGACGAAAGTGCTGGATGACGGCGTTGACTGCGTCTGTCTGATAGGGTCTGAGAACGAACATGAGGAGACTGGTCGGTGCGAGATGGCGCCATTATAGGGATCTTGCCGCCAAAATGCAGCGGGCAGGCGTGAGAGGGCAGAAGTGATATGGGGCAAGGTGGTGACGGGCGTCTCGCCGCCAAAGGAAGCGGGCCAGAATGATTCTGGCCCGCCGAGAGAGTGCAATCTTGCTTAGTGGAAGGGGAACAGGTAGTTGAGCCAGCTACCCATGCGCAGCAGAATCTTACGCATGATGGCCACATGGTGGAAATAATCGGTGTAGATAGCCGCCTGGCCACTCGAGCCCGCGATCACCTGATACTTGGACCACTCGGGGTCGGTGATCTTGATGAGGACAGGCAGACGGCCCGGCACCTGGGCTGAGGTCTGATCCAGCAAGCCTATGTTGGCCTGCACGTTACCCGAGGCGATGGCGGGGATCACGGCTTGTACCTCACCCTTGAAAATCTTGCCTGGGATACCGTCGATCACCACCTCGGCTTCATCGCCGACCGCCAGTCGCTGCATGCTGTTCTGCCAGAACCAGCCGACATAAGAGGTATCGTCCTCGTGGATGAAGGTCATCACAGGGCGATACATGTAGGGGGTCGCTATCATGCCGGGGCGCAGCGCCAGCTGGACGACGTGGCCATCGCTCGGGGCATAGACCACGGTCTGCTCCAGCGCGTACTTGGCCTCGTTGAGCTGTGCCTGCAGATCATTGATGGTCGCTTTTTGCTGATCCAGCTGGGCGACGATGTCGTCCACGTTGGCCTGGGTGACGTCGAGGTCACGCTGCTTGCCGATGCCGCGGCGTACCAGCTCCAGGGCACGATCGCGATCCAGGCTGGCTGAACGGAGTCTGGCACCGAGTGCCTTGAGGAAATCCTGATTGGAGTCGAGCCGCGCCGTCAGGCTGGCGACCTTCTGCTCGAAGGGTTCTGACTCGATGCGAAACAGCACATCTCCCTTTTTGACTTTCTGGTTGGGCTTGACATCAACTTCGCTGACGCGGCCCTTCACCAGAGGCACTATGGGGGTGGAGACGTAGTAGTTGCGCGACATTTCAGAATAGGGATGGTTGTAGTTCATCAGTACGATGAGCGCCCCTATGATGAAGACGCCACCGAGCACGGCCGTCGGCACTGTCCACTTGTTGAGCGGGATCTTGAAGATCTTGAAAATCCCTACACAGATGGCGGTATAGGTAAGAATGAGTAGCAAGTCCATGAAATATTACCTACTTTTCGGTCTGTTCGAGCGTTGCCATACGGGCTTGCAATGCGGCAAGTTCTTGCTTGAGTGTGGAGATCTCATTCTCGTCTTTTTCCAGACGCTGATTGAAACCCCAACCCCGATCGGGACGATAAATCGTGGCCCAGATCCAGAGGAAGGGCCAGAGCACATGCAGGGTGAACAGGCTAACCCAGCCCGCCACATGAATGGCGTCCTGATGGGGATGATTGCGGTGTTTGGCAATTTCATACGGGATATCGTGAATGACGATAACGCCGTAGAACATGACCAGAACGACAAACACCAATATCCCGAGGGCAACGTAGGTAAGTATGTAATCAGGTATCATTAATGTCTCCAATCGAGGCTGCAAGGTCACACACTGACTTGCACCCATAGTTTCTGGTGCATGATGACAGCATATTACGTCAGCGCAAGACTGCAATCAGAGTGTTGACATTCCGGTACAGCCTCGGTTCATTGGCTGGTCATAAACCGCGCACGATGAATTTCTTTCTGTAAAATCAAAGGGGAAAAGGGATTCGGATGTCACAGCTCAAGGAGATGAGTTAGCGATGAAAAGACCATGCTGGATGAGTCTGTTATGGGGAGGGCTGCTGCTGGTCAGCCTGTTGTCGGCAAGGATCGGCTGGGCGGCAGAGCCCAGGATGGCGCCCACCGAGCAGGAGCGGTCACAGACCCTGATCCTGCTCCATGAGCCCATCGTCATGTTGCAGACCAAGTATGGCAGCCTGGATGGGGCGGCCAGGGTGCGGCTGGTCCATGAACGGCTCCAGGCCATGGCGCCCGGCGACTTGAACTCGCCCGTCACCCTGGCCAAGGGGACTCGGGTCGGCCAGGATAGCCGGGAGTTCATGGTGAACGGCAAGCGCATTCTGGTGCTGCTGGCCGGCGATCTGGACGAATTCGATGAGTTGACGCTGGATCAGGCGGCCGAGCGGGTCCGGCTGCGCCTGGATGAGGTCCGCATCAAGTATCTTGAGCTGCATTCAGCCCCCTATCTGCTCAAGGCCGTCGGCAAGACCCTGCTGGCCAGTGCCCTCTTCTTTGGCCTGGTCTGGCTGCTGCAAAAGGGGCTGCGGCTGGTCAAGAAGTGGCTCGCCAACCGCCTGCTGTTGCAGAGGGGGTTGATCCCCCATCAGTGGCGCCAGGTGGCGGGCAATGTCGAGGCTCGCCTGCTGAGTCTGCTGACGCTGCTGCTGATCTTCGCACTCACCTATGGCTGGCTCACCTATGTGCTGGGGCTCTTTCCGCAAACGCGGGCCTGGAGCGAGCGGCTGGGAGACTCCTTGTTCACCCTGTGCGGCGACATGCTGGAGGGGATGATCGCGGCCATGCCGGGGCTGGTGACGGTGCTGCTGATCATCGTCATCACCCGCTTCTTCATCCGGATGTTGGCCATAGTGTTCGATCGCATCGAGCGCGGCCAGTTCCGGGTGCAGGGCCTGCACGCCGAGACCATAGGCGCCACCCGGCGGTTGCTCTCGGTGGTGATCTGGCTGTTCGCCCTGACGGTGGCCTATCCCTACCTGCCCGGCGCCAATTCCGACGCCTTCAAGGGGATCAGCGTCTTCTTCGGGCTGATGGTGACCCTGGGCTCGGCCGGGATCATGAACCATGCCATGAGCGGTCTGGTGCTCATCTACTCCCGCGCCCTGCGGCCCGGCGATCTGGTTCAGATCGGCGAGGTGGAGGGGATGGTGACCGAGCTCAACGCCCTCTCGACCAAGCTGGTGACGCGCCAGGATCACGAGGTGACCCTGCCCAATGCCGTGGTGGTCGGCGGCAGGGTGACCAATCTCACGCGGCTGGCGGGGGACAAGGGGGTCGCCCTGCTGACCAAGGTGACCATCGGCTACGACACCCCCTGGCGTCAGGTGCACGCCATGCTGGAGCTGGCGGCGCGGCGCTGTCAGCAGCTCAACCAGGCCGAGCCACCGCTGGTGCGCCAGCTCAACCTGCAGGACTGGTATGTGGAGTACGAGCTGCAGGTGCGCATGAAGGACGGCTTGTTGCCCGCGGTAGCCAAGACGGAGCTGCATGGCCACATCCAGGATGTGTTCAACGAGTTCGGGGTGCAGATCATGTCCCCCAACTTCATCGCCCAGCCGGAGCAGGCGGTGCTGGTGGCCAGAGAGCACTGGTATCAGGCCCCGGCCGAGGCGCCCGCGGAGGAGAGTCCGGCGGCCAGACAGGGGTGAACGCAGAGGGAAAACGAGAAGGCCCGGCAGCGATGCCGGGCCTTCATATTTGGGTGCGATACGCGGGTTAGTTCTCCTTCACCGCGCTCAGCCGGGATGGCCTGAACCTGATCAGGAAGGCCAGGGTGATGACGGCGGTACACACCAGGCCGATGATGGTGGAGATGTCCATCGCCAGACCAAAGCCGATGGGCGCGTTGGCCAGGTAGGTAAACACCACGGCGGTCATAAACATGGCGGGGATGGTGCAGACCCAGTGCAGCTTGCCTTCCTTGATGAGGTAGGCGGCGGCGGCCCACAGCATGATGACGGCGGTGGTCTGGTTGGCCCAGCCGAAGTAGCGCCAGATCACCCCGAACTCCGCCTTGGAGATGATGAAGCCGAGGATGAACATGGGGACGGCGATCAGCAGTCGCTTGGCCATGGGCTTCTGGGTCAGCTTCAGGAAGTCCGCCACTATGAGGCGGGCACTGCGAAACGCGGTGTCACCGGAGGTGATGGGCAGGATCACCACGCCGAGGATGGCCAGGATGCCGCCGACCGTGCCGAGCAGGCTGGTGGAGACTTCGTGCACCACGGCCGCCGGGCCGCCGCTCGCCAGGGTGGCGTTGAGCGCTTCGGTGCTGTCGTAGAAGGAGAGACCCAGGGTACACCAGATGAGGGCGATGATCCCTTCACCTATCATGGCGCCGTAGAAGATGAAGCGGCCGGACTTCTCATTCTGCATGCAGCGCGCCATCAGCGGGGACTGGGTGGCATGGAAGCCGGAGACGGCGCCACAGGCGATGGTGATGAACAGCAGCGGCCACAGCGGCAGCTCGGTCGGGTGCAGGTTGGAGAAGTCCATCCCGGTGTTGTAGAAGCCTTTGCCGGAGACGATGAGGCCGATGATGAGACCGACCGACATGAACACCAGCAGGGCGCCGAAGATGGGGTAGAAGCGACCGATGATCTTGTCGATGGGGACTATGGTGGCGAGGATGTAGTAGGCAAAGATCGCCACTATCCAGTAGACCAGATCGGTGGAGGTGAGGTTCGCCAGCAGGCCCGCCGGGCTCAGCACGAACACCACGCCCACCAGCATCAGCAGCACCACGGCAAACAGGTTCATGAAGTGCTTGGCGGTGGTGCCCAGGTGCTCACCGACCACTGTTGGTACCGAGGCGCCCTTGGCGCGCACCGACAGCATGCCGGAGAAGTAGTCGTGGACCGCGCCGGCGAAGATGCAGCCAAACACTATCCAGAGCATGGCGACCGGGCCGTACAGGGCGCCCAGGATGGGGCCGAAGATGGGGCCGACCCCGGCGATGTTGAGCAGTTGAACCAGGTAGACCTTCTTGTCCGACATGGGCACATAGTCCACGCCGTCGGCCATGGTGATGGCAGGGGTGGCGAGCTCGGGTTGCGGGCCAAATATCCGCTCGATGAACTTGCCATAGAAGAAATAGCCAGCCACTAGCAGGCCGACGCAGAGGAAGAACCAGATCATTGTTACGCTCCAGCATTGTTATTTTATGGTGTGCGCGGTCAGTCTAAGTGGGCTCTTCTGTTAACGGCAGGTAAAGGTGGTGAGCGGCGGCATGGCGACCCGAGCGGTTGCCGACTGTGAGCCGGCGCACACTCAGGCCAGGTCACTCCAGGCCTAACTCATCCCTCAGCTCCTTGAGGTAGCGACGGCTGACCGGCACCCTGGCCCCGCTTTGGGTGACGATCTGGGCCAGCTGATTCTCCAGCAACTGGATCTCGAAGATAGCGTGTGGGGCCACCAGATATTGGCGGTGGCAGCGCAGCAGCGGGGTCTTCTCCTCCAGCGACTTGAGCGTGAGTTGGGTGTGAAACAGCTCACCCTGGCAGGCGACGTGCACCCCGCCGAGATCCGAGAAGGCATACTCCACCTGCTCTATGGGCAGCAGCCGCACCCGGTTGTGCAGGTAGCCGGGAATGTGGCGAATGGCGGGCGCCAGCGAGGTGATGGACTGGGGGGTGAGATCCTGCTTGAGGCGCGCCAGCGTCTTGGCCAGCCGGACGGGCTCGACCGGCTTGAGCAGGTAGTCGAAGGCGTTCTCCTCGAAGGCCTGGATGGCGTAGTCATCAAACGCCGTGACGAACACGATGCGGGGCAGGGGATCGAGCATGGCCACCAGCTCCATGCCGCTGAGCTTGGGCATCTGGATATCGAGAAACACCACGTCCGGCTTGAGTCGCTGGATGAGCGGCAGCGCCTCAAGGGCGTTGGCGGCCGCGCCGAGGATCTCGATATCGGGGTCACTGCCGAGCAGCTCGGCCAGCTCTTCGCGGGCATAGGGCTCGTCATCGACGATCAGGATGCGGATCATGTTATCTCCTTGGAAGGGGGCCGGGGCGCCTTGGGGATGCTGAAGGAGACCCGGGTCCATTGCTCCGGCTCGCACTGGACGCTGAGGCCGAAGCGATCGCCGAAGGCACTCTTGAGTCGGCGGTCCACTATGTTCATGCCGAGCCCGTCCCCCGTCAGATCCCCCTGCCATGCGCCGGCGTTGTCCTCGACGCAGAGCCTGACCAGCTCGGGGGTCTCCTCCGCGTAGAGGCGGATGCGGCCATGTTCCAGCAGGGTGGAGATGCCGTGCTTGATGGCATTCTCGATGAGGGGCTGCAGGGTGAAGCTCGGCAACTGCAGCTGGCCCAGCCGCGGCGGGATCTCGTTTTGCACTGTCAATCGCTCACCAAAGCGGGCCAGCTCGATCTCCAGGTAGGATTGGCAGTGCTCCTGCTCCTCCTGCAGGGTGGCCATGTCGCTCTGGCGCTTGAGGTTCTTGCGAAAGAAGCGGGACAGATGCAGCAGCAGCTGGCGTGCCCGCTCGGGGTCGCGCCGGGTGATGGCGCTGATGGTGTTGAGGGTGTTGAACAGGAAGTGGGGGTTGATCTGGGCCTGGATGAGTTTGAGCTCGGACTGCACCAGCAACCGTTGCTGCTGCTCCAGCCGGCCGCTCAGCAGCTGCTGGGAAAGCAGGTTGGCGATCCCTTCCCCCAGGGTGTGGTTGATCTTGAGGAACAATCGCTTCTTGGGTTCATAGAGCTTGATGGTGCCTATCACCCCCTTGTCCCCTTGCAGCGGGATCACCAGCACCGAGCCGAGCTGGCACTGGGGGGAGATGCTGCAGCGATAGGGCTGGCGGTTGCCGTCGGCGAACAGCACCTTGTTCCGGGCGATGGCCTGCAGGGTGATGGCCGAGGTGATGGGGGTACCCGGCTTGTGGTGATCCTCGCCGGTGCCGATGAAGGCCAGGATCTTGTCGGTATCCGTGATGGCGACGGCACCGACCCCGGTCTCTTCCTGCACGATGCGGGCGATTTTGTTGCTCGCCTCGACGGTGAAGCCCTGGGTCATGATGCCGACGGTGCGGTTGGCGATGGTGAGTGCCTTGGCGGAGAAGACCCGGGAGAACTTCTCGTACATCCGTTGCTGGTCGCGGATCATGCTGATGAACAGCGCCGCCCCGCAGGAGTTGGCCAGGATCATGGGGGTGGCTATGGTGCGCACCAGCTGCAGGGCCTGCTCAAAGGGCGTGGCGACCAGCAGTATGATGACCATCTGCAAGATCTCGGCGTAGAGGGTGGTGAAGAAGGCGATCCGGGGTTTGAACAGGGCATCCACCCGGTTGGTCCGCATCAGTCGCCAGTGCACCAGGCCACCCAGCAAGCCCTCGCAGGTGGTGGAGATGGCGCAGGCGAGATCGGTAAATCCGCCGAGGGTATAGCGGTGCAGGCCACCGGTCAGTCCCACCAGAAAGCCCACCAGCGGACCCCCCAGCAGCCCGCCCAGCACGGCGCCGACGGCGCGGGTGTTGGCGATGGCGTCATCTATGTCCAGCCCGACGTAGGTGCCGAGGATGCAAAAGCAGGAAAAAATAACGTATATCAAGACTTTGTGGGGGAGCCTGACCGAGTAGTTGGCCAGGGGGCGCAGCAGCGGACTCTTGGAAAAGAGGTAGGCGATGACCAGGCTGACGCTCATCTGCTGCAGCAGGGAGAGGACTAACTGCATAAAAAACGTTCCTTTAAAACCATGGCGCGCAGTGGCCCCGGCGCGGCGTTTTGTGATCCGGATCCTGTTCCGTCTCGGGCAATGGGTGTATCGCGGCGAGCAGTTTGCCAGAATGCTGGAGTAAAACCATATAAAATCAGCATGTTAAATTGATATTTGTGTAATCGATTCAGGCTTGGTATTGCTGAAGAGAGCATGAATGTATCCGCTGGATACGCTACACGGAGGTAGCATGCTCCGCCCGGCCTTCTGGCTGGGCGTTTTTTATTCAGGTTCAATAGCGGACCATTTTGAGGGGGATTGGGCAATTATTCAGGTTTGTCCAATGAGTTATCCCCAGCTTCTGGGGATAACTCAGAAGGCGAAATAGTAACAGAAGCGCCGGGTCAGGTTGAAAAACAGCCGTTGCCCCTCGTCCAGCTCCTCCCGCCTGATGCAGGCGGTGATGGCTCTCCCGTCCTCCCGCAGATCGATCATCGGCACCCCTTCCGGGCGCTGCGCCTTGCAGTAGGGCAGCACCTTGGGTCTGAGGGGCATGCTGGGCTCGGTGGAGAGCACCAGCGCTACCGAGCCGTCGTCGAGGCGAACCAGAGAGCCGGGTGGATAGACCCCCAGCACCTTGATCAGCAATTTGACCAGATCCTGATCGAACTTCTTCTGGGACTGCTTGTAGAGCTGGGCTATGGCCTGGCTCGGCGCCGCCGGGGTGGCGCTGCTGCGCGGGTGCAACAGCTCGTCGTAGTAATCCACCAGGCCGATGAGGCGGGCGAGGGGAGGGATCTCTCCCCCCTTGCTGCCGAGCGGGAAGCCGCTGCCGTCGAGTCGCTCGTGATGCAGATGGGCGACCTGGCGGATCCTGGGCTCAAATGCCTGCAGGTGGTTGAGCATCTCCAGCCCGTACTGGGGGTGCATGTTGAGAAAATTCAATTCGGCACGGCTGAGCTCCCCCCGCTTCTGGGTGATCTGGCTCGGGATCCTGAGCTCGCCAATGTCGTGGACTAGCCCGGCCAGCCCCACCTCTTCCATCTCGACGGGGCTCATGCCCAGCTCGCGGGCCATCAGCATGGCGATGAAGGCCACGCTCAGGCTGTGCTGCAGCAGGATATCCGTGTGCTGGCTGCGGATCAGGTGCAAGCCAAGCGGCCCCTCGTGGGCGGCCATGCGGGCGGCGGCATCGCGCACTATCTGCGCCGTGTGGGCCAGCCCCTCGTCCGGCTTGAGGTTGAGGGCGCCAAGCGCATCGCGCAGCTCGGACAGGGATTGGCCGAATGCCTTGTCGGCGGCGCGCAGGGAGCGGCGAAAGGCCTTCTCGTCGAACATGGCTGGTTCGGGGAGGAGGGGTTCCTTGAGGGGAACGGATAGGGTGACCGCGGGAGTGGTGTCGCCGTGCAAGAGGGGCTCGACCGGGAGATCGCTTCGTGTGGGATCCACCATCAGCAGGGTGAGTTGGAGGTGGCGGATGATGTCGAGCTGCTGCTGATCGCGGATCTTGAAGGCATTGAACATGAAGGGGTGACTGGTCCATCCCGTGGGGAGATGGATGTAGTGGCCGATTCTTAACTGCTCGATGGAGGCTTGGATCAGCGCCATTGGCTAGCTCTTGTTTCGTGTTTGCCTACCAACAAGCTAGCAAAATTAAACAGATAGACAAATAAAAAAGCCCGCGCAGGTGCGCGGGCTCTCTATCACAAGGCTAGTTATCAGGCCTTGGATTTTTTCTTGCTTTCAACCTTGGTCTCTACCTTGGCTTCCACCTTGGTCGCTACCTGAGCTTCCTCGGTGAAGGGACGGCCGTAGTAGGTGTCCATCAGGATGGCTTTCAGCTCGGTGATCAGCGGGTAGCGCGGGTTGGCACCGGTGCACTGGTCATCGAAGGCTTCCAGCGCCAGCTGGTCAACCTTGGCCAGGAAGTCGGCTTCGTTCACACCGGCTTCACGGATGGAGGCCGGGATGCCCAGGGTCGCTTTCAGCTCGTCCAGCCAGGCCAGCAGCTTCTCGATCTTGGCAGCGGTACGGTCACTGGCCGCAGTCAGACCCAGGTGGTCGGCGATTTCGGCGTAACGACGACGAGCCTGCGGACGATCGTACTGGGAGAAAGCGGTCTGCTTGGTCGGGTTGTCGTTCGCGTTGTAGCGGATGACGTTGCTGATCAGCAGGGCGTTAGCCAAGCCGTGCGGAATGTGGAATTCAGCACCCAGCTTGTGCGCCATGGAGTGACAGACACCCAGGAAGGCGTTGGCGAATGCGATACCGGCGATGGTCGCAGCATTGTGCACCTTCTCGCGAGCAACCGGATCGTTGGCACCGTTCTGGTAGCTGGACGGCAGATACTCTTTCAGCAGCTTCAGCGCTTGCAGTGCCTGGCCATCGGAGTATTCGTTAGCCAGTACGGAAACGTAGGCTTCCATGGCGTGAGTGACCGCATCCACACCACCGAAGGCGCACAGGGACTTGGGCATGTTCATGACCAGGTTGGCATCGACGATGGCCATGTTCGGGGTCAGCTCGTAGTCGGCCAGCGGGTACTTCATGCCGGTGGCGTCGTCGGTTACTACCGCAAACGGGGTGACTTCAGAGCCGGTACCGGAAGTGGTGGTGATACAGACCAGTTCGGCCTTCACGCCCATTTTCGGGAACTTGTAGATACGCTTGCGGATGTCCATGAAGCGCATGGCCAGATCTTCGAACGCAGTGTCCGGGTGCTCGTACATGACCCACATGATCTTGGCCGCATCCATCGGTGAACCACCACCCAGCGCCAGGATAACGTCCGGCTTGAAGGAGTTGGCCATCTCGGCGCCCTTGCGGACGATGGACAGGGTCGGGTCGGCTTCTACTTCGTAGAATACTTCCACTTCCATGTTCAGCTTCTTGAGCAGACGAACCACGTCGTCGGCATAGCCGTTGTTGAACAGGAAACGGTCGGTGACCACCATTGCACGCTTCTTGCCTTCCAGATCACCGAGGGCGATCGGCAGGGAGCCACGACGGAAATAGATGGATTTCGGAAGTTTGTGCCACAGCATATTTTCTGCCCGTTTTGCGACTGTCTTCTTGTTGATCAGGTGCTTGGGACCGACGTTCTCGGAGATGGAGTTACCACTCCAGGAGCCGCAACCCAGGGTCAGGGAAGGAGCAAGAGCGAAGTTGTACAGGTCACCGATACCACCCTGGGTGGAGGGGGTGTTGATCAGGATACGGGCGGTCTTCATCTTGTCGCCGAAGTATCTGATGCGGTCGGCGTTGCGATCCTGGTCGGTGTACAGACCGGAGGTGTGGCCGATACCACCGATGTTGACCATGTCACAGGCCATATCAACAGCGTCTTCGAAGTTTTTGGCACGGAACATACCCAGCGTCGGGGAGAGCTTCTCGTGAGCGAACTCATCTTCAGCGCAGAGTTCCAGACCTTCACCGATCAGGATCTTGGTGGTGGCAGGCACAGTCACGCCAGCCATGGCCGCGATCTTGGTGGCCGGCTGGCCCACGATGTCGGCGTTCAGCGCGCCGTTAATCAGCAGCACCTTACGTACCTTGTCAGCTTCATCTTTGGACAGGATGTAGCCGTCGTGGCTGGAGAAACGCTCTTTCACCTGATTGTAGATGGAGTCAACCACGATGACAGCTTGCTCGGACGCACAGACCACACCGTTGTCGAAGGTCTTGGACATCAGGATGGAGGCGACGGCACGCTTCACATCAGCGGTTTCGTCGATGACGATCGGCACGTTACCCGCACCCACGCCGATGGCAGGCTTGCCTGAGGAGTAAGCGGCTTTCACCATGCCCGGGCCACCGGTGGCCAGGATCAGGTTGATGTCGTTGTGCTTCATCAGCGCGTTGGACAGCTCAACGGAAGGTTGATCGATCCAGCCGATGATGTCTTTCGGTGCACCGGCGGAGATGGCTGCATCCAGTACCAGCTTGGCAGCGGTATTGGTGGAGTTCTTGGCGCGGGGGTGCGGGGAGAAGATGATGGCGTTACGAGTCTTCAGGGAGATAAGGGCTTTGAAGATCGCAGTAGCGGTCGGGTTGGTGGTCGGAACGATACCGCAGATGATACCTACCGGCTCGGCGATGATCATGGTGCCCATCTCGTCATCCTGGCTCAGGATGCCGCAGGTCTTCTCGTCTTTGTAAGCGTTATAGATGTATTCGGAGGCGAAGTGGTTCTTGATAACCTTGTCTTCGATGATACCCATACCGGACTCTGCCACGGCCATTTGGGCCAAGGGGATACGGGCGTTGCTGGCGGCCAGGGCGGCGGCACGGAAAACCTTGTCTACCTGCTCTTGCGAGAAGCTGGCGAATTCACGCTGTGCTTCTTTGACGCGGGCAACCAGTGCATCCAGTTCAGCCAAATTGGTTACTGCCATGTTTATCTCCTGATGATTTGAAAACTGTTTAGTAAGACCTTGGCAATGCCCGGCAATTATAGCCTTCCTGTCAAGGATAGAATCACCACAACGGGGTATTTACATGCCTTACTAAATTGCTTTCTGAGTCGATTATAGAGCGGGGTCGCTGCAGAAAAACTTGATCTGGATCATATGTAACAAAAGAACAAAAGAAATTTTGTTTCATATATGTAGATCGGTTGAGGCGATCGGCAAGCAGGGCGGGGGCTGGCAGCGATAATCCCTGCATTAATTAAGGGATATGTTTAATTTTTCAAATGGTTAGTGAAGATGCGCCAAGGGATCTTGAGCACCTTCGGCCCACGTGGGTCAGGGGCGCGCTGGATTCGCAGGCGATCATCTCGCGGTAGCCCCTTACCTTGTTACCGTTGTTTGCGGCAAAAAAGCGTGTTTTTTTCATCCATCGGTACACCCAAAGGGCCGCTTGCTGGCCCTCGGCGGTCACAGCAGAAGATGCCGGCACGGGTTGACATGCGATAGTGTGATTTCCGTTCGACCCTGATCCTGACTCTGGGCCAAAATGTTAGGACAGAGATCGTCGATAATCAGTTGGCAACGCGAGTCGGAGAGCCGCCGCACCAAGGGGCTGCGCATCCGGTTTCATTGCAACTTGGCTCCATATCAATCAATGAAAATGTCTCTTTTTGCGATGCAAAATATCGCGACAAGACAAGGTGGTCAGATAAAGCGCTAATGAATTTTGCCAAAATGTTAATTTCACTAGGCTGGCATTAACAACTCGATATGTTGAATTATGTCGATTCATTAGAGGAACTAACTGAAAAGCCACGGAAAGGGTGAGATTATTTGATTGGTGAAGGTCATGAGCATGGTGTAAATTTACGCACAGTTTTTGTTGGGATGGCCCATGTGGCCCCGTTTGATTCTGGATGGCGCCTATGGCAGCAATTGACGTCTCTTTGTATCTGAAATTTTTCGTTGGTCTGTTTGCGATCATCAACCCGCTTGGGTTGTTGCCGGTCTTTGTCAGCCTGACGGGCCACATGCAGCCGGAAGAGCGGATGAAGACCAATACCACGGCCCATATTGCGGTGGTGGTGATCCTGATGGTCTCCATGTGCATGGGGCAGCTGATCCTGGATAGTTTCGGCATCTCATTGGCGTCATTTCGCATCGCCGGTGGTTCGCTGATCACTCTAATCGCCTGGTCCATGCTGCAAGGCAAGCTGGGCGAGGTGAAGCATAACAAGCAGGAGAAGGGCGAACTGGCCGCGCGGGAATCCATCGCCGTGGTGCCGCTGGCGCTGCCGCTGATGGCGGGGCCCGGGGCTATCTCCTCTTCTATTGTCTATGCCAGCCAGAAAACCTGGCCCCAGTTGCTGGGCATGTTCGTGGTGGCCATGGCATTTGCGTACTGCTCCTGGCTCATCTTCCGTGCCGCCCCCTTGTTGTTCAAACTGATGGGGAACACCGGCATCAACGTGGTGACCCGGATCATGGGGCTCATCATGATGTCCCTTGGCATCGAGATCATGGTGGCTGGCGTCAAGGGCGTCTTCCCCGGATTGATGTGATTCAGGTCTGTTTTGTCGGAGCCGGTCCCAGTGACCGGCTTTTTATTGTTTCTTTTTTGTTAGCCATTTCCTAGAATCGGGCGGGGCTGTATATAAAAGCACCAAACCAGCCTGTTTAAATGCTAGGGAATGGCTTAAAAGCTGTTTATTTGACCAAGGCTTAGCACCAGCTCTGATGATATATGTTGCATTATCAGAAATGACAGGGAATTATGCTGATTGCGACCTCAGGCTCGCACTTATGGCAAATGCATGGAATGTTCTTGTTGGAGTAAATGGAAATGACTCATAAAAAAACAATGATAAATACCCTTTTATTGGCTGCGCTATTCGGTGGGGCCAGCCTGGCTCAGGCCGCAGATGTCCCCGCTGGCACCAAGCTCGCCCCCGAGCAGTCTCTGGTGAAAGGTAACGGTTCAGAACCCGCTACCCTGGATCCGCACAAGACCGAAGGAACGGTCGAATCCAATATTCTGCGTGACCTGTTCGAGGGTCTCGTCACCTCAGGCCCCAAGGGTGAGACCCTGCCCGGCGTGGCCGAATCCTGGGAAACCAAGGACAACAAGCACTTCGTGTTCCACCTGCGCAAAGATGCCAAGTGGTCCAACGGGGATCCCGTCACCGCCCACGATTTCGAGTTCGCCTTCAAGCGGGCAGTGGATCCCAAGACCGCCTCTCCCTATTCCTGGTACATGGAAATCCCGACCATCGTCAATGCGACCGACATCATCGGCGGCAAGAAGCCGTCCGATACCCTGGGCGTGAAGGCGGTGGACGATTACACCTTCGAGGTCCAGCTGGAAAAAGCGGTCCCCTATTTCGTCAGCATGCTGTCCCACACCACCACTTATCCGGTACCGAAGAAGGTGATCGAGAAGTTTGGTGACAAGTGGACCCAGCCGGCCAACATGGTCTCCAACGGTGCCTACAAGCTGAAGGATTGGGTAGTCAACGAGCGCGTCGATGTCGAGCGCAACCCCAACTACTGGAACAACGCCAAGACGGTGGTCGACAAGGTCACTTACCTGCCGATCCAGTCCACCAACGCCGAGCTGAACCGTTATCTGGCCGGTGAACTCGATCTCACCTACAACATGCCGATCGAGCGCTTCAAGCAGATGAAGAAGGAGTACCCGAAAGAGGTGCAGGTCAGTGGCTACGTTGGGACTTACTACTACCAGTACAACTTCAAGCACAAGCCGTTTGATGATGTACGAGTGCGTACCGCGCTCTCCTATGCCATCGATCGCAACGTGATCGCCGACAAGGTGATGGGCAAGGGCGAGACCCCGGGCTACACGCTCGTTCCTGATTTTGTCGACGGCTTCAAACCGGTGGCACCGGCCTGGTCCAAGCTGAGCCAGGCCGAGCGTGATGCCCAGGCCAAAGCGCTGCTGACCGAGGCCGGTTACGGCCCGGGCAAGCCGCTCAAGTTTGAACTGCTCTACAACACCGACGACAACCACAAGAAGGTGGCCGTCGCCGTCGCCTCCATGTGGAAGAAGCTGGGTGTGCAGGTGAGCCTGGTGAATCAGGAGTGGAAGACCTACCTGGAAACCAAGAAGCAGGGTGATTTTGACGTGGGTCGTGCAGGCTGGATCGCCGACTACAACGAAGCCTCTTCCATGCTGGATCTGATGCAGACCACCCACGGCAACAACGACGGCAAGTACTCCAATGCTGCCTTCGACAAGATGATGGCCGAGTCGCGCAACCAGGTAGATGCAGAGTCACGCAACAAGCTCTATGTCCAGGCCGAAGATATCCTGGCCAAGGACATGCCGATTGCGCCCATTTACCAGTACGTGACCTCCCGCATGGTCAAGCCTTATGTGGGCGGCTACCCGGCCAACCCGCTGGATAACCTCTACAGCAAAGACATGTACATCATTGCTCACTGAGTAAAGCAACAAGTCGCATAACAAGCAGGCCCGCCAGACGGCGGGCCTTTATTACAACCGCGACCCTTTGGAAGCAGTACAGGACAGGACATGTCTATGTTGAAATTCATTTTTAAACGTCTACTGGAAGCGATCCCGACCCTGCTGGTCCTGATCACCGTCTCCTTCTTCATGATGCGCTTCGCTCCTGGCAACCCCTTTACCAGCGAACGCGCCCTGCCGCCGGAAGTCTTGGCCAACATCGAGGCCAAATACGGCCTGGACAAGCCCATAGGCGTGCAATACCTCACCTATCTGGGCAACCTGCTGCAAGGCGATCTGGGTCCCTCCTTCAAGTACAAGGACTTCAGCGTCAACGATCTGGTCAGCCAGGCGCTGCCGGTCTCGGCCAAGATTGGCTCGGCGGCCTTCGTGCTGGCGGTGATGCTGGGGGCCATCTTCGGCACCATAGCGGCGCTCAAACAGAACACCATCATCGACTATCTGCTGATGTCGTCGGCCATGGCCGGGGTGGTGATCCCGGGCTTCGTGCTGGCGCCCTTGCTGGTGCTCTTCTTCAGCATCTATCTTGGCTGGTTCCCCGCCGGGGGCTGGCAGGGGGGAGGGGTGCAGTTCATGGTGTTGCCGGTGTTTGGCATGATGATGTATTACATCTCCGCCATCTCGCGCATCATGCGCGGCAGCATGATCGAGACCATGAACTCCAACTTCATCCGCACCGCCCGCGCCAAGGGTCTGCCGCTGCGCCACATCATACTGCGCCATGCGCTGCGGCCGGCCATGCTGCCGGTGGTCTCCTACCTGGGCCCGGCCTTCGTCGGCATCATCACCGGCTCCGTGGTGATCGAGACCATCTTCGGCCTGCCGGGAATCGGTCAGCTGTTCGTCAACGGTGCGCTCAACCGTGATTACTCCATGGTGCTCGGTCTGACCATTCTGGTCGGCGCCCTCACCATTACCTTTAACGCCGTGGTCGATATCCTCTATGCCGTCATCGATCCCAAGATCCGTTACTAAGTCGGGAGTACATCATGGTTGTCACAACTGAGAAGCGCGAAGCCATCGAGGCGTTCGCCCAGAAAGTGGAAGTGGTGGAAGGGCGTTCCCTGTGGAAGGATGCCCGTCGCCGTTTCCTGCGTAACAAGGCGGCCCTGACCAGCCTCATCATCCTGACCATCATAGGTCTGGCGGTGATAGTCGGGCCCCATCTGTCCCAATATACCTTCGACGATCCGGACTGGGGTGCCATGCAATCGGCCCCTGACATGGAGGCGGGTCACTACTTCGGCACCGACAGCCTGGGCCGCGATCTGTTCGTGCGCACCCTGCTCGGCGGCCGCATCTCGCTGATGGTGGGCATCATGGGCGCCATGGTGGCCGTGGTCATCGGCACCCTGTACGGCGCGGCCTCCGGCTTTATCGGTGGGCGGGTCGACAGCCTGATGATGCGGGTACTGGAGATCCTCAACGCCTTCCCCTTCATGTTCTTCGTGATCATGCTGGTGACCTTCTTCGGTCGCAACCTGGCCCTCATCTTCCTCGCCATCGGCGCGGTGAGCTGGCTGGACATGGCGCGGATCGTGCGAGGCCAGACCCTGAGCCTCAAGAGCAAGGAATTTATCGAGGCGGCCCACGTTTGTGGCGTCTCCAAGTGGAAGATCATCACCCGTCACATAGTGCCGAACGTGCTCGGCATCGTGGCCGTCTACGCCACCTTGCTGGTGCCGGGCATGATCATGTTCGAATCCTTCCTGAGCTTCCTTGGGCTCGGCGTGCAGGAACCCATGACCAGCTGGGGTGCCCTGCTGGATGAAGGCTCCAAGTCGATGGAAGTGGCCATCTGGCAACTCTTGTTCCCCGCCGGTTTCATGGTGGTGACCCTGTTTTGCTTCAACTTCCTCGGGGATGGTCTGCGTGACGCCCTCGATCCCAAGGACCGCTAATAGCGTCTGAAGGATCGGCAGGAAAGCGTCACGAAAGATCGATAAGGAGTGTTTATATGAAATTACTGGATGTAAAAGATCTGCGGGTCGAGTTCAAGACCCCGGACGGCAATGTGGTGGCGGTCAACGACCTCAACTTCTCTCTGGCGGCTGGCGAGACCCTGGGGATCGTCGGCGAGTCCGGCTCCGGCAAGTCCCAGACGGCCTTCGCCATCATGGGGCTGCTCGCCAAGAACGGCATCATCACCGGGTCGGCCAAGTTCCAGGGCGAGGAGATCCTCAACCTGCCGGAATCCAAGCTCAACAAGATCCGCTCCGAGAAGATCGCCATGATCTTCCAGGACCCCATGACCTCCCTCAACCCCTACATGAAGGTGAAGGATCAGCTGATGGAAGTGCTGATGCTGCACAAGGGGGCGAGCAAGGCGGCGGCGTTCGAGGAGTCGGTACGCATGCTCGATGCGGTGAAGATCCCCGAGTCGCGCAAGCGGATGAACATGTACCCCCACGAGTTCTCCGGTGGCATGCGCCAGCGGGTGATGATCGCCATGGCACTCTTGTGTCGTCCGCAGCTGCTCATCGCCGATGAGCCGACCACGGCGCTGGACGTGACGGTGCAGGCCCAGATCATGACCCTGATGAACGAGCTCAAGCGCGAGTTCAACACCTCCATCGTCATGATCACCCACGACTTGGGCGTCGTCGCCGGCATCTGTGACAAGGTGCTGGTGATGTATGCCGGCCGCACCATGGAGTACGGCAGGGTCAACGACATCTTCTATCGCCCGAGCCATCCCTACACCGAGGGCTTGCTGCGCGCCATTCCCCGCCTCGATACCGAGGGGGAAGTGCTGCCCACCATCCCGGGCAATCCGCCCAACCTGCTGCGTCTGCCCGTCGGCTGCCCCTTCCAGGAGCGTTGCCACCGGGCTCACGAGATCTGTGGCCAGCAATCCCCGATCCTGACCCCCTTCGGCGACGGACGGACAAGGGCCTGCCATTGGGTATCGGATGCCATGATCAAGGGGGCAAACTAAATGGGTACTGACAAGAAACTGCTGCTGGAAGTGTCCGACCTCAAGGTCCACTTCAGCATCAAGAGTGACAAGGCCTGGCCCTGGGCCAAACCCTCCGCCTTGAAGGCGGTGGACGGGGTGACCCTGCGCCTGTACGAGGGGGAGACCCTGGGGGTGGTCGGCGAGTCCGGCTGTGGCAAGTCCACCTTCGCGCGGGCGCTGATCGGCCTGGTGCCGGCCACCGACGGCAAGGTGGTGTGGCTGGGCCAGGATCTGACCCAGCTCGATCAGGGGGCGCTGCGGGAGAAGCGCAAGGAGATCCAGATGATCTTCCAGGACCCGCTGGCCTCCCTCAACCCGCGCATGACCATAGGCGACATCATCGCCGAGCCGCTCATCACCTTCTATCCCAAGCTGTCTCGGGAGGAGGTGAAGGGGAAGGTGCGCACCATGATGACCAAGGTGGGGCTGTTGCCCAACCTGGTGAACCGCTATCCGCACGAGTTTTCCGGCGGTCAGTGCCAGCGCATCGGCATCGCCAGGGCGCTGATCCTGGAGCCCAAGATGATCATCTGTGACGAGCCGGTGTCGGCGCTGGATGTCTCCATCCAGGCCCAGGTGGTCAACCTGCTCAAGTCCCTGCAAAAGGAGATGGGGCTGTCGCTCATCTTCATCGCCCACGATCTGTCGGTGGTGAAGCACATCTCGGATCGGGTGCTGGTGATGTATCTGGGCAACGCGGTGGAGCTTGGCACCCGCCAGGAGATCTTCGCCAACCCCTTGCATCCTTACACCAAGGCGCTGATGTCGGCGGTGCCCATTCCGGATCCGGACCTGGAGCGCAGCAAGGTCATCCAGATCCTGGAGGGGGATCTGCCGTCTCCCATGAACCCGCCGTCCGGCTGCGTGTTCCGCACCCGCTGCCCGGTGGCCGGCCCCGAGTGTGCCAAGACCAGGCCCATGCTGGAGGGGAACTTTGACCACGCGGTCTCCTGTCTCAAGGTGGATCCACTCTGAGCCGGAGATGAGTATGCGGGGCGCCCAGGTGGCGCCCCGATTTTTTGCCGTGGCGGATAAGATGCCTCTTGGCGTTATCTTTCGAGGCTGATACTATCCGCCGCACAAGGGGAGTAACTTCTCGCCGGTTTGTCGTCATTACGGTGCACCCATTTCCTGCAGTGCACCCGGCAGCCGGGCAGCAATATTTTTGCTGTAAGTGAGACCTTGCCGAGAGGCAAGGTGTATCTGCTCCAAACGCAAACCCACGCCTCTCGGTCGTGGGTTTTGTCGTTTCTGGGAGAAGTGAAAATGGGTGAATGGTGGATGTGGGCCGGTTTCTTCAGCATAGTGCTGGCCCTGTTATGGATTGACATCCGCTTTGTCGGCGGTGGCAAGGCGCACAAGGTGTCGCTCAAGGAGGCGGGCATCTGGTCCCTGGTCTGGATCAGCGTGGCGTTGCTGTTCAACCTGGCCATCTGGTTCTGGCTGGATCACAGCGCAGGCCGTGAAATAGCCAACCAGAAGGGGCTGGAGTTCCTCACCGGCTACCTCATCGAGAAGGCGCTGGCGGTGGACAACGTCTTCGTCTGGCTGATGCTGTTCGGCTACTTTGCCATCCCGGCCGAGCTGCAGCGCCGGGTGCTGCTGTACGGGGTGCTGGGCGCCATCGTCATGCGGGCCGGCATGGTGTTTGCCGGCAGCTGGCTCATCGAGCAGTTCCACTGGATCCTCTACCTGTTCGGCGCCTTCCTGCTGCTGACCGGGGTCAAGATGCTGTGGGCCGCCGACAAGGAGCCGGATCTTGGCAACAACCCGCTGCTGGGCTGGATGCGCCGCCGCTTCAAGGTGACCGAAAGCCTGGAAGGGGAGAACTTCTTCGTCTGGCGTGACGGGGTACGCTACGCCACGCCGTTGCTGCTGATCCTGGTGCTGGTGGAGGTGAGCGATCTCATCTTCGCGGTGGACAGCATCCCGGCCATCTTCGCGGTGACCACGGATCCCTTCATCGTGCTGACCTCCAACATCTTCGCCATCATGGGTCTGCGTGCCATGTACTTCCTGCTGGCAGGGGTGGCCGATCGCTTCGCCCTGCTCAAGTACGGGCTGGCGCTGATCCTGATGTTCATCGGGGTCAAGATGTTGTTGCTGGAGGTGTTCAAGATCCCGACCGGCATAGCCCTGGGCGTCGTGGCCCTGATCCTGCTGAGCTCGATGGGGTTGAGCCTCTGGGTGACCCGTAAAAAGACTGCCTAAGCGCAGCGCCATCTAGAACCAATAAAAGGGGCTCCCATGGGAGCCCTTTTTTCATATCAGATGGCCGATCAGCGTTTGATCTTCTTGGGGTTGGTGTAGCCCCAGATGGTGTACATATCGGCCAGCAGGGCACCGTTGTACTCCTCCAGATCCGCCTGCTTCACCTCGGCATCCCCCTGACGGCCGAACAGCACCACCTCGTCACCGGGTTTCACCCCTTTGAGATCGGTCACGTCCACCATGATGGTGTTCATGGAGGTCTTGCCCACCACGGGTACCTTCTGGCCCTGGATCAGCACATAGGCCTTGTTGCTCAGCGCCCGGCGATAGCCGTCGGAGTAACCGAGCGGCAGGTTGGCGAGCAGGGAGTCGCGCTTGAGGGTGAAGGTGCGGTCATAACCGACGGTGTTGCCGGCCGGGTAGTGGTTGACCGAGGCAACCTGGGTCTTGAACGCCATCACCCGCTTGTATTCGGTGTAGGAGGGGATGGAGTCGCCGTAGAGCAGGCCGCCCGGGCGCACCATGTCAAAGTAGGCGTCCGGCACTTCCAGGGTGGCGAAGGAGTTGGCGGCGTGGATGGTGATCTTGCTGCGATCCAGCTTGCCCGCCTCGAGCAGCCACTGGCTGTCCAGCTTGAACTGGGCCAGCCCCAGCTTGACGTCCTCTTTCTCCTCCACCGGGAAGTGGGTCATGATGCCGACCGGGGTGATGCCCTTGAGCTTGAGCATGGCCAGGGCCTCGTCCTTGGCACCGGACTGGCGCAGATCGATGCCGTTGCGGCTCATGCCGGCGGAGTTCAGGCCGACATGGACCGGGATCTGGGTGTTGTGGCGCAGGGCGATGTCGGAGATGCCCTTGGCGCTCTCCAGGCTGCCGATGAGCTCTTCCAGCTTGTAGGGCAGCGCCTGCTCCACCTCGGCCGGGGTAGCGGCGCGCACCCGCATCAGTCGGCCTTCGAAGCCCTTCTCACGGGCCACGCGGGCCTCTTCATTGCTGGCGATGCCGATGCAGGGGATATTGGCCTTGACCACCGAGGGCACCAGCAGATCGATGCCGTGACCGTAGGCGTCGGCCTTCATGATGGCGCAGATCTGCGGCCCCTTGTCACCGAGGCGATCCTTGAGGGTCTGGATATTGTGTTCGAATGCACCCAAGTCCACTTCCAGCCAGGCGTTGGTCGCGGTCTGCTCCTGACCGTTGCGCAGATCGGTGGCGAGTGGCAGGTAGGGGGCGGCGACGGCCTGGCCGGCGAGCAGGCCGAAGATCAGGGTCGCGAGCAGGGTTTGCTTGTGCATGAGGTGATTCCTTCTTATTGTTCGTGTTGAGGATGATCTCGGTTGATGCGAGACGCGGTGTCGCTGGGGCTGCATGTTGCTATGCTGATGATCTTTGTCACTTTTTGCCCAGCTACCGGCGCTGCGAGTGTATCGTAATGGCGCCATTTGTGGCACATGTTGCAGGAAGAAAATATGCGTTTCGAGCTGCGTATCCCACCCCTGTTATTGTTTGTCGTGATCGCGCTTGCCATGTGGCTGGGGCGGGGGGATGAGAGGGGGGGCGGGGTGGCGCTCATCCTGGCTGGCGGCCTGCTGATCGCGGGCGCCCTGCTGGGGGGCGGGGCGCTGCTGAACTTTCATCGGCAGCGCACGACGGTCAATCCGATCCGCCTGCAACAGTGCCGGGTGCTGGTGACCCAGGGGGTCTATCACCTCAGCCGCAACCCCATGTATCTGGGGCTGCTCTGCTGGTTGATGGCACTGGCCTGCTATCTCGGCGGCCTCTGGGGTTGGCTGGGTCCGCTGCTGTTGCTGGGCTGGCTCACCCGCTTTCAGATCCTGCCGGAGGAGCGCGCCCTGCGTGCCCGCTTCGGCATCGCCTATGTGCAGTACTGCCGGCGGGTGCGGCGTTGGTGCTGATTACCGCCCAGCAAAAGGCCCGCATCTGCGGGCCTTTTGCTGGGTGGAGTTGGCTCAAGCCTTGGCGAGTTCGCCCTCGGGCTGGGTCTCTCCCAGGCTGTCTTCGGTCTTGGCCACCACGCTGGCGGCGATGGCGTTGCCCAGCACGTTGGTGGCGGAGCGGCCCATGTCGAGGAAGTGGTCGATGCCGAGCAGCAGCAGGATGCCGGCCTCCGGGATCTGGAACTGGTTCAGGGTGGCGGCGATCACCACCAGGGAGGCGCGCGGCACCCCGGCCATCCCCTTGGAGGTGACCATCAGCAGCAGCAGCATGGTGATCTGCTGGGCCATGCTGAGCTCGATGCCGTAGGCCTGGGCGATGAACATGACCGCGAAGGTGCAGTACATCATGGAGCCGTCCAGGTTGAAGGAGTAACCCATGGGCAGCACGAAGCTGGCGATGCGCTTGTCACAGCCGAACTTCTCCAGCCGATCCAGGGTCTTGGGGTAGGCGGCCTCGGAGCTGGCGGTGGAGAAGGCCAGCAGTATGGGCTCGCGGATCATGGACAGCAGGGTCAGGATGCGGCGGCGGATGAACAGGCTACCCATGGCGATGAGCAGCAGCCAGAGGCAGGCCAGGGCCAGATAGAACTGGGCCATGAAGGTGCCGTAGGTGGCGAGGATGCCGAGCCCTTCCTTGGCGACCATGGCGGCGATGGCGCCGAACACCGCGAAGGGGGCGAAGTTCATCACGTAGCCGGTCACCTTCAGCATGATCTCGGCGCTGCTTGCCATCAGCTTGACCACGGGTTTGGCGGCATCGCCCAGGGCGGCGGCGGCCAGCCCGAAGAAGAGGGAGAACACCACTATCTGCAGGATCTCGTTGGTGGCCATGGCCTCGATCACGCTCTTGGGAATGGCGTGAGTGACGAAGTCCTTGAGGGAGAGGGCACTGGCGACCACGCCGGAGCTGGCGGTGTCATCGGGCAGGGAGAGGGAGAGCCCCACGCCCGGCTGCATCAGGTGCACCATGATCAGGCCCAGGGTCAGGGACATCAGCGAGGCCAGCATGAACCAGCCGAGGGTCTTGACTCCGATGCGGCCCACGGTGCGGGTGTCGCCCATCTTGGCGATGCCCACCACCAGGGTGGTGAAGACCAGGGGGGCGATGATCATCTTGATCAGGCGCAGGAAGATGTCGGTCAAGATGGTGATGTCACTGGCGAAATCAGCCGCCTGAGCGGGCGCCAGCAGGCGGTAACCTTGACCGGTAAAAATGCCAAGCAACATCGCGATGAGGATGGCAACCGTCAACTTATTCATTTTCATGGGGGAGTCCCAGTGTCTCTGTGTGCAGTGCGTGTACAGGTGGCGGGGGGCCACCTCAGTCCGTTTTTGTGATCCGGGCCATGGAATCCTGACAGCCGGTGTGCTGGCAGAATGCCTAATCACGAAAGGGAAATCCAGCGGCTTATGGCAGAACTTTATGTTGTTATTAGTTGTATGTGATATAGATCTTGCAATTAATCTATATTAATCACTGTTTATTTTTACATTTGCAATATAAATAGCTTCGAGACTCTGCTCGTTTACTGCGCGCTGGGCGAGGGAGAAGATCAACAGGGCCGAGGTGACATGCTGCACATGCATCTCGTCCATGAAGGTGTCGGGCTCATACTCGTCGAAGCCGAACCGGGGGCGGGCGGGGGTCACCCTGACCGCATCTCGTGAAACGCTCAGCTCATGCACCTGCACCCAGGCGTACCCCAGTGCCAGCGCCATCTCCCCCGCGCGCTTGAGCACGTACTTGCGCGCCGTCTCCCTGTCCACCAGCTCGTTGCCGACAAACTCCAGCTGCCAGCGATCCGTGCCGAGCTGGGTCTGGGAGAAGCCGGTGCGGCCGTTCCAGAAGGATTTTTCGCTGTCATAGGGGGTGGCACAGCCGCTCAGCAGGCCGATCAGCAGCAGGCCGCACAGGCGGGAACCGAGGGAGGGGGGGGGGGGCAATACGCGACATCTAGTTTGCAAGCCGGTTGGCGAAACACGGCATCACTACAGCACAAAGCACCGGGCGAGACAATCGCGGCGCAGCCACGCAGGGGAACACAAAAAGAAAAGGCCTTGTCGTTAGACAAGGCCTTTCTCGGGGAATTTGGTCGGTGTGAGAGGATTCGAACCTCCGACCCTCTACACCCCATGCAGATGCGCTACCTGGCTGCGCTACACACCGACGGAGTCAGCTCGGCTGACGGGGAGGGAGTTTATGGAGATGCCCCGATCCTGTCAACAGGGGAAATCCTCCCCTGAGTGCGTTCGCCTGCTTTGCGAGCAACCTCAGATCAAAGTGTGACCAGTCGCTCGTTTTGTCGGCGCCAATCCGCCGTCCGGTATGAAAACGGCCGCCCGATGGGCGGCCGTCTGGCGCGAGTGACAGGCATCGCTCTCGAGCAAAGGTCAGCGGTTGAAGGTCAACCGCTTGCCCAGCACCTGATCGGTGACCTGACCGTTCTGCCAGGCGATCTGGCCGTTGACCAGGGTCATCTCGACGGTGCTCTGGAAACGGTAGCCGTTGAACGGCGACCAGCCGCACAGGTAGAGCAGGTTGCTGTCGTTGACCACATAGGGTTTGCCGAGATCCAGCAGCACCAGGTCGGCGAAGTAGCCCTCGCGGATGTAGCCGCGATCCTGCACCTGGAAGCGCTCGGCCACCGCGTGGGAGGTCTTCTTGACGATGGTCTCCAGCGAGAAGACGCCGTTGTGGTAGAGCTCCAGCAGCGCCTGCAGGGAGTGCTGCACCAGGGGCACGCCGGACGGCGCCTTGAAGTAGCTGTTCTGCTTCTCTTCCCAGGTGTGGGGGGCGTGATCGGTGGCGATGATGTCGAGCACATCGTTGCGCACCGCATCCAGCAGCGCATGCTGGTCGGCCGCGCTCTTCACCGCCGGGTTGCACTTGATCTGGCTGCCCAGGGTGTCGTAGTCCGACTCGTTGAAGAACAGGTGGTGGACGCACACCTCGGCGGTGATGTTCTTGTCCTTGAGATCCTTCAGATCCGGGGTGGCGGTGAAGAGCGACAGCTCCTTGGCCGTGGTCAGGTGCAGCACGTGCAGCTTGGCGCCGTATTTTTTCGCCAGCCCCACCGCCATGCTGGAGGACTTGTAGCAGGCATCGGCGCTGCGGATGCGGCCGTGCTCGCGCATCGGCACATCCTCGCCCCACTTGGCGCGGGCCTCGTCTTCCAGCACCTTGATGGAGGGTGTGTCCTCGCAGTGGGTGACTATCATCACCGGACTCTCGCGGAAGATGGCCGCCAGGGTCTCCTGGTTGTCCACCAGCATGTTGCCGGTGGAGGCCCCCATGAAGATCTTGATGCCGCAGGACTGCTTGGGATCGAGCTTCTTGATCTCCTCCAGGTTGTCGTTGGTGGCACCGAGGTAGAAGCTGTAGTTGGCGGCGGCGGAGTTGGCGGCTATCTGGTATTTGGCTTCGAGGGCGTCGAGGGTGGTGGTCTGGGGATTGACGTTGGGCATTTCCATGAAGCTGGTGGTGCCACCGGCCACGGCGGCCCGGGATTCACTGGCGATGGTGCCCTTGTGGGTCAGGCCTGGCTCCCGGAAGTGGACCTGATCATCGATCATCCCGGGGATCAGATGACGGCCGGCGGCATCGATCACCACCGCATCGGGGGCGCTGATGTCCGGGGCGATGCGGGCTATCCTTTCCCCCTCGATCAACACGTCGGAAGCATAGATGCGGCCTTCGTTGACCAGGGTGGCATTCTTGATAAGCAATTTGTTCATGGGGGGTTCCAGTTCCTTTGCCGATAATCCGGGGTCATAATATCGCAAACTGCACTTTCTCTGTAGCAAGGCCTGAGTGATGAAGTTATTTGTTAGAGATTTGACCGTGATCGATTCCAGCTACCTGTGCGAGCGTCGCGGCATGGTGGGGGAGAGCTGGCTGGTGGACGTCGAGATGAGCGGCGAGCTCAACGAGATGAGCATGCTGCTGGACTTTGGTCGGGTGAAGAAGCTGATCAAGTCGATCATCGATGAAGAGGTGGATCACAAGCTGCTGGTGCCGACCGACTGCGGGCTGGTCCACATCCAGCCCCTGGACGACGGCGAGTGCACCGTGGATCTGCTGCGCCCCCAGCGCTCCATCCACCTGCGCTGCCCGTCCCAGGCGTTCGCCTTCATCCCGGCGCCCCAGGTGGACAAGGAGTCGGTGACCCGCTATCTGCTGGCGGTACTGGCCAAGCGGCTGCCGGACAACATCAAGGATCTGGCGCTGACCCTGCGCCAGGAGCGGCTCGACGGCGCCTTCTATCACTACAGCCACGGGCTCAAGAAGCACGACGGCAACTGCCAGCGCATCGCCCACGGCCACCGCTCTCCCATCGAGATCCTGGTGGATGGCGAGCGGGATGGGGAGCTCGAGCTGAACTGGGCCGAGCGCTGGGCCGACATCTACCTCGGCACCGAGGAAGACAAGGTCCCCTTGAACGAGCTGGCCTTAAGCGAGCTGGCGCAGGCCGAGCTGGGTGAGCATCACCTTGGCTTCAAGTACGTGGCGCCCCAGGGGCTGTTCCAGCTCGCCATGCCGGCGGCTGAGGTGGAGATGATCGACACCGACACCACCATAGAGCTGCTGGCCCACTATATTGCCCGTGAAGTGAAGAAGCAGGTGGGCGACAAGTTCGTGAAGATAGTGGCCTACGAGGGGGTCGGCAAGGGCGCCATCGCCTACGCCTGAACTCTGAGGTGGCTCATTGGCCGCATCGAAGGTCCAATCAAAGAAGGCTCCCACGGGAGCCTTCTTGTTGTCTGGGTCCGGGCGGGGTTTGCTAGCTGCGGCCCTGGGCCAGCAGACGGACGGCGAGCAGCCCCAGCACCGTGGCCATCACGTAACGCTGCACCGCGAGCCAGAGGCGGTGGCGGGCGAACCAGAGCGCGAGGCGGGCGGCGGACAGGGCCACCATCAGGTTGACGACGGCGCTGATGAGCACCTGCACCGTGCCGAGTTGCAGGCTCTGGCTGAGCACGGATCCCGCGTCCGGCGCGATGAACTGGGGCAGCACCGACAGGTAAAAGATGGCCACCTTGGGGTTGAGCACGCTGGTGAGCAGCCCCATCAGGAACAGCCGGCCGGGGGACTGGGCCGCCAGCGCGGTCGGCTCGAACGGGGAGCGGGCTCCCGGCCGTATGCCCTGCCAGGCGAGCCACAGCAGGTAGAGGGCGCCGGCCACCTTGAGCAGCTCATAGCCCAGCGGGATCGTCATGAACAGGGCGGTCAGGCCGATGGCGGCGCACAGCATATGCACGCTGAAGCCCAGCACCACACCGCACCAGGACATGATGCCCGCCATCCGCCCCTGGCAGAGGGAGCGGGAGAGCAGATAGAGCATGTTGGGGCCGGGGGTCAGGGCCATCAAGAGGGCGGCACCGGCAAACAGCAGCAACTGGCTGAGGGAGATCATGGCGAGATCCTGGGCTCGGCCTGGCCGAGGGGGTCAAAAGAGGTCGATGGCCCATGCTGGCGCAGCGGCTCTCCCCTGTCCGTGAGCGGGATCCGACTTTCGCGCCAGGCGCTTTGCGGCGTCACGAGAGAGGGGCCCGCAGGCCCCTCTCTTTGGTTACGGAACGCCCGGTAAAGCTCAGGCGCTGAGCCGGAAGCGCTGCACCAGCCCTTCCTGCTGCTCGGCCAGGCTGTCGAGCTGCTGGCTGGTCTCGGCCACCCGCTCTATGCCCCGATAGTTGAGATCCGAGATGTCCGAGATGCGGTTGAGGTTGGTGGCGATGTCGGCGCTGGTGGCCTGCTGCTGCTCGGCGGCGGAGGCGATCTGGCTCGACATGTCGCTGATCAGCACCACTATGCCCTGCACCTCCTCCATGGCGTTGTTGGCCTGGGAGCTCTGATCCACGCAGCTGTCCATCTCGCGGGAGCACTCCTGCATCACGTCGACCGCCCGGGCGACCCCCTGCTGCAGGTTCTCGATCATGGTCTGGATCTCGCTGGTGGACTGGGCGGTGCGGCCGGCCAGGTTGCGCACCTCGTCCGCCACCACCGCGAAGCCGCGGCCCTGCTCACCGGCGCGGGCGGCCTCGATGGCGGCGTTGAGCGCCAGCAGGTTGGTCTGCTCGGCGATGCCACGGATGACATCGAGGATATTGCCAATCTGGCCGCTCATGGCGCTCACATCGGCGATGACCGCACCGGTCTGCTGCAGCTTGCCCGCCAGCTGATGGGTGGTGGTGATGTTGCCGGCCATCACCTTGCGGCCCACCTCCGAGGCCTTCTCCACATCCTGCACCCGCTCTAGGGTCTGGTTGGCGGCCTGGGCCACCTCCCGCACCGAGGCTTCCATCTGGGTCATGGCGGCGGCGACCGAGGCGGTCTCCTGGCGCTGCTTCTCCAGATCGGCCCGCACCGATTCGGTGGTGTGGCGGTTGTCGTGGGCGGCGCTGTTGAGCTGGTTCGACGCCTGGGAGAGCTGGCGGAGCACGTCCCCCATCTGCTGGATCAGCAGGTTGATCTGGCTGCCGAGCTGGCCGAACTCGTTCTGGCTCTTGAAGCCGACCCGCTGGGTCATGTCGCCCTGGGTCACCTCGGTCAGCACCCGCAGCAGCTCCTTGAGCGGGCGGCGAATGGCCTTGCCCAGGGTATAGGCCACCAGGATGGCGACGAAGATGGCGATGACTATGCTGATCCCCTGGGTCAGGGTGCTTCGGGTCTGCACCCGATCGGAGGCCTTGATGCTGGCGTTCATTAGCTGCTGGCTCTGGGCCGTGATCCCCTCCAGCTTGTTCTGGATGCTGACGATGAGCTGGCTCGCCTGCTTGCTCTGCTCACGCATGCTCTGTTGCTGCTTCATCAGCGCCAGGTACTGGGCGAGCACCCCTTCAGTGGCCGTGGTGTCGCGCACGAAGCCATGGACGTAGTGGCCCATGTTGTTGTCAAAATCCTTGAGCTCCCCCTGCAGATCCTTGATGGTGCTGTTGAAGCCCTCGATCTGCATCTTGTTGCGCTTGAGCGCCGCTTCGATGGGGGCGGGGATGCTCTGGTTGAGGGCATCCATGGTGGAGAGCTCGATGGCGGAGAGCTTGGTGGTCAGGGTCTCGGAGAGCATCTTGATGAAACTGTCGTCGACGGTGACCATCATGTCGCCGAGGTTCTTCTTGAACTGGGGCAGGCTGACCTGGAACTGGCCCTTGGCCTGGTTGACCTTGTGCAGCCGGGTGAGCAGCGCCTCGTGCTCGGTGGGCAGGGTCTGGGTCAGCCGCAGATAGTCATCGACCAGCTGGCCGAGGGCGGCCATCTCCCCCTGCAGCTCGGGGTGGCTGGCGACCTGCTGCTTGAGGGTCGCCAGCATCTTGTCGACCTGCTGCTTGGCCTGCTGCAGTTCGGCCACTTCCCCCTGCAGCAGCTTGGTGTCCTGCTCGGTCAGCACGTCGGTGAGCCACTTGTTGGCGCTGAGCAGGCTGATCTGGGTCTGGCTGCTGGCGATCACCAGCGGCATGGATTGCTGCGTCACCTGATCCAGCGCCTGATTGAGCTCGCTCTGGCTACGAAACGTCAGCACCGAGGTGGCCACCATCACGGCGACCAGGATGGCAAAGCCTAAATAGACTCTCTGTAAGATCGAGAGGTCTGACATGGTTTGTTTCATTATTGTCCCGCTGTCTATGCAAAAGTCCCTTGCCTGAGTACCCCGTCCTTTTGGTACCCTGCACTCCACCCTGTGCGGGCGAGGCGTCGATGATACGGAGGACGTCCCCCTGACTATCGGTATTTTTAACAATAACTGAAGGGATTGGGACAACGGCTGTGCCAAATATCGGCTTGTGTCACACTTGGCGGACCACGGCGGTATTTTTGGGAGTCGCTTGAGGTTTGTGTTAAATTTTCTTTTTCATATAAAGGAGTTACCCATGGCGCAAGAAACCATTTTCAGCAAAATCATCCGCAAAGAGATCCCCGCCGACATCCTTTATCAAGACGATCTGGTGACCGCGTTTCGCGACATCCAGCCCAAGGCCAAGACCCATATCCTGATAGTGCCGAATGTGCTGATCCCCACCGTCAACGACGTGGAGCCGGATCATGAGTTGGCCCTCGGTCGCATGTTCACCGTCGCCCGCAAGCTGGCGAGCGAGGCGGGCATCGCCGAAAACGGCTATCGCCTGATCATGAACTGCAACCGCCACGGCGGGCAGGAGGTCTACCACATCCACATGCACCTGGTCGGTGGCCAGCCGCTGGGCCCTCTGCTCAGCCTGTGATCCGTCCCGCCCCACTGACCGGCCTGCTGTTGGCCGGTCTGCTGCTGGGGGGCTGCGCCTCCCACTGGCAGGATCTCTTCGTCTCCTATTCAGATCAGATGGTGCCGCTGCGCAATCAGTTGCTGCTGGGTCATGCCGCCGAGGCGCTGCCCGAGGTTCGCGACTCGACACTGGGGGACGACAGCTATGTGCTGGATCGGCTGGAGCAGGGGCGTATCGCCTGGCTCGCCGGCCAGGATGCCGGCAGCAAGCAGGCCTTCGCCGCCGCCGACGGTCGCCTCGGCTGGGAGGACAACCAGGCCGAGTACCGGCTGAGCCGCGGCCTGGCCCAGGCGGGCAGCCTGCTCACCAACGATCAGACCATGGCCTATCGGGTGCCCGACTACGAGCGCACCATGCTGCACCACTATCTGGCGCTCAACTACCTGCAACGGGGGGATGCCGACGGCGCCCTGGTGGAGGTGCGCCGCGCCAACCAGGTGCAGGAGCGGGCGCTCAAGGCGCGGGCCGCCGAGGTGCGGCAGGCCGAACGGCAGGGGCGGGGGGCGAGCACCGAGCAACAGATGCGCCAGCTCATGTCGCGCGGGGCCCCCGAGCTCGATCGCCTGATAGGTCAGGTGAAAAACGGCTTCCAGAACGCCTACACCTTCTATTTCTCCGGCGTCCTCTATGAGGCGGCCGGGGATCTTAACGATGCCTGGGTCGACTACCAGCGCGGCTACCAGATAGCGCCGGACAACCGGAGCCTGCAGGATGCCCTGCTGCGGCTGGCGCGGCTGCGCGGCTCCACCGATGAGCTCAAGGAGACCGAGAAGAGAGTCGGTCGCAAGGCGCCGCCAATCGTCAAGGGTCAGGGCCAGCTGGTGGTGCTGTTTGAAGATGGCCTGATCCCGGCGCGGCGGGAGCTGTTCCTGCCGTTGCCCATCGCCACCTCGGGCGGCGATTTTCGGACCTTTACCGTGGCGGTGCCCTATTACGATAATCGGGCCAGCGACGGCGGGCCGCTGCTGGTCTCGGTGGGCGGCCGCCAGGAGCAGACCAGCCCCCTGGTCCAGCTCGGGGCGCTGGCCGCCAAGGATCTGCAGGAGCGGTTGCCGGGCATGCTGACCCGGCAGGCGCTGCGGCTGCTGACCAAGGAGCAGCTGCGGCGCAGCGCCGCCAAGGAGGGGGGAGACGTGGGCAACATCATGGTCGGCATCTTCAACACCCTGTCGGAGCGGGCCGATACCCGCAGCTGGCTGACGCTGCCGGCCCAGGCCTCCAGCTGGCAGGGGATGCTGCCGGCCGGCGAGGTGCGGCTCCAGCTGGGGGCGGGCAGTGCCCGCCGCGAGTTGCCGCTCACCGTCCATGGCGGCCGCACCACCCTGGTGTGGGTGCAGCGGCTCGGTGCCGGCCTGACGACCCGGGTGCTGCCGCTCTAGCGGCCACACCCGATGTGATTTATGCCCCTTGCGGGGCAGCCACCGATGGCCACCTTTGGCGGTCGATAAGGAGAAGCGAATGAAAACCCATGGTGCGGCCCTTGGCCTGATGCTGCTGTTGTCAGCCTGTACCACCAACACCGCCGGCGTGGCGCTTTATGCCCCGGCGGGGGGAGCGGCCCAGCTGGAGACCCATAACAGCGGCCTCGACGTCTCCCTGACCGAGCAGAGCCGCCGCGAGCAGAATGGCTTGCTGCAGGTCAACGTGATCCTGGCCAATAGCCGCTCGGGGGACAGCCATCTGCAATACCTGTTCTACTGGTATGATGGCAGCGGCCAGGAGCTGGCCAGCGATGGTCGCGGCTGGACCCCCATCAAGCTCCACGGTTACCAGAGCCGCACCCTGTCGGCGCTGGCGCCTAACCCGACTGCCCAGGGATACAGGGTCTATGTACGCGAAGTGATTGAGGAATCGAACTGATGAAAATGAACCATGCCCTGCTGATCCTGAGCGGTACCCTGCTGCTCGGCGGCTGCTCCAGCACCACCGTCAGCTATGGCGACCCGACCGAAACCGAGACGGTGACAGTGGATTACGGCTCGTCGGATCTGCAGGCCATCGCCGACAAGATGGCGGACTCCATGCTGAGCTCTCCCGCCACCGGCGAGATCACCGCGGCGGGCCGTCCCGTGCTGTTTATGGACAGCATCCGCAACAAGACCTCGGAGCACATCGACACCGAGGCCATCACCGACACCATGCGCACCAAGCTGCTGCGGGCCGGCAAGTTCCGCTTCGTCGACATGAGCAAGGTGGCCGCGGTCAAGCAGCAGCTCGAGTATCAGCAGAGCAGCGGCATGGTGGACTCCGCCTCCATGGTGCGCCTGGGCAAGCAGACCGGCGCCCGCTACATGGTCTATGGCAACCTGGCCAGCATCGTCAAGGACAACGGCAAGGTGAAGGACGTCTACTACCAGATGACCATGAACCTGATGGATCTGCAGAACGGCGAGCTGCTGTGGGCCGATCAGAAAGAGATCCGCAAGCAGGCGAAGACCTCCACCTTCGGTTGGTGATGTGAACAAGAAGCTTGGTGATGTGAACAAACAGCCCGCTAATCTGCACAAAGCTGTCGCTGCGGCGCGGACCCAGTCCGGCGATCTGGCCGAGCTCGAGCTGCTGAACCGCCTGCCGGCCCCCTGGCGCCAGGGGAAGCTCGAGCCCCTTGCCCTCGGCCTGACCAACTGCAACTACCGGCTGCGCCTCTCCTCGGGGCGCAGCTACTTTTTGCGGCTCGGTCACCCGGACCCGGTGCGGCTCGGCATCGATCGGGCCACCGAATGGCAGCTCTACCAGGGGGCCGTGGGGCAGGGGCTGGCCCTGGCGTGCCATCACAGCGATCCGGCCTCCGGCCTGATGCTGCTGGACTGGTGCGACGAGCCGAACTGGGTCCAGGTGCCGCCCCCGCCGGCCGAACAGCCCCGCCTGCTGGCCGAGGTGCTGCGCCGCCTGCACCGGCTGCCGCTGCCCCGGGTGGTGATGGCGGTGCGGGCCCATAGCGCCGGTTATCGCGCCAGGCTGGCCCAGGTGCCAGCCTGGTTGCCTGCGCTGGAGCGGGGCCTGCTCGCCAGCCGCGAGCCGGACGATTGCTGGCTCCCTTGCCATCACGATCTCAATCCGGCTAACTTGTTGGGCAGCCGACCCTGGGTCATCGACTGGGAGTATGGCGCCGCCGGCCACCCGGGGTTCGAGCTCGCCAGCATAGTGCGCACCCACGGTTGGAGCGAAGAACAGCAGAGTCAGTTGGAGAACTGCTATCTTGAAGACAGGGGAGGCGCTCATAAGCTGCTCAATGGCAAGGGATTTCAGGCCGACGCCTTCCTGCCATGGGTCGACTACATCGCCCTGCTGTGGGGCCTGCTGATGGCGGAGCAACAAGCCGGCCCCGATTATCAGACCCTGATCGACAGCCACCGCCAACGTCTGGAGTGATACTGGCTCAAGTGCATCGAATGACGCTTATTTTTCAACGAATTGGAGGCATGCATGGTGACCACATTCTCATGGCGTCAACCCCGTAGCTGGAGCCTGCTGCTGCTCTGTCTGCTGCTGACGGGCTGCGCGACCCGGGTGATCTACTACTGGCTCGACTCGGCCATCGTCTGGCAGCTGGACGACTATTTTTCCCTGGATCGCAGCCAGAAGAAGCTGCTCGACAGCGAGGTGAAGGGGCTGATGGCCTGGCATCGCCAACATGAGCTGCCCATCTACGCCAGGGATCTCGATGCTCTGGCCAAGGCGGTGGCGAGCCCCATGAGCCCGGTCCAGGTCGAGTATCATCTCGACAAGGTACAGGGCAGCCTGACCCGCACCCTGGAGAATGCCATCCCCCGCACCGTACGGCTGGCGAGCACCCTGACCGACGCCCAGGTGGCCCACTTCATGACCGACAGGGTGAAGCGCCAGCAGGAGCGCCAGCATGACTTCGCCACCGAGTCCAGGGAGGAGATGCTCAAGGGCTTCAGGGAGAAGATGAACGAGCGGCTGCGGTTCTGGATAGGCAGGGTCAAGCCGGCCCAGGAGCCGCTGATCGCCCAATGGGCCGAGTGGCAATACGAGATGATGGGGCCCTGGCTGGAGTTCCAGGGGGCCTGGAGCCTGGAGCTGGATCGGCTGATGAAGCAGCGCCAGAGCCCGGATTTTGGCAAGGAGCTGACCCGTCTGCTGCAACAGGGGGACGGCCTGATGGACGGGCGCTTCACCGGTTACACCGACCAGTCCCGCCAGCGCACCATCAAGTGGCTCAGCGATCTCAGCCAGTCGATGGATCTCTCCCAGCGTGCCCACCTCTATAGCCTGCTCAAGGACTATGCCGAGGACTTCGCGGCCATGACCAAAGGCGGCTGATGGCGCGTCCCCTAGGGGACAAGGACGGCAGGCCGCGAGGCCTGCCGTCCTTGTTCTATCCGGGGGGCTGTGGTAGTTTGCCCCCTCTATTTTTCAGGAATTAACCGTTTGAGCCTGCTGGACAAAGTGAAACTGGCGACGATGACCCTGCTCATCGCGCTCACTCTGTTGCTCTCTACCGTCTCGGTGGAGGGGCTCAAGGTATCCGCTCATCGGTCCGCCGCCCAGCAGAGCCAGATGATGACGGAGGCCGGCGCAGGGGATCAGTCCGAGCTGGTACAGGCCAGCCACGGCGCCAGCGACAGCGACGACGGCGTCGTCAAGTTTGTCGGCTCCCACCAGAATCATCTGCTGCGCCTCGAGCACTCCCTGCGCGGCGACAACCAGCCAAAGAGCGTCGTCTACGAGTTGATCATGAGCTGGTCACAGCAGGCCATCCTATTGCTGCTGTGTGGCCTGCTGCTCTACGCCGCCCTGCTCTACCCCAAACACAGCTTCCGCGATCGCTTTGCCACCATTCACCGGCATCGCTTGCAACGCCAGCATCTGCAATACCGTTTCTCCCAGAGTCATCTCGCCTGATCCCGATGGGGTCTGGCCTTACCGCACTGCCTCATCGCCGCTCATAAAGCCTGTTCACCGCATGTGAACGGGCCCGCCATCTCATTTGAATTTTCTTGCGTGGTGCGAACCCTGGTTTCGTGCCCGCCGCCTTCGCCCGACAGAGGCCTTTGCCATGAGAAAAAAGAGTCGCATCACCCTGAACCGCATGAACCTGTGGCAGTACGCCCTGCTGCTGCTCATGCTGCTGACCTTCGCGTTTTATTCCCTGCCCACCTTCTTCGGTGAGCAGCCTTCCCTCGGCCTGCACGGCCAGACCAGCCTGACCGAGGCGCAGCGCAGCCTGCTGCGCGATCACCAGATAGAGCCGGTCAAACAGGTGCAGCAGAAAGAGCGGGTCGAGCTGGTATTCAACAGCCAGGCCGATCAGCAAAGGGCCAAGCAGCTGCTGGAGCAGCAGGGTCATGACAGCGCGGCCCTGACCCTGGAGTTCTACTCCAATGCCCCGACCTGGATCAGCCAGCTCGGCGCCGCCCCCATCAAGCTCGGGCTGGACCTGCGCGGCGGCTCCCAGCTGCTGATCGGGGTCGATCTCAGCTTCGTGGTGGACAACCAGACCAAGAACCTGGTGGACATGCTGCGCACCCAGTTCCGCGAGGCGCGCCTGCGCGGCGCCAACGTGGCCCGGGTGAGCGAGGGGGAGGTGAGAGTCACGCTGCCCGAGGTGGCCGATCAGGCCCCTTGGCTCAACATCATCAAGGATTCTGCCGGTACCCGGCAGGATCAGTGGACGCTGAACCGCAGCGGCAATGAGCTGCGGCTGGTGATGAGCGAGGCCGAGCGCACCCTGCTGGCCAACAACGCCGTGACCCAGAACCTGTCGATCCTGAAGAAGCGGATCAACGAGCTCGGCATCGTCGAGGCCTCGGTCCAGCGTCAGGGCCAGGATGGCATCCGCATCGAGCTGCCCGGGGTACACAATCCCAAGCAGGCCAAGGAAGTGATAGGCGCCACCGCGTCGCTGGCCTTTTACGAGGCCCAGGCCGCCAGCCGCTTCTTCATGGCGGATCGCAGCGGTCAGGCGGTCGGTCTGGCGCGCAAGCCGGTGCTGAGCGGTGAGCACATCGTCGATGCCCGCGCCAATATGGGCGAGATGGGCCAACCCCAGGTCAATATCGTGCTCGACAGCCTGGGTGGCAGCAAGATGAATCAGTTCAGTCGCCAGCATGTGGGCAAGCCGATGGCCACCGTCTTCACCGAATACAAGACCAACGCCCAGGGCAAGCTGCGGGCCCAGAGCGAGGTGATCAACGTCGCCACCATACAGACGGCGCTCGGCAACCAGTTCCGCATCACAGGTATTGGCAGTCTGCCCGAGGCTCAGGAGCTGGCCATGCTGCTGCGGGCAGGCGCCCTCACCGCACCGCTCAAGATCCTGGAGGAACGTTCCATCGGCCCGACCCTGGGGCTGCAGAACATAGAGGCGGGTTTCACCGCCCTGGCGTTCGGCATGGCGGGCATGATGCTGTTCATGATGGCCTGGTATCGCAAGTTCGGCTGGGTCGCCATCACCGCGCTCATCGCCAACCTGCTGATGCAGGTGGGCATGCTGGCGGTGCTGCCGGGGGCCGTGCTGACCCTGCCGGGGATCGCCGGGCTGGTGCTCACCGTCGGCATGGCGGTGGACACCCACGTGCTCATCTTCGAGCGGATCAAGGATCGGCTGCGGGAGGGGGGGAGCCTGGCCAACGCCATCGATTTTGGCTATCGCTCGGCGTTTCGCACCATCTTCGACGCCAACATCACCACATTGATCTGCGCCGTGGTGCTCTACTCCATCGGCTCAGGCCCGCTGCAGGGCTTCTCCATCACCCTGATCCTGGGGCTCATCTCCAGCATGGTGACCGGCATCTGGGGCACCCGCGCCATCATCAACCCCCTCTGGGGCAAGAGCAGCGCCAAGCTGCTGAGGGTATGACCATGATCAGAACGAGTTGCCTGTGTCATAGCGCCGTGGGTTCGAGCCTGCTCCGCGCCACCGGCTTCCCGCTGGGAAGCCCGAGCCATCTGCTGTCGAGGGAAGAACAATGCTGAGAATGATCGCTGCCATGGGCCTGACCCGCTGGCGTTACATCGGACTGTGGATCTCCGTGCTGCTGACCGTGGCGAGCGTCGCCGTGCTGGCCATCAACGGGCTGTCGCTCGGGCTCGACTTCACCGGTGGCATACTGCTGGAGTTTCGCATCCAGACCCTGAAGGAGGCCCACGAGCTCAATGCCCTGCTGAGCGCCCCGCTGGCGGGGGCGGTGGAGCTCGGCGGCGCCGGCATCCCGGGGGAGTGGCTCATCAAGCTGCCGCCCCACGAGCTGCCCTGGCCGGCCGAGGAGCTGGCTGTGATGCTGAGCCAGCAGCTCGGCCTGCCGGTGGAGCTGCTGCGCACCACCATAGTCGGCCCCCAGGTGGGCGCCGAGCTGTTCCAGCAGGGGATGCTGGCGGTGCTGGTGGCCTCCCTGGCCATCTCCGCCTATCTGGCGGTGCGCTTCGAGTGGCGCCAGGCCATCGGCATCCTGGTGTCGGTGCTGCACGACGGTCTGGTGGCGCTGGGGCTGCTGGCGCTGTTCCACATCGAGTTCGATCTCAACGTGATCGCCGGCCTGATGGCGGTGATCGGCTACTCGCTCAACGACAGCATCGTCATCTCGGACCGGCTGCGGGACCTGCTCAGCTCGCGCACCCAGATGGGGATCCACGAGTGCTCGGACGTGGCCATCAAGGCCACCTTCAGCCGCACCATGATCACCTCGGGCACCACCCTCTTCACCGTCGGGGCCCTGCTGCTGTTCGGCGGCGATGCGCTCTACGGCTTCTCCTTCACCCTGTTCGCCGGCATCCTGGTGGGCACCATCTCCTCCATCACTGTGGCATCGACCGTGCAGGAGCTGCTGGGGCTCTCGCCCCAGGCGTACCAGAAGAAAGAGGAGGCGCTGGCGGAGGCGGCCTGATCCCCCAAGCCAATCCTTGCAATGCGAAACGGGCCCAGTGGGCCCGTTTTTTTATCTCTGCGGTTTGCTGTGGGGCCTAGAAGCCCGAGCCGGGTTGCAGCAAGAAGGCCGCCTCCTCCGGCGTGTCGGTGCGGCTCAGGATGGCGTTGCGATGGGGGAAGCGGCCGAAGCGCTCGACGATCACCTGATGGCGGCGGGCGTAGTCGGCGAAGCCCGCGAAGGTGACCCCGGCGGGGCTGCCCTCCTGCTCGGCCGCCAGCCCCTCGAACAGTGCCACGCTGCGAGTCTGCTGCTCCCGGGACTCCGCGTGTTCCAGCGGCAGGTAGAAGAAGAGCCGCGCCAGCGGCGAGAGCGCCCTGTCCGCCCCGAGCGACAAGCCCTTCAGGCAGAGCTCGCGGGCCAGCGGATCCTGGGCAAAGGCGCCCGGGGTGCCGCGATGGATGTTGCGCGGCAGCTGATCGAGCAGCAGGATCAGCGCCAGCCGGCCGACGGGCACCTCGGCCCAGGGGGCCAGCTCACCGGCGGCGGCCGCCTTGGCCAGTGCGCCGAAGCGGCTGGCGATCAGCGCATCTGTCTCGCTGCTTTTGCCCCACCAGAGCGGGGCCTGCCGGCTGGCGCGGGCGGCGTCGTCGGCATCATCGCCAAACCAGAAATCGAGCAGAGGTTGCCAGGGTTGCATGGGAACTCCTTGGGCTAGGGGCTTGCGGGTAAAACAAGGTCAATTGACCCTGCTATGGGTGCTGCCGAAACGGCGGCTTCTCGTTACACTGTGCCATCTTTTGCCCGCAATGCGGAACCCCTGATGAGCAAGGTCGTCGCCAGGCCATCTGCCCGAGGGGCTCTCACCACTGATATGAGGAATGCTTGATATGGCCGGAACCAGTCTGTTGGCCCTGCTCGATGATATTGCCAGCGTGCTCGATGACGTGGCGCTGATGACCAAGACGGCGGCCAAGAAGACCGCCGGGGTACTGGGGGACGATCTGGCCCTCAACGCCGAGCAGGTCTCCGGGGTGCGCGCCGAGCGGGAGCTGCCGGTGGTGTGGGCGGTGGCCAAGGGGTCCTTTCGCAACAAGCTGATCCTGGTGCCGGCCGCCATCGCCATCAGCGTGCTGGTGCCCTGGCTCATCACCCCCCTGCTGATGCTGGGGGGCGCCTACCTCTGTTTCGAGGGGGCGGAGAAGCTGGCCCACAAGTTTCTACCCCACGGCGACGAGGGGTCGGGACCGGGGGCGGAGCCCGTGCCGGACGATATGCTGGCCTATGAGCAGCAGAAGATAAAGGGGGCCATTCGCACCGACTTCATCCTCTCCGCCGAGATCATCGTCATCGCCCTCGGCACAGTCCAAGGCACCAGCCTCTCCCTGCAGATCTCGGTGGTGGCGGGCATCGCCCTGCTGATGACGGTGGGGGTCTATGGCCTGGTGGGGCTCATCGTCAAGCTGGACGACATCGGCCTGCACCTGCTGAAGAAGCCGGACGCCGGCGCCCTGCGCCGCCTGCTGGGGCGCGGCCTGCTGGTGACGGCTCCCCGCCTGATGCACCTGCTGGCGCTGGTCGGCACCATCGCCATGTTCATGGTCGGCGGCGGCATCCTGGTGCACGGCTGGCCCTTCGCCCATCACCTGGTGGAGGGGGCCGCCGAGGCCGTGGCCACCCTGCCAACCGTGGGCACAGTGCTGGCCGCCCTGACGCCGACCCTGCTCAATGCGGTGGCCGGCGTGGTGGCGGGCCTGGTGCTGGTGCTGGCCATGACCCTGGTGAGCAAGTTGAAGCCCGCCAAATAACGGCCGTGGGTGAGGCGGCCGACAGGGGCCGTCGCACTCATCCTCTGTCCCGTTTGTTGACGCGAATGGGGGCTAGGCAAGCGCCGGCCCCCTTCGTACTATCCTGGCTGGCATCCGTCCACAGAGACGGAGCCAGCTGCCATGGATGCAAACAATAAGGACAGTTATGACCACAACCGCTTGGCTGGATGATCACATCTATGCCGCCCCCGATTGCCCGGCCGTCGACGCCGATTTCCAGCACGCCCACCAGCTCCTGTCTACCTTGATCCCCCTGCTGGCCGAGTTGCCAGAGACCCATGACATCAACGCCTTGCGCCATCTGCTGCGGGCCATTCGGCGCCAGGCGGATGAGGTGAGGCGGCTGGCCTGGAATGCCCAGGTCTACGGCTACAACCGGCTCAGCCGCAACGGTCGCGACGAGCCGGCCAAGGTGCTGCTCTCCCGCGGCCAGCAGTTGCAGGCGAGCCTCGCCCAGCTCATCAAGCCGATGACCCTGTTCTGGCTGAACGCCCCCGAGGATCAGGTGCGGGCCCTGCTGCAGGATCCCGAGCTGTTCGAGCTGGCCTATGCCATTCGCCACGATCGCCAGTTGCAGGATCAGCGGCTGTCGCTCGAGAGCGAGCAGCTGATCGAGGGGCTGGGGGTGGATGGGCTGCACGCCTGGGGCCATCTCTACGACAGCCTGGTGGCCCGGCTCAGACCGCTGGTGGACGGAGAACCCATGGGGCTGGCCCAGGCGGACAATCTGCTGTCCCACCCGGACAGGGCGCGGCGCGCCAGTGCCTGGCATGGCATTCAACAGGCCTGGGCCGGGGAGCAGGAGACGGTGGCCGCCATCCTCAATGCCATCAACGGCTGGCGCAACGAGCTCGCCAGCCGGCGTGGCCAGCGGCAGCGGCTCGATGCCCTGGCGCTCTCCTGTCATCAGGGCCATCTCGAGCGCAGCACGCTGGATACCCTGATGGCAGAGGCCGAGGCCCACAAGGAGCTGGGCAGACGGGCGCTGCGCGCCATGGCGAGCGCCCAGGGGATCACCGACTTCGCCCCCTGGGATCTCTATGCGCCGCCCCCTGCGCTGACACCTATCAATATCGACTTCGAGCAGGCGCTGACGCTGGTGGCCGACGCCTTCGCCGGGTTTGACCCCGAGATGGGGGCCTTCGTCCACATGATGGCCGAGCGGGGCTGGATCGATGCGGCCCCGAGCGAACACAGGCGCAGCGGCGCCTATTGCACCGAGTATGCCGAGCCCGCCGAGCCTCGGGTGTTTCTCACCTTCGAGGGCACCATGGACAACCTCATCACCCTGGCCCACGAGCTTGGCCACGCCTGGCACAGCTGGCTGCTGCGGGACGCGCCGCTGGCGCAGCGCGACTACCCCAAGACGCTGGCCGAGACCGCCTCGCTGTTTGCCGAGACCCTGGTGCGCGATGCCCTGTTGGCCGCCACCGACAACATGGAGCAGCGCAGGGCCATCGCCTGGCTGGAGGGGGAGCGGGCCGCCAGCCTGCTGCTCGACGTTCCGTCCCGTTTCCACTTCGAGCGGGCGCTGGTGGCGGCGCGGGAGCAGGGCTATGTGGGGGCCGGCGAGCTGCGCGGCATGATGAAATCCATGAAGGAGCAGTGGTATGGTGACAGCCTCAGCCAATATGACGAGCTGTTCTGGGCCAGCAAGAGCCACTTCTCCATCACCGAGCTCGGTTTTTACAACTACCCCTATCTGTTTGGCTACCTGTTCAGCCTGGGGCTCTATGCCCAGAAGGAGCGGGCCGGGAAGGAGTTTGTCCAGGCCTATCGGGAGCTGCTGCGCGACACCGGCCGCATGAGCGCCGAGGATCTGGTGGAGAAGCACCTGGGCGTCGACATTCGCGAGCCCGCCTTCTGGCAGGAGAGCCTGCGCCAGGTGGAGGCGGCGGTCAGCCGCCTCGAGCGGCTGATATAGCCCATTGCAACCCTTAATCGTGGCCCTCGCCGGGGGCCACCCCTATTTCATGACGGGCCAGGGCCCGTCTCCGAACACGAGCGTCTGATGCAACAACCAGTCTACCCACAGCAGTGGCACAACCAGCACATCTACCCCTCCCTCGACAGCGCCATGCTGGAGGCGGACATGAGCCTGGCCCGCGCCAGCCTCGACGAGCTGACCGGCTTCATCAATGGCCTAGGGGCGGTGCGCGAGCAGGCCGATGCCCTGCAGGATTTCCTGCGCGAGGTACGCCTGCGCGCCCAGCGCATCCGCAACATCGGCTGGAACATCGCCGTGCTGGCGGCCTCGCAGGGCAGTCAGGATGCCCGGGATCCGCTCGCCAAGCAGCTGGCCTCCCGTGCCCGCGCCCTCAATGCGGACCTGTTCAAGGCCCTGGCGCCGGTGGAGGATCTGATGCTGGGGCTGCCTGAATCCGAATTCGAGCGGCTGATGCAGGATCCGCTGCTGGGGGAGGAGGATTACCGCCTGCGCCACGAGCGCCGGCTGCAGGATCAGCGCCTGCCGGTGGAGGCCGAGCAGCTGGTGATCGGCCTCGGTACCGATGGCCTGCACGCCTGGGGCAACCTCTACAACGATCTGGTGGGCAAGATCCGCCTGCACATCGATGGGCGGGAGAGGGGGCTGGCCGAGGCGAGCAACCTGCTGTCCAGTCCGGAGAGAGCCCTGCGCCGGGAGGCCTTCGATGCCATCAGCGCCGGCTGGGAAGGGGAGCAGGAGACGGTGGCCGCCATCCTCAATGCCCTCAACGGCTGGCGCCTCGAGCTGGCCCGCCAGCGCGGCAAGGTGCGTCAGCTTGATGCGCTGGATCTCTCCTGTCACCAGAGCCACATAGAGCGCGCCACCCTGGACACCATGATGGCCGAGACCTATAGAGCCCGCGGCCTGGGCCAGCGTGCCCTAGGGCTGATGGCCGGCAAACTCGGCATCGACGAGTTGGGGCCGGAGGACCTGTTCGCGCCGCCCCCGGCCTCGGTCAGCCGGACCATAACGTTCGAGGAGGCCATCGACATCATAGCCGCGGCCTTCACCCGCTTCGATCCCGAGATGGGGGAGTTCGCCCGCATGATGGCCGAGCGCGGCTGGATAGACGCGGCGCCGACCCCGAACCGGCGCACCGGCGCCTACTGCACCAAGTTTGCCGAGCCGGTGGAGCCGCGGGTCTTCATCACCTATGCCGGCACCATGGACAACGTCATCACGCTCGCCCACGAGCTGGGCCACGCCTGGCACAACTGGCTTATCCGCGATCTGCCCATGAGCCAGCGCGGCTACCCCATGACCCTGGCGGAGACCGCCTCCATCTTCGCCGAGACCCTGGTGCGCAGCGCCCTGTTCGAGCAGGCCCAGAACCCGGAGCAGCGCCAGGCCATCGCCTGGGCCGAGGCGGACGGCGCCGCCACCTTCCTGGTCAACATCCCGGCCCGCTTCGACTTCGAGCTGGCGCTGGTGGCCGAGCGCGAGCAGGGCTATGTCCCGGCGGCGCGGCTCAAGAGTCTGACCGATGAGGCCTGGGGCCGCTGGTACGAGGGGAGCCTGGCGCGCTATCACCCCATGTTCTGGGCCGCCAAGGCGCACTTTTCCATCGCCGGCTTCGGCTTCTACAACTACCCCTACCTGTTTGGCTACCTGTTCAGCCTCGGGGTCTACCACCAGCTGATGAGCCGCCAGGCGCAGGGGGAGGCGAACGTGGCCGAGGCGTACCGCGCCCTGCTGCGCGACACCGGCCGCATGAGCGCCGAGGATCTGGTGGCCAAGCACCTGGGGCAGGACATCCGTGAGGCGGCCTTCTGGCAGGGCAGCCTGGCGCTGGTGGCCGCGGCGGTGGATCGCTTCGAGCAGACCCAGGGCTGAGGCCTGGGCCCTCTCGCCAGCTGACAAGATCCCGCCGAGAGGCGGGGTTTTTCGCTCGTCAGGCCCGCCGGGCAGCGGCGCAATCGGGTCGATTTGTCCGCGAGTGACCACAACCCCCGGATGAAATGCGTTTTCAGGCGGCTGGGGGCGTGATCCAAAGCAAGAAAGTTGGATGTTTTGGTGGCGCCACGGCCGGTCGCTGGGGTAGTTTCGATAGAACCGACACAGTTCCTGAGGTCTTATCCATGATCATCTATCTGCATGGCTTCGATGCCACCAGCCCCGGCAATCATGAGAAAGTGCTGCAGTTGCAGTTTATCGATGATGATGTGCGCTTCGTTCACTACAGCACGGTGCACCCGCGCCACGACATGAGTCATCTGCTCAAGGAAGTGAAGAAGCAGCTCGACATGAGCACTGACCCCAAGCCGCTGATCTGCGGGGTGGGGCTGGGGGGCTACTGGAGCGAGCGGATCGGCTTCCTGTGCGGCATCAAGCAGGTGATCTTCAACCCCAATCTGCACCCGGCAGAGAACATGCAGGGCAAGATCGACAGGCCGGAAGAGTACGACGACATCGGCACCAAGTGTGTAACCGAATTTCGTAAGAAAAATTCAGGAAACTGCCTGTGTATCCTTTCCGTTCAGGATGAAATCCGCGATAATCGTGAAACTGAACGTGAATTGAAGAACTATTACGACATCGTATGGGATGAGCACGAGACTCACAAATTCAAGAACATCTCGTATCATCTGCAGCGGATGAAGGCCTTCAAGGAAGCTTGAACCATCACGTCAACCGATTTCGTTTTAGGGAGCCAATGGCTCCCTTTCGTTTTGAGGAACCAAGGAAAATCATCATGATGAATATTGTCGTTGTAGGTGGCGGCGCCGGCGGTCTGGAGCTGGCGACCAGCCTGGGTCGCAAGCTGGGCAAGAAGAACAAGGCCAAGGTAACCCTGGTCGATCGCAACCGCACCCACCTGTGGAAGCCCCTGCTGCACGAAGTGGCCACCGGCTCCATGGATGCGGGCATCGATGCCCTGAGCTACCAGTCCCATGCCAAGAACCACGGCTTCGACTTCCAGCTGGGCAGCCTGACCGACATCAAGCGCGACGAGAAACGCATTGTGCTGGCGCCGATCCACGACGACAACGGCGAGCTGGTGGTGCATGAGCGGGAAGTGGCCTACGACGTGCTGGTGATGGCCATCGGCTCCGTCTCCAACGACTTCAACACCAAGGGCATCAAGGATCACTGCATCTTCCTGGACAGCCCGTCCCAGGCGCACCGCTTCTACAACAGCATGATGAACCGCTTCCTGCAGTTCGCCACCGAATACCAGCCGGGCGACAAGGTGAAGATCGCCATCGTCGGCGGCGGCGCTACCGGGGTCGAGCTCTCCGCCGAGCTCTACAACGCGGTGGAGCAGCTCTATGCCTACGGCTTCAAGAACCTCACCACCGACAGCCTCAAGGTGACACTGGTAGAAGCGGGCCCCCGCATCCTGCCGGCGTTGCCGGAGCGCATCAGCGGCGCCGCTCACCAGGAGCTGGTCAAGCTCGGGGTGGACGTGCGTACCGCCACCATGATCACCGAAGCCACCAGCGAGGGGCTGCACACCAAGGATGGGGAGCTGATCGAAGCGGACCTGATGGTGTGGGCCGCCGGCATCAAGGCGCCGGACTTCATGAAGGAGATCGCCGGGCTCGAGACCAACCGCATCAACCAGCTGGTGGTGAAAGAGACACTGCAGACCACCCGTGACGAGAACATCTTCGTCATCGGCGACTGCGCTGCCTGCCCGCAGCCGGATGGCAAGTTCGTGCCGCCGCGCGCCCAGTCCGCCCACCAGATGGCGACCCAGGCGTTCAAGAACATCCTGGCCAAGATGAACGGTGGCGAGCTGAAGCCCTACCTCTATCACGATCACGGCTCCCTGGTCTCCCTGAGCCGCTTCTCCACCGTGGGCAGCCTGATGGGCAACCTGATGCGTGGCTCCATGATGGTGGAAGGCTACCTCGCGCGCATGGTCTACATCTCCCTCTACCGGATGCACCAGGTCGCCTTGCACGGCTACATCAAGACCGGCCTCATCATGCTGGTGGGCCGCATCAACCGGGTGCTGCGCCCGAGCATGAAGCTGCACTAAGCCGGCGTCTGATCGCCAGGTGACAGAAGGAGAGGCCTGGCCTCTCCTTTTTTATGGCCGCGGCCCGGTGCCCGCGAGGCGCCGAGAGGCCTTATCGAGCGACTGGCTATTAGCGGTGGGGGTATGTTGCCGGCCGCGGCTTTGGGGTAGTCTGGAACCCATTATCTCAGCTGGAGTTTATGATGATCCTCTCAACAACCCCCACCCTGGAAGGCAAGGCCATTCGCGAGTACCGCGGCATAGTGGTGGGCGAAGCCATCCTCGGCGCCAACATCTTCAAGGATCTGTTCGCCGGCATCCGCGACATCATCGGTGGCCGCTCCGGTGCCTACGAGAAAGAGCTGGCCCGGGCCCGCGAGATCGCCTTCGATGAGCTCAAAGAGCGCGCGCAGGCACTGGGTGCCAACGCCGTGGTCGGCATCGACATCGACTACGAGGTGGTGGGGCAAAATGGCAGCATGCTGATGGTTAGCATCAGCGGCACCGCCGTGGTGCTCTGACACCCGCGTCTCGATGACAAGCCGATGAGCCGCTCATCGGCTTTGTTGTTTCTGACGGAAAGTCGCCATTTGGCGCTATTTTTGGTCTCCTTGTATGTCGTAATATGGATCCTTTATCCCATGCCGACGCCCTGAGGGCGGCGCAGGACCAAGGAGCGGACCTTATGACACCCATCAAGCCCACGCGACTCAAGCGTGGCGACACCATCGGCTTTTTCTCCCCCTCCAGCGCGGCCACCGCCTGGGCGCCGAACCGCTTCGCCCGCGCCAAGGCGTATCTGGCGGCGCAGGGCTTCGCACTCAAGGCGGGCAGCCTGACTGGGGAGCGGGATCACTGGCGCTCCGGCTCCATCGCGGCGCGGGCCGAAGAGCTCAACGCGCTCATCCGGGATCCAGAAGTGCGCTGCATCATGTCGGTCATCGGCGGCAGCAACTCCAACTCCCTGCTGCCCTATCTCGACTACGAGGCGCTTAGAAGAGATCCCAAGATCCTCATCGGCTACTCGGATGTGACCGCCTTGCTGCTCGGCATCCATGCCCAGACCGGCCTGGTGACCTTCTACGGTCCGGCGCTGGTGGCCTCCTTTGGCGAGTTGCCGCCGCTGGTTGATGAGACTCTGGCCGCTTTCCTGGCGATCTGCGGGGCAGGGGAGCGACCCTTGCCGCACCGGCTGCCAACACCGACGCACTGGACCGAGGAGCGGCTGGATTGGGAGCAGCAGACCCGCGCCAAGCAGTGCCAGCCAAACCGGCTGATCTCGGTGGGCAGCGGCCGGGTGAGGGGCAGGCTGATCGGCGGCAACCTCAACACCCTGGCGGGGATCTGGGGCTCGCCCTATATGCCGCCGATCGAAACGGGGGACATTCTGCTGCTGGAAGACAGCCTCATGTCGGCGGAGACGGTGGAGCGCTCCTTCGCCCACCTCAAGCTGTGCGGGGTGTTCGAGCGCATCGGTGCCCTGGTGCTCGGCAAGCACGAGCTGTTCGACGGCCAGGGCAGCGGCAAGCGGCCGCTCGACATACTGCTGGAGCAGGTGGGGGAGCCCAGGTTTCCCATCCTGGCGGAGTTCGACTGCGCCCACACCCACCCCATGCTGACGGTGCCGCTCGGCATCGAGGCCGAGCTGGATCTGGATGCCCAGCGCCTGAGCCTGTGCGAGCCCTGGTGGCGCTAACGAGGGCTTGCCAGAGACAAAAAGAGGCCGCGGATGCGGCCTCTTTGCTTTCACCTTCTGGCAGGATCAGGGCAGGGCGTCGGCCCGGAAGCTGGCGCGGATCTGCGGCACCAGCGGCGAGGGATCGAAGCCCTTCTCCTCCCCCAGCACTGGGTGGAGCAGGGCCAGTTCCGGGATGGGGGTGAGGTCGCCTGCCAGCAACTGGCGGGTGGCCTGGCCCATCTGATAGAGCTGGCGCACCGGGTCAAACTGGCGCGCCAGCGACAGGGAGCCATCGTCGCGGGTGAAGGCCATCATGGGGATCTGGTAGGGGGCGTCGCGGGGCGGCTTGTCCCCGTGGATGCCCTTGCCCGCCGACATCAGGAACGGCTGGTGATCGCCAAAGGCCACCACCAGGTAGCGTTTGCCGGATTGATCCAGCGTCTTGAGCAGCCGCTCCAGGGAGGCCATGGCATCCACCACCCCGGTGTAGTAGGTGTTGAGCAACTGCCGATCGGCCGGGCTCTGATCCGGGCAGGCCTTGTCGATCTGCTGGGCCTGATAGCGATTGCCATCGAAGGGGCCGTGGCCCTGCATGGTGACCGCGTAGGCGAACAGCGGCTGGCTGTCCTGCTCGCTGCGCTTGAGCAGGTGATCGATCAGCGCATCGTCGGAGATGTAGAGCCCCTTGTGCTCCAGGCTGGTGAAGCGGGTATCGAACCAGCGCTCCTCATAACCGAGCGCCGGTATGGCCTTGGCGCGGCCCCAGAACTTCTCCACATAGGGGTGGGCGAACAGGGTCTTGTAGCCGTTTTTCTTCGCGCTCTGCGCCAGCCCAGGCACCTGCGCCGAGAGATAGTAGTAGGGCACCACCCCCTGCTTGAGCAGGCCCACCGGCAGGCCGGTGTTCATCTCGAACTCCGCCAGCACCGTCATGCCGCCGGTGGTGGGGGAGTGGATGGTCTTGCGCCACTGCGCCACCCCGGCGGGCAGGCTCAGGGTGGGGGCGGGGGCGCAGATCCTGCCTTGCCAGTCGAGCCAGAGCGACTCGTATTGCAGCACTATCACCAGATCGAAGCGCGGGGAGGGGCCCAGGGCCGACTGGACGGGATCCCGGTGACCGAGCTCGGGGGTACGCTCGTTGATCTGCAGGGGATAGCGGAAGACGTTGCCGCTTTGCAGCATCTCGTCCACCAGGTTGAACAGGTAGAGGCCGGGGCCGGAGCGGATGATGTCCCTGTGATAGTTGACCGCCCTGTCCACGTAGCGGACGTTGGCCCCCAGCAGCTTGTTGCCGGTCTGGGTGGCGAACACGCAGAGCGCGAAGAAGGCGGCGGTGGCGGCGACGGTGCGCAGCACCCAGCGCGACAGGGCAAAGCGCCAGCAGAGCCACAGCAGCAGGACGCCGCCCAGCACCGGCAGCACAGGATGTTGATCGAGCAGTATGTGCAGCAGCGCCATCAGGTTGCCGAGATCGTCGCCCCCGAGCGGCACCCCGTAGATGGCGATCTTCATGAAGTTGGCGAGCAGGCCTATGCCCGAAAGAGCCGTAAAGACCAGCCCCATGTAGAGATTGAAGCCCGCCAGGGCGCAGAGGCTCCAGCCCAGCACCATGCTGCCCCAGGCCAGGTAATAGTGCTCGGGCCTAAATCCTGACCAGAGCAGAAACTCCCCGAGCTTGAACACCACGAAGCCGTGCAGCAGCACGAAGGTGAGGTTGCCGAGCAGCAGGCTGCCAAACACCCGCGAGGCCATGCTGTGACGCAGCTGTGGCAGCAAGGCCCTGAGCACCAGGGCGCTGGCCAGCAGCACCAGCAGCAGGCTGGTCATCAGGTAGCTGAGATTGAAGCCGCGCTCCGGCAGGGTCTGCAGGATCTGGCTGTACTCGCCGCTCTCGGGTCGATCCTTGAGCAGCAGGCCGATGCGCAGCTGGTAACGGCTGTCGAGGGCATCATCCGGCGCCCGCAAGGCGCTGTTGAGATCCAGGGTGCAGCGCTCCTTGCGACATTTCTGCCGCTTGTTCACCGACTGACTCAGCTGATCGATGCGCTCGCCCCTGTCGTTGAGCAGCTCGACCCGCACCTTGTCCCCCTCCTGCAACGGCTTGAGCAGCTGCCATTGGCTGCGCACCACCAGGTAGAGGCCGCGGCTGTCACTCTTGTAGAGCAGGCTGTGGCGGCTGAGGGTGGCGAGCGGCTGATCGGCGGGCCCCAGGATCAGCGGCTGGGCACGGCCGAGCCAGCTGCCGGGGTTGAGCACCGGCAGGATGAGCGTCAGCAGCAGCAGCGCGACCAGCAGGCCAAACAGCAGCCTGGCCAGACGAGATGGCGGGGGGGAGCTGCGGCCGAAAACGGGGGCATTCATAGTGGGCTCATCCTTGGAGCGGGTGGGGTCGCTGCGGTGCGACTGCATCTATTTTGACCCGATGGTGATGGGCTTGTTCCTTGATGTCAATTTAATGACCGGAAGATGAATATTGTGTGACTGCCGCAACTTGCAAATTGTGATCCCGATCCAGGGGGCGAATTCATTCTGTGATGAAAGCGTCATCATGGCGCTTTGCCGCTGGTCTGCCTCCAGCTTGCTGCTTAGTCTCTCAATAATGGCTGGAGGTACATGTATGAATCCCAAGGTTGCGGCACGTCAGGCAAGATTGCTCCAGATGCTGGAGAGCAAAGAGGAGATCCGGATCGGCCGTGAGCGGGACTGTCCCCTGCCGCTTGCGCAACTGCTCAGGTTGACCGAGGCTCACCCGGCTGTACTCAAGATCTATCGCCACGGCCTCACCGCCGAGGTGTTCCATCTCAAGGTGGAGGGGCATCACTGGTGCCTGAAACGGCGCCGGCACGATTCCCTGGTGGCCAATGCCGACGGCAAGACCGCCTTTCTCACCGAGCTGGAGCGGCGCCGCGAGATCGAGGCCCTGCGCGAGCTGCACCCCACCATCCTCTCCAAGGTGGTCTGCACCAGCTTCGGCTCCGCCCGGGCCGGGGTGCTGGTCTCCCCCTGGTTGCGCGGTGCCCCGGTCAGCCAGCTGGATAAACGCAATCTGGCACAGATGCTGGCGGTCCAGGCGGAGTTGGCCCGCTGGGGCTGGTTTGACTGGGATCCGAGCCCGGGCAACCTGCTCGACGATGGCCAGCAGATAGCGGTGTTCGATTTTGGCTACATGTGGCCCTTCGATCCACGCCACGAATTCAACTCCAACGGCCTGGCCGACCCCCAGTTTCATGTACCCGAGCGGCTGGAGACCCGCACCCTGTCCGGTCTCTGGCTGGATGAGGCCGATCCCCTGCCGCTGTTTCGCCATTGGCGCGAGCTCTGCCTCGCCTGGGCAAGGGAGGAGTTGCAGCATCTGACCCGGGAGGGGGCCAGTGCCCCCGTGCTGGCGCGGTTGCAGGGCTTGCAGGCGGAGTGGCGCTCGGCGCTGGCGAGCGAGGAGGGGCTGGCCGCCAGCTGGTGGCGCGACATGTACCGCAGCCATCATCTCGACATCCAGGACGATCTCAGCGGCAAGAGCTGCGGCCCGCTCACCCTGCGCCGCCTCGACTGGCTGGAGCGGGCGGTGAGCGAACACTTCCCCCTGCTGGTCGACAACCTGGGGCCCGAGGAGGCCGGGCTCGATCAGGCTGGGCTAATGGGCAAGCTGGCCGGGCTGCGCGGGCAGATCCAGGCCAACCTGCTGCCGTCCTCTGACCCCTCGGCATGATGCCGATGCCATAGACCGCGCAGAAATAAGCAGAAATAAAGAGAGGGGCCTTGGCCCCTCTCTTTATTTCATACCGCTTATCCGGACTTGGCTCAGTCGAGCAGCTCCTGGTGGAGGCGGTTGACGATGTGGCCCGCCTCGCTCTCCTTGACCAGGAAGCAGAGGTTGTGGGCGCTGGCGCCGTAGCAGATCATGCGGATGTTGTGGTCACGGATGGCGTCGAACACCTGGCTGCCGACCCCGGCGGCCTCGCTCATGCGGTTACCGATCAGTGCCACCAGGGCGAAGTCGGTCTCCACCTTCACCTTGCACAGCTGCCCGAGCTCCGCCAGCACCTTGTCGCTCAAGATGGGTTCGCCGTTGCTCTGGCTGCCGGTGTGATCCAGGGTCAGGGAGACGCTCACCTCAGAGGTGGTGATGAGATCCACCGAGATGCGGTGCCGTGCCAGTATGCCGAACACCTCGGCCAGGAAGCCGTAGGCGTGGAACATGTTGAGGCTGTGCAGGGTGACCAGCACCTGCTGACGGCGCAGGGCCACGGCCCGGAACAGCGGGTTGGTCTGGGTGCTGGCGCGGATCCAGGTGCCGCCGGCGGCCGGATCCTTGGCGGAGCCGACAAACACCGGGATGTCCTGGCGCAGGGCGGGTTGCAGGGTGGCGGGGTGCAGCACCTTGGCGCCGAAGGTGGCCATCTCGGCCGCCTCCACGAAGCTGATTTCGGGGATGGGGCGGGCCCGGGTCACCAGCCGGGGATCCGTGGTGTAGATGCCGGGCACGTCGGTCCAGATCTCGATGCTGCCGGCATCCAGTGCCTCGGCCAGCAGGGCCGCGCTGTAGTCGGAGCCGCCGCGACCCAGGGTGGTGGTGCGGCCATCGGCATCGGAGCCGATGAAGCCCTGAGTGATGACGAGGTGCTCGCCGAGCAGGGGGCCCAGGTTGGCCTGGCAGAGTGCGCGGGTGGCGGCGAGATCCACGCTCGCCTTGCCGAAGCGGCTGTCGGTGCGCATCAGCTGGCGCACATCCTGCCAGTGGGCCTTGATGCCGCGTTGCTGCAGCAGCTCGGTGAAGAGACGGGTGGACATCAGCTCGCCGCAGGCGATGAGCCTGTCCGCCAGCTCCGCATCTGTGTGCTGGCTGGCCTGGCGGGCCATGGTGCGGATCTCGCCGAGCTGGGCGTGGATCAGGGCGCTCACCTCGACCGGCTCCCCCAGTGCGCTCAGGATGGCGTGCTGGATCCCGGCCAGCTTGGTCAGCTGGGCATCCTGTCCCGCCTCATCGAGCTCGCCCTGGGCCAGGCTCACCAGCAAGTTGGTGACACCGGCGCTGGCGCTCAGTACCACCACCCGCGTCGCCGGATTGGCCAGCACCACGTCGGCGCAATGGTTCATGGCCGCGGCATCGGCGACACTGGTTCCGCCAAACTTGGCGACGTTGATCGGGCTCATCATGTACTCCTGTCTTAATGTGAAAATCCGGTTTCATCAGGCAAAAGAGAGGAGGAGGCGAAAAATGGCAGGAATAGCGAAGGATCCCGGCCAGAAGCACTCCATCCGCGGTGCCCATCCCACACCAAACCCGCTGTGAATGCGGTGTGGGATGCACACGACCGATGACAACCCGGGGGATTCAGCCCCCGCAGCCGACGTGGCGATGTCCAGTCACTCGCCTCGTCTCGGCGCTACTCCCCCTGACCCAAGTTCGCAGGACGCTGGTGTCCTCCCTTGGGCTGCCTGGGCAGCGCTCCTCTTCTGGCTCCACCGCAGGCGGTGGAGTGCATTAAGAAATACCCTGCACTGGATTGCACTGTCAATCGAGTTTGTAAAAAACTTAAGAATTGGCAATAACCCGACACAAGATCAATCAGTTACGAGATGGTCTTGGACAAAACCTTGGAGCGGCGCTGCCAGTTGTAGAGGCGCTGGCGCTCCACCGGCAGATCCTCCACCTCCAGCGGCTCGAAGCCCCGCTCCCTGAACCAGTGGATGGAGCGGGTGGTGAGCACGAACAAGCGGCGGATGCCGAGCCGCTTGGCCCGCTCGGCCACCTTGGCGACCAGCTGATCGCCGCGGTTGGAGTTGCGGTACTCGGGGTGGATGGCGACGCAGGCCATCTCGGCCATCGCCTCCTCCATGAAGCAGTAGAGGGCGGCGCAGCCGATGATTAGGCCGTCGCGCTCTATGATGGTGAATTTGTCGATCTCCATCTCCAGCTGCTCGCGGGAGCGGCGCACCAGTATGCCCTCTTCCTCCAGCGGCCGGATCAGATCCAGGATGCCGCCGATGTCTTCGATGGAGGCGGCGCGCGCGCGCTCGGCGCTTTCGCGCACTATCTGGGTGCCGAGGCCGTCGCGGCTGAACAGCTCCTGCAGCATGGCACCATCGTCCTGATAGCTCACCAGGTGGGAGCGGGGCACGCCGCCGCGGCAGGAGGCGATGGCGGCGCGCAGATAGCGGGCGGTGCCGGACATCTCCTCACCCGCCTGCTCCAGCTCCACCAGCAGCTCTTCCGCCTGCTCGGGGAAGAGCTCGGAGATGGCCTCGCCGTGTCTGTCCATCACCCCCTGGGTGCTGCTGAAACAGATGAGCTTGTCGGCCTTGAGATCCACCGCCACTCGCCGGGCCACCTCTTCCGAGCTCAGGTTGAAGCTCTCGCCGGTGACCGAGCAGCCGATGGGGGAGATGAGCACCAGCCCCTGCTGATCCAGCTGGCGGCAGATCCCCTCCACGTCGATGCGGCGCACCCGGCCGCTGTGGCAAAAGTCGATGCCGTCGTCCACCCCGAGCGGCTGGGCGGTGACGAAGTTGCCGCTCACCACGCTGATGCGGGCGCCCTGCATGGGGGTGTTGGCCAGCCCCATGGAGAGCTGGGCGGTGATGTCGTACTGCAAACCGCCGCACACCTGCTTGATGATGTCGAAACTCTCATCGTCGGTGACCCGGATCCGCCTGTGGTATTGCGCCTCGATGCCGGCTTTGGCCAGCGCCTCGTCATTCTGCGGGCGCGAGCCAAACACCAACACCAGACGAATGCCGAGGGTCTGCAGCAGGGCGATGTCGCTAACGATGTTGGCAAAATTGGGGTGGCAGATGGCTTCGCCCCCCATCATCAGCACGAAGGTGGCACCCCGGTGCACATTGACATAGGGGGTGGATTGCCGAAAGGCATAGACCAGGCTGGGTTCGCGTTCACGCACTTGAGGCTTCTTCCATAAAAAAACAGCAATTCGCCCAATATATGAAAATAAATTCACAAATCAAGACTAAATATTGAATTGTCGGTTTTCTTTTGCCATTTTCTGCCGGCGAAGGGCCGACCCAGGGGCCGCGGTGCGCCCCGCCGGCGGCCGCACTTCGGTTGATCCCGCCCCATAAACTGTTATCTTCGAGGTGACTCTTCGTCAGCCCTGTGGTCGCACGGGTTTTTATACAAGGACAGGTGGTATGGAGCAGATTATTTCACCGGCAGAGGCGCTGCCGGGACGACGCGAGGCGCTGGTGATAGGCCAGCAGCATGCAGTGAATGGCCACCCGACCCAGGGTCCCTGGCCCGAGGGGATGGCGGTTGCCTGGTTTGGCATGGGCTGCTTCTGGGGTGTGGAGCGCCTGTTCTGGCAACAGCCCGGCGTCTATTCCACCGCCGCCGGTTATCAGGGCGGCCTGACCTCCAACCCCACCTACAAGGAGGTGTGCAGCGGCCTGACCGGTCATGCGGAGACGGTGCAGGTGGTGTTCGACCCCAAGGTCATCAGCTACGGCGACCTGCTCAAGCTGTTCTGGGAGCAGCATGATCCGGCCCAGGGCATGCGCCAGGGCGGCGATGTCGGCACCCAGTATCGCTCGGTGATCTTCTATGACGACGAGAGCCAGGAGGCCATCGCCCAGCAGAGCCTGGCCGCCTTCCAGCAGGCCATGGCGGCGAGCGGCGATGTCCGCGCCATCACCACCCGCATCCTGCCGCTGGCGCCCTTCTATTACGCCGAGGATTATCACCAGCAGTATCTGAAGAAGAACCCGGAAGGCTACTGCGGGCTGGGCGGGATCGGGGTCTGTCTGCCGCCGAGCCTGAATCGCTGAAGAGGGTAGAAAAGAGCGTTGAATGACGCTCTCTTCATCAGATTGAAAAGAATCTTTAAAAAATGTGTCATGGCCGGGAACTTACTTAATTGGACTTCGACTAGACTAACAAGCTAGCTACCATGGATGGCAGCCAAGACCAGACACATTTCTTGCCTCGATATTCATTCAACTTAGAAAAGCGCGATGAATTGGAAATGATAGCAAGCAGGGCTGCCCTTTGAGGCGGCCCTTTTCATTGGTGCGTTGAGGGGCGTGGGGAGGCCGGGGCGGCTCAGCCGATGACGCTGTCGAACAGGTTCTTGATGAGATCGATGAATTCGTCGAGGAAGGCCTGCTGGGCCGGGGTCGGCGCCCGCAGCCAGACGGCACTGAGCACCTCTTCCAGATCGGCGACCACGGCATCGGCCTCCTGCATGATCATGAAGCGCACCTTGGGATCGAGCTGGGGATTCTGCTCGCAGATGCGCATCAGATTGTCGGCGATCCGGCCGCTCACCAGATCCTCGATGCTCTGGGCGCCCGTGCCCTGCTGCTGGCCCTCGAACAGCCCCAGACTCTCGACCAGATACTCTACAAGCGCGTTATAGCCTTCGCTCTCTACCACCATGATGGTTGCCTTCATTCATTGATATGCGGAATTGGGCCGTATTTTAGTGGCTGGACCTAGCTTGGCAAGCGGCAGTAGAGGCGATGACGGACAAAACTGACTCCGCCGCGCTCCACGGTTTCCAATCCGGCCTGCTCGAAGCCATGACGCAGGAAGAGGCCGTGGCTGAAGGCGCTGGCCTCAGTGGTCAGCAGCCGCAGACCGAGTCGCCGCGCCCCCAGCAGGGCGGTCTCCAGCAGCAGGCTGCCGAGCCCCTGGCGTTGATGGGCGGCGCAGACATAGAGCAGGCTGAGGTGGCCGTCATCGCTCAGGGTGACAAAGCCGAACGGGATGCCCTCCGGTTCGCCCATCTGCTCTATGACCCAGCCGTGGTGCTCGCGCAGCTGGCTGGCGAGGCCGGGGTGATGGGCGCCGAGGGCCCATTGCTCGACCTGGGCCTGGCTGTAGTGCTCGGGGCCGCATCTTAGTACCGTCTGCTCGAACAGCGCGATCAGTTGGGGGATGTGCTCTTCCCGCAGCGCCACTATCTGCAGGGGGGCCGACTGCCCTGATGGGTGGCTCATCTCGTGCGGGCTCATCGGGCCGGCGCCTGCGGCCGCTTGGCCCTGGGCAGGCCGGCCACCACCCGCTCATAGGAGTGCAGGACCCAGCCCTGCCAGAGCTCGGTGGCCAGCGCCTCGCTCAGGGTCACCGTGTTCCAGTGCTGCTTGTTCATGTGCCAGCCGGGTTTGACTTGTGGGTGGATCTCTCGCAGCAGCAGGGCGAACTCCGGTTCGCATTTTAGGTTGATGGTCAGCGGATCGGCCTGCCAGTTCACCAGCGCGAACATCTTGCCGGCGATGCGATAGACCAGGAACTCAGGGCCGAACGGCGTATCTTCGGTGGCGCCGGGCAGGCTGAGCAGAAATTCACGCAAAAGAGTGAGCGTCATACAGGACTCCGTGCTGGTCCGATGATGAGTGACAGCATATTCAGCGGGGCGCCGCTTCTGTTAATATGCCCGCCGAGTATATCCCCCAACCCCCCGGGAGCCCATAAGATGTTGTACCACAAGACCTTTGAGCTTGGCCCCGAGCGGGATTGGGTGGTGTTCGTGCACGGCGCCGGTGGCAGCTCCTCCATCTGGTTCAAGCAGCTGCGCGCCTATCGCGAGCACTTCAACGTGCTGCTGCTGGACCTGCGCGGTCACGGCCAGTCCAACCAGCTGCAACAGGTGGTCAAGGGTCACTACAGCTTCAGGGCCGTGACCGAAGACATAGTGCGGCTGCTGGATCATCTGCGCATTCCCTCCGCGCATTTCGTCGGCATCTCCCTCGGCACCATCCTCATTCGAAGCCTGGCGGAGCTCTGCCCCGAGCGGGTCAAGAGCATGGTACTCGGCGGCGCCATACTGCGGCTCGACATCCGCTCCCAGACGCTGGTGCAGCTCGGCCGGGTCGGCCAGCACATCCTGCCCTACATGTGGCTCTACCGGCTGTTCGCCTTCATCATCATGCCGCGCCAGCACCATCAGGAGTCCCGCAATCTGTTCGTGCGCGAGGCCCGCAAGCTGTGCCAGCAGGAGTTCAAACGCTGGTTCCGCCTCGCCACCGAGGTGAACCCGCTGATGCGCTACTTCAAGGAGCGCGCCCTGCCGATCCCGACCCTCTACCTGATGGGGGAGGAGGATCATATGTTTATCGCCCCGGTGCGCGAGCAGGTGGCGCGGGATGCCTACAGCCAGCTTGCGATCATCGAAAACTGCGGCCATGTCTGCAACGTGGAGCAGCCGGAGCACTTTAATCGGCAGTCGCTGGCGTTTATCTCCACCCAGGCCTGTGTCCGCGCTTAATCCTTATCTCAGCAGTCCCTCTTTCAAGCCACGCCGTTAGGCCCACACCTGTGCCTGTTCGGCGTGGCTGTCTTGAAAGCGACAAGGGCTGATGACCCAGGATTAACGTTGTAGCCTGCCCAGGTGCCCGCCAATTGCCGTCAAGGCTTTAGCAACAGCCGCACTTGCGAGATAGGGCTGAGTCAGAGCGCCGGCATCCCCTATCACAGCATCCTCTATCTGGTCGATCAGGCAGCGAGAAAAAGAAAACCCCGGAAAATCAAGCTCTGCCGGGGTTTTCTCGTAAAACCTAACATATGAAAACTCTAAAGGATAATGTCGCGTATGTACCTTAAAATCATCTAGCTATAACCTCCCCCTTGTTAAACCTCAATTTAAGATTCTGGCAGTATCTATCGTCAGGGTCGAGAGCTAATCCTTGCTCTATAAGCTGGCGAGCATCATTTTTTTTATCTAAATGTAATGCTAGCCACGCTATCCGAGAAAAATCAACTGCATCAGCTTCAGACTTCCTTTTGTTAACTACATCATATATTTTAGATAGTAGCTCAGTTTTTACATCTTGGTTTTCGAGCTTTAATTCTTGCGTACTGAGCATATGATTGACTTTGTTAACAACGTTTGAGAGAACAGAAAAGTCTACTTGTAAGTATTGGGATGACTCAATGAGAGCGTGAACTTCATCAAAAGGCTCTTTTAATGAACGACATATTTCTGCCAAACTGTTCCATGCAATACATTTGTTTTCTTCTAGTTTTTCACTCTCTAGATATAAATATAGATATTTTTTTGCTTCTAACCACAAGTTTTCATCACTAGACTCATGAAGCCATCTTGATATCATTGGTAGGCACTCGTTATATGACATACCAATTCTTTCAAGAAGTTCTTTATTACTGGAATAGTCAATTGTCGGGTTTTCTAAGGTGGATAGGAAATGTTTAACATGAGGGGCTAAAGCAATTTTATTTATATCTGGTTTGGTTGGACCAAACCTTTGAAGCAGTTTAACATCTCCAGAAATAATGCTTTTCAATGGGCTAACATTAAGCTTTTTCTCACCAAACACTCTGGCTGTAAAGGGAAGTGATATAAAGTATTGGCTGTCGGTTCTAGATTGGAACTCCTCTGCCAATGAGTATTGAATGAGAGTGTCTATTGCTTTTTCAACTTCTAATGGGTCATCAATAGAACGCATTAGCACTGCTTCTAGTGCTAATCTTGATATAGCCGAGTTCCAAGAAGAAAGTGTTAAGAAAACCCTCTGGGTGCAGGGGTTTAATACTGAATATGTCCTTTCAAAAAGAGCAGTTAGGACCTCATCGCTACCAGCAATTATTTTGGGGAGCGACCCCTTCATTTGAGTTTTTGAAAGTTCTCCAAGCATTATTTTTATAATGTATGGATGTCCGGCTGATACTTTGAAAAGGTCCTCAATCTTACCTTTCGAAAGATATTTATCTACGCCTAACTGAGTAGCAGTTTGGATTATAAGCTTCTCAGATTCATCCTCAGTCATACCGTGCACATTTATTGGATAATCACCCTTAAATTCTCTTAGTCTAGTTGTTATGAGAATTTTATTCGGAAGGCGTATGTATGTGTCAAGCCACTTAAATACTTCCAATGGATTTGACGTTGTTTCAAAGTTATCAAAAACAAATAAGCATGGCCCGATTTCTGATTTAATTAGCTGATTTTGAAAGAAATCAATAGCATTGAGGTTTTTATCATTTGCTTTTTCTTTGGATAAAACAAGCTTTGCGTAATACAAGGAGATATCTTTGTTAGAGATTACATTTGCAGTGACAAGTTTCACGCCACTTGTATGAAGGTCAATATCTCTGGAACTGAACCAAATAATGGCATCAAATCTATTCTCTTTATAAAGTCTCGGGATAACTTTCAGTGCTAATGAAGTCTTACCTATTCCCCCTCTGCCTAATAATGTTATAACCGCCCGTCTGTCATCTAGTAGTAAGGAGTGTAGATCATCTTCCAGCTCTCTTCGTTCAATGTAGTCATATGAAAGATTTGGGACGTTAGTAAAAGTTCGGTCGATATTTAATAACTCTCCAACGCCCTCCGACTCACTAGGGGGAAGAACCCCCAAAGGAGCTAGAAATAAAGTCGAATCACCATGTTTCTTATCATCCGTCAAGTACGATATAAGCTCATATTTTTTGTTAGTGAACCCTCCATTTGCAAGATAAAAATCAGTTAAGTCAGGATCACTCAACAACAGAGGGATTTTCTTCAGCTCTCCTATAAATACATATACACCATCTTCTATATAGATATTATTGATTTTCTTGTATTGATCAAAAGTCTCTGATTTTTCTCCAATCTCTGTAACTCGATACTTTCCATTCAGATTTCTCTTGAGGTAGGCAGAAGGAACCTTAAGCAGAGTCAAGTTTTCTATAAGCAATAATAGACTTTTTTCTAAATGTGGTACTAACACTGAGATAGTGTTTGGAAGTAATGCTCCATGTCCACGAGTTTTATTTCTCAACTCAGTGAAAAGTTTAAACCAAGACTTGAGATCTTTCTTTTCATTATTTGTTGAATATTCTGCATTTAAAATATTTAGTGCTTTTTCAAGTTCATCAACAGCCTGAAATCTCCAGTCTTCACGAGATGTTTTCTTTGTTAGCTCTGCTTGAAAATTTCTAAATTCAGGAGACAGGTATTGTGAGGCGGTTCCTACTAATAAGTCATCGATAGCTTTGCTCCAGTCACCTACACCACTAGATCTTACTAATTCATAAAGTATACGATACTGGTGTCTGTCCTTATCAGAAATCAATGCACTTGTGCTAATCAAAGTAATTAGCTTTGTGATAGCCTCACCTGCGACTAACAAGCTAAAAAAATATGAGAAATCGGAGTCCTCTTTTGAGACTTCAAATTTACTCTGTAATTTCCACAAGAATTTTTTCAAAGTAGATTCCTTATTCTTAAGTTTGTAAAATATGTTGGGAATATTTCATATAAAGTTCATTGGATGTTGATCAATATAATGAGAAATATAAGTGGTCAATTTTCTTTGTTTAAATTTGCTCTATAGGGATTATTTGGTTAGCCACTAAGATAGCTACCGCACGGATTTCAGCTTCCGTTGTGCTGCCTTCAAGCAGAATTGAAGAGGATTGAACCATCGTCACTCCCTATCTGCTTTTGGGGCTCTGAGGGTCGGATGAGTAGGTTACCAAGTGTGTATCCCGTTGTTGAGCGAAACGTTTTACATGGGCGGGGGATTTAAGCGCATTTTTGATGGGGATCAGAAATCGAGGAGAGCAGGCAGCTCGAAACAAGGCATTATGCTGAGAAACAGGGTAGGCCGTTGGCTCAATACCCCGTCATTTCCAGATAGCCGACCCCCTTGGCATCTCCTTCCACAATCACAGCCCCCTCCCAGTAGTCGAAACGGCCCGTCATGGCCTGATTGGGCTGACGTGCCTTAATAACGAGATTCAAATCGGCGGCCTTAAGCTGCCACTCGACGGGGTAGTCTTGGCCCTTGGGGCCGCGCCAGGTTTTGCCCGGGGTGAGAACGATGGTGTCAGGCGACAGTAGCCGGCTGCTGCCGTCCGGCTCAATCAGGATGCCGTAGCGGTTCTCGGGCTGGTTTTCGGGATTGGCGCGGCCCGGTTTGGTGCGCAGGCGAAACAGCATCAGCTCGCGGCCATCGGCAAGTTGCAGCGAGAACCAGTCCCAGCCCGATTGCCACTCGGCCAATACCGAGCTGCTCCACTCGTGATCGAACCAGCCCTGACCGCTCACTTTGCGGGCCTCGCCATCGATGCTGAGGGTGCCCTCCAGCGCCAAGCGCGGGTAGGAATAGTAGAAGGAGGCGTTGCCCGGGCTCTTCTCGCTGTAACCCGCCTTGCCCTGCAGCACCGCGGGTTTGCGGGCACTCACCCGCAGCCTGAGCTGGCCAATTTCGCTGTCGATGTTGAGCTCTGCCGGGAAGAGCGCCGCCCCCTCGGACGTCAGTGCCCACTCCTTCAGCCAATAGTCGCCGCCACTGGCGCCCGCCAGCCCCGGCCCCTGGCGGCTGGTGCGCTCGTCTTGCAAGTGTTTGCCGGTGGCGAGATCCGTGATGGCGAACTGAGCCAGCCAGAGTTGGGGCGCAAGCCAGGGATTGTCCGAGGCAATCTGCCGCTTCATGCCCTGACGAAAAAGTGTCCACTGCAGGCCATATTCGCGCCCCTGCTCGTCTTTGAGGTTGCCGGTGAGATACCACCACTCGGAGCGGTAGTCCGGGTGGGCGTCGTGATCGGCAGGTAGCTGTATGGGTTGGTTGGGCAAGGCTTTTTTGAAGTGATCGCCGCCATCCCCCAGCAGGTTGCCGAGATCCTGGGCTTGAACACTGGTGCCTAGCACGGCAAGCAGGGCGGCCAGCAGGTTGGCCCGCAGTAAACACTTCATATCACTCTCCTTGCCGCATACCAGGAAGCCAGGGCTCCACACACCGGCGCCAGCAGCAGGGCCGTGATGGCGTGAGCGGGGGCGGGTTCGAAGGTGAGGGTCCAGCCGAAGGCGCGGGGGTTGACCACGGCGATCAGCACCCAGGCCAGGCCATAGCCCACCGGCAGGGCCAGCAGCGCCGTGAGTAGCCCCAGACCCGCCCCTTGCCACACCAGCAGCAGGCGGCAGCGGCGAGGGCTCAGGCCCAGACTCTGCAGGGTCTGCAATTCGGCGCGGCGGGCCAGCCCCAGCACCATAAAGGCGGAGCCGATCCCGACGAAGGCTATCCCTAAGATCAGCAGCTTGAGCAGCTCGGTGACCACGAAGGTCTGATCGAACACCTTGAGCGCCGCGGCGTGGATGGCGGGGGCGGGCAGCAGATTGAGCCGCTCGCCGAACTGGGCGCGCAGCGCATCGGCCAGCCGCTCGGGCGTCTTGCTAAAGAGCGCGAGGGACTGCACCGGTCCCTGCTCGAAGGCATGCAGGAGCTGCCCCTTGTCGCTGCCGTAATCCTGATAGACGCCGGTGACCAGAACTTGTCGTGGGCCTGCCTCATCCGTTATCTCGAGCGTCTGGCCCACCCTGACCCCGAGCCGCACCGTCAGCGGCTCGCTCGCCAGCACCTCATTGTGTTTTTCCGGCCAGCGTCCGGTCAGCAGGGGATAGGCCGCCTGGAGCGGCGGGATAAAGTCCATCTGGGCCCACTCTATCGGCTCCCCCTGCCAGCGGGCGGGCCGGACCGCACGGCGCGAGGCCAGCTCCACCAACCGGTTGGCGAGGATGGCGTCCAGGGTCTCTTGGCTCAGGCTGCCCCTGCTGCCCGCCGCTCCCTTGGGGGCGCTGACATAGAGATCGGCGGCGAGGCGCTGGTTCAGCCAGCTCTCCACGCTGCTGCGAAAGCTCGACACCATGACCCCGATGCCGATGGCCGCGGCGATGGCCAGTTGCAGCGCCATCACGGCGATGGCGGTGCGATCCAGATGATATTGGGTCTCGGCCACCGCCAGCCTGGCGGTCAGGCCGCTGCGGCCATGGCTGCGCAACTTGCCGAGCAGCCAGCGCAGGGCGTCCGGCAGCCAGAGCGCCATGGCCAGCAGCCAGCCGCCGGCGATAAGCAGGGCGCCCGGCAGGCCAGTCTGGGGCAGGGCGAGGCAGAGCGCGCACAGCAGCAGTATGGCCAGCGCCAGCAGGCGTCTGCGCCCCGGGTGGCTGGCGGGGCGGCTGTTGCCTTCGCGAAGGGCCAAGGGGGATTGGCGCAGCAGTTGCCACCAGCCGGGCAGGTTGGCGGCGAGCGTGCCGAGCAGGCCGATGGCGATGGCCTTGAACAGGCTGATGGGGGAGAGACGCAGCAGATCGATGGGATTGGGGCCGTAGAGATCCGCCAGCGCCTGGGTCAGCTGCCCCATCAGGGCCAGGGCCAGCAGGCTGCCGAGCAGCAGGCCGAGCAGGGTACCGAGGGAGGCCAGCAGCATCAGCTCCAGCCCCAGCCAGCGCAGCACCCGGCGCGGTGGCAACCCCAGGATGATCAGCTGGGCGAGCTGGGGACGGCGTACGCTCTGCACGAAGCGCTGGGCGTTGAACACCAGAAACAGCCCCACCGCCATGGCGAGCAGGGAGAGGGCGCTGAGGTTCAGGGCCAGGGCATCGCCGAGCTGGCTGGCATCGAGCGCCGGGCTGATGGGTTCGAGCCACAGGGGCTTATTGGGGAGATAGGCTTGCAGGGCGGCCTGCAGGGCGCGGGCCCGGGGATCCGTCAGTTTGAACAGGATGCGATCCAGCCGTCCGTCCTTGCCAAGCAGGGGCTGCGCCAGGCCTATGTCGGTGAGCAGCAACCGATCCATGGGCACTGGGCCCGGGGTGAAGGTGCCCGCCAGGCTGAGGGTGAGCCGGCGCTCGCCCAGCAGGAAGGTGCGGGACTGGCCCTGGCGCCAGTCGAGGCGCTCGGCCTCGGGCGCCGCCAGCCAGATGCTGTCGGCCCGGCCGAAGGGGGCCTCCGTCGCCTGGGGCGCCAGGGTAAAGAGCGGGGCCAGGGGGCCGGGATTGAAGAGATCCAGCCCCAGCAGCTGGAAGCTGCGACCCTGCTCGTCTTTGAGCCAGGCGTGCACCTGGGGCATGGCGTCCAGCTCGCGCTGGCCACGCACCAGCTTGACGTAGAGCGACTCATCCAGCCCGCCGCCCGGGGCCAGCCGATAGTTGGCATCCCCCGCCAGCTGGGTGCGGGCGGCGACGAAGTTGGTCTTGGCGCTGTGGTTGAGCAGGTCGATGGCGACCACCAGCGAGACCCCCAGCATCAGCCCGGTCAGGCTCATCAGCAGCAGCCAGGGGTGCCAGCGATAGAGCCGCAGCAGCGCCTTTAGCGGCAGCATGTGATGCCCTCAGGAAGAGAGGATTCAATCATGGCGTGGCCCCTTGAGCTGCACCAACTGACCCCCTTCGAGGCGCAGCACCCTGTCCGCCAGCGCGGCATAGGCGGGGTTGTGGCTCACCAGCAGGAGGCCGGCGCCTGTCTCCCTGACCGCCTCCATCATCAGCGCCATCACCTGCTCGGCGTTGTGCTCATCGAGACTGCCGGTGGGCTCATCGGCCAGCAGCCACTGGGGTCGGTGAATGAGGGCGCGGGCCAGGGCCACCCGCTGGCGCTGACCGCCGGAGAGCTGCTCCGGCCAGGCGTGGCGTTTATCCTCCAGGCCGAGACGCGCGAGCAGCTTATCCAGCACGGCCGGCTCGCGGGGCAGGCCGTTGATCTCCAGCGGCAGGCTGAGGTTTTCTTGCACGTTGAGGGTCGGCAGCAGGTTGAAATCCTGATAGACGATGCCGAAGTGGCGACCGCGCAGCCGGGCCCGCTCATCCGGTGACTGCCGATCGAGCCGGGTCTCCCCCAGCCAGATCTCGCCGCCATCGGGCGGGATCAGGCCCGCGATCAGGTTGAGCAGAGTCGACTTGCCGCAACCGCTCTGCCCCAGCAGCAGGCAGGTCTCGCCGGCGGCGAGGCACAGATCCAGGCCGTGAAACAGGGGCAGGCGTTCGCTGCCGTTGTCGAAGCTCTTTGAGAGGTCACGCAGGATCAGCATGGGATAACCGGTTGATGGTCAATGGCTTTCACTATGCCAGTTAGTGATCGGGCCTGCAAAAGGGATGAGGATCCTTGCTGGATCCCGCTCGCCAGAGGTGGTTAGAATAGGGGTCTCCATGGGGCACAGGATGAGCAAGGATGTTACACAAGCAAGTCAGTTTTATCATCGATAGCAAGGGCACCAAGCAGGCGGCCGTCGTGCCCATCGATATTTATAACGAGCTGATGACCCTGCAGAAGGCGCTCTCCGACAACAAGCCGGGGGAGCGCGAGCTCTACCACTTCAACGGCAAGGGGGCGGAAGCCCACGGTTATCCGGTCGGCAAGCGGCAAAATCCCGGCTTCATGGTGCAGGCCGGCTCCACCGCCAACGGGGAAGATGCCGCCTCCCTGCGCGAGGCGGTGATCGAGCTGCGCCAGGAGCTGCTGGCCAAGGGAGTGCTCAGCACCCGCAGCGAGGGCGGCCTGGTGTTCATCGCCGATCAGCTGTTCAACAGCCCCAGCCTGGCCGCCAGCCTGGTGGCGGGCAACAACAGAAGCGGCCTGGATGCCTGGCAGAACAGCGCCGGTTATACCCTCAAGCAATCCGGGTTCGGCAAGAAATAGCCCCGATATCGGGCCCTGTCCGGGGCCCTATTTGTCACGTTTCCACCCTGGTTGACACCGCTCATCTCCCCGGGCAGTGATGCCGAAAAGCCTGATATAAATACGATTTATTTTGATATCCGCTGCTAGCATCAATGCCAGATGGTTCTCAAGAGAAGAGCATTCATGTCTGGATCCCTGCGCCTCATCGCCCTGCTCGGGCTCAGTCTGTTTTCCTGCGAAAGCCTCGCCGACGGCGGCGCCATTCCCCTGACCCACAGCGGGGCGGGCTGGTTTGCCCTCGTCCTCTTCGTGTTCGCCTATGGCCTGGTGATGGCCGAGGAGCCCCTGCAGCTGCACAAGTCCAAGCCGGTGCTGATCGCGGCCGGCATCATCTGGATAGTGATTGGCATCGTCTATGCCGAGCAGGGGCTCGGCACCCTGGCTCACGACGGATTTCGTCACAACCTGCTGGAATATGCCGAGCTGCTGCTGTTCCTGCTGGTGGCCATGACCTATATCAACGCCATGGAGGAGCGGCGGCTGTTCGATGCCCTGCGCGCCGCCTTGGTGCGCTCGGGTTATAGCCTGCGCACCCTGTTCTGGCTCACGGGTATCTTGGCCTTCTTTATCTCGCCGGTGGCGGACAACATGACCACGGCGCTCCTGATGTGCAGCGTGGTGCTCAAGGTGGCGGGGGGGGATCGCCGCTTCGTCAACCTCGCCTGCATCAACATCGTAGTGGCGGCCAATGCCGGCGGCGCCTTCAGCCCCTTTGGCGACATCACCACCTTGATGGTGTGGCAGGCGGGCAAGGTGCAGTTCGGCCAGTTCTTCGCGCTCTTCATCCCCTCCCTGCTCAACTTCCTGGTGCCGGCCCTGCTGATGAGCCTCATGGTGCCGCGCCATGCCCCCCAGGTGCAGGATGAGGAGGTGGAGCTCAAGCGCGGTGCCGGTGTCATAGTGCTACTGTTCATCCTCACCATAGTGACCGCGGTCGCCTGCCAGCACTTCCTGCACCTGCCCCCGGTGCTCGGCATGATGCTGGGGCTGGGCTACCTGCAATTTTTCGGCTTCTACCTGCGCAAGACCCTGGCTCGCTCCCTGGCCCGCAAGCGCGCCCGCTATGAGCGCAGCGGCGACAAGGCGCGGCTGCAGCGGCTCGATAGCGTAGTGCCGTTCGACGTGTTCAGCCAGATCGCCAGGGCCGAGTGGGACACCCTGCTGTTCTTCTACGGGGTGGTGATGTGCGTCGGCGGGCTCGGCTTCATGGGCTATCTCGAGCTGGCCTCCCAATTCCTCTACGCGGGGGGCGACCCGACCCGGGCCAACGTCGTCATCGGCCTGCTCTCCTCCGTCATCGACAACATCCCGGTGATGTTCGCCGTGCTGTCGATGGATCCGGAGATGGTGACGGGGCAGTGGCTGCTGGTGACCCTGACCGCTGGAGTGGGGGGCAGCCTGCTCTCCATCGGCTCCGCCGCCGGGGTGGCGCTGATGGGGCAGGCCCGCGGCATGTACACCTTCTTCGGCCACCTCAAGTGGTTGCCCGCCATTCTGCTTGGTTATATGGTCAGCATAGGGGCACATCTGTGGCTCAATAGCGCCCTGCTTTGAGGCGCATGGAGAGGTGAAGGAAGATGGGACAGTTATTCGAGGCGCTCTCGCCACCTCATATCGCCTTTATCGAGGCACAGCAGATCTATTTCGTCGGCACGGCGGCGGAGCAGGGCACGGTCAACCTCTCCCCCAAGGGGGGCGACTCCCTGCGGATCATCGACCCCCACCGTCTGGCCTGGCTCAACCTGACCGGCAGCGGCAACGAGTCGGCGGCCCATGTGCTGCGCAACCCTCGCATGACGGTGATGTTCTGCGCCTTCGAGGGGGCGCCTATGATACTGCGGGCCTATGGCCAGGCGCGGGTGCTGCACCGCGGCGACCCAGGCTGGGAGGCGGCCATGGCGCGCTTTCCGGCCAGCGTGGCGGCCCGGCAGATCTTCCTGCTCGACATAGAGCGGGTGCAGACCTCCTGCGGCATGGCGGTGCCCCTGTACGACTATCAGGGGGACAGGGAGGCGCTGGCCAACTGGTCGACGCGCCAGGGCAAGGAGGGGATCGAGGCCTATTGGCGCAAGAAGAACCAGCTGAGCCTGGATGGATTCGAGAGCGAGATACTGGTGCGCAGCGGCCTTGAGGCCGATCAATAGCGCGCTCATCGGCTGCTCTTCATGCAAAAAGCCCTGTCCGATGGACAGGGCTTTTTCATGTCAGGATGACTGTGCCAGGCCATCAGGCCGTCGCGGCGCGCTTGCTGGTCAGCAGCCAGTAGCTCAGCGCCGAGCCAAAGCCGCAGCTGGCGATGGCGATGGCCATGGGCAGCGGGGACTGGGGCGGATTGAGGTTGACCAGGATGCCGACCAGGGCGCCGACGCCAAAGCGCAATGTACCCGCCAGGGCCGCGGCGGTGCCCGCCGACTGGGGAAAGTGGCCCATCAAGCCTGTCATGGCGTTGGCCCCCACCAGGCTGATGTGACCGACGAACAGCACCACCGGGATGACGATGCCCCAGAGGCCGCCGGTCTGGCTCCAGGCGTTGTAGATGAGCAGGGCACCGGCCAGCGGCAGCATGATCAGGCCGTATTGCAGCATGCGCTCGGCGCCCACCCCCTTCACCAGCCGGCTGTTGACGAAGGTGACCACCATCATCAGCAGGATGTTGAGGCCAAACAGCCAACCGTAGTGTTCGGTCGGTACCTTGAAATACTCGATGTAGACGTAGGGCGAGGCGCTCAGGAAGGCGAACATGCCGGAGCTCGACAGGGCGCCGCACAGCACATAGCCCATGGCGCCGCGGTGGGAGAGCACGCCCCAGTAGTTGCGCAGCACCTGGCCGAGCTTGAGCGGCTGCCGGTGTTCGGGTTTGAGCGTCTCCTGGATCTTCCACTGCATCACCACGCAGATGAGCAGGCTGATGCCCACCAGCAGCCAGAAGATCACCCGCCAGTTGCTGTGGGCGCTGATGTAGCCGCCCACCACCGGGGCCACCAGCGGCGCCAGGGTCATCACCAGGATGACGAAGGACATGGCGCGGGAGAACGCATCCTTCTCGAACATGTCCCGCAGCAGGGCGTTGACCACCACTGAGCCGGCCGCCCCGCCGGCGGCTTGCACCATGCGCCAGGCCAGCAGCTCCGGCAGCGACTCCGCCATGGCGCAGCCGACCGAGGCGATGGCAAACATGGAGAGACCCGCCAGGATCACCGGCTTGCGGCCGTAGCTGTCGGCCAGGGGACCGTAGAACAGCTGGCCGATGGCGAAGCCGCCGAGGAAGGCGCTGATGGTGAGCTGAGCCCCGTCGATGCTGGTGGCCAGATCCCGGGCGATGGCCGGGATCGCGGGCAGGTACATGTCGACCGCCAGCGGTGTCAGACCCGCCAGGGCACCGAGCAGGATAAACAGGAAGCGAGGGGAGAGGGCTATGGACTGGGGCATAGGGTATCCGATCGTGAGCGAGTGAGGAGTGCGCAATAATCTTGAAGTTTATCAGCTTTGTGCCGGGCCGGCTGGACTATCACGCACCGTGCCGGGAGGTCTGATCTGCTGACAAATCAGCGTTCTAGCGGCGATCGTTGGCGACAGCATGCGAGCCCAAGCCAGAGCAGCCAGCCCAGCAGCGACAACAGGTTGCCCAGCCGCTCCGGCCAGCGCGGCATCAGCCTCAGGCTGAGGGAGTGGCTGCCGGCGGGCACCCAGAGCTGCATCAGGCCCTGGGGGTTGGCACCCACCGTCAGCATCAGGCGCTCGTCGAGCCAGGCCTGCCAGCCGGGGTAGTCATACTGGTGCAGCACCAGCTTGGTCGGCACCTTGGTCGTCACCTCCAGCGCCAGCGCGCGGGGCTGCCAGCGTTGCAACGTCCAGTGGGCGCCGGGTTGATCGGCGCTGACGGGGGGCAGGAACTCCTCCTTCCAGGCGAGCAGGGTCGGGGCGAACAGGCCGCTTGGCACCTGCTTGGGCCTATATTCGCGGGCGCTGCGCTTGCTGTCGAACTCGTCCGCGAGGGCGGCCCTGTCCGGTGCCTGGGTGAGGGGGGAGCTGTGCACATAGGCGAGGGCGGAGATCAGCGTCAGCAGCAGCAACCCCCACCAGAGCCACTGCCAGGGGCGGTGCGCGGGGGTGGCCAGCGCCACCACGGCGACCGTGGCCAGGGCGAGGATGAGGTTGAGTCGCCAGGGGAATTGCACTCGCTGCAGCGGGGGTAGCAAGGACCAGAGCGGCTGGCTGACGGGCAGCATCATCAGGAAGGCACTCACCCCCAGCGCCCCCCAGCACAGCAGCTCGGGATGGTGCGGCTCGCGGGCGGCGGCCCAGGCGGTCAGCAGCAGGGCCAGGGTCAGCAGGCTCTGCCAGGCGAGGTGGCTGCGAAAGCGCCAGTCCTCCCAACCGGACGGCAAGCGGTCGAGGAAGTTGCGCCGAAAATCGAACATGCCGCCGCGCATCAGCTCCATGGAGATGGCCCCCTGATCGGCGAGGGCAGGCAGCAGCAGGGTGGCCGCCATGCAGAGCCCGAGCCCCTGGGCCCCCAGGATGAGCCAGCAGGGGCGCAGGGTGCGGCCCTGCCAGGCCTGCAGCAGGGCACGCAGGCTGATGAGCCCCATCATCAGCAGCAGGCTGGGTAGGTGGGAGAGTGCCAGCAGCGCCAGGCTCAGGGCCAGCAACAGCAGGCCGCCCCGCTGACGCCGGGTGGCGAGATCCTGCCCCAGCAGGATCAGGGGCGCCCAGACGAAGGCCCAGAACTCGGCGAGGGCGAAGCGGGCGTAGAGATCCATGGCCAGGTGGTAGGGCAGGGCGAGGTAGAGCAGGCTGACGGCCAGGGCGCGCCCGGGGGCGGTGAAGCCGCGCAGCCAGAGGTAGGCGGCGAGGCCGGAGAGCAGCAGTGCCAGGCTGGCGCTCCACAGCAGCGGGGTGATGGCGTGCTGGGCGAGGGCGCCGGGGCCGGCAAACAGGGCGCTGACATAGTAGGGTAGCGGGGGATAGAAGAAGAAGGTGGGGCTGCCAAAGCCGCCGTTCATCGCCATCAGCCAGCGCGGATAGGGCTCCCCCTGCCACAGCTGCTGGGCGAAATAGTGGCCGGAGAGCAGATGGTGGAACAGATCATGGCCCTGGCTGCCCCCCTGCAGCCAGAACGGCAACAGCAGCAGTCCGCTGGCCAGCGCCAGGCTCGGCACGACGAGATACCACTCCCTGAGACCCTTCATCGGCAGACACTCTCTTGGCGGATGCGCAGTGAGTGTAGCCGACCCCGGCGGGGAGGGGTGAGCCATCTGGCGCCACACAGGCTGACCGGGGGATCAGTGCATCAGCGGGGTATGGCGAGCCAGAGGCCGGGCTCGGCGCGAAAGCGGGGGGCAAACCAGATAGCGCTATAGGGGCCCGGCAAATCGTGGGCCGCCAGGGGACGGCGGCTGAGGCGGCAGGCGCCTCGCCCCAGTGCCAGCGCCGCATCGCCCTTATACCAGCCATCGGTGACGGGCAGCGGGCTGGATTCGCGCAGCAGGCGCACGCCCCATTGGGTGACCAGGGCCGGACAGTGCCGTTCGGCCAGCTGGCGGGCCTGCACCATGGCGGGTAAGGCGGGGGGGCTGAGGGTGGTGCAGAGCAGCGCCAGACCGCCCAGCATGGCCGCCACCGCGACAGGCTTTGCCGCAGGCAGGCCGCCGACCAGCAGGATCAGGCCAAGATAGATGAGCGGCGCCAGGTGGCGGGGATTGTCCGGGTTCTGGCCAAACAGGGTCCAGAGCAGCAGGGCCAGCCAGCCCCAACGCCATGAGGCTCCCCAGAGCGCAGTTGGGCAGGCGGCCAGGCGTCGTCCCCCCAGCCAGAGCGGCCACAGCAGGAGTGGCCAGAGTGGACTGAGCTGGGCAGCCAGGGTCTGGCCCCAGCTCAGCAGACGGGAGCCGTGCGCCGCCGCCGTGTTGCCCCACAGGGTGAAGTGGCCATCGGTGAAGCGTCGCCCCTCGCTGAAGTAGGCCCAGCCATCGGCCTGCCAGACAAACAGCAGGCAGGCTAGCCCCACCAGCGCTATGGGGGAGAGGAAGGCGAGTCGTTGCTCCCTGGCTTGCCAGCCCTGCCGCCATCCTTGAAATACTGGCAGCAGCGCCAGCACCAGGTAGGAGGGGCGCAGGGCCAGCAGCAGTCCCACCAACAGGCCCGCCAGGGCGAGGCGGCGATGCTGCAGCGCCAGCAGGGCACCGAGCCAGGCGGCCAGCGCCGGGCCGTCGGAGAGGCCGCTGAGCGCCAGGGTCGGGGTGAGCGGCAGCGCCATAGTGACGAGCCACACCGGGGCCAGCAGCGCCGGCCGTTGCCACAGCCGCACCGCCAGCCAGGCGGCCAGGGGTGGCAGCAGGCTGCTGCCCAAGAGGCTGGCCCACTGCACCGCGCTGGCGGGATCCGGGGCCACCAGATGGATCAGGCGAGCGAGCCAGATAAAGGCGGGATAGCCGGGAAAGTGGGGGGAGAACTCCAGCACGCTGAAACGCGTCACCCCGTGGGCGAAGTTCAGCGCATCGTCGGAATCCAGCGCCACCGGGAAGGCAAAGAGCCAGCCCATCCAGGCCCCTTGCAACAGCACCAGCAGCCAAAGCTGGCGGCCGGGACCTTGTGCCTGTATCCCGGCTTTCCCCATGTCCTGCCAGCGAGGCCCATCGCCCCCTTCTCCCCTTGCGGGAGAAGGGCTGGGGATGAGGGGAGAGGTTGTCATCGGTCGGCGGGTAGCAATCAGAGCGGGGCCAGCACGGCCATCAGCGCCTTCTCGGCCTCGGCGAAGGCGGCGGCATCGGCGGGCTTGGCGCCCACACCGAACACGCCGGGGTTGCCGATGGCATCCAGCACCTGGGCCAGCGCCTGCTCGGCGGCCTTGCGATCCCCTTCACTGAGGGAGGGCAGGATCAGATCCAGGAAGCGCTTGCTCTTGACCACCAGCACCTTGGCGGTCTGATAGTCCCCCAGATTCTGGCTGGCCCCCTCGAGGCGGCGCTCGATCTCGGCCTTGTAGGCGCGATTGAGCAGAGCCGCGGTCGCTTCGACGTCCTTGCCCTTGATGGCCTCGGCCAGCGGCGCCTGGAGCTGCACCTTGTGATGCTGCTCCAGATAGTCGAGCTCCTCGGCGAGACTCGCCAGTATGGCGCTGCCATCCTGGCCCTCGCTCGCCGCCGTCAGCAACTGCTCGCGGGCATCGATCAGGGGCTCCTTGCCTGCCGCCGCATAGGAGTAGGCCTGGGCCTGCCCCACATTCGCAAGCAGCAAGAGGGCGATAAAACCGTGGCGGATGCTCATCCTTACTCTCCTTTATTGATTCATTCAGCCGGGCTCAGGCCACGCTCTGGGTTTCGATCACGGTGTTTTCGTTGCGATGATTGAAGATGGCGTGACGTCTGTCCACCCCGTCGATCACCATGTCGGCCGCCATCAGCCCCATCTCCATGGCGGTGTCGGTGAAGATGTAACGGAAGGTACCCTGGCGCCCGCTCATGATGAGGTTGGCGATGGGCATCAGGCCCTGGATGGCGGCGTCGCGCCGCTGCTGATAGCCGAGATCCATCAGCGGATAGGCATGTTCGCTGCGCGCCTCGAAGGTCTCCTCGCCGAGCTTGTCGGTGTCGACCCCGAGACTCGCCAGATCCTGGCTGATGCGGCCGCGCAGCTCCGCCAGCGGTGCCTGCCAGGTGGCGTCCCCCGGATTGCAGGGGACCTCCAGCATCACCGAGGTCTTGCCCGCCGGCGCCATGAAGGGGCTGCGCCGGCGTGGCTCCTGCAGCCGGGTGGCGAGGATCTGCGGATCGGAGAGGTACTGCCAGGTGTTGTCCGACAGGTTCTCCTGATTGAGCGGCATGTTGATAAAGCGCAGGGCGCGATAGTGCAGCTCGCAGGGCAGCCCCAGATGCTGGCAGGTGAGCGGCAGCGGCAGGGTGGAGATCACCTGATCGAATGCCTCACTCTGCGCCACGCCCTCTTGCTGCCACTCGACCCGCTCGATGCGGCCATCGGCTTGAGTCAGCCGGCTGATGCTGGCCCCTGTCCTGAGCTCGACGCCCTCCGCCACCAGCCGCTCCCCCAGGGTGGTGAAGATCTGGCCGAAACCATGTTTCGGATAGCGGTACTTGCGGGCATAGGTGCGCACCGAGTGGTTGCCCTTGCGCCTTGGCAGCAGGCGGCGCGCCACGTCCTTCAAGTCGATGAGGCTGATGCGCTGACCGGCCCAGTCGGCGGAGAGCCGATCCGGGTTGATGCCCCACAGCTTGGCGGTGTAACCCTCGAAGAACTGGCGATAGAGGGTGCGGCCGAAGTGGCTCTGGATCCAGTCGGCGAAGCTGGCCTTGGCAAAATCCGCCGGCTTCTTGGCGAAGGGCAACAGCAGCAGATCCTTGAGCGCCCCCGCCATCAGCGGCAGTGGCGCCGTCTTGAGCAGGTTGCCGAGGTTGAGCGGGTAGTCGTAGGTGCGACCATTGAAGCGGATGACGCTCTTGCGCTCGGCGTGCAGCAGATCTTCCCCCATCAGCTCGTCGATGAAGGCGAGCAGCTCGGGGTTCTTGGTGATGAAGCGGTGGCCGCCGTAGTCGAAGCGGTAGTCGCCATCCTTGCCCGTGAAGCGCTGGGTGGCGCACATGCCGCCCACCACGGGCTCCTGCTCGAACAGGGTGACCGCAAAGCCGGCCTGACGCAGGCGCCAGGCGGCCATCAGACCGGCGGGACCGGCCCCCAACACTGCAATTTTCTGGTTGTTATCCGTCATGCCACTGGTATCCGAAAGCGAGAAAAGGGGGCCAGCAGGCCCCGGTGTGAATGAGCTGGCTTATGCCTTGCCGGCGGCTGGCTTGGGCTTGTAGTTGCGATACCAGATGGTGACGAAGACCGCCAGATAAGCCAGCCAAGTCGCCAGCTGCAGGCCGGCGGGGGAGGCATTGTAACCAAACAGGGCGCGCAGGAAGGTGCCGAACACCCCTCGATCGTCGAGGATATGGCTGATGTTGAACACCGGCGTGGTCCAGAGGGTGATGACCCCGGCCGCCTGCAGCATGTTGACGGCGGACGACAACAGCCCGGCGGCGATGATGATGATCAGCAGGCCGGTCCAGCGGAAGAAGGGGGCCAGCGCCACCTTGCGGGTGGAGCGCAGCAGCGCCCACACCAGGGCTACCGAGACCAGCAACCCGGCCAGGGCCCCCATCAGCCCTTCGTGAAGATCCACCCCCTGGCCCGAATAGACCAGCGCCGAGAAGAAGAGCACCGTCTCGAAGCCTTCTCGCATCACCGCCAGGAAGGCGAGCAGCACCAGCCCGAACAGGTTGCCCGCATCGACCGCCGCATCGATGCGGGCCGTCATGGCCCCTACCTGGGATTTGGCCTGCTTCTGCATCCAGACTGCCATGTAGGTGAGCACCAGGGTGGCGAAGATCAGGATCCCCGCCATCAGCAGATGGTTGTAACGCTCGCTCTCGAACTGGCTGACCACCACCTGAAACAGGAAGGCCACCGCCAGAGAGGCGACAAGGCCCAGCACCACCCCCAGGTAGATGAACTTGTTGTAGCGACTCGCCCCCAGCTTGGCGAGGTAGGAGAGGCAGATGCCAACCAGCAGAAAGGCCTCCAGCCCCTCGCGCAGGGTAATAAGGAAACTTGCAAACATCAGCGTTCAGGCTCCATGTCGGGGGAGGATGGGGTCGGCTGCAGCTGGGTCAGCTGTAGCCGGTTGAGTAGCACTATGGGGGGCTCGGGCAGCTGCGGCTCGGTGGCGCGCACAATGTCGTTGACCCACTTGGGATAGGTACGGAAGTTGAGTCTGATGTCGGCGCTGAAGGGGCCTCTGGCATCCGCGGGCAGCGGCCAGGACTCGTCACGCCAGCCATCGGCCGGGATCCGGGTGTCTGCCAGCAGCTTGGCGTAGCGCCAGAACTTGAGCCCCACCGGCTTGCCGTCGGCATCGCCGAACACCTTCCTGAACAGCCGGGCATCCTCCGGCACGGCGCCGGCTACCGGCTGGCCGCTGCGCAGCACTATGTTGCCCTCGGCGTCGGTGAGGGTCAGCTCCAGCCAGAGCTCACGAAAATCCGCCACCCCGGTGGGCAGGGCGTGGCCGGCGCCGACGTTGGTGACGCGCACCACCAGTGCCTGCTTCTCGGCATCCTGCTCTATGCGGGCGCTGAGGGCGGCGCTGGAGCGCAGCAGCGCCAGGCTCTCCTGCTCCAGATCCGGATTGCGCAGCCCCACCAGCTGGTGCTGGGCGCCGGTGAAGTTGTGGCGATAGAGGCGGCTCTTCGTGGTGCCGTTCTCGGTGGACTGACCGACGACCGCATCGCCACCCTTACCCGGCGTCGGGTTCATATGGCAGTCGATGCAGCTGCGACGCCTGGCCGGATCCTCGGCCCTGGCGAAGCTCGAATTCTGCCACTCGTCCCAGGTGTTGACTATGTTGGCGCCTGTGCCCGGAGCAAACTCGTTGTGGCAGGACTTGCACAGCGCCGCATCCTGATAGAAATCCTTCTGATAGGAGGCCTTGTGCATCGCCGGACGGGCGTTGATCTGCCGCTCGGCCAGCCAGTGGCGGGCGCTGCCGCCGGGGGCGTCCTCGAACACATAGCTCTCCCTGTCTTTCAGGTTGACGGTGAAGGCGCTGTTGCCCCCCGCGTCTTCCAGTCGGGTGATGCGATGGCACAGCACGCAGCCGGTGCCCTCTTCCACCACGGGCTCGCCCGCCCGGTGCGCCTCGATGAGGGAGGCGCCGCCCTGCTCCAGCATGTGGGAGCCCTTGGGCAAGTCGGTCTGGCCGTTCAATACCTGTTGGGGCATGTGGCAGCCCTGGCACCACTGGCCGAAGGCCTCGCCCTCGGTCTGGCGGGCCAGGGCCTGCACCGCCTTGTAGTAGGGGTGGGAGTTGCCCATCAGGCGGTGGTTGCTGTCGCTCCAGTCCGCGAAGGCTTGGGCATGGCAGTTCTGGCAGGAGGCGGAGTTCAGCCACTCCTTGGGGTGGGTGGTGGGCACCTTGGCCGGATCCTGACGCGGGGCATCGAGGCGCAGCCAGTTCGCGAGATAGGGCAGGTTGCCATCTGCCGTCACGAAGGCGTGCAGATCCTCCATCATGGCCCGTACCTCGGGCTGAGGATGGGCGGGATCCACGGTGTCGGCGCCATCCCGGCCGTCATGCCCCATGCCGCCCTGGGTCTGCTGGACCATGCGCAGGTATTCGCCAATAAAGTCCCCCGCCACCATGTTGGTCAGGTTGGCGTGGCCGTTGATGGCGTTATCTTTGCTCGCTTGGCGGTGGGCCTGCATCAGGAAGCGGTTGGTGAAGTTGAAACCGTCAAGGTGGCAGGAGTTGCAGCTCATCCAGTTGTCCCCCGCCATGGGGAAGCGGCCATTGGCGCTGGTGTTGCCGAGATGGAACAGTCGCTCGCCGCGCACCAGGGCGGCGGGGCGGGGATCTTGTTCCACCAGCCTGGCGAAGTGGGGGACGTCGACGGTGACCCGGGCGAAGGGGCCGTTGCCGCCGCTGGCAAGGCGGGTCAGATCCTGGCCCATGACGTTGTGCACCAGGATATGGTCGCCATCGATGAGCAGATCCCGCGGGTTCTGGCCCGGCAGGTGGCGCAGCAACTGGGTCGCCTTGGCGCCGCCCTGGAACTTCTTGCGGCGGTGGCGGTTGCTGTTCTGCTTGCCGCTGCGGGACAGATCGAACACCAGCAGATCCTCCGAGCCCGCCAGGGTCAGGTAGACCCGTTTGCCGTCGGCGGCGAAGCGGGCGGCGAAGGGGTTGGAGACGATCTGGCTGCGGTTGCCGACATTGGGCAGGTTGATCTGCAAGAACAGCTGCTTTCTTTCATCCACCCGCTCTTTCTCCTCATCGAGATCGATGATGGAGACCGCAGGGAAGACGGTGCTCTGGAACTGGAAGGGATGGTCGAAGCTCCACAGCACATGGGGCAACCAGGCCTCGCTGCCGTCGGGGGAGAGGGCGATGCCATCCAGCAGGCGCGGTAGCCCCTGAGAGTCACTGGGGGTGGCGCTGTGGGTCTCGGCCAGGGTGATCAGGCGGGGCCTGGCCAGGGTCGCGGCATCGAGCGGGTCTTTGAGCTTGCCGAGATCGTAGATGGCCAGCTGGCCGGTCATGGCGTGAGTCAGCAGCAGGCGATCGTCATCGGTGAGCGCCAGCCCGCGCGGGGTTTCGGCGGTCGCCACATCCAGCCTGAGAGTGCCGTTCAGATCATAGGCTTGCAGCCGCGCGGCCTCGAACAGGCTGACCCAGAACCAGCCTCGCTTGGGGTCGAAGATGACGCCGTAGGGGCGATGGCCGGTGGGGATGGCCTTTTCAAGCTCAAGGTTGGCACCCAGCAGCAGCAGGCGGTCGCCGCTGTAGTCGGTCACCAGCAGGGTGCCGTCGGGGGCCCGCGCCAGCTGGCGCAGATCCCCCCCAAAATGCGCCTCTTCGATGCGCTCGCCGCTGTCCCGTGCCAGCAGGGTGACGGAGCCGGCGCCCTGGTTGGCGGTGAGCAGGCGAGGGGAGCTGGCATCGTCGTAGGCAATCAGGGCGCTGCCCATCTGCTGGGCGTGGGCCAGCGGCATCCCGAGCAACACAAGACCGGCGAGCAGGCAAGACAACAGCGACTTCAACATGGGTCAGGGGCGCCACTTGAGCAGGGTCCAGCGCCAGGCATGACGCAAGACCAGGGGAGTTAACAGCAAGGCGCTGAGCCAGTGGGCCCAGCTGGCCAGTGTCCCGAGTCCGTCTCCCGGCGTGCCGTGCAGGATCAGCACCAGGCCGCTGCCGAGGCACAGCAGCAGCAGGCCCTCGATGATCCGGCCCGTGGTGCGCAGGAACGGCTTGCGACTGTGGCGCAGCAGGTGGCGGTGAGAGAGCCAGAAGGCGCCAAACAGCAGGGGGAACAGGGAGAGGGAGAGCATGACGTGGAGCAACAGGTTCCAGCGCGCCAGCGACCAGACGGGGGTCAGCGGCTCCCACAACAGTAGGCCGGAGAAGAACATCAGATAGAGGGAGCCTTCGGCCGCCTGATGGTGATAGGCCAGCCACCGCCAAAAGTGTCGTGGTGAGAGAGAAAGGCTTGTCATACATGCTCCAACGCCCGGACATTCCGTCCGGGGGAGCAAGTTTACAATGGGGTAACCGCAATGAAAAGAGTTATCAATTCCGCCCCTGATGAATAAACCCTGAATGAAAACAAAGGCCGAGCTACTTGTGATCCGCCAAGCGTTCGGTGATCGCATAGATCAGCGCCGCGGTGGAGAAGGCGAGGAACACGATCACCGACCACTTCATCTCCACTTCGTTGCCCACCCCATCCTCCAGAAAGGCCTTGAGCACCTCGATCCCGGCGATGGTGACCAGGGAGTTGATGACGATGAGCTTCAGGGAGGCGAAGTTGATCTTGCTGAGCCAGTTGTTGCCGAGGGCCTCGCGCTGCTCCTGGGTCTGGATGAACTGCACATAGCCGCAGATGGCCACCAGGATCAGCATCTGGGCCACCAGTACGAAGTCCACCAGGGTCAGCACCCCGGTGATGAGATCCATGTAGTGGATCTCGATGATGTCGCGGCACAAGACATAGAGCTGCATGGCAAATTTCACCATCAGCAGGGCGACGCAGACCAGGATGCAGACATAAAAAGGGAACATCATCAGCCGGCTGCCGTTGAGCATGAAGTTGAAGCGACGCATGGAAACTCCTGAACTGGGTGAGAAGGTGCTGATGATAGGCCTGAATAGCCCGCCAAGGCAGTGTCATGGAACAAGCCTGAATTGAGAGGCGATATATTGCCGCTGTTTTCTTATCGGTGCTTTTTGGGCGCAAGGTAGCAAATATCCTGGCCATCGTAGAAATCATTTCCGTTATTTTTAAGCAGATGTGATCCCCGCCGTAATTTCACTTGGCGACACCGGGTGGCCGAAAATGACGCCCTATACTGTGGCAGGTCAAATATTTGCTGTCCGGTTTGCAACTATGGCAATCATTTGCTTAGCTTTTTTCAGCACGCAAGCCGTGCAAAAAAGCCCTATATCCACTCACAGGATGTTGTCTGGATTGAGTTCGTTTCGTGCATCGTGCTCTCGCTTTGCCGTTGGATTGGACGCGCCGTCGGGCGTTCGACCTTACCTACCCAAGCTTCTTTGATAAGGAACATCATAATGTCGCTGAAATTCATCAGAAGCCCTATTTCGCTTGTGTTGGCCGGTTGTATGGTCACGGCGTTTTCCGCCCAGGCGGATATTGTGATCGGTGTTGCAGGCCCCTTCACCGGGCCGAACGCCACCTATGGCGATCAGTATTGGCACGGCGCGACTCAGGCCGCCAATGACATCAACGCCGCCGGCGGGATCAATGGCGAAAAGATCAAGCTGGTGCAGGGGGATGACGCCTGTGAACCCAAACAGGCGGTCTCCGTGGCTAACCGCTTGGTTGATCAGGATAAAGTCAATGCGGTGGTGGGGCACTTCTGCTCATCTTCCACTATGCCAGCCTCCGAGGTGTATAACGACGCTGGGATCATCGCCATCACCCCGGGCTCGACCAACCCGCTGGTCACCGAACGTGGCATGAGCGACATGTTCCGCATGTGCGGGCGTGATGACCAGCAAGGGCAGGTGGCCAGCGACTTCATCATCGACAAGCTCAAGGCCAAGCGAGTGGTGATCATTCACGATAAAGACACCTATGGGCAGGGGCTTGCCGATGCGACCAAGGCGGCGCTGGCCAAACGTGGCGTGAAGGATGTGATGTACGAGGGCTTGTCGCGCGGCGAGAAAGACTTCAATGCGCTGGTGACCAAGATAGGTGCGCAGAAACCGGACGTAGTGTTCTTCGGCGGCTGTCACCCTGAGGGGGGCCCGCTGGTACGCCAGATGCGTGAACAGGGTGTGCAGGCCAAGTTCTTCTCGGGGGACTGCATCGTCAACGCCGAGATGGTCACGGCCGCCGGCGGCCCTCAGTACACCAATGGCATCTACATGACCTTCGGTCAGGATCCCCGTCTGATCCCGGACGGCAAGGCGGTCATCGAGCAATTCCGCGCCAACAAATTTGAGCCGGAAGGCTACACCCTCTACGCCTATGCGTCTGTGCAGACCATTGCCGCGGCATTCAAGGCGGCCGGCGGCACGGACTCCGCAAAGGCCAGCGCCTGGCTGAAAGCGAACAGCGTAGATACCGTGATGGGTAAGAAGTCCTGGGACAGCAAAGGCGATCTGAAAGTCTCCGATTACGTGGTCTACGAATGGGATGACAAGGGCACATATAAAGAAGTCAAGTAACGACATAGTGGAAAACGCTCAGCGCCGACGCGAGTCGGCGCTCTATAACCACCGGGCCTCAGTGGCCTATAACGAGAGCGTACTATGATGGATGTCTTTTTCCTGCAGCAGTTGATCAATGGATTAACGCTGGGTTCCGTCTACGGCCTGATTGCCATTGGCTACACCATGGTCTACGGCATCATCGGCATGATCAATTTCGCCCACGGCGAAGTCTATATGATATCGGCCTATCTCAGCGCCATCGGTCTGGCGCTGTTGTCATTCTTCGGGCTGCACTCTTTTCCGCTACTTATCCTCGGCACTCTGGTGTTCACCATAGTGGTGACGGGGGTATATGGCTGGACCATAGAGCGTATCGCCTATAAACCACTGCGCAACTCCACCCGTCTGGCGCCGCTTATTTCCGCCATTGGCATGTCGTTAATACTGCAAAACTACGCGCAAATCAGCCAGGGACCGCGCCAGCAAGGGGTGCCTACCTTGCTGGACGGGGTATTTCGTCTCCATCTTGGCGACGGCTTTATCCAGATAACCTACACCAAGGTGTTTATCTTGATCGCCTCCTTTGCTGGCATGTTATTGCTCACCTGGATAATCAGTAATACCAGGTTGGGACGCATGTGCCGGGCGGTGCAACAGGATCGAAAAATGGCCTCGATCATTGGCATCAATACGGATCGCATCATCTCCCTGGTGTTTGTGATTGGTGCCGCCATGGCGGGGCTTGCCGGCGTCTTGATCACCTTCAACTACGGCACCTTCGATTTCTATGTCGGCTTCATCATCGGCATCAAGGCCTTCACCGCCGCCGTGCTGGGGGGCATTGGTTCCTTGCCCGGCGCCATGCTGGGGGGCCTCATCCTCGGCATTGCCGAGGCGCAATTCTCGGGGATGGTGAATTCCGATTACAAGGATGTGTTCTCGTTCGGGCTGCTGGTGATGATCCTCATCTTTCGTCCTCAGGGGCTGCTCGGCCGCCCCATCATTGCCAAAGTGTGAGGGCGTAACAGATGACATCACAGACGAGATTGCAGGACGGTTTCTCCCTCAAGCGCTGCCTGCTGGATGCGATTTTTGCCGGGTTGGTGGCGCTGATCATCTTCGGCCCCATCGTCGGCGTGGTGCTGGATGGCTACAGCTTTAATTTCGCCGGGCAGCGACTGGCGTGGATCATCCTGGCCGTCATGGCCGGTCGTTTCCTGATGAGCGCCTTCTTGACCACGGCCGCAGGCGTTCGCCTGCTCGCCTGTTTTGAGACGGACAACTCAGGGGTCTATGTACGGGATCCGGATTACAAGAATCCCCTGCGCTGGATCATTCCGCTGGTGCTCGCGCTGGCCATCTGCTTCCCCTTCGTTGCCACCAAATATGTGCTGACCGTGGCGATCCTCGGCCTGATCTATGTGCTGCTGGGGCTGGGGTTGAATATCGTCGTTGGCCTGGCAGGCTTGCTGGATCTGGGATACGTCGCCTTCTATGCCATCGGGGCCTATGGCCTTGCGCTTGGCTATCAATATCTTGGGCTTGGGTTCTGGTCGATGTTGCCGCTGGTGGCGCTGATCTCTGCGGCGGCCGGGGCCTTGCTGGGTTTTCCGGTGTTGCGCATGCATGGGGATTACCTGGCGATTGTGACGCTCGGCTTCGGGGAGATCATTCGCCTGATCCTGAACAACTGGCTGGCGTTCACCGGTGGCCCCAACGGGATTTCTGCCCCGCCGCCAACGCTGTTTGGTCTGGAGTTCGGACGGCGGGCGAAGGAGCAGGGTGGCGTGCCCTTCCACGAGTTTTTCAACCTGAGCTACAACCCCAACCTGAAATTCATCGTTATCTACACCATTCTGGTGCTGGTGGTGGTGTGGGTGCTCTATGTCAAACATCGCCTGACTAGAATGCCGATTGGCCGCGCCTGGGAAGCACTGCGTGAGGATGAGGTCGCCTGCCGCTCCATGGGGCTGAATCATGTACTGGTCAAACTCTCCGCCTTCACGCTGGGGGCTGCGACCGCAGGGATTGCCGGGGTGTTTTTTGCCACCTATCAAGGCTTCGTCAACCCGACCTCATTCACCTTCTTCGAGTCGGCCCTGATCCTCGCCATCGTGGTGCTGGGGGGGATGGGGTCGACGATTGGCGTCGTGCTGGCGGCCTTTGTGCTGACGGTCACGCCTGAGCTGCTGCGCGGCTTCGCCGAATACCGGGTGCTGCTGTTTGGCATGTTGATGGTAGTGATGATGATCTGGCGCCCTCGCGGCCTCATTCGCATTAACCGCAGCGGCTTTGCGGTGCGAAAAGGAGTGGCGCTATGACAGACAGAACCCTTGACGACATGATCCTGAGCGTTGAGCACCTGATGATCTCCTTCGGTGGCATCAAGGCGCTCAACGACGTGAGCCTCGAGGTGCGACGGGGCTCCATCACCGCACTCATAGGCCCTAACGGCGCAGGGAAGACCACGGTGTTCAACTGCCTGACCGGCTTCTATCGGGCGTCCGGCGGCCATATTTTCTTCAACGCACGCGACAAGACGACCAATGTGATCCAGATCCTCGGCCAGAAACTCCAGCCCGGTGACTGGATCAACCCGGCCCAACTCGGCCAGCGCCTCTTCTACAAGATGTTTGGCGGTACCCATCTGGTGAACCGGGCGGGGTTGGCGCGCACCTTCCAGAATATCCGTCTGTTCCGGGAGATGTCGGTGGTGGAGAACCTGCTGGTCGCCCAGCACATGCAGGTCAACCGCAACTTGCTGGCCGGTGTACTCAACACCCCGGCATACCGGCGTGCAGAGAGTCGCGCCCTGGATCGCGCGTTTTACTGGCTCGAGGTGGTGGATCTGGTGGATTGCGCCAACCGGCTGGCGGGGGAGATGTCTTATGGGCAGCAACGCCGGCTGGAAATCGCCCGCGCCATGTGCACGGCCCCGGAAATGCTCTGCCTCGATGAACCCGCCGCCGGGCTCAACCCGGTGGAGACGCGCACCCTCAGCAAGATCATAAGGTTTCTGCGCGACCGGCACGGCATCACGGTGCTGCTGATCGAGCATGACATGGGCATGGTGATGGAGATTTCTGACCACATCATAGTGCTGGATCACGGCGACGTGATCGCAGAGGGCAAGCCTGAGCACATTCAGCATGATGACAAGGTGATTGCCGCCTATCTGGGCACCGACGAAGACGAGGCCTGCGCATGAGTGAGGCGATGCTGGAGTTTCGTAACGTCGACGTTTTTTATGGTGCCATTCAGGCGCTGAAACAGGTCAACCTGCAGGTGCATCAGGGGGAAACCGTGGCGCTGATCGGTGCCAATGGCGCCGGCAAGTCCACGCTGTTGATGTCGATTTTCGGTCAGCCGCGCATTCGCAGCGGGCAGATCCTGTTTCGCGGCGAAGATATCAGCCATCAATCGACGCACTTCGTTGCCTCGGCGGGCATAGCGCAAGCGCCAGAAGGACGGCGGATCTTCCCCGACATGACGGTCGAAGAGAACCTGCTGATGGGCACCATACCGATAGGCGATCGCTATGCGGCTCAGGATCTGCAAACCATGTTCGAGCTGTTCCCGCGGTTGAAAGAGCGTCGTAAACAGCGGGCGATGACGATGTCCGGTGGGGAGCAGCAGATGCTGGCCATCGCCAGGGCGCTGATGAGCCGCCCCAAGCTGCTGTTGCTGGATGAGCCGAGTCTGGGGCTGGCCCCCATAGTGGTGAAGCAGATCCTCCAGACGCTGCGCGAGCTGGCGCAAAGCGGCATGACGATCTTTCTGGTCGAGCAGAACGCCTATCATGCGCTGAAACTGTCCGATCGTGGCTACGTGATGGTGAACGGGCAGATCCGGTTAAGCGGCAGTGGTGAGGAGTTGCTGGGCAATCAGGATGTGCGCAGAGCCTATCTGGGCGGTGCAGAATAGCGAGAGCCCGCTTGGTTTCCTAAGCGGGCTCTCGAAGTTGGCTCCCTCGACAGGACTTGAACCTGTGACATACGGATTAACAGTCCGCCGTTCTACCGACTGAACTACGAGGGAAAAGTGGCTCCTCCTACTGGACTTGAACCAGTGACATACGGATTAACAGTCCGCCGTTCTACCGACTGAACTAAGGAGGAATTGCCTGTCTCGTCGAGACGGTGCGGATATTAATAGCCTGTCGGCCGGGTGTCAACCCGTTAACCCGTGCAAAAAATGGGTTTTCGCCCCGTTTGCCCAAAACTTGGACGTTGTGGACTATTTTCAGCACAATCAGCAGCTTGAGATGGACCAGTCCGACGTTTTTGGATCCGTTGCTTATGGCCTGTCTGCTCCGTCCTGGCCGGCGACGCTGGGGATATGGCGAAGGGCAACAGCGGTTGGTCGGCAGCTGCCCATGGGGTGTGCCGAACGGGCAAACAAGCAGTCCCGGCGCTGACTGTTCAGGGGGAGGGCTGATGTTCACGGGATCGGTGCCGAGCCGTCGCCAAGGCTCAGGCTAAGTAGGGGAAAAGGGTGGCTAATGGCGGGAAAAGTAGGCGATATGAGGCCAATCAAGGGTCATCTCGCCTGGTAATGCCCATTTATTGATCCCGGCCATCGAAATATCTCGCCGGCTCGGGTAAGGTTGCTCTCGATACCATCGCCGTGTCGACAGCTCTGCCGGCCCTTGATGATGATCGGGTGCCGGTTCACTCCGGCCTTTGTCTCCTCCTTCTGGTATTACCCTATACATGCACAATCAAGCTTCCTTACAAGGCGTGAAGCTGGCTATCGCATTGCGCCAATCCTGTCTCGACGAACCCTATAGCGTGGCGCGTTTCGGCCGCGACCTCATCGCTGGCATCACGGTCGGCATCATCGCCATTCCGCTGGCCATGGCGCTGGCCATCGCCAGCGGCGTCCCGCCCCAGCATGGCCTCTACACCGCCATCGTCGCCGGCATAGTGATTGCCGTGACGGGGGGCTCGCGCTTCTCCATCTCGGGGCCGACCGCCGCTTTCGTGGTGATCCTCTATCCGGTGGCCCAGCAATTCGGGGTGAGCGGCCTACTGATGGCGACCCTCATCTCGGGCTTCTTCCTGGTGGCCATGGGGATGGCGCGGCTCGGCCGCCTGATCGAGTACATCCCGCCCTCGGTCACCCTGGGCTTCACCGGCGGCATCGCCATCGTGATCGCCACCTTGCAGATCAAGGACTTCTTCGGCCTCACCGTGGCCGAGATGCCGGAAACCTACGTTGGCAAGGTCGAGGCGCTGGCGCTGGCCCTGCCAAGCTGGCAGTGGGGGGATACCCTGGTGGGGGTGGCAACCCTGGCCGTGTTGCTGCTCTGGCCCAGACTGCGGCTGCCGGTGCCGGGCCATCTGCCGGCCGTGTTGGTAGGGGTCGGGCTCGGGGTAGGCCTGCACAGTGTGGGTGTGGACGTGGCCACCATCGGCAGCAAGTTCAGCTACACCCTGGCCGATGGCACCCAGGGCATGGGGATCCCGCCCATAGCGCCGACCCTGATGATGCCCTGGTCCCTGCCCGGGCCGGACGGTGCACCCGTGGTCTGGGATCTGGCAGCCATTCAGCGGCTGCTGCCTGCCGCCTTCTCCATGGCCATGCTGGGTGCCATCGAATCACTGCTCTGCGCCGTGGTGCTGGATGGCATGACGGGGCGCAAGCACAGCTCCAACGGTGAGCTGGTGGGGCAGGGGTTGGGCAACATCCTGGCGCCCTTCTTCGGTGGCATCACGGCGACGGCCGCCATTGCGCGCTCCGCCGCCAACGTGCGGGCCGGGGCTACCTCGCCCATCTCCGGCATAGTGCATGCGCTGGTGGTGCTGGCCGCCATCCTGGTGCTGGCCCCCTGGCTCTCCTGGTTGCCGCTCTCCGCCATGGCGGCGCTGCTGCTGCTGGTAGCCTGGAACATGAGCGAGGCACACAAGGTGGTGGATCTGATCCGCCGGGCGCCGCGCTCGGACGTGCTGGTGCTGCTGGTCTGCCTCTCCCTGACCGTCATCTTCGACATGGTCATCGCCATCACCTTCGGGGTGATCCTGGCGTCTCTGCTGTTTATGCGCGAGATCGCCAAGATGACCCGACTGCACAACCTGGCCGAGCACAAGCGTTACGCCAGCGAGGTGCCGGCGCAGACGCTGATCTACAAGATCAACGGCCCCCTGTTCTTTGCGGCAGCGGAGCGGGTCTTTGACGAGTTGCTGGCCCAGGTCAAGGATCACAAGGCGCTGATCCTGCAGATGGAGGCCGTCTCCATTCTCGACGCGGGGGGCTTGTCGGCCTTCCAGCAGTTCGCGAGGCGGATGGCCAAGGCAGGCGTGCCGCTGAAGGTGGCCGAGTTGCAGTTCCAGCCCCTCAAGACCCTGGCCCGGGCCAAGGTGCGTCCCGTCCCGGGTGAGCTGGAGTTCTACGGCTCGCTGGAGGAGGCCATCAGAGGAGAACACTTGCACGAAGTGTCTAAAAATTGACTGAAAGGGATAGGGAATGGCATCTTTTTGGTCAGTTGGTTCGGTAATTGAGCAATTGATTGCAAAAAGTAAAAAATGAGATTGACCGGTCTGCACCTATCCCTTATCTTACGCCCCGTTCCAGCGCAATAGCGACGAGAACGGCGTGGTGATTGGACACGTTAAAGCGCAGTCGAAAATTTGGTGAGGTGTCCGAGTGGCTGAAGGAGCACGCCTGGAAAGTGTGTATACGGCAACGTATCGAGGGTTCGAATCCCTCCCTCACCGCCAAATTAAGTAAAAGGGCCTGTCGAAAGACAGGCCCTTTTACTTTATCCGGTGACAGGCGCTTCGGCTCGGCCCCTGGTTTGACAAGCGGGCAGGATAGCCCGCTTGGACAGCCGCAGGCTGCCCGCAGGGCGAGCGCCAGGGATGGTGCGAGTCAATCCTGACCCGCCGCCAAATAGCAAAACCCGAGCTCATGGTCGGGTTTTTTGCCTTCGGGGGCTTCCGTTTCACTGTGCTCAACAGTGGGTGGGTGAAGGCCCGTGCTGGTTCGAGTGCAGCAGCTTGCTGTGACGATCGTCCTCAGGCCGCCCGGTAAAGCATCCCCCTGCCAAATAACAAAACCCCGCCTGCAAAGCGGGGTTTTTGTTTTTTAGCCCGGCCGGATGGCACCTCACGCAATGAGTTGCATCGCAGAGGGTGCCGCGAGGCTTCTCTGATCACTTCCCGCCTCATTGTCTACCTGTCGGCTCTTCGGGCCAGGCAGCGGCTTATACGCGCCGCATTCCCGCCGGGCCGCATCAGAAGATCACCCCCACGAGCCGATCGAGCAGCACGTCGAAGGGGAACAGGGTGAGCAGCAGGGGCAGGAAGGGCACCACGGCAGCGAGGATCAGCTGCAGGAACATGTCCCGGCTAAAGGGCATGGGCCTGACCTCCTTGATGACGGCATAGGCATTGGCCAGATCGGCGAGGGACTGGATGTCGGCGGCGCCGAGCAGGGATTCACCGTCTCTGTCGGCCGTGCGCAGCCAGCGGCGCTCGAAACTGCGGCTGTATTCCGCTGCGAGGGCACCGTACTCGCGCAACCCCTGGCGCTTGGCCGCCATGATACGGGGTGCGAAGACGCTCAGCGGCGCCAGCACGAGCAGCAAGCCGAAGCCGGCCAGCAGGATGATTTCTGGTTTGTAGGCGGTCAGCACGGCGGCGTCATAGAAGATCCGGTTGGCGATGAAGCCGGCCAATTGGGCGCCAAATGCGGTCAACAGTGGTGCATAGGCATAGGCCGAGGCCCCCAGAAAACCGAGACCGCAGTTGCGATCGGGGTGAGTCGGGATGAGGTCGAGCCGGATCCTGGAGACCTGCCAGAGGAATCGGGTCCAGATGAGGATCCGATAGAACCAGCGCAGGATCAGAAACTGGATGAGGGGGTTGCTCACCCAGAAGAACCAGAAGCCGGGCAGGGTCAGGGCCACGTTCCCCTCATGTATGGTGGCGTACCAGGTCGAGGATTGCAGGACGAAGGTGTGAATCCGGATGAAGTACCCCATCGAGAACACAAACAGGATGAGCCCGACCTCCACGGGGATCGAATTGCGCCAGCGCATGGCGCCCTGAATGGCGTCGTGAAAACGCGGCAAGGAGAGGGGCGAGATCAGCCCCCGCTCGATGAACTGGCGGACGATCAGCCGGATCCGCTGATGGACAATCAATTCGGCGTAGACCAGCAGCGAGACGCAGATCAGGAAGCGGACATGGGTCTCTATATCCAGCAGAAAAGGCACTGCGACCCCTTGCAACAGCGTGCCTTCCCACCCGCACAGCAACAGCAGGGGCAGCCAGCAGAGCCCGCTCAGGATCAGGATCCGTCGCCTGATATGGGCATTGATGTCGCCGAGATGAGCCCGGTTCCACAGCTGATAGAGGGGGCCGCCCAGGATCAGGGAAAAGTCGTAAGGATCGGACAGGGGTTGGCCATGGGGATCGGGCGGGGTGACGGGCCTGTGGTGCGACATGATGAAACCACCTTGATGTGCAATGTAGCAGGGACTTGTTCGCCTCATCGCCGGTGTCGCTGGTGATGAGGCTCCGGTGGGTAGTGAGTGTTGTTTTAGGGTGGAACAATGGCGACCCTTGAACGAGGCACCGCCAGAGTCCGAGTGTAGGTGAGAGAACCCGGATGGGCAGGGATGGGGGGAGGGTAATCACTGCAACTGTCGGATGCCATCGCCACACACCGGAGCAAGAGTCCATGGTTATAGGTATAGCGTTTGCGGTGGTCAGGCGGAGCTCGCTGTCACCGACAATTTATGACCCGCCGGGATCCTGACTCTGGTCACGGTCACGGTCACTCGTGCCGATGGCGAGCCTGAGCCATGTCTGGAGGGCGACCTGCTATCGGCGTGACAGCCGCGCAGAAGGAGCTCGGTCTATGGGTTGTCGTTGGTGATAAGTTCTGTTCAAGGCAACATGTTGCTCTAATACTGGATTTAGATACTGCAGTTGCAACAAATGCTGGCGGTATATGCCAGGAAAGCAAGGTATTGCGGCATAAAGGCAGGAGAGGAAGGTAGGATTTTGTGTAACTATTTGTTTTAAAGGTAAAAAACTGATTGGCATGGTCGCTGCTAATGGTTAGGTCGAGTGTCATTACCGTTCAACCAATCAGGAGCATACTCATGCCAACTCCATGTTATATCAGCATCGAAGGTAAAACCCAGGGCAACATCACCGCCGGTGCCTTCACCTCCGACTCCGTCGGCAACATCTTCGTGCAGGGCCACGAAGACGAGATGCTGGTGCAAGAGTTCCAGCACGTCGTTACCGTGCCGACCGACCCGCAATCCGGTCAGCCGGCTGGTCAGCGTGTCCACAAGCCGTTCAAATTCACCGTCGCGCTGAACAAGGCCGTGCCGCTGATGTACAACTCCCTGGCCTCCGGCGAGATGCTGCCGAAAGTGACCCTGAAGTGGTATCGCACCTCGGTCGAAGGCAAGCAGGAGCACTTCTTCTCTACCGTGCTGACCGATTCCACCATCGTCGACATCGACTGCCAGATGCCCCACTGCCAGGATCCGGCGAAGTCTGACTTCACCCAGCTGATCCAGGTCTCCCTGGCCTACCGCAAGATCGACTGGGAACACACCGTTGCCGGTACCTCCGGTGCCGATGACTGGCGTGCCCCGATCGAGGCTTGATGCAATAAAGGAGCATCCATTTGGGTGCTCCTTTTTCTGTGTGTGGAGCACAAAGCAGCGTACCAAGAGCTCCTCCGCCTCGATAGCAACGCACCAATCCCTTTGCTGTTTATCGTCGACGCCATGCCGATGCTGCGTCTTTCTTCTGTTCGTTTGCCCGGGTGAGCGAGCACAAGAAAGAACATGACGACGGATCCCATTGCACGCCTCCGGGCGTGCGGTAGCCATGGCGGTGAAAAAGTGACAGCCATGGCGGATCTCTCATCCACCTCAGGTTACCCGGCAAGATTGCGGGGCCGGGCCGATAGCAGAGGCGTGCCGATGGCAGACAGCACAGGATTACAATTTACCGTCAAGGTGGGGGCCTTGCCCGAGAGCACCTTCGTGGTGGCCGAGTTTGCACTGGAAGAGGCGTTGAACGGTCCCTTCCAGCTGCGACTGGAGCTGGCCAGCCCCCAGCCGGACATCGACTTTGGCGCCGTGCTGGACCAGCCCTGCGAGCTCTTGGTGTGGTACCAGGGCGAGCTGCAACGGCGGGTGTGCGGGGTGGTGAGCGACCTGGCGCAGGGGGACAGCGGCTTTCGGCGCACTCGCTATCAGCTCATGGTGCAGCCGGCGCTGTGGCGGCTCTCCTTGCGCCAGAACTCCCGCATGTTTCAGGCGCAGAAGCCCGACGAAATCCTCTCCATCCTGCTGCAAGAGCACGGCATCACCGACTACGCCTTCGCGCTAAAAAACGAGCATGCCCAGCGGGAGTACTGCGTGCAGTACCGGGAGACGGACCTCGCGTTCGTCAACCGGCTGGCCGCCGAAGAGGGGTTGTTCTACTTCCACGAGTTCGAGCAGGGCAAGCACCGCATCGTCTTTGCCGATGACGCGGCGGCCCTGACCGCCGGTCCCGAGCTGTTCTTCAACCTGGGCAACCGCTCGCTGGAGCAAGGGCCCTACGTGCGCCAGTTCCACTATCGGGAGGCGGTGCGCCCCTCGGACGTGGAGCTGAAAGACTACAGCTTCAAGACCCCGGCCTATGGCTTGTCCCACAAGAAGCTGGGGGCCGAGCTTGAGCACCAGCGGGGCAGCTACCAGCACTTCGACTACCCGGGCCGCTACAAGCTGGACCCGAGCGGCAAGGCCTTTGCTCAGCACCGGCTGGATGCGCTGCGCAATGACGCGGTGACCGGCAGCGGCAAGTCCAACTGCGCGGCCCTGCTGCCGGGCCAGACGTTTTCGCTGACCGAACACCCGAACGGCGGCTTGAACACCGATTGGCAAGTGGTGCGCATCAGCCACACCGGATTACAGCCCCAGGCGCTGGAGGAAGAGGGCGGCAGCGGACCCACCGTCTACCACAACGAATTTGCGGTGGTGAAGGCGAGCACCAGCTGGCGCGCCCGCATCGGCAGCCCAGAGGCGCCTCACAAGCCGATGGTGGACGGCCCGCAAATCGCCACCGTGGTGGGGCCGGAGGGGGAGGAGATTTACTGCGACGAGCATGGCCGGGTGAAGCTGCAGTTCCCCTGGGACCGTTACGGTTCCAGTAACGACCAGAGCTCCTGCTGGGTGCGGGTGAGCCAGGGCTGGGCCGGTGGCCAATACGGCATGCTGGCCATCCCACGCATCGGTCATGAGGTCATCGTGAGCTTTTTGGAAGGGGACCCGGACCAGCCCATAGTCACAGGCCGGACCTTCCACGCCACCAACAGACCCCCCTACGAGCTGCCGGCGCACAAGACCCGCACCGTGCTGCGTACCGAGACCCATCAGGGGGAGGGGTTCAACGAGCTGCGCTTCGAAGACCAGGCGGGGCAGGAAGAGATTTACCTTCACGGTCAGAAAGACCTGAACCTGTTGATTGAGAACGATGCGGCCTGGCACATCAAGCACGACCAGCACACCGACATTGACAATGAGCGGGTGACCCGCATCAAGGCCAATGACCATCTCACCGTGAATGGCGAGAAGCGGGACCAGGTCAAGGCCGACTATTCGCTGACCGTGGATGCGTCTATGCATCAGAAGCTGGGTCAGAGCTGGCTCACTCAGGCGGGACAGGAAGTACACGTCAAGGCCGGTGCCAAGGTGGTGCTGGAGGCGGGCAGTGAAATTACTGTCAAGGTAGGGGGCAGCTTTATCAAGGTGGATGGTGGCGGCGTCACCCTGGTCGGCCCCACCATCAAGATGAACTCCGGTGGCAGTCCAGGCTCCGGCTCGGGTTGGGCGGGCAAGTCTCCCATCGATCCCCAGGGCGTTGCCGTGCCTCCTCCACCCAAGGTGCCGCTGAGCCCGGCTCAGCTCGCCACCATGAAGAGCGTAGCCCCCTTCTGTGAGGAGTGTGAGAAGTGCAAGGAGGGGGCTTGTGAGATCTGAGGTCATCTCGTTACCCGAGTGGGTCGGTACGCACCGCTCATCTCCTCTATACGCAGTGCTGGCGGGTGCCAGCGATGCCACTCCTTTGCAGCACTACTACCAGCTGGATGGCCGTCATACCCCTCGTGGCCTCTATCTCGGTACTGCTTATGCAGACTGGCACCCGGTCATGCCCTATCTGGTCGAGCTGGATGAGGGCAGTACTTTTATCGAGTGGGCGGCCAGTACGCCGGCCCGCGATTGGGGATTCCTGCTGTCTACGGCGCAATCCGTCGACACTTTCTATGCCCATCTGCAGGGGCTGACCCAGATCTGGCATCAAGGGGAGGCCGTGTTCTTCCGCTACTGGGATGGTGTTTACCTTGCTTCGATCATCGAGCAACTGGGAGATCGCTTTACCTCCCTCTTGCCTGAGCTGAGTGAGCTCTGGGTCTGTGACCGAGCCTTTCAATGGGGACCTTCCGAGCCCTTTTCACCACGTCCCTTTCCTTGGTGGAACCTGCCAGATCCACTAGTCGTTGCGCTGGCAAAACAGGATCCCGGCCCCCTCATCAATAACCTGATGCAGCAGTTGGCCGATCAGAATGGTCAGCTCTACTGGTCCTTTCCCGAAGCCAATTTACGACTCAAGGTTGCCCGCTTTGTCGCACGTAACCCCTTGAGTGATTCCGAATTATTCCCGGCGCTGGAAGCTGCGCTGTGCAAAGAGGTTCAAGCATGAATAATGCCGGCCAAGCCGTCTTCAACCAGGTACTTGCCGACTATCGCAATGCTTTGACTGAGTACCGCAAGGATGCCGAGAGTTTCTTTCTCGGTGACATGCTCAGCATGGACATGGAGCAGACCATCAAGGTCGGCGACAAGACGATCAAAGCCTCATCCAGCAGCAGTAAAGCCCAGTCGGTCGTGACCCAGTGTCCGCTCAGCGGCACCCTGCGTCTGGTCCATCTGTTCGAGTCGGTGCGCTTCATCCCCATCGGTAACACCCCATACAAGGTGGAGGCCGGCAAGATGGCCGGCAAGCGTTTCATGCCTGAGGACGTGGTGAAGGAGGGCAGTCTGGATGCCAAGGGGATTGCTGAGATAGGCAAGCTCACCCCAGGCAAGTCCTATCGGGTGACCTTCTATCCCAATGTGAAGAAGATCGATCTCGATGCGCTGTTCGCGTCCTATGCGCCGGTACAAAAAGACCTCGAGGCTTGGCTCACCCAGGAGTGGAACGGTGAACACAAGGCCGCCTGGAGTCGTTACAACGCGACCGGTGCTGGATTTGGCAGTCACTCCCTGGCGGCCGCCAGCGGCATTGGTAAAGCACTGGTTGGGGTATGGGATGATCTCAAGACCATCTACGAACTGCTGGCCGATCCGGTGGGCAATGCCAAGAAACTGGCCGAGTTCGGCGTCGATGCTGCCGCCATGGCCGAGGCGGGTGCCTCCCAGATGGAGGCGGCCATGCTGGTGTTGCAGGATGAGGCCCTGCTTTATCTCTATGCCTATGCCCTGGTGAGCTGGGTCAAGCTGCTGCCGCCGGATCAGCAGACCGAGTTTGGTGCTCAGGTGATCGCCTCTGTACTGATCGACGTCATCGTCGGTGTGGTGCTGACCGGTGGCGCCGGCCTTGCGGCCCGTTACGGAGCCAAGACCGTCTCGATGGCCAAGAACAGCGATCGGGTGATGCGCCTGGTGACCTCTCTGGTCACGCTCTCCAAGAAACACAATCTGGCCCAGCATGCCCAGACCGCCAAGAAGGTGCTGACGGCCGGTGTTGCCAAACTCAATCCGGCCAAGAAGGCCGACCTCAATCTGGTGGGGGATGGCAAGGCGTTGACTCAGGTCGAGCAGGCGACGGCCGCCAAGCGAAAATTCCAGTCCCATACCGAAGTCCAGCAGGTCAACAATACGCCGGATGCGTCCACGCCGGCCAAAACGCCATCCGGTCAATCCAGCCAACCGGAGGCACAGACCTGCAAGAACAATTGCCCTGTCTCCATGGTGACGGGGGAAGAGTTGTTGGCGCTGGAAGATGCGCTGTTGCCCGGCATGTTGCCCTTTACCTTTGGCCGCCTCTACCGAACGTCCGCTGTAGAGCAGGACTGCGGCATGGGGCCTGGCTGGAGCCACTCTTTGGCTCATCGGCTCGAGCGCCGCGGTGAAACCCTGATCTGGCGGGATAACGAGTCGCTAGCCATCGAGCTGTCGCTGCCGTCGGCCACCATGCCCATGATCACCAACCGGGTGTCGGAGGCGGCAGCCTACCTGGGGGATCAAACCGATGAGGTGATCCTGGCCAAGGCGGGATCTCCCTTCCTGCATTTCAGCTGGCAGGGAAATGAAGGGCGGTTGACGGCGATCTCTGATGTCTATGGCAATCGCCTGACGGTGCGCCCGGACGCCGAAGGCCGCCCCTGCTGGGTTGAACACGATGGTGGCCTGGCCCTGCGTCTCGTCTATCAACAGGCTCATCTCACCGCCATCGAGTTGCAACACTTCGATGGCATCAATTGGCAGCCGCAGGCCATTTTGCAGCGCTATCACTACGATGACGCGGGTCATCTGGTAGCCGCCGAAAATGGGGCGGGAGAAAGAGAGCATTATCGTTATCGCAGCGATGGGGTAATCCTGGAGCGTCGCCTCGCGGGTGGCGCCGGTTTCTTCTGGGAGTGGGAAGGTGAGGGGCGTCGCGCCCGCGCCATCCGCCACTGGAGCGATGTTGCCCGATTCGATGTCAGCTATGGCTGGGATGATGACAAGGGCGAAGTCACCGTCAACAACGCCGACGGCAGCTTGGAAGTCTATCAACATGACAGCAACGCCCGCCTGGTGCGTCAGCAGGATCCGGACGGTGCAGTCACCGAATTCGGTTACAACGACAAGGGCCAGAAGGTGTTGGCTCGAGATGCCTTGGGGGGCGAGACCCAGTATCACTATGACGATGCTGGCTTGCTGTCCCTCGAGATTGCCCCGGATGGAAACCAGATGGCCTACAGCTACTGGGATGGTCGTGTTCGCAAAGTCGTACAAGGGGATCGTGAGTGGCGTTTCGAGCGCAACGAGCAGGGGGATGTGATTGCCAGGGTTGATCCCCTCGGTCGGCAGACCCGCTATGGCTATACGGCGCAAGGCAAACTCAGCTGGGTGGTGCAACCAGATGGCAGCCGTGTTGAACTGGTCTGGAATCGCCTTGGCCAGCTGATCGAAGAGAAGGGGGCCGACGGTGGTATCACCCGTTGGCGCTACGATGAACGGGGTCGCCAGATCCTGCGACGCGATCCGCGCGGGGCCATCACCCGCTATGAGTGGGACGCCGCCGATCGTCTGCAGACAGTACATCTGCCCGGTGGCGGCACACGGCGCTTCGAATACAACGCCTATGGCAAGGTGACGGCGCAGTGGGATGAGCAGGGCCGCGAGACCCGTTTCGAATATCACCCCGGCCTGCATCTGGTGAGCCGGCGCATCAATCCTGATGGCAGTGAGCTCAAGTACCGCTACGACAATGCCAAGCTCTTCTTGAGTGAAATCGAGAACGAACATGGCGAGCAACACCGGATCCACTACGCCCCCAACGGGCTGGTTGAGTGGGAAACCGGCTTCGATGGCCGCACCACCGCCTATCGCTACGATCTCAATGGCCACCTCAGTGAGAAGGTGGAATTTGGCAAGCAGGGGACAGAGCTGGTCACCCGCTATGAGCGAGACCCCATGGGGCGACTGCTTAAAAAAACCTTGCCAGATAGTCGTGAAATCCAGTTTTCCTATGACCGACACGGTCAGTTGACCCAGGTGGATGATGGTGTCTGGCCGCTAGCCTTTGAATATGACAGGGGCGGCAACCTCGTCGCCGAGCATCAGGGGTGGGCCTCCAGCTACTTCAAACACGACGCCATGGGTCAACTAGCCCAGTGGCGACTGCCGGACGGCAATCGCCTCGATTACCACTATCAGAACGGTGCCTTGAGCGGTGTCGATCTCAATGGCAACGAGCTGACTCGTCACCAGATGTTGGCCGGGCTCGAGATGCGCCGCAGCCAGGGCGCCCTGACCCAGCAATATGAATATGACGAGCAGGGCCGCCTGAGTGCACTGCGCCTGCAGCGCGGCCAGCAGGTCGCCCGTGAACGGCGCTATGGCTACGATCAAACCGGCAACTTGCAACGGATCGACGACAGTGCCCAGGGCAAGAGCATCTATCGCTACGACCCACTGGATCGGCTGCTTGAGGTGCGCGGTGAGATAACCGAACGCTTCATGCACGATCCGGCGGGCAACCTGCTAGGCCAGACTCAGGGTGCTCAATTCGAGCCCGCGAGAACCCAGGGCAACCGGCTGCTCTTTAGCGGCGATCGCCACTTCGAATACGACGAATTTGGCCGACTGGCGGTAGAGCGGCGCGGCAAAGGCCAGTCGCTGGTGACCCGTTATGAGTACGACTGTCAGCATCAGCTGATTGAGGTCGGGCTGCCTGATGGCAGCACAGCCCGCTACGATTACGATGCCTTTGGTCGCCGAATTCGTAAAACGGTAAGCGGGCAGAAAGGGCTGGACGCCGAGCAGGTTACCGAGTTCCTGTGGCAGGCCAACAATCTCATCGCCGAGAGCCGCAGCGACGGCGTTTATCGCAGCTTTATATACGAGCCGGGCAGCTTCAAGCCGCTGGTTCAGCTGGAGGGGGAAGGAGAGCAGGCTGAGGTTTATCACTATCAGCTGGATCACCTTGGCACCCCGCTGGCCCTGACCCACCATGATGGTCACACCGCCTGGCAGGTGCGTTATCGCGCCTATGGCAATGTCTGGAAGCAGGAGCTGGCCGAGGTAGATACTCCCTTGCGCTTCCAGGGCCAGTATTTTGATGCCGAGACCGGACTGCACTACAACCGCCACCGTTACTACCAGCCCGACACCGGTAGATTTATCACCCCCGACCCGATAGGCTTGGCTGGTGGGCTCAACAACTACCAGTATGCCCCCAACCCTATCGGCTGGGTGGATCCGTTGGGGTTAAGTAAAGTTCCGGGGCTGTGTCCGGATGATGCCGAGGTTGTTCAACAAAAGCGTCAGGAAGGGATGGAAGAACCGCCTAGTGTTAGTGCGAGTAAACCTGACTTCTATGTTGGGCCAAATGGCCCTGCGTCGACATTGCCAAGTACCGGGTATCGATATATGAGATATCTCAATGATGATGGTTCTGTAAATAAATTTGCTCAAAAAGCAATAGATACGGGTGAGGTGCGGCTTTCATATTTCGGTTTTGATAAGTTTGATACAGGTGATCAGGTTACAGAGGCCTTCCAAATAAAGGCGCCGAAGCATGTTACGTCTGGTGATTCTACAGGGTCATGGAGTGATGGACGACTTCGGATAAAATTCGATACGTTACAATTATTTGATGAATCCGGTAAACTTAAAGTTAAAGTACCTAATAGCCATGGTGGTGAAGGTCCTGACTTAGAACCTATCACTGAAGCATATCCGCAATATGGTAAAGGGGGGGCTAGACAGTTGGTGCCAAACGATGGTGAGAACTTATATATAAAAGTGGATGAAATAAGCATATTGCCGGAGAAATGATATGGATACGTTGACGTTGAGAGAGGAAACAAAAAAGATGATAGAAAGTCATTTGTTAGGTGCTGACCCTGAAGCAGGAAAGTTAATTCAGATGGTTTTAGACACGCAACGAACTATACCTATAAGAGCAATTCTTGTACACATGGATGAGTTTAATGTAAAGCAATTTACAAACCTAGAAAAAGAACTCATAGACGAACTTATGTACAAATATGGATGACGGAATGGTTCATTGTAGTACAATGTAGTAATAGGAAGTTCGCAGGCTCTGGATGTGCCACAGTGTATAAGATGGCACATTCATATGAATTTTTATAAAATACCTTTGGAGAGTAATTTACAACCTATGCAATAGTGCTTTTCAATATTTACTAGGGCTCTAGTTGATGGGGTTTTATATTGTCTAGGGAATTAGCCTGGAAATTAACGCTCTACAGGTTTTAGTAGTAAAATATCTATGGTTGAAGTTATTAACGATAAGGGCTTTAAATATATTGAGTGGACTGCCAATGACTCGTTGGTCAGAATAAATTATCCCACCACAGGGTATGGTGTGTATTCAAATAAGTATGAATTAATAGTTATAATGGAATATGGAGGGGGCAACAGTCTCAATGCTACCGTCTACAATCGGGATGGATTTGAAATAGGTAAGATAACCCCCCTTGCTGAAGATATAGTATACGAATATATATCTATACATCCTAGTTCTGCAAGTGGAGTTGCAATTGTAGGTGCTTATAATAACCTGGTTGATAATTTTCAAGATTGGTTTTTTGAAGTTGACTTAGAACATTTTTTTATTGGGAAACGACTTTCCCCAGCTTGCTGAATATTGTAATGACGGGTTTGAGATAGGCCTTTAACATTATTTTAATTAATAAAACTTGTTTGATGTTTTTAGGTGTTTTTTAAATTGCTTGTATAGTTGTTCATAAATAATGAGGCCTGCTTCTTTTGTTAGTTGCTACCTAACTGAATGCATAGTCGGTATGGATATATTATGTTTATAGGTTTGGTGTTTCTCTATAATATAGGCGGCATTCCTACTGAGATGAATTATTTTTATGAAAGTACGTTTCATGCCGGTAATTATATAAATAAATATTTTACTTACTGATGATGGTAGTCTCATAACTCCTTATGAAACGTTGTCGACTATAAGGGAAGATGGCTGGTTAGACAACAGCAGAGCTATATTATTTCCATAGATTATGCTGTTTTTATTTCACGCATGGCATTTAGATATGTTGTTTAGTTTCGCAAAGTACATGGTTTTTAAGGGGGGCAGTGTAAATATATCCATACTTAGTTTTCTACCCAATTACCGATATATTATTTAAAACTGTGGGGATTATTGATGGTATACCGTGCTTTATTATCGATATTAGTATCGAACATGTTGATTGCCTGCACCACAACTACATCACTCACAGAGTCCGAACTTTCTCAAGCTGCCCAACAGGGCCAGGGCAAGGCGCAATACGAGCTGGCCAATCGTCTGGCTGCCAAGCCCGATTATCCAGAGGCAATGCGCTGGATGAAGCAGTCCGCGGATCAAACCGGGCCTTTGGCGGCGGATGTCGATATTCGTGGTAAGGCGGCGCTGCAGGTGGGGAGCTGGTATCAGGCTGGTTTAGGTGAGCCCAAGAACCCCAGGTTGGCCCATGAGTGGTGGCAGCGTTCGGCCAAGCTGGGCAATCGGGACGCGAGCTATCAACTCGGAAAGGAGTGCCAGCGTCAGCACCAGGATAAGCTGGTGAGCGCGTGTCTCGACTGGTTCGAGCAGGCTGCCAAACGGGATCATGCCGGTGCTCAGTTGATTCTGGGGGAGTGGTACGCCAGCCAGCCCGGCGCCGATGCCGATGCGGTTCAGTGGCTGGAAAAGGCCGCCGAGCAGGGGAATCGTGACGCCCAATATCGGCTCGGCCTGCGTTATGAGCAGGGCAAGGGGGTGAGCAAGCGCCCCGATCTTGCCCAGCGTTGGTACGAAAAGGCCGCGGCCCAGCAGCAGCCGGATGCCTTGTTGACCCTGGCTCGCCAAGCAAATACGACAGAGGCGTTTCCCCTTTATCAGCGTGCCGCCAATGCGGGCTCGCCACCAGCCCAATTGTGGCTGGGTCAGACCTATTTGGCAGGAGAATGGGTGTCGCAAGATCTGGCGCTGGGTCGTTACTGGCTGGAATTGGCAGCGAGTCATGGTTCCCATGAGGCCGAATATCAGTTGAGCCTGCAGCAGACGGACGCGGTTGCACGAGAGCATTGGCTGACACTGGCCGCGGCCGGGGGAGTGAGCCAGGCACAGCTTGAGTTGGCCAAGTTGCAGCAGGGCAGAGGAGAGCTGAAAGCTGCTCGTCAGACTGTCTCGCTGGCGGCGGCACAAGGGAACAGCGAGGCCCAATATGCCTATGGTGAGATGTTGCGGCTGGGGCTCGGCGGTGAGGCGGATTATAGTGAGGCATTGAAGCAGTATCGATTGGCGGCGAATGCCAATCACCGACAGGCGCAGTATCGCATGGGCACCATGCGTGAGCAGGGTTGGGGAGCCCCTCGTAACAGGTTGCATGCCTATGCATGGTACTTGCTTGCCGCCACGGATGGTAATACCGATGCGACCGCCGCCAGCCGTGAGCTGGAGAAAGGCATGACGGAACAGGAAAAAGGTGCCGGTCAGAAACTGGCCCAGCACTGGTTTACGACACTGACAAGCGCGCATCAGCCGGAGCAGTCGCAAGGCAGAATATAGGACCATGGCACTCAATCAGTGACGGCAAATAATACTATTTAATAAGTCAATATACTGACTCTATTTGGATGATGAGTTTCTTTTTTGAACAATTCATGAAGCCTTCATGACAGCTCTGTTATGGAGGTTTTTTTATGAAGCAGGAAATGATTTTCATTTGTGGAAAATGAGTGTCATGTATTAATACCAAATCATTAATTCAATGACCGAAATGCCATCTCATCCTCATCTGGTAATGAACATTCAAAATCTTTATTAATAATGCTATCTGTAGATGTTTTTTAGTCTTGAGGTATGATAGTAACCTGTTGATTTAAATCGTATTTAGTTTTTATTTTTGATTGTAATCTCTATTTTTAATGATTTCAGTATTGACGTGGAGATATTTATAAATATACCATCTGCCGCAAATGGCTCCTGAGCCAAAATGACCTCTAACAAAGAGTAGAGGCATGATCGGGTTGTATAAGTAACAAGATGCATATTGCGTTTTTGATTATCAACGCTTCGGCTTTGTGTATGTCAAAAATGCATCGTCGGCTGATGTTTTTTAGCCTGGATCTATATTGATCCCGTCAACTGTCATTTCTTACAGTTGCTGGCAAAGACATTGGCTATAAGCTTTAGGGTCTTCATGGATCCTTAACTTGGTATTTAGAGCATGGGAAAAGGAATTGATGGCGCCACTGTTGCGCCCAAAGAGCGTATTAATATCAAATATGTACCGGCAACCGGTGGTCAGCAGGCGGAAATAGAGCTGCCGTTGACCATGATGGTAGTTGGCAACATGAAAGGACGCACGGAAGAGACCCCCATCGAGGAGCGTCAGACCGTGTCCATCGACAAGAATAATTTTTCTTCTGTCATGAAAGAATCTGCACTGGAGCTGAAGTTTTCCGTTCCCAATCGTCTGGAAGAAAACAGCCAGGACGAGCTGCCCGTGTCGATCAAGATCCAGTCTCTGGAAGACTTCACTCCCGACAGCGTTGCCCAGCAGGTTCCCGAGCTGCGCAAGCTGCTGGAACTGCGTGAGGCCCTGGTTGCCCTGAAAGGACCCTTGGGAAATATCCCGTCCTTCCGCAATCGTTTGCAGGATCTGTTGTCCAGTGACGAGGCTCGCGAGCAACTGCTCAAGGAGCTGGATTTGATTAAGCCTGCCGAGTGATCTGCAGATTAATTGACTGATTGATAAGGAAAAAATATGTCTCTGGTCGAAGAACAGGTTAAAGCGGGGGCGAGTGATGCTGCTCCCTCGTCCTTGCTGGACGAAATCATGGCGCAGGCGCGCATCACCCCGGTCGATGAGGGTTACAGTGTCGCCAAGCAGGGTGTCGCCGCCCTGATCGCCAACATTCTGGACAGCGGTACCACCACGGATCCGGTCAACAAGGCGCTGGTGGACAGCATGATTGTCGAGCTCGACAAGAAGCTGAGCAAGCAGATGGATGTCATCCTGCACGCCAAAGAGGTGCAGGAGCTGGAATCCTCCTGGCGTTCGCTCAAGCTGCTGGTGGATCGCACCGATTTTCGTGAAAACATCAAGATCCAGGTGCTGCATGCGACCAAGGAAGAGTTGCTGGAAGATTTCGAGTTCTCCCCCGAAATCACCCAGTCCGGCCTCTATAAGCATGTCTACTCGACCGGCTACGGCCAGTTTGGTGGCCAACCCATCGGTACCGTGATCGGTGACTATGCCTTCACCCACAGTTCTCCCGACATCAAGTTGATGCAATACGTCAGCGCAGTCGGTGCCATGGCACACGCCCCCTTCATCTCCTCCGTCGCCCCGGCCTTCTTTGGCGTGGACAGCTTCACCGATCTGCCGTCCATCAAGGATCTCAAGTCGGTCTTCGAAGGCCCGGCCTACACCAAATGGCGTTCGCTGCGTGAATCGGAAGATGCCCGCTATCTGGGGCTGACCGCACCGCGTTTCTTGGCCCGTCTGCCTTACGATCCGACCGAGAACCCCATCAAGGGCTTCAACTATCAGGAAGACATCAGCTCGGATCACGATCACTACCTCTGGGGCAACACCGCCTACCTGATGGGGACTTCCCTGACCGACAGCTTCGCCAAGTACCGTTGGTGCCCGAACATCATAGGTCCCCAGAGCGGTGGCGCCATCCAGGATCTGCCGGTGCATGTCTATGAGGCCATGGGCCAGCTGCAGGCGAAGATCCCGACCGAGGTGCTGATCACCGATCGTCGTGAATATGAGCTGTCGGAAGAGGGCTTCATCACCCTGACCATGCGCAAAGACAGCGACAATGCGGCCTTCTTCTCCGCCAACTCGGTGCAAAAGCCCAAGGTGTTCCCGAACACCAAGGAAGGCAAGGAAGCGGAAACCAACTACAAGCTGGGTACCCAGCTGCCCTACATGTTCATCATCAATCGCCTGGCCCACTACATCAAGGTGTTGCAGCGCGAGCAGATCGGCTCCTGGAAGGAGCGTCAGGATCTTGAGCGTGAACTGAACGGCTGGATCAAGCAGTACGTGGCCGATCAGGAAAACCCGCCGGCAGACGTGCGTAGCCGCCGCCCGCTGCGTGCCGCCCAGATCAAGGTGCTGGACGTGGAAGGCGAGCCGGGCTGGTATCAGGTCGCCATGGCCGTGCGCCCGCACTTCAAGTACATGGGCGCCAGCTTCGAGCTGTCTCTGGTGGGTCGTCTGGACAAGGAATAATGCCCGATGCCGTATCTCTCTTCCTGGGATAGAGGAAATGCGGCCAGTCTGTTTGACAGGATCCGGGGGGAGGGGCTGGCCTCTTCCCCCCAATCGGACGTTGAGGAGCTGATCGATTCGGTCAAACGACAGCTCGATCAGATCCTCAACACCCGTCCCGGCAATTGTCGCAGTGCCCCCGAGCTGGGTGTCATCGATCTCAATGACGCCACTCAGGGCAGTGCCGACATCAAGGGGCGGATCCGTGAGGCGATCCGGCAATGCATCCGTCGCTATGAGCCGCGGATCATTCACGTGGATGTCCGTTCACCCGACTATCAATCGAGCCCGCTCGAGATGTCGTTTCAGGTGACGGCACACGTGAGACTGGATCACATCGAACAGGTTACCTCGTTCAACGTCCATATGGACAGCCACCGTCACTACCGCATGGTCTGATCAATGTCGCTGGAACATTACTTCAGGGATGAACTGGCATTTTTGCGCCTGCAAGGGCGCGAATTTGCCGATGCCTATCCCGAACTCACCCGTTTCCTGTCGGAGCAAAATACCGATCCGGACGTGGAGCGCCTGCTGGAAGGCTTCGCGTTTCTCACCGGCAATCTGCGCGCCAAGATCGAGGATGAGTTCCCCGAGCTGACCCACGGTCTGCTCAATATGCTCTGGCCCAACTATTTGCGCCCCGTGCCCAGCATGACCATCATGCAGTTCTCGGTCATTCCGGGTGCCATCACCCAGCCGGCGCTGGTCAAGCAGGGTTGTCAACTCGACAGCCTGCCCATCGACGAGGTGACCTGTCACTTCCAGACCAGCCACGATGCCTGGATCTACCCGGCCGATATCCGCCATATCGCCTCCCAGAGTGGCAACGATCTCTCCACCATCTCGCTGGATATCGCCCTGCATGCCCCCTTGCCGCTAAGCGAGCTGCAGCTGGACAAGCTGCGTTTCTTCCTCGGTGGCGACAGCTATACCGCCTATGAGCTCTATTTCTGGCTCTCCAACCAGCTCTCTCATATCGAGCTGGAGATCGACGGCAAGCGCTTTCGTCAGGAGGCCAAGGCACTCAAGCCCATCGGCTTCGAGCGCGACGATGCCCTGCTGCCCTATCCGAACAACGTCTATTCCGGCTACCGGATCCTGCAGGAGTATTTCTGCTTCCCGGAGAGCTTCCTGTTCTTCGAGCTCTCCGGCGGTGACTGGCCAAAGCAACCCCTGCCAGTCAGCGAATTCAAGATCCACTTCTGTTTCGACCGACCCCTGCCGGCGGAGCTCAAGATCCGGCCCGACTCCTTCATGCTCAACTGCGTGCCGGCCATCAACCTGTTCCAGCACGACAGTGAGCCGGTCAACCTCAACGGCCGTCAGGCCGAGTACCCCCTCAAGGCGAGTTACCGCCACGCGGACAGCTTCGAGATCTTCTCGGTCGACGAGGTCGAAGGCTGGGTGGAGGGCAACCTGGGCCGCTCCCGCGGCACGCCACGCATCTATCAGCCGTTCGAGAGTTTCCAGCACCAGATCGAGCGAGCCAAGCACCGCCTGGCGCTCTACTACCGGGTGCGGGTCAGGGAGGCGGTCAGTGGCGACGGCTTCGAGCATCAGCTCTCCTTCGTGCGGGGGGACGAGACCACCACCGTCGATCTCGATGAATCCATCTCGGTCACCCTGACCTGCACCAACCGTTCCCGCGCCGCCGCCCTCAAGGTTGGCAACATCTGCGTGCCGACTGGCAGTTCGCCCTCGTTTGCCACCTTCCGCAATCTGATCCGGCCGACCCGGCCATTGCGCCCGGCACTGGATGGCAGCCTGCACTGGACCCTCATCTCCAACCTGTCCCTCAACTATGTCTCCCTGCTGCGTCGCGATGCCCTGGTGCAGGTGCTGCGCACCTATGACTTCCCGGCGCTGCACGACAAGCAGGCCGAGCAGGCCTCGCGCAAGCGGCTGGCGGGGATCGAGGAGATCGAGACCACCCCGGTCGACCGGTTGGTGCGCGGCATGCCGGTGCGCGGACTCAAGTCTGTGCTCTCCATCCGCCAGTCCGCCTTTGGCAGCGAAGGGGAGCTCTACCTGTTCAGTACAGTGCTGGCCCACTTCTTCTCGCTGTATGCCAGCGTCAATGCCTTCCACCTGCTTGAGGTGGTCAATCTCGACAACAAGGAGCGTTACCAGTGGCCAGTCCAGATCGGTCAGCACTCCCTGATGTGACGTCCGCCAGGGACGCCCCCCGCTTCAATTTCTTCCAGCTGGTCGAGTTGCTCAACCGGCTGGACGGCACCGATCAGGAGCGGGGGCTCGATCATCTGCCGGGCGATGAAGGGATCCGCTTCAAGGCGACCGCCTCCCTCGGCTTCCCCACCAGCGACGTGCTGCAGATAGGCAAGGATGGCAAGGGGCGTCATGAGCTGGAGGTGGCCTTCCTCGGCCTGCACGGCAGCCAGTCTCCCATGCCCGGCTATTACCTTGACTCGCTGGCCTGGGAGTACGCCCAGGGTGAGCAGAAGCTCGGCCTGTTTCTGGACTTCTTCCACCACCGCCTGCTGACCCTGCTGCACCGGATCTGGCGCAAGTACCGCTACCACGTGCGCTTTCAGGACAACGGTGAGGATGGATTCTCCCGCCTGATGTTCGCCCTGGTGGGGCTGGGTAACGAGGCGGTCTGCCGCAGCCTGCCGGTCAACCGCGCCAAGATGCTCTCCTACGCCGGCATGCTGGCCAGCCCCAGCCGCTCCCCCGAGGTGGTGGCCGGCCTGGTGGCGCACTGTTTCGATCTGGCGGATGTGACGGTCAGCGCCTGGCAGTGGCGCCGGGTGTCCATCCATCAGGATCAGCAGAACCGACTGGGCAGCGCCTGCGCCACTTTGGGGGATGACTTCGTCATCGGCGACAAGGTGAACGATTGTGCGGGCAAGTTTTTATTGAAGATCAACAACCTGAGTTTTGGGCAGTTTCTCGGGTTTCTCCCGAACGGAGAGCATTTCCACGCCCTGGTGACCTTTGTCTCCTTCATCCTGCGCGACCAATTGGCCTGGGATCTGCGGCTTGGCTTCGGCCAGGAGCAGGCCAAAGGGCTGAGGTTGGGGGAGGAGCAGAGTGCGCGCCTGGGCTGGAGTACCTTTCTCGGTCAGCCGCCGAGTGAGCCGTTCGTGACCATTTGTGTGCAGGAGTGAATGTGGACGACTTTAACCAGCAACTTTCCCTGGTGGTGCTCAACAGCGAGCAGCTCGATGGCAACCAGCAGGTGCAATACCGCTTCGATGAGATGGGCGGCTCCCTCGGGGCCTCCGAACAGGATGACTGGCAGCTGCGCGACAGGTTGGGGGCGGTTATGCCGGCCCACGCCCGAGTCGAGCTCCATGACGGTCGCTTCTGTCTGTGCGATCTGAGCGGTCAGACCTATATCAACGGTGCGACCTCACCCATAGGGCGGGCCCGCAAGGTGCATCTGGAGCAGGGGGACGAGCTGATCGTCGGTCCGTTCCGACTGCGCGCCTACCTGGGGGCCATCTCGGCCGAGCAGAGCCTGCAGCAGGTGCTGGGCAACCGTCCCTCCGAGCAGCTGGACGAGTGGCTGAGCGGGGAGGCGCATCGGCCGAGCCAGGACGATCCGCGCGCCCTGGCCGTCGATCCCTTGCTGGCGCTGCAGCATGAGCGCAACCCCCTGACCCCGCTGGTCGATCCCCGTCGCCAGAGCGACTTCCACCCGCAACCGGATATGGAACATCCGTCCCTGTCCCCCTTTTCTGCCGTCGAGGACACCATGAACCAAGAATTTCTGGATATGCCCACCATCGAGAACCATCCCGATTACGCCCATCCGCTGGAGGGGGTCGATCACGTCGCACTGACGCCCTTGATGCGCGGGCTGGGTCAGCCGTTGCAGTTGCAAGATACCCAGCAGGCCCACGACATGCTCGAAGAGATGGGCAAGACGGTACGCGCCATGGTGGAAGGCTTGCTGAAACTGCAAAGCGATCAGGCGGCGCTGGCGGACCGGCACCTGCGTCCCATCGAGGACAACCCGCTGCGGCTCGGGCTCGACTATGACGAGACCCTGGCGGTGATGTTTGCCGAGCAGAAGAGCCCGGTGCACCTGACCGCCCCGGCGGCGGTGGCCGAGAGCCTGCGCAACGTGCGTATCCATCACGTCGCGAATCAGCAGGCCATAGGCGCGGCGCTCGACAGCATACTGCAGGCCTTCTCGCCGGATGCGCTGCTCGGCCGCTTCGAGCACTACCGCCGCACCGGTACCCCGGGCATGGCCGACGAGGGCTGGGCCTGGAACATGTACCAGCACTATTACCGCGAGCTCACCTCTGCCCGCCAGCAAGGGTTCGACAAGCTGTTCCATCAGGTCTATGCCCAGGCATACGACCAGGCCGTGCGTCAGCAACAGGGACTGATTTGATGATACGTGCGCTGATGCTGGGGGCCTGTCTGTTGGCCCTGGCAGCTTGTACCACCATGGGCAAGATGGCTGATGTGGCCATGGATCCGGATATCCAGGTGGGCAGCAATGACGATCAACCCTCGACTCTGGGGCTGAGCCTGCTGGCCGAGCCGGACGTCAATCCCAACGGCAGCGGGGAGGCGGCACCAATCGAGTTCCAGGTGCTGCTGCTGGCCGAGGATTCCAAGCTGCTCGCCACCGATTACGACCAGGTGACCGAGGACGTGGAGAAGGCCCTTGGCAAGAACTACCTGGATCATCAGGACTACACCCTGCTGCCGGGCCAGTTCAAGTACCTGTCCCCCATCAAGCTCGACGAGAAGACCCGCTACATCGGGGTGATCGCCCGCTATGCCGATCCGGACAGCGCCGAGTGGCGCAAGGTCATCAAGGTCAAGAGCCTGGGCCGAGCCTATCAAATTCTGGTTCATCTGCGTCTGGATGAAGTAGAGCTGCAACAAGAAGAAGAATAACCATGTCGAGTCGAAATCGGGTTATCTGGCGTGAGGGGCTGTTTATCAAGCCCCAGCACTTCCAGCAACAACAAAGACATTCGGAGTACGCGCTGCACGCTCGCCTGAGTGCGCTCAGCGACTATTTCTACGGGCTGCAGACGCTCGTCATCAACGAGGATTACCTGGGGTTCGGCCGCATCGCCCTGGTGGGGGCCACCGGCATCCTGCCCGATGGCACCGTCTTCAATATTCCGAACGACGATGTGCTGCCGACTCCCCTCGAGATCACCGACGCCTCGGTGGCGAACCAGAAGGTCTATCTGGCGCTGCCGCTCTCGGTGAGCGGGGTCAACGAGGTCAATCAGGGCGGTCAGGTTGCCACCCGGCTGCAGGCCCATCGCCACGATGTGCGGGATCTGCACAGCGAAGGGGGGGACGTGGTCTCCCTCGAGGTGGGACGGGTCAGCTTGAGGTTGATGCTGGAGCGTGAGGATCGCAGCGCCTACGCGTCGTTGGCCATCGCTCGCATCCTGGACAAGCGTCCGGACGGCGGCCTGGTGCTGGACCCCAACTTCATGCCCTGCAGCATCAGCGTGTCGGCCATCCCGACCCTCAAGCGCTTCCTCGGCGAGTCGGCGGGTCTGGTGGCCGAGCGGGCGCGCAGCCTCTCCCAACGGATCGCCGCCCCCGGTCAGCAGGGGGTCGCCGATGTGGCCGAGTTCATGATGCTGCAACTGCTCAACCGGGCCCAGCCCCAGCTGTCCCACCTCTCGCGTCTCGGCACCCTGCACCCGGAGCGGTTGCACGAGGCGCTGGTGCAGCTGTGCGGCGAGTTGATGACCTTCACCGATGAGTCCCGCCTGCCGCCGGAGTTTGCCGCCTATCGTCACGACGATCAGCAGGTGAGTTTCGAGCCGGTGATGCTGGCCCTGCGCCAGGCCCTCAGCACTGTGCTGTCGCCGCGCGCCGTCTCCATCCAGCTGCGCAAGCACCAGTACGGCGTCATGGTGGCCGTGGTGGGGGAGAGCGAGCTGATGCAAAGCGCCGACTTCGTGCTGGCGGTGCGGGCCCGCATGCCCCAGGAGCAGTTGCGCAAGCAGTTGCTGCAGCAGACCAAGGTGGCCTCCAGCGACAAGATCCGCGAGCTCATCAGCCTGCAGCTGCCCGGCATTCCGCTGCTGCCGCTGCCGGTGGCGCCGCGCCAGCTGCCCTATCACGCCGGTTACAGCTACTTCCAGCTCGACAGGCAGAGCCCGGCCTGGCAGATGCTGGCGGTGGGCAACACGCTCGCCTTCCACATCGCCGGCGATTTCCCCGAGCTGGATATGCAGCTCTGGGCCATCCGTAGCCAGTGATCGCACCAAGGAAACAAGCAGAGATGACCACGGACATTATCAAGAACGAGCAACTCAGCGATCTGCTGTTCGATCATGCCGAGCAGCTGGACATGGATTCGGACTATTGGTTCCGCTTGCGCGGCCAGAGCATCAACCCCATGATCGATGCGGTGACCCCCTTGCTGGGGCTGGTGCAGCGGGTACGGCTGCTCTCCCGCCACGATCGGGTGCCCGAGCTCTACCAGCGGGTGGTGACCGAGATCCAGGCCATAGAGCAGGAGCTGATGGCCCAGGGTTACGAGAACGGAGTGGTGCTCTCGTTTCGCTACATACTGTGCACCTTCATCGACGAGGCCGTGATGGGCCGCGACTGGGGCAGCCAGAGTGAATGGTCAGAGCACTCCCTGCTGACCCGTTTCCACAACGAGACCTGGGGCGGGGAGAAGGTGTTCGTGCTGCTGGCCCGCCTGCAGGAAGACCCGGTGCGTTATCGCGACATCCTGGAGTTCATCTATCTGTGCCTCTGCCTCGGCTTCGAGGGGCGCTACAAGGTGATGAGCCAGGGCCAGGGTGAATTCGAGCGCATCGTCAAGCAGTTGCACAAGCAGCTCTCCCCCGAGGCGAGCGGGGAGGCACCCAGCGTGTTTCACCTGGACCTTGGCCGTCAGGCCTCCCGCTACCAACTGCGCAAGCAGATATCCCTGCGCAGCCTGTTCATGGGCGGCGCCATGATCCTGGCCATCATCTTTGGCCTCTATCACCACCAACTCAATAACCAGACCCAGGACGTGCTGCGTCAACTGGGCGAATTATTAAAATAACTGTCTGAGGAGAGCACGCCTTGATTCGTATAGAGCTACCGGTACTGGTGGAAAGACTGAACCCCATCTGTCGTCACATGCTGGAGGAGGCTGCGGCCCTCTGCGTCAACCATCAGGGGGCCGAGATCCGCATCGAGCACCTGCTGCTGAAGATGCTGGATACTCCCTTGTCCGATGTGCGCCAGATCCTCAAGCGGGCCGAGGTGGAGGTCGAGGAGCTCAAGACCTTGCTGCAACCCTCCCATGCCGACAGCGGCTATGGCCAGGGTTATCCCTCCTTCTCGCCGCTGCTGGTGGAGTGGCTGCAAGACAGCTGGCTGCTGGCCTCCGCCGAGCTGCAACATGCCCAGCTGCGCAGCGGCGTCATGCTGCTGGTGCTGCTGATGACCCCCCAGCGTTACCTGCCAGGTTCGGTGACCCGGCTGCTGGCCAACGTCAACCGCGAGCTGCTGCGCCAGCAGTTCGATGAGTGGGTGAAAGAGTCTGCCGAGACCCAGGTGACCGTCTCCGCCGGTGGCACCGCCAGCCAGGGCGCCCTGCCGGCCGATGCCAGCCTGCTGGCCCGTTTCACCGTCAACGTGACCGAGCAGGCCCGCCAGGGCAGCCTGGATCCGGTGCTGTGCCGGGATCACGAGATCGATCTGATGATCGACATCCTCTCCCGCCGTCGCAAGAACAACCCCATCGTCGTGGGAGAGGCCGGGGTCGGCAAGAGCGCCCTCATCGAGGGGTTGGCGCTGCGCATAGTGGCGGATCAGGTGCCCGAGAAGCTGCGAAGCGTCGAGCTGATGACGCTCGACCTTGGCGCCATGCAGGCCGGCGCCTCGGTCAAGGGGGAGTTCGAGAAACGCTTCAAGGGGGTGATGCAGGAGGTGAAAGACGCGGTGCGTCCGGTCATCCTGTTCATCGACGAGGCCCACACCCTGATCGGGGCCGGCAATCAGGCCGGCGGGCTGGATGTCTCCAACCTGATCAAACCCGCCCTGGCCCGGGGTGAACTGCGCACCATAGCCGCCACCACCTGGGGCGAGTACAAGAAATACGTGGAGAAAGACGCCGCCCTCTCGCGCCGCTTCCAGCTGGTGAAGGTGGGTGAGCCCTCGGCCTCTGAGGCGACCGTGATCCTGCGCGGCCTGCGCAGCATCTATGAGAAGGCCCACGGGGTGCTGATCGACGAGGAGGCGCTGCAGGCCGCCGCCCAACTCTCCGCCCGTTACATCTCCGGCCGGCAGCTGCCGGACAAGGCGATCGACGTGCTCGATACCGCCTGTGCCCGGGTCGCCATCAACCTGACCACGCCGCCGCGCGCCGTCAGCCATTTGCAAAACGAGCTGCGCCAGCGTGAGCTGGAGATCCGCCAGCTGGAGCGCCAGAGCCTGATCGGCCTGGGTGACAACGTCGAGCGGCTGGCCGAGCTGCAGGCCGCCCAGCAGCGCTGCCGCGAGACCCTGCGCGAGCAGGAATCCCAGTGGCAGCAACAGCAGGGGCTGGTACAGCAGATCGTCGAGCTGCGCGCCGCCCTGCTGGCCGAAGAACAGGGCGAGGCGCTGGACCTTGCCGATGCGCCGCTGGATCCCCAGGCCGCCGCCGACAAATTGGCTGGGCTCGAGCGCGAGCTGGCCGCCCTGCAACAGGGGGCCGTGCTGGTCTCGGCCCACGTCGACAAGACCCAGGTCGCGGCGGTGATCGCCGAGTGGACCGGGGTGCCCCTCAATCGCATCTCCCAGGGGGAGCTCGACGTGGTGACCCGGCTGCCGGAGTACCTCGGCTCCCTCATCAAGGGGCAGGATGTGGCGGTGGCCCACCTGCACAAGCACCTGCTGACCGCCCGCGCCGACTTGCGCCGCCCGGGTCGCCCCCTTGGCGCCTTCCTGTTGGTGGGGCCGAGCGGGGTCGGCAAGACCGAAACCGTGTTGCAGATTGCGGAGCTGATGTTCGGCGGGCGCCAGTACCTCACCACCATCAACATGTCCGAGTATCAGGAGAAGCACACCGTCTCCCGCCTGATCGGGTCTCCTCCCGGCTATGTCGGCTTCGGTGAAGGTGGCGTGCTGACCGAGGCCATTCGTCAGAAGCCCTACTCAGTGGTGCTGCTGGACGAGGTGGAGAAGGCCCACCCGGACGTGCTGAACCTCTTCTATCAGGCGTTCGACAAGGGCGAGCTGGCGGACGGGGAAGGGCGCCTCATCGACTGCAAGAACGTTGTGTTCTTCCTCACCTCCAACCTCGGCTTCCAGACCATAGTCGATCATGCGCAGCAGCCAGAGGCGCTGCTCGATGCGCTTTATCCCGAGCTGGCCGCCTTCTTCAAGCCGGCGCTGCTGGCGCGGATGGAGGTGATCCCCTATCTGCCGCTCGGCCACGACAGCCTGATCGAGATCGTGGGAGGCAAGCTCGACCGGCTGGTCAAGCTGCTCAAGGAGCGTTTCGGTGCCGAGGTGGTGCTGGAAGACGAGGTGGCCGAGGAGATACTGCGCCGCGCCAATCGCAGCGAGAACGGGGCTCGCATGCTGGAATCCGTCATCGACGGGGCCCTGCTGCCACCGGTATCGCTGCAGTTGCTGCAACGGCTGGCCGTCGGTGAGCCCATCAGCCGGGTGCGATTCAGCGTGGCCGAACAGCAGTTCGTGGCCGAGGTGGAGGGCTGAACATGGAACAAGCCCTCGCCTTCGCCCTCGCACTGACGCAGCAGCGCGACGAGCCGCACCTGTGCCACTGGTGGGCCTCGACCCTGCACGCCAGCTTCCAGCCCAAGGGGCTCCTGCTCGGCCTGCTGGATGTGAGCGGCCGCCAGCTGGAGTGTCAGGGCTGGGTCAAGGGGCAGGCCGTGTCGCTGGCGCTGGCGGTGGATGATTTCTCCCACCCGCTGGCCTATGTGCTGCACAAGGCCCAGTCCCGTACCTGGGACTCCCTCCATGGCGGGGCGCGCATCGAGCACGCCGCCTTTCGCGCACTGCTGGCCAACCTCGGCCAGCAGTGCGGCCTGCACGCCTTCCCCCTCAACGATGGCAATGGCAAGCCGTTCGCCGTGCTGGCCATGATGGACGATGCCGAGCGGCTGCAGGAGTGGGTGACCCGTCCCGAGCTGGCCCAGTTGTCCCAGGTGTTTTGCAACCAGCTCACCCTCATCCGCGATCTGGGCCGCAGTCGCCGGGATCAGAGCGTGCTGCGCGACTCCCTGCGTCAGATGAAGGGGGAGGGGCAGATCAAGCGCCAATACGAGAAGCTGCTGGCCGATCAGCTGATCGGTCAGTCGGCGGTGATCCGCGGGTTGCGCGAACAGATAAGCCTGGCGGGTCAGCACAAGCTGACCGTGCTTATCCAGGGGGAGACCGGCAGTGGCAAGGAGGTGGTCGCCCGGCTGGTGCATCAATGCTCAGATCGTGCCGGCAAACCCTTCGTCGCCATCAACTGCGCCGCCATCCCGGAGAACCTGATCGAGAGCGAGTTGTTCGGTTATCAGAAGGGGGCCTTCTCCGGCGCCTTGTCCAACAAGGCCGGGCTGGTGGCCCAGGCCAACGGCGGCACCCTGTTTTTGGATGAGGTGGGCGACATGCCCGCCGCCATGCAGGCCAAGCTGCTGCGGGTGCTCGAGACCCGCAGCTACCGGCCGCTCGGCGCCGAGCAGGAGAGCCACTCCGATTTTCGCCTCATCGCCGCGACCCATCAGCCCCTCAGTCGTCACGTGGAGGAGGGCCAGTTCCGGGCCGATCTCTATCACCGGCTCTGCCAGTGCCTGCTGCTGATCGCCCCCCTGCGCGAGCACATGGATGACGTGCCCATGCTGTGCCAGCACTTCATGGCCCAGTTTGCCGAGCAGGATGGCAAGGCGCTCGGCGGCTTGCATCGCAAGTTCCTGAAGCAGCTGCAGAGCTATGACTTCCCCGGCAACGTGCGCGAGCTGCGCAACCTCTTGGAGGTGGCCTGCGCCCACACCCGCCACGGCGAGGAGGTGCTGCTGGAGGCGTTGCCCCCCGAGCTCAGGGAGCGGGTCTCCGTCGAGCTGCCGGGCTATCTCGACGACTACAACCATATCCGGGATCTGCGCCGCGCCATGCAGCAGTACGAGGCCTCGGTCATCGAGGCCAGGCTGCGCCATTTCCAGGGTAACCGCATGTTGGTGGCCGAGAGTCTGAACATTCCCAAGCGCACCCTGGATCACAAGTGCCAGAAACTGGAGGTGAACTGATGAGCGTCCTCGGCCTCTTGCCGCTGCTGCTGGCCGTCGGCAGTGCGGCGCCGCAGCCGGACATGAGCGGTTGGCAGCAGTGCCGGCGCGAGCCATCCCCGCTGATCCGGCTGGCCTGCTACGACGCCCTCGGCGGCGCTGCCGACTCGATGCCGGACGGCGGGGTAGCCAAGTCTGCCGCCTGGCAGGGGATCTGGGATCAGGAGCTGGCCCGCACTCCCGAAAGCCCGCCCTTCCTGCTGCAAAGCGATCCCGCTCGTGGCAGCGAGACCCTGACCCGCCCGGCCCTGCGCGGGGCGACGCTGGCCATAGGTTGTGTCGACAGCATCACCCACATCCGGCTGCGGCTGGATGCGCCCTGGGTCGGAGAGGGGGTGCAGCTTGAGCTCGACGGCTCGCCCAGTAACAGCGCCCAGAGCTGGTTCATCCGGGATCGGGGGCTGCTGCTGGAATACGGCCGCGGCCTGCCGGCCATCGAGGAGCTCAAGCGCTGGCTCGGCCATCGCGAGCTGCAGGTGCGGGCCGACAACGGCGCCCTGCTGCGGGTCGACTTGAGCGGCCTGAAAGAGGCGCTGGCCCCGCTGCGTCAGCAGTGTCGCTGGTAGGGGGCGCCATGAGCTATCGACACCCCTGGTGTGCCCGCCTGCTGAGCAGCCTGCCGGATGAACAGATAAGAGGCGCCGTGCTGGCCGATGAGCCGCGCTGGGACTATGTGGAGACCGAGCTGGTCAAGCTGGGCTCCCTGGCCCACAGCCAGGTGGATCTCAACGCGGTGGCTGAGGCCTGCCTCGGCCTGCTGGAGAGCCGTACCAAGGACATGCGGGTGCTGGCCCAGCTGCTGCGCTGCCTGCAACACCCGGCCAAGGCGACCCCCATGGGGGCCGCGCTCAGCCTGCTGGAGGCCTGGGTCAGCGCCTATTGGCTCTTGGCCTGGCCCGGTAACGGGAGCCAGAAACAGCGGCTGATGGTGCAGATCGTCAAGCGTTTCGAGGGCGCCCTGCCGCGGGTGAGCGAGGGTGCCTCGGCGGCCGAGCTGGCCCAGCTGCTGGCCCAGGCCGAGCAGCTGGAAGCCTGCTGGCTGGCCCAGTGCCCGGACAAGGGCGAGCTGCTCGATCCTCTGCTGATGGGGCTGAAGCGGGCCCAGCGCCAGCAGGTGGCCCAGGCGCAGGCCGATCGGGGCGAGCCCTCTGGTGCGGCGAGCGCTCATGCCAACCAGGTTGCTGCGAGTGGCGCCATGGTGCTCAGTGGCGGCGCCAAGAGCGTTGGCATCGAGCTCGACAGCTCCAACGACAGGGCCTGGCGACAGACCCAGCTCAAGGTGGCACAACTGCTGATCGAGCGGCAGCCGGAGGCGGCGGTGGGCTATCGCCTGCGTCGCCACGCCATCTGGGCCGGGATCACCACACCCCCCATGAGCGGCCCGGGCCATAAAACCCAGCTGGCACCCATGTCGGTGGACATGGTGGACGAATACCGCGCCGCCATGGCCGCCCCGGATCTGGCGCTCTGGCAGCGGATCGAGCAGAGCCTGACCCTGGCGCCCTACTGGTTCGAGGGGCATCGCCTCTCGGCCCAGGTGGCGGACAAGCTCGGGTTTGGCGCGCCGGCCCAGGCCATCGCCCAGGAGCTCGAGAGCTTCTTGCAGCGGCTGCCTGCCCTGCGGGAGCTCGGTTTCAGCGATGGCAGCCCCTTTCTCACCCCGGAGTGCGGCCGCTGGCTGCAACCCGCCAGGGGCGGGGCGGCGGGCGAGGGGGCGTCCAGCCTGGCAGAAGAGATAGCCTTGCGGCACGGGGAGCAGGGGGTGGCCGCGGCCCTGGCCCTGCTGGATGAACGGATGGCGCAGTTGAAAGAGCCAAGAGCCCGCTTCCATGCCCAGTTGGTGCAGGCGGAGCTGTTGGCGCAGGAAGGCATGAATTCGCTGGCTCGCCAGCACTATCAACACTTGTGGCAAGAGGCCAGTCGCCTTGGATTGGCGCAATGGGAACCTGGATTGGTCAGCCGTCTGGAACACCAGGCGGCCCCGCTGTCGAAATGAGTCATTGAGTCGGAGTTGAATCACAATCTTATGTTCAAGACCATCTTTACCTTTCTGCGGCAACAGCTGCCGAAATTGAAACCCTCCTGGCCCCTGCTCGGCGCGGTGCTCTGGGTCGTCGCCCTGATCCTGGTGTGGTGGCTCGGCCCCCGCCTCGAGATCCGGGAGGCCAAGCCGCTCGAGCCGCTGTGGGGGCGGGTGGTATTCACCCTGCTGTGGCTCTGGCTGCTGCTGGGCATCCTCTCCTGGCGCATGTGGCGCAAGATGCAGCAGCTCAAGGCCGAGCGCCAGCACGAGGTCGTGCTGGAGCAGGATCCGGTGAAGGGGCTGCTCGATCGGCAGGCGCTGTTCCTCGGCCGCTGGTTGCAGGCACTCAACGAACACCTGGGCAAGGGGGCGCTCTACGCCATGCCCTGGTACCTGGTGCTGGGGCTGCCCGGCAGCGGCAAGAGCAGCCTGATCCACCGCGCCAACCCGGCCAACAAGCTCAACCCCAGGCTCGACACTGAGCTGCGGGACGTGGCGCAGGATCAGCTGATCGACTGCTGGCTGGGGGAACAGGCGGTGATGCTGGATCCCGCCGGTGAGCTGCTGTCCCAATCCGAACCCGAGCTGGACCCGCTGGCGCGCAAGCACGAGCGGCTCTGGCTGCACCTGCTCAACTGGCTCAGTGAACACCGTCGCCGTCAGCCTCTCAACGGCCTGGTGCTGACCGTGGATCTGGCCTGGCTCTCCCACGCCAGCGTGGCCGAGCGCAAGGCCTATGCCCAGCTGATGCGCTCCCGCCTGCAGGAGGTGTCGGCCACCATGAACACCCGCTTGCCGCTCTATGTCACCTTCACCAAGCTGGATCTGCTGCGTGGTTTCGATGTGGTGTATGAGCAGCTCGACAAGGAGGCCCGCGAGGCCGTGCTGGGGGTGACCTTTAACCCAACCGACGGCCAGGGCGACAGCTGGCAGCAGGAGCTGGCTCTGTTCTGGGATCAGTGGGTCGACAACCTCAACCAGAACCTGCCCGAGCTGATGCTGGCCAGGCTGGATGCCGCCCAGCGCAACGCGCTGTTCTCCTTCGTGCGCCAGCTGGCGGGGCTGAAGGACTATGTGACCAGCCTGCTCGACGAAACCCTGGCCATCGAGGAGAGCAAGCCGCTGCTGGTGCGCGGCGTCTACATCAGCTCCGTCTACCAGCAGGGGGTGCCGTTCGATGCGTTCGCCCAGGCGGCCTCCCGCCGCTACAACCTGCCGGAGCCCATTTACTCGGCCCTGCGCGGGGAGTCCAACACCTATTTCGTGCGCAAGCTGTTCTCCTCCATCATCTTCCCCGAGGCCCATCTGGCCGGGGAGAACCGGCTGCATACCCTCTACCGCCGCCGTCGCATGGCCATCGGCCTTGGGTGCCTGTCGCTGTTCTCGGCGCTCCTCATCGGTGGTTGGCACCATTTCTATCGGGTCAACGAAGAGGCCGGTCGCAACGTGCTGACCAAGGCGCAGGCCTTCACCCAGACCAACGAGCTGGCCGATGAGCACGCCTTCGGGGTGAGCCAGTTGCCACGGTTGAACCTGATTCGCGAGGCGACCCTCTCCTTTGGCAACTACCGCGAGCGTACCCCGCTGGTGGCGGATCTCGGCCTCTATCAGGGAGACGAAATCGGCCCCTATGTGGAAGGCTCCTACCTGCAACTGCTGAGCCTGCGCTTCCTGCCCGCCCAGATGCAGGGGCTGCTGGAGGATCTCGAGCAGGCGCCGGCCGGCAGCGAGGAGAAGCTCTCCATCCTGCGGGTGATGCGGATGCTGGACGATGCCTCGGGTCGCAACAAGGATCTGGTGGAGCAGTACATGGCGAGCCGCTGGCAGCAGGCCTTCCCGGGTCAGGGGGCGGTGCAGGAGCAGTTGATGGGTCACCTCGACTATGCCCTCGATCACACCGACTGGTACGGCGCCCGGGGGGCGCGGGATCAGGCCGCCATCACCGCCTTCGTGCCGTTCAAGGAGCCGGTCTATGGCGCCCAGCGCGAGCTTGGCAAGTTGCCCATGTATCAGCGGGTCTACCAGAACCTGGTGGTGAAGGCGAGCGATGTGTTGCCGCCGGATCTCAACGTGCGCGACGAGGTGGGGCCGACCTTCGACACCGTCTTCACCCTGCGCAGTGAGAATGCCGGCCAGGTGCCGCGTCTGCTCACCTACCCCGGGTTCAGCGACTTCTTCCTCAAGCAAGACAAGGCGCTGATCGACTTGACCGCCATGGATGCCTGGGTGCTGGGCCAGCGCAAGCTGAGTCAGCTGAGCGAGGCCGACCGCAAGGAGATCACCCGTCAGGTCAACGAGCGTTATGTCACCGATTACGTCAACCAGTGGCAAAAACTGCTCACCAACCTGGACGTGCAACCCCTCGAGAGCCCGGAGCAGGCGCTGGACGTGCTGACCGCCATCACCGGCAACGATCAGCCGTTCCAGCGGGTGCTGGCGGCGCTCGATGACAACACCCGGATCCGCAAGCTCTCCGACGTGGAAGGGGATCCGGCCCAGGCCATCACAGCCCGCATCGGGCGTCCCTTCCTGGCCACCAATGCCGCCCTCGGCGGGCGTGGCGAGCAGGGCCCGCTCATCCAGGAGGTCAACCAGAAGCTGGTGGAGTTGCAGCACTACCTGGAGCTCATCGTCAACGCCACCGAGCCGGGTCAGTCGGCGCTCAAGGCGGTCCAGCTGCGGCTGACCAACAAGTATGCCGATCCTGTGTTCGCCCTGCAGCAGTACGCCCGTGGCCTGCCGGCCCCGCTGGACCGCTGGGTGGGGCAGCTCTCCGATCAGAGTTCGCGGCTGGTGATCGATCTCGCCATGTCGTCCCTCAATCAGGAGTGGCAGGACAAGGTGCTGACGCCGTTCAACAGCCAGCTGGCCGGTCGCTATCCGTTCGAGCCCGGCTCCGCCAAGGATGTGCCCCTGTCCGAGATGGAACGCTTCTTCGCCCCGAACGGCACCCTGGACAGCTTCTATCAGCTCAATCTCAAACCCATGGTGGAGAGCGGTCTGATGGAAGGGGAGTTCAGCTCGCCGATGCAGGCCGAGCTGGTGAAGCAGCTCGACCGCGCGGCGCGCATCCGCCAGATCTTCTTCAGCCAGCAGGGCAACCTGGAGGTGCAGTTCGCCCTCGAGCCCATCGAGCTCACCGCCAACAAGCGGCGCAGCGTACTGAACCTGGACGGCCAGCTGCTGGAATACGCCCACGGTCGGCGCACCAAGATCCCGCTGGTGTGGCCCAACACCATGCGTGACGGAGCCGAGAGCAAGATCACCCTGGTGCCGGCTGCCCGGGAGCGCTCACCGCGCAGCGAAGGCTTCGTCGGACCCTGGGCTATGTTCCGGCTGATGGACAAGGGCGAGCTGACCCAGGTCAACGAGGCCACCTTCGATGTGCGCTTCCCGGTGGATCAGGGGGCCATGACCTATCGCGTCTACACCGACAGCGCGCAGAACCCCTTCACCGGCGGCCTGTTCAGCCAGTTCAGATTGCCTGAATCCCTTTATTGATGATGTCGGGGGCACCTTGTGCCCCCGCAGTGTTGGAAGCCCATATGTCAAATAACCAGCAAGGCCAGCAGGCGCTGAAAGTGGGGCGCGACCCCAGGATGTTGCCGGAGTACGAGGCGCTGCGCAGCGAGATCAACAAGCTCAGCCACGCCTCCCGTCCCGAGGTGGACTGGTCCAAGATCCATCAGCTCGCGAGCCTTATCTTCGAGAAACACGGGGTGGATCTGCAGACCGCCATCTACTTCACCCTGGCGCGATCCCGTCTGCAGGGGTTGAGCGGCTTCACCGAAGGCTGCGAGTTTCTGGCCAACCTGATCGTGACCCAGTGGGAGAGCTTCTGGCCGCCGGTGCACCAGGAGCGGGCCCGCATCGAGATGCTGGACTGGTTCATCGCCCGCATCAGCGACGTGATCCGCCAGTACCAGATAAGCCATGAGGACAAGCGCCTGGTCTACCGCTGTGAGCGGGCGCTGCAGCTCATCAGCGAGAAACTGCACAACGCGGGCTTGAGCCGCATCCCCCGGGTCGAGAACCTGGTGCACTTCATCGAGGGTTACACCCACCTGTTCGATGAGGCCGAGATCGTCATCGTCTCCGATGAGCCGGGTCTCAAGGAGGAGCTGCAGATCCCGCCCATGGTGTTCTTCAAGTCCGACATGGATCAAGACGGCGCCGCCTCTGCTTCGGCCACGCCGCATCTGCCCCAGGGCAGCATACTGATCGGTCGCGAGAAGGGGCAGGTCAAACCGACAGTGCTCAAGATTGAGCAACACCGCAGGCAGCGTCCCGCCTGGTTCTGGTTTGGCTGCGGCCTGCTCAGCTGCGCCCTGCCGGCGATGGCCTGGCTCGGCTGGCAACATCAGCAGCAGGAGAAAACGCTGGCCGCCCAGCGCCTGCAGCAACCGGCCGCCGAGCTGCCACGGGCGCTCAGCTATGACGATATCCGCCAGGCCCGCATCGTGCTGGGGGAGCAGACCCTGCAGGGGATGGAGAGCGAGCTGGTGGCGCGCTATCAGAGCCAGCTTGCCCGGCTGGAACAGACCTCGCCGCTCTACTGGTATCGCTATGGGGAGGGGTTGCGCAGCTCGCTGCAGATGCTCTATCCCGATTCACTGGCGGTCAAGGCGCTGGACAAGCAGTGGCAGACGGCGTTGGCCAGTCAGCAGGGAGATGCCATCGGCGTGCCGACCTATCTGGATGCCCGCGCCGGGGTGGATGCCCTGCTCGAACAGTTGCTGGAGCTGGAGCGTCAGCGCAAGACGGTCACCATCTCCTACCTGAAATCCCAGCTCTATGAGGTGCAGAAGAACCTGATGCAGGGCATCCCGTTCAGCCTGCGTTTGAGCGAGCTGGAGGCGAGAAAGGCGGCGCAGGAGCCCATCACGGCGGCGGATCTGAAGGGGTTGGAGAGCGATCTGAAGGCGCTCAACATCCGCCTCTACCAGCTGCAGCAAGGCGATGGCGGCAGCTGATCATGCTGTCTTGAGCAATGGGTTGCGCAATGTATGGCGGGATTGACTATATGGGCAAGGTTTTGCCATATCCTCACGCTGTCTCGTGCAACCTGTTGCAGCAGTCTTCGCCGCTGGCATGGTGCCATCTCATAAGATGCTGATCTAAAACAATATTGCTGGTTAATTTGCATTGGCACAGAGGCTGCTGGGCTGCTACCCCAAAGTGTATTCAGGCCCATGCTCGCGACGGTGAGCGGCAGGCATGGCGGGACTGTCTCTCGAGACGCCGACCCCTTGCCCACACGGAGAATTCAGATGTGTCCCACTATTGCATTGCTCGGTGACATCGGCACCGACCACGAGGGGTTCCACCCCTCTCCGGTGATTGCCGCGAGCCCGAATGTCTTCCTCGACGGCAAGCCGGTGGCCCGTCAGGGCGACCCGCTGGCACCCCACGACAAACCCAACAATCCTCCCCATCCGCGCAGCATCTCGGGTGGCGTTGGCTCAGTGCTGGTGAACGGCAAGCCCATCGCGGTGACCGGTACCGCCATCGGTTGCGGCGGCGTGGTGATTGGTTCGGGCAGTGGACAGGCAGGATAAGGAACCCTTCATGGCAGACAGCACAGGATTACAATTTACCGTCAAGGTGGGGGCGCTGCCCGAGACCACCTTTGTGGTGGCCGAGTTCATGCTGGAGGAGGCGTTGAACGGTCCCTTCCAGCTGCGACTGGAGCTGGCCAGCCCCCAACCGGACATCGACTTTGGCGCCGTGCTGGACCAGCCCTGCGAGCTGCTGGTGTGGTACAACGGCGAGCTGCAACGGCGGGTGTGCGGGGTGGTGAGCGACCTGGCGCAGGGGGACAGCGGCTTTCGCCGTACCCGCTATCAGCTCATGGTGCAGCCGGCGCTGTGGCGGCTCTCCTTGCGCCAGAACTCTCGCATGTTCCAGGCGCAGAAGCCCGACGAAATCCTCTCAATCCTGCTGCAAGAGCACGGCATCACCGACTACGCCTTCGCGCTGAAAAACGAACACGCCCAGCGGGAGTACTGCGTGCAGTACCAGGAGACGGACCTCGCGTTCGTCAACCGGCTGGCCGCCGAAGAGGGACTGTTCTACTTCCACGAGTTCGAGCAGGGCAAGCACCGCATCGTCTTTGCCGACGACGCGGCGGCATTGACTGCCGGCCCCGCGCTCTTCTTCAACCTCGGCAACCGCTCGCTGGAACAGGGCCCCTACGTGCGCCAGTTCCACTACCGGGAGGCGGTGCGCCCGAGCGATGTAGAGCTCAAGGACTACAGCTTCAAGACCCCGGCCTATGGCCTGTCTCACAAGAAGCTGGGGGCCGAGCTTGAGCACCAGCGCGATACCTATCAGCACTTCGACTACCCGGGCCGCTACAAGCTGGACCCGAGCGGCAAGGCCTTTGCCCAGCACCGGCTGGATGCGCTGCGCAATGACGCGGTGACCGGCAGCGGCAAGTCCAACTGCGCGGCCCTGCTGCCGGGCCAGACGTTTTCGCTGACCGAGCACCCGAACGGTAGCTTGAACACCGACTGGCAGGTGGTGCGTATCAGCCACACCGGATTGCAGCCGCAGGCGCTGGAGGAAGAGGGCGGCAGCGGCCCGACCGTCTACCACAACGAATTTGCGGTGGTGAAGGCGAGCACCAGCTGGCGTGCCCGCATCGGCAGCCCACAGGCGCCCCACAAGCCGATGGTGGACGGCCCGCAAATTGCCACCGTGGTGGGCCCGGAGGGGGAGGAGATTTACTGCGACGAGCATGGCCGGGTGAAGCTGCAGTTCCCCTGGGACCGCTACGGTTCCAGTAACGACCAGAGCTCCTGCTGGGTGCGGGTGAGCCAGGGCTGGGCGGGGGGCCAGTACGGCATGCTGGCCATTCCGCGCATCGGTCATGAGGTGATTGTCTCCTTCCTGGAAGGGGACCCGGACCAGCCCATAGTCACAGGCCGGACCTTCCACGCCACCAACCGACCCCCCTACGAGTTACCGGCCAACAAGACCCGCACCGTGCTGCGTACCGAGACCCATCAGGGGGAGGGGTTCAACGAGCTGCGCTTCGAAGACCAGGCGGGACAGGAAGAGATTTACCTTCACGGCCAGAAAGACCTGAACGTGCTCATAGAAAACGATGCGGCCTGGCACATCAAGCACGATGAGCACACCGATATCGACAATGAGCGGGTGACCCGCATCAAGGCCAATGACCATCTCACCGTGAATGGCGAGAAGCGGGACCAGGTCAAGGCCGATTACTCGCTCACCGTCGATGCTTCCCTGCACCAGAAGTTGGGCCAATCCCTGCTGGTGGAGGCGGGGCAGGAGGTGCACATCAAGGTGGGTGACAAGCTGGTGCTGGAGGCGGGGGCCGAGATCACCCTCAAGGGCGGTGGTAGCTTCGTCAAGGTCGATCCGAGCGGCATCAAGCTGGTCGGCCCCGCCATCAAGCTCAATGCCGGCGGCAGCGCCGGATCTGGCTCAGGTTGGGCGGGCAAGGCTCCGATCGTTCCCAAGGCGGTGGAAGTAGTCAAGGCACCCGATGCGGTCGAATTGCTCAATGCCATCCCGACCGAGAAGGCGATGGAGGCACTGCTCAAGGAGCAAGAGCCTGGACAGGTCTTCTTTGTGCCATCCCGCTAAGGGCAACAGTGTTGTGCGATCACGAGTGAAAAGAAGATGAAAATCCTATATCCAATGCAAGTGGGAGGCGGTGATGCTCCCAAAGAAGTTGCTTCGCGTGAAGAATTTATCGGCAAGCTCAATGGTGAGCCGGGTGGCACCTTCCTGCTCGGCGGCAATCGTATCTGGCATGGTGGCATTCATTTGAGCGACAAGGGAGGCTGGCATCCGCAAGGTGCAGTGCGAGCTATTGCCGATGGAGAGATAGTGGCCTACCGCATCGCGTCCGATCCCGTTGCCGTGAAGCTGGAGCCGGAAGAGGGGAAGCCGGGTGAGGCAATCACCTTGCGTACCTCCCCTTCATTCTGCTTGGTCCGGCATCGTTATGAGGCCACAGAAGAAGTTTCCGGACAGCAGCAGCCAAAACGAAATGCTCTAACCTTCTATTGCCTCTATATGCACATTGCCAGCAAAAACGCTTATCAGGGTGAGCCAGAACGTCATGTGCTGACAGGGAGCGGTGTCGCTATATACAAGGCCACTGCAAGTCTGCAGTTTCAGAAAGAGGACAAGCTCGGTACTGCTCGCAAGGGGGCCGAAGTTAGCTTGATTGGAGCTCCATCGGAACGAATGAATCTGAATAATGAGCCTTACTCTTACCAGCTGGTCAGTTATGCCACCCCGAAGGACGGTGACCCGTCTCAGTTTTATGTGGCTTCACAATTTATCAAGGAAGAGCGCAAGGTTGAGCCCGACTGGATGATGGCCAAGCAAGATATTCCTTGTCTCTATCCGATCAGCAGCAACTGCTATCTACGTAAAAGCAAAGAACAGGGTGAAGCTGTGGCTGCGGGATTGCCAAAAACGAGCAAAGTAGCACGAACCACAGCTCAGCCAGTCGTATTTTCCAATATGAAGGAGTATCTCGAGGTTGAGGTCTGGGAGGTTGCCCAAGGCAAGCTGACCGATGGTAAAGGGAACGTAGTGCCCAATGCCTCGAAAGGTGAGCGTTACTGGGTTGCCAAAGAGATGTTGGGCCAGCCCAGTGAAGCCGTTCGGCATACCCCCATCGTTTATGACAAAGTGGAGCAGCGAAATACCAATCCCATTTCGGTCAAGGCCGGCGAGGTGGTCGGGCATTGGGGGGAGCATGAGACACCGAAACCGACGGCCAATGGTTTTGCTCTCAATGAAGATCGTAAAGCAATACATATGGAGATATTTGTCGCAGAGAGTGACAAGGAGGCTCTTGGTAAATGCATCAGCAATGAAGGAAAGTTAGCCAAGGGACAAGAGTATCTGCTGCTCAAAGAGGGTGAGCAGGCAGATACTTATAAGTTGACCAAGGAGAACAATACAACCAGCTACAGCAAGGCCGGAACATTTGGTCCGTTGGATGCTCCCAAACCGATAAGGACTCAGGATATCGTGGCTCATGGTGCCGACCGATTTGTGAAGGTGGCCGAGGATCAGCATGTGCTTATCAGCGGTGATACCAGACTGGTGAACCAGCATGAGTGGGAAATTCTGGGTGTGACTTTGGTTGATGGCGGCTCGGATCCCGACGGATTCCTAGACAAGGCTGACACTGACGGTAAGGAGGGGGGAGACTTTTTCAGCACCCTTTACGAAGAGCTGGTGACAGATCGGGATGGCGATGGCAGTATCAGTGCCGATGAAATCAAGGCGGCGATGGCTGATAAAATGGTCGCAGACAAGGTGCGAAAGCTGTTTATCAAGCACGAAAGTGAATGGGTAAAGCGAGATACGTGGTCAAGGCTCGAGCAAGAGCTAAAAAATATGCCAAATCTGTACAAATACGTACTGGAAGTTACCAATAAAATGGCCTGGATAGAAGAGGCTGCTGCTGTGGTGGGTGATACCAAGCCTTGGTTTATTCATCCAGTAGGGATGTTGGGGTTGGTTGCAGATCCTATTTCAGATGATGATATGGATGAACGGTGGTTGATTGTTTCTCAAGGCCAGCTGACCTTCAATGCAGAAGGTAATGATATAGAAGACAGTCCATTTTTCTCTAGGGTTATTCACTGGCCAGGAAATAGTTTATCTGGTGTGACAATTGGTCGGGGATATGATATTGGAAGCCGTTCACAGAAAGAGGTTTATAATGACTTGCAAAATGCAGGAGTACCTCATGATATTGCAACCATTATCTCCAATGGAGCAAAACTAAAAGGAGAGAATGCTTCTTCTTATGTCTCTGCTAATAGAGATAGCACACAGATATCTAGAAAGGCTCAGTTTAAACTTTTTGAGAAAATTTATCCGGATTATGTGAGTCGAGCTGAGGTGAACTATGAGCGATGGACTACAACTAATGAAATTAGTAGTGCAAACATCCCCAATATATCTGCTTCTGATAAAACTCAATGGAGTAGTCTTGACGTTAAAGTGAAAGATGTGGTAGTTGACTTGGTTTATCAGGGCTTTACTAAAGGACCAAAACCAATGCTCTATGGTATGTTGAATGATAGGGATAGATATGCGGAATATATCGTTGGCAACCCATCGTTAAATCAATATGAGCCGGGTAGAAAAAGAGCTGAATATTTAAGAGGGGATTAACATTGCGTAATGTACTATTTGTTTTATTACTTTGTCCTACATTGGTTTTCTCGATCGAGAAATGTGATTCGTCTGTTCCGCTAGGAGTTCTCTCGGCTTGTTATGAACGCGAATTTAAAAGTAGTGATGCAGCCCTTAATAAGGCATACTCAAAACTTAAGAATGCTGTCTCTGAAAGTTTATATGAGCAGTCTTCTAAAGATACATATTGGTCAGAGTTAGTTCAATCACAAAGATCGTGGCTTAAAATGAGAGATAAACAATGTCAAGCCAAGGTGGCTTTTTTTGAAGCTCAGTCATTTGCAGGATTAATTGAAAAAAATAAGTGTTTGTCTTTGACTACAAATAGCAGAGTGATTTATCTTGAGGGTGAGAATAAATTCATATCTGAATTGCCATGATATATATCATTGACATGTAGCACATAGATTAACACCATATATTATGGTAGGTGGTATATGCCCCCTACCATAATAGCTATACTACTTGAGTACATGCCTTCTTCGAGCTCTATATCATATCTGTCTTGAGCAGCTTCCTCTCTCTCCCTCGCCCTGTAGGGCCCCCTACTACTCGCACTCAATTGGGGCCGTAATGGGTCATTATAAAGGTCTGTATGAGGCTCCTTGGCACTCGATATCGGGCCAGAGCGTCTTTCAACCCTCAGCCTCGTTCAGCCAATATCGATTCATGATTAATTAATTTACGGCTTTGTGGCCCCTGGCTGCGATCATGCTGCGTGCGGGGCTAAGGCCGGGGATCGGAAAAGAGCTAATAACAGTTGCGAATGATAAATGCTGTGACAACGCTTTCATTTTGAGCCACTGAATACCGGGAATAGACCGAAGTTTAAATGTGGTTAATTCACGACTATCGAAATCTATCCCCTAATGGGTATTTGTTGTTTGAGAATGATTTTCGATAAGCCTTTGCTGCATATGGTTTTTTTATTTTCGTTGATGAGTTTTCTCCACGACTAATGCCCCGCGACTTGATGGAGATCAACATGAGGGCCGGGGGGGAGGCATAGCATTCCCGCAATTAAGCATTTGCCAAACAATGCTCACTGACGGGAATAAGACGAATGGTCGCGGATAATTTTTTATCGGCTCATGGAATTAATCGCCGTGATTTTATGAAATTGTGTGCCGGGATGGCCGCAACCCTGGGATTAAGTAATCAGGCGGTGGCGAAGATGGCCACCGCACTCACCAGCCCCGAGCGGCCTCCGGTGATATGGATAGGGGCGCAGGAGTGTACCGGTTGCACCGAGTCGCTGCTGCGGGCAACCCACCCCACCATCGAAAACCTGATCCTCAACACCATTTCGCTGGAGTATCACGAGGTACTCTCGGCGGCCTTTGGTCATCAGGCGGAAGAGAACAAGCACAACGCCATCGAACGCTATAAAGGCAAGTATGTGCTGGTGGTGGATGGCTCCATTCCCCTCAAGGATGGTGGCGTCTACTGCATGGTGGCCGGTGAGCCCATCGTCGACCATATTCGGCGCGCCGCCGCCGACGCGGCCGCCGTCATCGCCATCGGCTCCTGCTCCGCCTGGGGCGGGGTGCCCGCCAGCGGTAGCAACCCGACCGGTGCCGTCAGCCTGGAGGAGGCCCTCGGCAGCATAAGCGCCCCCATCATCAATATTCCGGGCTGCCCGCCCAATCCCCACAACTTCCTCACCACCGTGGCCTACTACATCACCTACGGCAAGCTGCCGGCGCTCGATGCCAAGAAGCGGCCGCTGTTTGCCTATGAGCGGTTGATCCACGAGAACTGCGAGCGTCGCCCGCACTTCGATGCCGGCCGCTTCGCCAAGGAGTTTGGCGACGAGGGCCACCGGCAGGGCTGGTGTCTCTATCATCTGGGCTGCAAGGGGCCGGAAACCTACGGCAACTGCTCGACCCTGGAGTTCTGCGACGTGGGCGGCGGCATCTGGCCGGTGGGCATAGGCCACCCCTGCTATGGCTGCAACGAGCAGGGGGTGGGTTTTAGCAAGGGGATCTTCCAGCTCGCCAAGGTCGAGAATCCGACCCCGCGGGTGGAGAAACCCGACGTGGCCATCCAGGAGGGGGGCTATACCTCGCCCACCGCCACCGGCCTCATCGGCGGCGCCCTCGGGGTGCTGGTGGGGGTGAGCCTGATGACGGTGCGTGAACTCGGTCGTCAGCAGAAGCGCCACGAAGCCGGGCAGCACCCATCACGGGAGGAGTGACCGTGAACAGACGCAACTTCCTCAAGTTTGCCTCCGTCGGTGCGCTGGCAGCGGGCACCACGGTGCCGGGTACGGCGCTGGCGGCGGCCAAGAACAAGCCGCCCATTCCCGGGTCGCTCGGCATGCTCTACGACTCCACCCTCTGCGTCGGCTGCCAGGCCTGCGTGGCGGAGTGCCAGCGTCTCAACGGCAACCCGGCCAATCCGGAGGGAGCTCAGACCTGGTCCACCAACGACAAGCTGACGCCCTTCACCAACAACATCATCCAGATCTGGAAGAGCGGCAGCGGCGAGCACAAGGATCAGCTGGTGGATGGCTATGCCTACATCAAGAAGCAGTGCATGCACTGCGTCGATCCCAACTGTGTCTCGGTCTGTCCGGTGCAGGCCCTCAAGAAGGATCCCAAGACCGGCATAGTTCACTACGATCCGAGCGTCTGCACCGGCTGCCGTTACTGCATGGTGGGCTGCCCGTTCGACGTGCCCAAATACGACTACGACAACCCGCTCGGCGCCATTCACAAGTGTGAGCTGTGCAACCAGCAAGGGCTCGAGCGCATCGATCAGGGCAAGCTGCCCGGCTGCGTCGAAGTCTGCCCCACCGGCGCCGTCATCTTCGGCACCCGCGAGGATCTGATGGCCGAGGCCAAGCGCCGGCTGCTGGCCACCCCCGGCAGTGAATACGCCTATCCCCGACAGACCCTGGTGGCCAACGATCCTTATCGGCATGAAGTGCCCAACTACCAGCCTTACGTCTATGGCGAGAAGGAGGGGGGCGGCACCCAGGTGCTGGTGCTGGCCGGGGTGCCTTACACCAAGCTCGACATGCCGGACCTGCCCGAGCTCTCCTCCGGGGCGCGATCCGAGCATATCCAGCACACCCTCTACAAGGGGATGGTGCTGCCCATGGTGGTGCTGACCGGTCTCTCCGTGTTGATCCGGCGCAATGCCAAGAAGCAGGAAAAGGGCCATGATCCCGAGCAGGGCCAGGGCAAAGAGAAGGGAGGCGACGACCATGAGTGAACATAAAGCGCATCCGCTCGGCGGCAAGCTGGTCAGCTGGCCCGTGCTGGTGCTGGCCCCCTTTGCCGTGCTGTGTGGCATCCTGATCTTGAAGCGCCTCATCTTCGGGTTGGGCTCGGTGACGGATCTGAACGGCGGCTACCCCTGGGGGTTGTGGATCTCGTTCGATCTGCTGATCGGCACCGGCTTTGCCTGCGGTGGTTGGGCGCTGGCCTGGGCCGTCTACGTGTTCAACAAGGGCGAATATCACCCCCTGGTGCGACCGGCGCTCTTGGCCAGCCTGTTTGGCTACTCCCTCGGCGGTCTCTCCATCACCATAGATGTGGGCCGTTACTGGAACCTGCCTTACTTCTACATTCCGGGTTTCTTCAACACCTCCTCGGTGCTGTTCGAGACGGCGGTCTGCATGACCATCTACATCGGGGTCATGGCGCTGGAGTTCGCCCCCGTGCTGCTGGAGAAGTTAGGCTGGAAGGCGTCGCTGATCCGGCTCAACAAGATCATGTTCTTCGTGCTGGCGCTGGGGGCCCTGCTGCCCACCATGCACCAGTCCTCCATGGGATCCCTGATGATAGTGGCGGGGGAGAAGATCCATCCGCTCTGGCAAAGCTATGAGCTGCTGCCGGTCTTCTCCCTGCTGACCGCCTTCATCATGGGCTTCTCCATAGTGGTGTTTGAGGGCTCCCTGGTGCAGGCGGGCCTGGCGGGACGCGGACCGAACGAGAAGCCGCTGTTCTACAAGCTGACCCAGGTGATCGACATCTTCCTGATCCTGTTTGTGGCGCTGCGCTTCGCCGAGATCGTCATCAACGACAAGTCGGAGTACCTCTCCGAGTTCAACCGCTACGCCATCATGTTCTGGAGCGAGATCGCGCTGATGATCTTCCCGCTGCTGGTGTTCCACTGGGACAAGAGCCGCCGGGATTCGCGCATGTTGTTCCTGGGTGCCCTCAGCATGCTGCTGGGCGCCGCCCTCTGGCGACTGGATTACTCCCTGCTCGCCTTCAATCCAGGCAATGGCTATCACTACTTCCCCAGTGCCGAAGAGGTGCTGATCTCCCTTGGCTTCGTCGCCATCGAGGTCTGTGCCTATCTGCTGCTGATCCGGCTGTTGCCGGTGCTGCCATCGCTGGAACGTGTTCACCAAGATTATCAGGCCCGAGGGAAAGCCAACGTATGAGCCAACGTATCACCATAGACCCCATCACCCGTATCGAGGGTCACCTGCGCATCGACTGCGAGATCGACGGCGGCGTCGTCACCAAGGCCTGGTCATCCGGCACCATGTGGCGCGGCATGGAGGAGATCCTCAAGGGCAACGATCCGCGCGACGCCTGGATGATAGTGCAGCGTATCTGCGGGGTCTGCACCTCGATCCACGCCATCGCCTCGGTGCGAGCGGTGGAGAATGCCATCGGCGCCAAGGTGCCGGTCAACGCGCAATTCATCCGCAACCTCATCATCGCGGCCCACAACATCCACGATCACATAGTCCACTTCTACCAGCTCTCCGCGCTGGACTGGGTGGACATCACGGCAGCGCTGCAGGCCAATCCGCAAAAAGCGGCGGGCATCCTTAAAGGGGTGTCGACCTGGTCCCTCAACAGCGCCGAAGAGCTGACCAAGGTGCAGGAGAAGATCCGCGCCCTGGTGGCGAGCGGCCAGCTCGGCATCTTCGCCAACGGCTATTGGGGCCACAAGGCGATGAAGCTGAGCCCTGAGGTGAACCTCATCGCCGTGGCTCACTACCTGCAAGCCCTGGAGTGCCAGCGCGATGCCAACCGCATCGTCGCCATCCTGGGGGGCAAGACCCCCCACATCCAGAACCTGGCGGTGGGCGGGGTGGCCAACCCCATCAACCTGGATGCGCCCAGCGTGCTCAACCTCGAGCGGCTGCTCTACGTGAAGACCTTCATCGATCGGCTCGGCGAGTTCATCGAGCAGGTCTACAAGGTGGATGCCGCCATCATCGCCGCCCACTACCCCGAGTGGCTGGCGCTGGGGCAGGGTGCCAAGCACTATCTGAGCGTGCCCGAACTCCCCACCGATGCCGACGGCGGCAGCTTCCTGATGCCGGGCGGCTACATCGAGAACGGCGATCTGGCGAATTACCGCCCCATCGAGAGTCACCAGGATGCCTGGCTGATGGAGGGCATCGCCGAGAGCAACAAGCACGCCTGGTACAAGGACGATGCCCCGCTCAAGCCCTGGGAGGGCAAGACGGAGCCGAACTACACCGGCTGGCAGGATGACGGCAAGTACTCCTGGGTCAAATCCCCCACCTTCTACGGCAAGGTGGTGGAGGTGGGCCCGCTCGCCGACTTGCTGGTGAAGCTGGCGGCCAAGCACCCGGGCACTGTGACCCATTTCGATCAGCTCAACGGCATCTACCAGGCGCTGACCGGTTCGGCCATCAAGCCTGCGCAGCTGCACTCCACCATGGGCCGCATCATAGGCCGGGCGGTGCGTTGCTGCGTGCTGAAAGACACCTTGTCCCACCAGTGGCAGGCGCTCATCGACAACATCGGCAAGGGGGACTTCAGCGCCTACATCAAGGCCGAGATCCCGGCGGACAAGGAGTTTCGCGGGGTGGGCTTCGAGGAGGCGCCGCGCGGCATGCTCTCCCACTGGATCGTCATCAAGGGCGGCAAGATCGAGAATTATCAGGCGGTGGTGCCGTCGACCTGGAACTCGGGTCCGCGCAACTTCAACGACGAGCCCGGTCCCTACGAGCAGGCGCTGGTCGGCACCCCGGTGGCGGATCCCGCCAAGCCGCTCGAGGTGGTGCGCACCATCCACTCGTTCGATCCCTGCATGTCCTGCGCGGTGCACGTGGTGGACACCCAGAACGGGGAAGTGACCCAGGTGAAGGTGCTGTGATGAACACCTTGATCCTGGGGGTCGGCAACCTGCTGCTGAGCGACGAGGCCGTCGGGGTGCGCATCGTCGAGGCGCTGGAGCGCGAATACCGTTTCGCCCCGGGCATCGACTTGCTCGATGGCGGCACCGCCGGCATGGAGCTGCTCGAGGAGATGGCGAACCGCGACCACCTCATCCTGGTGGACGCGGTGCGCAGCGGCAACCCGCCCGGCACCGTCGTCACCCTGAGTGGCGAGGAGATCCCGACCCTGTTTGGCCGCAAGATCTCCCCCCATCAGCTCGGGCTGGCGGACGTGCTGTCGGCGCTGCACATGACCGGGGAGTCGCCCAGGCGGCTCAGCCTGATCGGGGTCGAGCCCGAATCCCTCGAACCCCGCATCGGCCTCACCTCTGTGGTGGCGGCGGCGATGGGGGAGGCGAGGGCGCGGATCCTGAACCTGCTGGCCGAGGCCGGTTGCCCGGCCATCCCCCTTTCCGAACAGGAAAGGGCCGCACGAGAGCGGGAGGGCGCATGGCGCAACCCCATCTGACCGAGGCAGCGGACGCGGTGGAGGAGCTTGCGGGGTTTGCCGCCGAGCCCGCCCCCCTGCTGGTGGCCCAGTACGAGCGCATCGCCCGCGAGCAGATGGCCGATCTGCCCTTCTACCACTCCGCCATGCCCATAGTGGCCGAGTGCGTGTTGTTCGAAGATCAGTGGCTCGGCTGCGTGCTCACCCCCTGGATGCTGAGCGTGGTGGTGTTGCCCGGGCCGGATCAGCGCTGGCCAAGGCGCGGCAGCGGCGAGCGGCTCGCCCTGCAACTGCCCTGTGGTGACATGACCTTCATGGTGGGGGAGCTGCCCGAAATAGGCCAGCTGCTCGCCTGCTCGCTGATGTCGCCACTCGACCCGCACCTGGAGGCCGAGACGGGCAGGGCGCTGGTGGCCAGCACCCTCAGGATGCTGCACTCCCTGCCGCTGCAACAGGGCACAGGGGCGGTGGATCTGGGGCGCAGGCGGCTGTTTGGTGCGAGGGAGCGCTAGCCTGCCAGCACCGGCAAAGATAGACATGGGGCCCATCAGGCCCCTCATTCGCTTTTAGTGGTGGCCACTTTTCTTCCCGGGTGGCAGCAAGAGACGAGAACATTGATGACGATCCGACCCCTTGGCGCCGCCGTGCTGCTGGCCCTCTCGATGGGCGCCGGCGCGCAGAGCGCTGCCCCCCAGCCCATGCCCGCCGAGCTCAAGCTCGCCATCGGCAGCGAGCCCACCGAGGGCTTCGATCCGCTGCTCGGCTGGAGCCACGGCAGCTACCTGCTGCTGCACAGCCCGCTGCTCAAGCAAGGGGCCGACTTGAGCTGGCAGAACCTGCTGACCGAGTCGGTCAGCCCGAGCGAGGATGGCAAGGGCTGGCTCATCCGCCTCAAGCCCAGCCTTAAGTTCTCCAACGGCGCGCCGCTCGATGCCGAGGATGTGGCCTTCACCTACAACAGCGCCGCCAAGGGTGGTGGCAAGATCGATATGGGCAACTTCGTCGCCGCCCGGGTGGTCTCCCCGCGGGAGGTGGCCATCAGCTTGAGCGCCCCCCAGAGCACCTTCGTCAACGTGCTGGGGTCGCTGGGCATAGTGTCGAAGCGGGATTACGATCCTAAGCGCTACGCCCGCCAACCGGTAGGCGCCGGCCCCTACCGGCTGCGAAGCTTCCTGCCCGGCCAGCAGCTGGTGGTGGAGGAAAATCCCTATTACGCCGGGGAGCACAACGACTTCAAGCGGCTGGTGTTCGTCTTCATCGACGAGGAGAGCGCCTATGCCGCCGCCCAGAGCGGCCAGCTCGACGTGGTGCGCATCGCCCCCTCCCTGGCGCCGACGGTGCCGGCGTCGCTGAGGCTCTGGGTGCGCCCGAGCGTGGAGAACCGCGGCATCGTCTTCCCCATCCCGCCCGCCGGCGGCAAGGATGCCAAGGGCAACCCCGTCGGCAACGACATAACCTCGGACGTGGCGGTGCGCCGCGCCATCAACTACGCCATCGATCGCCAGCTGCTGGCCGATCAACTGCTGGAGGGGCACGCCATCCCCGCCTACAGCGCGGTGCAGGGTCTGCCCTGGTACAACCCGGCCAGCGCCTTCAAGGACGGGGATGCCGCCCATGCCAACGCCCTGCTCGAAGCCGCGGGCTGGCAGCGGGGCAGTGACGGCATCCGCCACAAGGGCTCCCGGCGCGCCGCCTTCACCCTCTGGTACACCAGCGGGGACAGCACCCGGCGGGATCTGGCCGAGGCGGTGCGCGCCATGCTCAGGCCCATTGGCCTCGATGTAGGACTCAAATCCGGCAGCTGGGAGCAGGTGGAGCGGGAGATGCACGCCAATCCGGTGATGATGGGCTGGGGCAGCCTGGATCCCATGGAGCTCTATCACCACTACCAGAGCGACGCCGGCGGGGTCGAGTTCTACAACCCGGGTTACTACCGCAATGCCGCGGTGGATGGCTATCTCAAGCAGGCGCTGGATGCCCCCGACTGGCGGGCGGCGCTGCCGTTCTGGCAACAAGTGGAGTGGGATGGCAAGACAGGCGCCGGGGTGCAGGGGGACGCGGCCTGGGCCTGGCTGCTTAATGTGCAGCACACCTACCTGACCAACGCCTGCGTCGATCTCGGCAAGGGGGCGCCGGAGATCCACGGCAGCTGGTCCCTGCTGAACAACCTGCAGGATTGGCGGTGGACGTGCCGGTAGCCTCACCCCTGAGCACATCGGGTAAAGCCTTGGGCAAAGCCCTGCTGCGGCTGGCGGGGCTGCTCTGCCTGGTGTCGGCCGCGACCTTCGTGCTGCTCAGCTACTCCCCCATCGATCCCATCAAGGCCTATATCGGCAACGATCTGCTGCACGTGCCCCCTGCGCAGTACGCCAGCATTGCCGCCCGCTGGGGGCTGGATCAGCCGCTGTGGCTGCGCTACTGGCACTGGTTCGGCCAGGTGCTGCGGGGGGATCTCGGCTACTCCATGCTCTACAACGCGCCTGTCACCGAGGTGATCGGCAGCCGCTTCGCCGCCTCTTTCGCGCTGCTGGCGGGGGCCTGGCTGCTGTCGGGCGGCGCCGGCATCCTGCTCGGCCTGTGCGCCGGCCGTTATCTCAACCGCTGGCCGGACCGCCTCATCTGCCGTCTCAGTTACCTGCTCGCCTCCCTGCCCACCTTCTGGGTCGGCCTGCTGCTGCTCGCCCTGTTCGCGGTGCACTGGCCGCTGCTGCCGGTCTGCTGCGCCTGGACGCCGGGCCTCGGCGCGGACCAGGTGGACTGGGCCGAGCGGCTGCGCCACCTCATCTTGCCGATCACCACCCTGGCCTTGCTCGGGATGGGCAACATAGCCCTGCACACCCGGGGGCGGGTGGCCGAGGTGCTGGCGAGCGACTTCATCCGCTACGCTCGCGCCCAGGGGGACGGCGGCTGGCCCATGCTGCGCTTTCACGTGCTGCGCCACGCCCTGACCCCGGCGCTCTGCCTGCAGTTTGCCTCCTTGGGTGAGCTTATCGGCGGCTCGCTGCTGGCGGAGAAGGTGTTTGCCTACCCAGGGCTCGGGCAGGCGACGGTGGACGCCGGGCTGCGAGGGGACATCCCCCTGCTGATGGGCATAGTGTTGTTTTGCACCCTGCTGGTGTTCCTCGGCAACGGCGTCGCCCGCCTGCTGGTGGCCCGCATGAGCCGGGGTTGGGAGGGTCCGCATGCTGTTTAATCCGCTGCCCTCCCTGCTGCGCCTCGCGCTGGCCCTGAGCTGCCTCGGGCTGCTGGCCTGCTATGGCTGGAATCTGTCGGTGCAGGACGTGCCCATGGATCTGCTGGCCCGCCAGCAGGCCCCCTCGGCGCTGCACTGGTTCGGCACCGATCAGATGGGGCGGGATCTCTGGCAGCGGGCCTTCCTCGGCACCCTCACCAGCCTGGAGCTCGGCGTCAGCACCGCCCTGTGCAGCGGCCTGCTGGCCATGCTGGCGGCCAGCCTCTCGCTGCTGCACCCCAGGTGCGACTATCTGGTGCGGCTGCTCATCGATGCCATGCTGGCGCTGCCCCACATGCTGCTGCTGATCCTCATCTGCTTCACCCTGGGGGGCGGCCTGCACGGGGTGATCCTGGCGGTGGCGCTCACCCACTGGCCCAAGCTCGCGCTGATCCTGCGGGCCGAGGCGAGGCGGATCGCCTGCAGCGACTACGTGGTGCTGGCGCGCTGCCAGGGGATGGGGCCGCTGCGGCGCTGGTGTACTCACCTGCTGCCCGGCCTGCTGCCCCAGTGGTTCATCGGCACCCTGCTGATGTTCCCCCATGCGGTGCTGCACAGCGCCGCCCTGAGTTTTCTGGGGTTTGGCCTGGCGGCCCACGAGGCCTCCCTTGGGCTGCTGCTGGCCGATGCCCTGCGTTATCTGGCGGGGGGCGGCTGGTGGCTGGCGCTCTTCCCCGGTCTGATGCTGTTGCTGCTGGTGCTGCTGTTCGATCAGGCTACCCGCGCCCTGCAGCAGCTCTGGTTTGGGGGTGAACCATGCTGATATTTGAAACCGCCACCTGGCGTCAGCACAGTCTGGCTGGCGCTCTTCCTCAGTTTCATGATGTTGTCGCTGGCGCTGCTGTTCGATCAGGTTACTCGCGCGCCCTGCAGCAGCTCTGGTTTGGGAGCAATGAGCGATGCTGAGCTTCGACAACGTCACCATAGAGGCGGCCCGCTACAACTGGCTGGGGCGCCGCCGCTGGCAGCCCTTGCTCTGCGACATCAACTTGCAACTGGCCCCCGGCGAGATAGTGGCGCTGGTGGGGGGCAGCGGCGAGGGCAAGAGCCTGCTGCTGCAGAGCGCCCTCAGCCTGCTGCCTGACAACCTGCGCATGAGCGGCACCATAGCCCTCGACGGCACCCCGCTGTGTGACGAGGGGCGGGCCCGCCTGCGCGGCCACACCCTCTGCCATGTGCCGCAGGGGGTGAGTGCCCTCAACCCCCTGCTGACGGTGGAGCGTCAGCTCGGCCGCGCCGCCCGCCTCAGCGGCCAGAGCGGCTCCCACGAGCGGCTCTGCCAGCAGTTGCAGCGCTACCAGCTGCCGCCGGCGACCCTGGTGCATTATCCGCGTCAGCTCTCCGGCGGCATGGCCAAGCGCATCCTGGCCTGCGCCGCGGCGCTCGGCGGGGCGCGCTTCATCCTGGCGGACGAGATCACCGCCTGGCTTGACGAGGGGCTGGCCTGCCTGCTGCTGGGCCAGCTGCGCGAGCTCGCCCGCCAGGGCAGTGGCATCCTCTGGGTCACCCACGATCTGGCGCTGGCGGCCCGCTTCGCGGATCGCATAGTGGCGCTCCATCAGGGGCGGGTGAGCGACAGCCTGAGCAGTCAGCAGCTGCGCCAGGGGCAGGGCAGCCCCATGCTGCGTACCCACTGGCAGGCCTTGCCGGAGTTCAACTCACTCTTCGCGGCGTCGGAGGTTTCCCGATGATGGCGTCGCTGGAACGGATCGCTTGTCAGGCTGCGGACATTCAGTGGCAGGCCTTGCCGGAGTTCAACTCACTCTTTTGCACGCCGGAGGTTTCTTGATGATTGAGTCGCAATCTTTGGCCTTCTCTCTGGTTGCGGGTGGCCGATGGCAGGCGCTGCCGGGGTTCCATTCACTCTTATCTGCACCGGAGGTCTGCTGATGTTCGAGGTACGGGATCTCAGCCTCCATCAAGGGGAACGCCCCCTCTGGCAGGGGCTGACGCTGGCGATCAAGGCCGGTGAGCGGCTCGGTCTCGCAGCCCCCAGCGGCCATGGCAAGACCACCCTGGGGCGGGTGCTGGCGGGCTGGCAGCTGGCGGGCGAGGGGGGGCAGATCCTGCTGGATGGCCAGCCTCTGCCACTCAAGGGCTATCACCCGGTGCAGCTGGTGCCCCAGCACCCCGAGCTCTGCTTCAACCCCTATCGCAGCACGGGTCAGGCGCTGTGGGACGTGTGGCGCCCGGACGAGGCCATGCTGGCGCGTTTCCTGGTCAAGCCCGAGTGGCTCGGCCGCAAGCCGGGTCAGCTCTCCGGCGGCGAGCTGGCGCGCATCGCCCTGCTGCGGGCGCTCGATCCCCGCACCCGGCTGCTGATCGCCGACGAGGTGACCGCCCAGCTGGATCCGCAGATCCAGCGCCACATCTGGCAGGAGTTGATGAGGGAGTGCGAGAGCCGGGGGCTCGGCATGCTGGTGTTCAGCCACCAGCAGGCGCTGCTGCGCCAGGTGTGCCACCGGCTGATCCGCGTCGGTGAGGGGCCATCCGAGCAGGCGCCCGTCGTAAGCAGCGCGGCCTGAGTGCCGGCGTCCCCCTCATCCCCAACCCTTCTCCCGCGAGGGGAGAAGGGAGTGCAGATGGCGACCTAGGATGATCTCTTCGCTTGAACGAGTTGTGCCAGTCGCGGTGGTGAGAGGTGGTCAGGTATGAGCAAAGATGCAGTCCCCTCTCCCTGGGGAGAGGGCCAGGGTGAGGGGGCGACGCATATGAGAAGCGGGCAGTTTGGTGCAGATAGCCATAGCCACTCGCAAGGTTCGAACATAACAAGAGAGGGAGGCCTATGCCTCCCTCTCTATTTATCAACGGTGTTTAACCGGTTCGCACTCAGGCTGTTGCCAACCAGTTGAGCCAGGCGTCCATCCCTTCGCCGGTGGTGGCGCTGAGCTGGATCACCTGGATGTAGGGGTTGACCCGCTTGGCGTTCTCGATGCAGCGCGCCACGTCGAAGCTGACATGGGGCAGCAGATCCGTCTTGTTGATGATCATCAGCTGGGCGGCGGCGAACATGTCCGGGTATTTCAGCGGCTTCTCCTCCCCCTCGGTGACCGAGAGGATGGCGACCTTGTACTTCTCGCCGAGATCGAAGCCGGCGGGGCAGACCAGGTTGCCCACGTTCTCGATGAAGAGGATGCCCCCTTCATTGGCGGGCAGCTGGTGGCAGGCGTCGTGCACCATCTTGGCATCCAGGTGGCAACCCTTGCCGGTGTTGATCTGGATGGCAGGCACCCCGGTGGCCCGGATGCGATCCGCATCGGCACTGGTCTGCTGATCCCCCTCGATCACGGCGCAGGAGCGCTGGCCCTCCAGTCGGCGCAGGGTCTCGCACAGCAGGGTGGTCTTGCCCGAGCCCGGGCTCGACACCAGGTTCAGCACCAGCTGACCGGCCTGGTCGAAGTGCTCCCTGTTGTGGACCGCCAGCTTGTTGTTCTTGGCCAGCACATCCATCTCGATGGCGATCAGCTGGCGTTGGCCCATGCCCGGCACCGACAGTCCCGCCGCGCCCTTGCCATAGTGCAGATCCGCATGCTGATGGGCATGGTCATGCTGGTGAGCGTGTTCGTGTTCGTGCTCGTGGCCGTGATCATGGGGGTGAGCGTGATGATGCCCATGGTCGTCGGCGTGGTCGTGGGAGTGAGCGTGATGATGCCCATGGTCGTCGGCGTGGTCGTGGGAGTGAGCATGATGATGCCCGTGAGCCTGGGGCTGGCCGGCCTGCACAGTGCCCACCCCGTGGTAGTGGTGATGGACATCCCCCTGATGGTGGTAGTGATGGTGAATGATCAGGGTGCGCGGCGCTGGCTGCCGATGAGCGTGCTGATGGTCGTGATCGTGGCCGTGCTCGGCATGATGCTGGTGTTCGTGCTGGTGTTCATGTTCATGATCGTGCCCGGCGATTCGTGCCTGGCCGCATCCGCATACGCTACACATATCAACTTACCTCGATGTCGGTGATGCGCAGGCTATCGCCCTGCGCGACTCGTAATTTGTATCCGCCACACAGGGGGCAGGCCTGGCCGCGCTCGGTGAGGGTCACCGTCTTGCTGCAGTCGTAACACCAGCCCTCGGCGGCCTGGTGCTGAAAATGCAGGCTGGCGCCCTCGACGGCCGTGCCTTTGGCTGCGGCCTCGAAGCAGAAGGCGATGGTGTCGGGGTCGACGCAGGAGAAACTGCCGACCTCCAGCCAGAGTGCGGTGACCCTGGTAAAGCCGCGCTGGCTGGCCTGCTCGGCCGCCAGATCGATGGCCGCCATGGCAAGGGACATCTCGTGCATATCAGGGCTCCTTTGGTCGGGTGCTTAGCAGATGCGGGGGAGCAGCTCCCCCTGTGGCAGTTCGAGATAACGGCGGCTGCCCCAGGGGTTGTTGAGGATCACCTTGTGCTGGGCGCTCTCTTTCACCACCCCGATCCGGCTGGCGGAGGGGTTGAAGGCGCGCAGCAGCGCCAGCGCGGCGTCCGCCTGCTCGGCCGGCAGGGCCAGCACCATGGTGCCTTCGTTGGCGAGATCATGGGGCTCGAAGCCGTACAGCTCGCACAGGCCGCGCACCGGATCGCACACCGGAATGGCGGACTCTTCCAGCTCGATGGCCACTTGGGAGGCGGTGCTCCATTCGTTGAGCACGGCGGCGAGCCCGCCCCGGGTGGCATCGCGCAGGGCGTGGGGGGTGAGCCCCGCTTGCAGCAGTGCCTCTACCTGGGGCCAGAGGGTGGTGCAGTCGCTCTTGAGCGCGGAGCCGAGCTGCAGGGCGTCGCGGGCCATCAGGATGCAGGCGCCGTGGCTGCCGATATCCCGCGACACCAGGATGGCGTCATCGGGCTTGAGGTTGCGCACCGAGATCCCCCGGCTCTGCGCAGGGCAAGGGAAGGTGCCGACCCCGCTGGTGTTGATGAACAGCTTGTCCGCCGCCCCCCTCGGCACCACCTTGGTGTCGCCGCAGACGATGCGGGCGCCGCTCTTGGTCAGTTCGGAGGCCATGGACTCGACGATGCGGGCGAGATCGGCGTAGGGGAAGCCCTCCTCGATGATGAAGCTGCAGCTCAGGTATTCGGGCCTGGCCCCCATCATGGCGAGATCGTTGACGGTGCCGGCGATGGCCAGCTTGCCGATGTCGCCCCCCTCGAAGAAGAGCGGGGAGACGGTGAAGCTGTCGGTGGTGAAGGCGACGGGGCCTTGCACCGGCAGCAGGGCCGCGTCTTCACCGCGCAGCAGGATCTCGTTGCCGAAGTGGCGGAAGAAGAGCTGGTTGATCAGCTGGTTCATCTCGACGCCGCCACCACCGTGGCTAAGTTGAATCTCTCTCATCGGGATGGGGTCTCCAGGTAGTGATGGAAGCAGACGGGTTCATCTCGACCCATCACCCGACCACCGTGGCTAAGTTGAATCTCTCTCATCGTGACCGGGTCTCCAGACCGTGATAGAAGCAGACGGGTTCATCTCGACCCATCACCCGACCACAGTGGCTAAGTTGAATTTCTCTCATGCTCATTGGATCCCCATATAGCGGTAGTAGGCGTTGCAGGCCCCCTCTGAGCTGACCATGCAGCTGCCCATGGGCTGGGTCGGGGTGCAGCCCCGGCCGAAGACCTTGCACTGGTTCGGCTTGGCCAGCCCGCGCAGGATATCGGCGCACTGGCACGCCTTGTGATCGTCGATGGGGGTCTGACTGAGCTGGAAGTGGCGCTCCGCATCGCGGGCGGCGAAGGTGTCCCGCAGGCGCAGGGCGGAGGCATTGATGTCGCCGAGGCCGCGCCAGCGAAAGTGCTCGCGGGTCTCGAAATAATGGGCCACCAGCCGCTGGGCGGCCTGGTTGCCGCTGGCGGTGACGGCGCGGCTGTATTGCACCTCCAGCGCGCAGCGTCCCTCCACCTTCTGGCGCACCATCATCAGCAGCGCCTCCATCACGTCCACCGGCTCGAAGCCGCTCACCACCACAGGCACCCGATAGCGCTGGACTATGGGCAGATAGATGTCGGCGCCGGTGATGACGCTGACGTGGGAGGGGCCGATGAAGGCGTTCACCTTGGCGACCCCGTCGGCCATCACGGCGTGAATGGCGGGGGGCACCAGCACATGGTTGATATGAAACAGCAGGTTGTTCACCCCGGCTGCGTCAGCCGCCGCCAGCAGCGCGGCCGTCATGGGGGTGGAGGTCTCGAAGCCGATGGCGAAGAAGACCACCGTCTTGTCCGGGTTCTCGGTGGCGATGCGCAGCGCATCGAGCGGGTCGTAGACCGGGCGGATGTCGCTGCCCCTGGCCCGCTGCTGGGCCAAGGATCCCTTGGAGCCCGGCACCCGGATCATGTCCCCCAGGGTCACCAGGATGACATCGGGCTGGCCGGCCAGCTCGATGGCCTGATCGATGCGCTCCTTGGGCATCACGCAGACCGGGCAGCCGGGGCCGTGGACGAACTCTATGCTGTCCGGCAGCAGCTGGGGCAGGCCGTACTTCATGATGGTGTGGGTATGGCCGCCGCACACCTCCATCACCCGCAGGGGTTCGGGCATATCCTTGGCCAGCTTATGGATCTGGGCGGCGAGGGCGCGGATCACCTCGGGCTGGCGAAAGCCCTGAAACAGGTCATTGAGCGTCAGCATGGCAGTATGTCCTGCTTGGGCATCAGGGCCACCATCTGGCGGAAGCTCTCCAGGCTGGCCTGGGCCTCCTCCTCGTCAATCTTGCTCATCACGAAACCGATGTGGAGCAGCACATAGTCCCCCAGGGCCAGGGGATCCTCGAGCAGCATGCAGCTGACCCGGCGCTGCACCCCCAGGGTGTCGACGGTGACGCAGTTATCTTCGGGGTGCAGCTGCACCACCTGGGAGGGAATGGAAAGGCACATGAGAGACTCCTAAATGGCGGGGAAGAGGGGCTTGGCCCTCTCCTTCGCAACATGGTGGATGGCAAACCAGAGCTGGCCCGCGGCGATGCCGCCGTCGTTGAGGGGCAGGGTCTGGCTTATCAAGACCTCGCGCCCGGCCTCGGCGAGGCGGGGGAGGAGCTGGTCCATCAGCACGCGATTCTGGAAGACGCCGCCCCCCAGCGCCACAGGGTGGGCGGGGAAGCTCTGGCTCAGGGTGAGGATGAGCTCGCCGATGGCCTGGATAAAGCCGGCGGCCAGCCTGGCCACCTCGACGCTGGCGCGCCGTTGCAGCAGCTCGGCCAGCAGCGGTGCCCATTCGATCAGCAGAGGGCCATCTTCTTGGTCGGTGATTCCGAATTGCAGCGGCCAGGGCTCGGCGCCGGGCGCGAGTCGCAGCGCCGCCGCCTCCAGCAGCAGCCCCGCCTCGCCCTCGTAGTCGGGGGTATCGATCAGGCCGAGCAGGGTGGCGACCCCGTCGAACAGTCGGCCCATGGAGCTGGTGTGGGGGGCGTTGCGGCCGAGGCGCCACAGCTGGTGCAGGTTATTGATCCGATCGGCGGGCAACTGGTCGATCACCGCAATATTCAGCTCGCCGATCTCGCGCGGGGTCGCGGATTCAAACAGCAGCCCCAGCAACTGGCGTACCGGCTCGCGGATGGCGGCTTCGCCCCCGATCAGCCGAAATGGCCGCAGGTGCGCCACTCGTTCAAACCCCTGCACGTCGGCGACCAGCAGCTCGCCCCCCCAGAGGGTGCCGTCGTCGCCGAGGCCAGTGCCATCGAAGGCGAAGCCGAGCACGGGCCCGCTGTGGTCATGTTCGGCCATCACCCCTAGCAGGTGGGCGTGATGGTGCTGCACCTCGAGGTGGGTCGCATCCTCTGCCGCGCAATAGTCCTTGGCCCACTGGTGGCTCAGATAACCCGGGTGGCGGTCTGACACCAGCAGGGTTGGAGCGAGATCGTAGAGCTCGCGGAAGGTGGCCAGGGTCTGCTCGAAGTGGGCCTGCATCGGCAGGCTGTGCAGATCGCCGATATGGGGGCTGTAGATGCGCTGGCGGCCGAAGGCGAGCGCCAGCTGGTTCTTCTGCTGGGCGCCGACCGCCAGCACTGGGGTGCTGACCGGCTCTTTCAGGCTGGGGGTGCAGGGGGCATAACCCCGGGCGAGGCGCAGGGTCTGGCGCCGGCCGCCGGCCCACTGTACCAGGCTGTCGTCGCAGGGGTGCAGTATGGGGCGATCGTGATCCAGGATGCCGTCGATCTCGCTGCCAAGTTCCCTGATCACCGCCTCGCATTCGATGAGGATCGGGCTGCCGCGGCCATTGGCGCTGGTGGCCACCAGCGGCATGGCACAGGCCTCCAGCAGCAGCTGGTGGAGCGGGGTGTAGGGCAGCATCACCCCGAGGTAGGGGATGCCGGGGGCGATGGCGTCGGCCAGCGGTAGGGTGTCGGGCGACAGCTGGTCAGGCTCCCGCTTGCGCAGCAGGGTGATGGGTCTTGGCTGGGAGCAGAGCAGCGCCCACTCGGCCTCGCTGCCGGTCACGTGCAACCGCGCCTCTTCGAGGGATCCCATCATCACCGCCAGCGGCTTGCGCGCGCGGCGCTTGAGCTGGCGCAACCGGGCCACGGTCAGTTCATTGCGGGCATCACACATCAGGTGGTAGCCCCCCATCCCCTTGACCGCGACCAGGGCCCCCGCTTGCAGGGCCTGGGCGGCCGCCTGCAGCGCCGCCTCCCGGCTGGCCTGCGCCTCGCCGGTGCCGCTGCGCCAGCACAGCTGCGGGCCACACTGGGGGCAGCTCACCGGCTGGGCGTGGTAGCGCCTGTCCAGCGGATCCTCATAGGCACTGGCGCAGTGCGGGCACATGGCGAAGCTGGCCATGGCGGTGTGGGGTCTGTCGTAGGGGAGGCGGCGAATGATGCTGTAGCGCGGGCCGCAGTGGGTGCAGTTGGTAAAGGGATACCTATGGTGGCGATCCGCCGGGTTGGCAATGTCCCGGGCGCAGGCCTCGCACATCCCCTGATCCGGCGAGATGGCGACCGTGGCCGCGCTCTGCTGCTGGCTGGCCTTGATATGAAAGGCGCCGTTGAAAGCGGGGTCGCTCGTCAGCGGCAGCGCCCACTGGTCGAAGCTGTCGATGCGGCTGAGCGGCGGCGCCAGCGCCCGCAGGTCGCGGCCAAAGGCGGCGAGCTGTTCGGGAGAACCCTCTGCCCCTATGGTGACGCCGCTGGCGTCGTTGAGTACATAGCCGGTGAGGCGATGGCGCAGGGCCAGGCCATAGACGAAGGGGCGAAAGCCGACCCCCTGCACTATGCCGTTGATCTGAAACTCGAGGCGCAGCGGGGTGCTCGCCTCTGGCGGCTGGGTCATCGGGGTTGTGGGCGCCGTCATGCCGGCGTCTCGTCAGCCAGGGGGTTGCCCTCGGGCAGGCGCAGCACCCGGCGATCGTTGTCCTCCCGTCGTACCCAGCCGTCCATCTCCATGCGCAGGCAGAAGGGGATGGCGTATTTGCGCGACAGGCCGGTGATCTCCTTGAGCGAGCCCATGTCGATCAGATCCCCGACCCGCTGGCCTGCCAGCACGGCCTGTACCATGTGGTGATAGAGTTCGGCATCGTAGTAGATGGGACCTTCCAGCTGTATCAGGTAGGTGAGCCTTGCCAGATTGCGCAACTGCTTTTGCAGCGCCCCCTTTTGCCGTAAACCGGCTGGCAGGGTGAGATGACGCACCGGGTCTATCTCCACACCGCCGGGGCCCAGTTTACCGGGCTGGTAGCCCTCCTTGCCTTGATCTCGCACCAGTTTGAGCACCAACAGTGCCTCTTCCCCGAGATCGTCTTCCGACTCGCCACCGCCGGGCTGCCACTTGTCGTGGTGCAGCCGGATCCTTTGCTCGGCCTTGAGCGCCAGCAACAGTTGTTGGGTAGCCTCGGGGTCGATGCGCAGCCTGCCGGCGAGCTCGGCGCCGCTCAATGGCTCGGCCTGCAGGGCGGCCAGCATGGCCTCGCGGGTCTGTGCCAGCCAGGACTGGCTCATCATCCAGTCGCCCTGCTGCACCGCCCCGGCGGGGGGCGCGTCAAAGCGGTCGGCGGGGGCATAGCCATTGAGCCCCAGCTGCAGGGTGGCGGGGTTGTGGCCCGCGAGATCCTCCGGCAGCGCCCGCAGCAGGGCGTGCAGCGCCTTGCGCCTGGCGGGGGAGATGTCGCCGCACCAGAGGATGCGGGCGCCATGCAGCAGCTCGCTGCTGCCGTGGCGGATGATGGCGAGCGGCTGGCCGAAGAAGCAGGGCAGGGGACTGGTGAAGACGAGGCGGGCGAGCCCAGGGTGATCGGCATCCGCTGTGTCAGCGCCGCGGATATAGATCAGCTGGGCCCGGCCATGCCAGCTGCCCAGCGCCACCTCGACCTCCTTGTTGCGCAGAGAGGTGCGCAGTTCTTTGCTGGATTGGCCATCGGCCTCCAGGCGCACTATCAGGTGGGTCGCCGCCTGACAGTCCCCGGCCGCGCTGCCGAGGCAGTGGCCGCGGGCCACCTCCTTGTGGGGCACTTTTTTCAGCCCCACCGCCACCCGGCAGACGGCGGCTATCTCGTCGACGCTCTGGTGATAGGCCTGCAGGGAGCGCACCTGCACCTCCCGATCGGCGGGGTAGAGGCGCAGCTTGTCCCCCACCTTGAGGCTGCCCTGCTGCAATGTACCGGTCAGCACTGTGCCGGTGCCGCTGGCGGTAAAGACCCTGTCCACATAGAGGCGCGGTGGTGCCTCTTCACGAGAGCGGCGCGGCGCCCCCTGTTCGCGGGCAATCTGCGATTCTTGTACATCGGCAAGCTGGCCCACGATGGCGGCGTGCAGGCCGTCGATGTTGTCGCCGCTCTTGGCGCTGACGCAGACGATGTCGGGCACCATGCCGCTCTCGTCCATCACCCGCTCCAGCAGCGTCTCCTCCAGCAGTTCAAGCTCGTCGGGGCTCACCAGATCGCACTTGTTGATGCAGACCAGCAGGCGCGGCACCCCCATGGCCCTGAGCAGGCGCAGGTGATCGCCGGTCATCGGCATCCAGCCCTCGTCGGCGGCGATGACCAAGAGCACCAGATCCAGGCTCCAGAGCCCCGCCACCATGTTGCGGACATAGCGCTCGTGGCCGGGCACGTCGATGACCCCTATGGTGTTGCCCTGGCCGTCGTCGAAGTGGGCGAAGCCGAGATCCTGGGTCATGCCGATGGCCTGCTCGTGGGCGCGGGCCGTGGTGATGCCGGTGAGGGCCTTGATCAGCAGCGTCTTGCCGTGATCCACGTGGCCGGCCAGACCGATGACGGCGCGGTAGGAGGTCATGGGATCAGGGCTCCTGTGCGGCTGGCATGGTGGCAGGCATGAGCAGCTCGCTCAGCTGGGCGATCAGCAGCGGCATGTCGTCCGCCAGCAGGCTGGCCATGTTGAGCAGCACCTTCTGCTGGCGCACCGTGGCGATCACCGGCACCGGCAGCTCCCGCAGCGCATCGAGCAGCTGCTGGGCCGGGCGTGGGTCCAGGCATTCGAGCGCCGGGGCGGGGTAGAACTCGTCCGGCAGGGTGCCGCCGCCGACCACCAGCTGGGCGGGAACCTGTATAAAGCAACCGGGCAGGGCGGCCAGCAACTGGTCGGCCCTGGCCTGCATGGCGGCGGGGGAACTCAGGGTGCGCTGGGCGATGCCCGCCCCGGTGGGGGACTTGTTGAGCTTGTGGATGAGCAGGCGCTCGAGCAGGGAGTAGACGATGCGGCTCGGGCGGAAGGTGCGCATCATGGGGTGCTTCTCCAGCCGCTTGATGAGATCCGCGCGGCCGCCGATGATGCCGCACTGGGGGCCCCCCAGCAGCTTGTCGCCGGAGTAGCAGACCAGATCCGCCCCCGCCTTGAGGTACTGGCGCACCGAGGTCTCGTCCGGCGCGAATTCCTCGGTGGTGAGGCCTGAGCCCTGATCCACCGCCAGCACTATGTGATCCGGCAGGGCGCGGGCCACTTCGCCGATGTCGGGGGACTCGGTGAAGCCGCGAATGGCGAAGTTGGATCTGTGCACCATCAGCACCAGCGCGGTCTGATCGGTGATGGCATCGAGGTAGTCCCGGGCCGTGGTGATGTTGGTGGTGCCCACCTCCACCAGTTTGGCGCCGGACAGCGCCAGAATGTCCGGGATGCGAAAGCCGCCGCCGATCTGGATCTGCTCGCCCCGGGAGACGATCACCTCGCGCCCCTTGGCTATCTCCTGCAGCAGCAGAAACAGCGAGGCCGCGTTGTTGTTCACCACCAGGGAGTCTTCGGCCTGGGTCAGGCAGGCGAGCAGGGGGGCGATCAGCCCCTTGCGCCCGCCGCGCTTGCCGGTGGCGAGATCCAGCTCCAGGTTGTTGTAACCGGTGTTGAGCTCGCGCACCTCGTCCCACAGTTCGGCGCAGAGCGGCGAGCGCCCCAAATTGGTATGAACGAGCGTGCCGGTGGCGTTGATCAGCCGGGTCTGGCGCTGGCGTACCCACTGCCGGCAGCGACTGTCGAGCAGCCCTTCAAGCCGGGCGAGCGCCACCCCATGCTGGCGAAAGCCTTCGCTCTGGCGCAGCTCGCTCAAGGTGTCGCGCACCAGCTGGGTCACCAGCGGCCGACTCAGACGGGCGATATGGGGGGCGAGGAAGGCTTGCTGCAGCAGTTGTTCGACCTGTGGCAGGCGATGGCTTGGCTGGTCGACGGCGGACGCTTGAGGCTGTGACTGGTTCGGCATGGGGGTTACCAGGGCAGTGCGTGGGTGACGGATGCACACCGGTTTGCCGATAGATTGACGGGGCTGGCGGTTATTTGCGGGCGGACAACTTGCACAGAGTGTTAATGCTGAAACGGTTCTGACAAATTAATTCACGACCGAGGAAACCATCCCGGAATAATATTGGCAAGCGGTATCTAGTCGATGCATCCAATATAGGAAAGTGGCGGAAGAGGCAGGAATCGAACCTGCCCGAGCCTTCTCGGCTCACATCGGTTTTGAAGACCGAGGAGGCCACCAGACCCCATCAACTTCCGCAGAGGCCGCCATTTTGGGGCAAGGCCCCCTGGCTGACAACGCTTTTTTTGCCATATAAAAACGGTATTTATATTATTTGAAGGAGAGTTGTTTTATATCAAAAACAGGGCGATTAGCCCGATGTTTTTATTTTAACATCGGGCGTCGATTAAATTCCTGTCTGGCCGTTTTTAACAACTCGGCAAATTATAGTGCCGCGTCGTTGACCTTATTCCACTGGGCGAGCTGGCGGATTAACAACTTGGTATCCTTGGCGGTATCCAGATGCTGATGGAGGTAATCCATGGCGCCGCTCACCATCCCGGTCATGGGGAAGGAGAAGGCGACGATGGCGGGTTGCACCCCGACGAAGATCACCTCGGGCACGAAGCGCTTGAGCTCGTCGATGAGAAAGTTCAGCGGCATGTTGTGGGTCGAGAAGATGAACATGTCGGCTATGGTGTCGGGGGGGATCACCTTGAGGGTGCCCGCCTTCTCGCCGAGCTCGGCGGCATCCACCAGCAGCACCCGATCCGGTTTCAGCTCCCGCACCTGGTGCACCCTGTTCTCCGGCGCTATGCCGCCGTCGATGTGGATCCAGCCGGGCAGGGGGGCGGCCTGCAGCTTTTCGGCCAGATAGGGGCCGGCGCCATCGTCACCCATCATGGCATTGCCCACGGTCAACACGAGATTGCAGCCCATCAGCGGCTCCTTACCATCAGGTACATATGAGGATCGTTATAGAGGGCGGTGAGCTGGTTCATGAAAGTGTCGGTCCAGCCCCGCTCCTGCTCGTTCAAGGCGCCTTCGGCCTGGCGCAGCCGGTCGAAGGCGCAGGCCAGCATGTGGCAGTGTTCCCGATAGACGGTGATCTCGCCGAAGGTGAGAAAGCCCTCCATCTTGCGGCGCGCCTCGCTGCCTGCTGGCAGCTTGGCCACCCAGTCCCGATAGCCGGCAAGAGGGCAGACCAGATCGGCGCTGAGGCAATCGACGATGCCGAGGTGGTGGCCGATGGCGAGGCTGTAGTACATCACCTCCTTCGCCTCCTCGGGCACGTCGAACTGCTCGTCCACAAACTTGCGGGAGAGGCGATAGAAGAACACCTGGTCAGCCATGGGCGACCTCTGCTTTCCCCGCCACCCGGTTGAGGCAGGCGTTGGCCAGGTTGTTGACGATCTCGGAGAGGCGCGGGTCGTCATGCTGGGCAAGGTAGCCCTGGATGCGCAGATCCACGTCCTGCTGGGTGGCCCCCTCCAGCAGTGCCATGAACTCGTCGGCGATGATGCGGCCCTGACGGTAGCCCGCCATGCGGCGCGCCTCGCGCTCTATCATCACCCGGATCTCGCTCGGGATGCCGGTGTGGCGCAGCTCAACCCGCTCGCCCGCCTGCACCTCGTGGCTGGTGGCCTTGAGTTTCTGCTCCAGCAGGCCGAGCGCCACCGCGAAGCCGTAGATGGTGGCGGCCGGGGTGGGCGGGCAGCCGGGGATGTAGACATCCACCGGCACTATCTTGTCGGTGCCGCCCCAGACGCAGTAGAGATCGTGGAAGATGCCGCCGTCACAGCCACAGGCGCCGTAGGCGATGCAGATCTTGGGATCCGGGGCCGCCTCGTAGGCGCGCAGGGCCGGCACCCGCATGGCCCGGGTCACGGCGCCGGTGAACAGCAGGATGTCGGCGTGACGGGGGGAGGCGACCACCTTGATGCCGAACCGCTCGGCATCGAACAGCGGGGTGATGGTGGCGAAGATCTCGATCTCGCAGGCGTTGCAGCCGCCGCAGTCCACCCGATAGACATAGGCCGAGCGGCGAATGTCCTTGAGCAGGGTCTGCTTGAGACGGGTGATTTCCGGATCCTGTGCCAGCGGCACGGCGCGAGTATGGGCATCGCCGACAACGGCTTCTATGCCTTTGATCTTGCTCATCACATCGACTCCTGTTGGGTGAGCGTGGCGGCGCCTGATGCGGGCTGGCTCAGCATGCTCTGTTTGCGTTTGCAGTCGGGGCAGTGGTGCAACCGCTGTGGGTGGGCCAGCGGCTGGGCCGCCAGCGCCAGGGTGTCTTCCACCAGTGCCACCAGCCGGGCCGGGGCAAAGTAGGTGCCGCACAGGGAGCAGGGGGCCAGCGGGAAGCGGGCCTCCTCATAGAGATCGGCCTTGTTGGTCACCGCCAGCTCGAAGTTGGGGGAGAGGGCGATGGCGCGGGTCGGGCACACCTCCTCACAGCGGCCGCAGAAGATGCAGCGAGCGATGGAGAGCTCCCAGCGCCGCTCACCGGTCTCCAGATCGGTCTCCATGATCAGCGCATTGGCCGGGCAGGCCTTGGTGCAGGCGGCGCAGGCGATGCACTTGTCGGCCTGGTATTCGGGCTTGCCGCGAAAATCCCGGTTCACCTCATAGGGGGCGAAGGGGTACTTGGCGGTCGGCGTGCCGGCCCGGAGTATGGTCTTGAACAGCTTGATCATGATGACCCCTTACTTGAGCGGAGAGTTTTTGCGATCGATACCGTAGCGCTCGATCTCCTTGTAGGAGACCACGGTGGACTTGCCCTTCTTGGGATCGACCAGGGTGACCCGATCGGTGCAGGAGTAGCAGGGATCCAGGCTGCCGATGATGAGGGGTGCATCCGCCACCGTATTGCCCCGCAGCATGTAGCGCAGGGCGGGCCAGTTGGCGTAGGTGGCGGCGCGGCAGCGCCAGCGGAACAGCTTCTGGTTGTCCCCGGTCATGCTCCAGTGCACGTTCTCGCCGCGGGGCGCCTCGGTGAAGCCCAGCGCAAACTTGCCCGGCTGATAGGTGAAGCCCTCGGTGAGCAGCGGCCCTTCCGGCAGGTGCTGCAGGCCGAATTCGATCATGTCGAGGGAGTCGTAGAGCTCGTGGATCCGCACCAGCACCCGGGACTGGACGTCGCAGCCCGCCAGGGTCTGGATCTCCATCGGCAGCTCGCGGTAGGCGGCGAAGTCGTGCACCCGGCGCACGTCGCGCTTGAAGCCGCTGGCTCGCACCATGGGGCCGACGCAGCTGAAGTCGCGGGCCACTTGCGGATCGAGCCGGCCTATGCCCACCAGACGGGAGCTGATGTTGGCGGTGTCGAGCAGCATGGCCACCAGGGGCTTGAGCTCGTCGCGCAGTTCGCGCACCAGCTGGGTGCCCTTGATGCGATCCTCCTTGAAGATGTCGCGGCGCACCCCGCCGATGAGGTTGAGGCCATAGGTCTTGCGCGCCCCGGTCAGCAGCTCGGCCAGGGTCATGGATTTCTCCCGCACCCGGAAGAACTGCATGAAGCCGGTGTCGAAGCCGGTGAAGTGGCTCGACAGGCCGATGTTGAGGATGTGGCTGTGCAGCCGCTCCACCTCCAGCAGCACGGCGCGGATCATCTTGGCCCGCTCCGGCACCTGGATGCCCATGGCGTTCTCCACCGAGGTGGTGTAGGCGACGCTGTGGGTGAAGCCGCAGATGCCGCACACCCGATCGGTGAGGAAGGCCACCTCGTTGTAGCCCATGCGGGTCTCGGCCAGCTTCTCCATGCCACGGTGGACATAGAACAGCCGGTAGTCGGCATCGATGATGTCCTCGCCATCCACGAACAGCCGGAAGTGACCCGGCTCGTCCGAGGTGATGTGCAGTGGGCCCACCGGCACTATGCGGTTGGCCTCGTTGCCCAGCTCGTTTACGAAGGGGTAGGTCTCGGTGTCCGTGGTGGGCATGGGGCGCTGGCGGTAATCCATGGCGTCTTTGCGCAGCGGATGGATGTCTTCGGGCCAGTCATCGGGCAGCACCAGCCGGCGCTCGTCCGGCAAACCGACCGCCCGCAGGCCGTACATGTCGCGGATCTCCCGCTCGCCCCACACCGCCGCCGGAATGGTCGGGGTGATGGAGGGGTACTCCTGCGAGGTGGCTTCGACCAGTACCTTGACGGTGATCCAGCTCTTGGTCTCCCCCTCCATGGAGAAGACGTGGTAGACGGCGAAGTGGCCGTTCAGGCTGCGCTCGTCGTTGGCGAAGGAGACCGACAGCCAGCCGCCCAGCTTGTGGAACAGCAGGCTGGTGATGGCCACCAGATCGGTGGGCTTGACGGTCAGGGTGGCCTGATCGACGGTCTGCCACTGCTCGTCGATGATGGCGTGGGGCAGTTGCTGTCGCAGCTGCTGGATGTAGTCGCAACCGATGCGATCCATGATGGCGATGGTCATGCAGTTCTCACTTTAAAATCGGAAAATATGAAATCGGAAAAAGCGGCTGTGGCGGGCATGGCTTATACCCCGACCAGATAGGCGAGCAGGGCCAGCAGGGCCAGCCCCAGGCCATAGCGCGTCAGCTTGTGGGTGCGCACGAACTGGGTGCGGGCCATGGCGTTTTCGATGAGGCCCGCCAGTGCGAAGGCCACCAGCAGCTTGCAGGCGAGGATCAGCGCCGCCACCGCCAGCGCGGGCAGGCTCCAGTCCGCCGCCTTGCCGAAGGGGAGGAAAATCACCAAAAAGAGCTGCACCACCACCAGCTGCTTGAGGCCAAGGCCGAGCTTGAGCAGGGCCAGGCCCGCGCCGGAATACTCGGTGAGCGGCCCCTCTTGCAGCTCCTGTTCGGCTTCCGCACAGTCAAAGGGCAGCTTGCCCATCTCGACGAAGACCGCGAAGGCGCAGGCGGCGCCCGCCAGCAGGGTGGCGACCGGGGCGGCCAGCGGCTGGGTGGCCACGTAGGTGCTGATGTTGCCCAGATCCGAGCTGCCCACCATCATCGCCATGATGAAGCAGGCTAGCACCAGGATGGGCTCGACCAGGATCCCCAGGGTCAGCTCGCGGCGGGCTCCGATCCCGGCAAACATGCTGCCGCTGTCGAGCCCCGCCAGGGAGAAGAAGAAGCGGAAGATGGCGAACAGGTAGATGTCGGTGATGAGATCCCCGGCGATGGGGAAGGGGGATTCATGGGTCAGGGTCGGCAGCGCCATGGCCACCAGCAGCAAGGCGGCGATGAGTACCGCCGGCATCAGGTTGAAGATGATGCCGGCAGGCTCGGGGGTGACCTCCTGGCGGCGCAGCAGTTTCCCGATATCGCGGTAATCCTGCAGCAGGCCGGGCCCCTGGCGTGAGTGCATCTTGGCACGCAGCACCCGGTTGAAGCCGGTGGCGAGCGGAGCCAGCGCCAGCATGGCGATGGCCTGGGTGAGGGCCAGGGCAAGCATGCCCCAGCTTGGCATTTCGAGAGCGGGCATCATTGAACTCCAACAGCCATCAGGATAAAGAGCACCAGCACCAGGCCATGGAGCAGCCAGCCAGCGGGGGACGGCGCCGCGCTCACCCCTTGCAGCGAGCTGGCGAGATCGAGGCGCGGACGCTGCCGATAGAGGGGGGCGCAGATCTGGCGCAGGGTATGGGTGACACCGCCGGAGGTGAGGCTCATGCGCTCCTCATAGGCGTAACCACAGGCCCAGGGAGTGCCGGCGTGACGACGACCCAGCTTGGGCCCTTTGAACAGCGCCAGGATCAGCAGCGGCACCAGCAGCAGGCCGAGCAGGGTGAGGGCAATCACCGGCGGGGAGAGGATCGCCTGAGCGCTATCGAGCGGCAGCAGGGTGGCGCCGGTCGCTACCTGGCTCGCCACTTGCTCGGCGATCAGCGCCTGGCCGTAGCCGTTGACCAGGGGGGCAATCCAGGGGGCGCCCAGCCCCAGCACCAGACAGACCGCCGCCAGCAGCAGGGTGCCTGCCACCATGGTGCTGGGCACTTCGCGGGCCTGACTCGCCTTCTCGCTGCGCGGGGCGCCGCAGAAGCAGATGCCATAGACCTTGACGAAGCACATCACCGCCATGGCGCCGGTCACCGCCAGCATCACCACCGCCAGCGGGGCCACGACCGAGGTGCCGAGCTTGGTCATGGAAAGGAGCGCTTGATAGATGAACCACTCGCTGACGAAGCCGTTCAGCGGCGGCAGCGCCGAGATGGCCATGGCGCCGATGAGGAACGCCAGCGCGGTCCAGGGCATCAGCTTGGCGAGCCCACCCATCTTGTCCATGTCACGGGTGTGGAGGCGGAACATCACGGAGCCGGTGCCCATGAACAGCAGGCTCTTGAAGATGGCGTGGTTGAGCAGGTGATAGAGGGCGCCGAGCAGCCCCAGCACCACCAGGGTCGGTTGCTGATTGGCCAGGCCAATCATGCCGATCCCCATCCCCATCAGGATGATGCCGATGTTCTCCACCGTGTGGTAGGCGAGCAGCCGCTTGAGATCGTGCTCGGCGAGCGCGAACAGCACCCCGAGCACCGCCGAGCAGGCGCCGAAGATCAGCACCATGTAGCCCCACCAGAGCTGGCTGGCGCCGAGAAAATCGATGGCCACCCGCAAGATGCCAAACAGCCCCAGTTTGACCATGACCCCGGACATCAGCGCCGAGATATGGGAGGGGGCGACGGGCTCGGCCACCGGCAACCAGCCGTGCAACGGCACGAAGCCGGCGCGCAGGCCGAAGCCGCAGAAGCTGAGCAGGAACACCAGCGAGGCCAGGGCGCCGCCGAGGTGATGCTCGCGCAGCACGCTGAACTCCAGACTGCCGCTGCCCTGGCAGAGCAGCCAGAAGGCGACCAGCACCAGCGCCATGCCGATGTGGTTCATCACCAGATAGAGGCGGCTCTGCTTGGCGGCGTCCGGGTTGGTCTTGACCAGCCAGTAGCTGGTGAGCGTCACCAGCTCGTAGCTGAGCAGGAAGCCCAGCGCGTTGTCGCACAGCACCATGGCGACCATGGCGAACAGGAAGAGGTTCATCAGCACGCCTATGCTGACGTCCCCCTTGCCCTGGTACTCCTTGATGTAGGCAAAGGAGTAGAGCGCCACCGCCACACCGACCAGCGTGATCACCAAGAGCATCAGCGCCGCCAGCATGTCGAGGTGCACCGAGCCCAGCAGCCAGAGGGCGCCGTCAATGGGGGTGCCCCGCATCAGGGTCTGTCCGGCGACCATGACACCGCAGAGGGATCCCAGCAGGGCGAAGCCGCTGTTGAGGCGGTTGGCGAGGGCGGCACTGTTCAGCAGCCAGCCCGCGGCGGCGCCCAGCAGTGCGCCTGCCAGAAGGAGCAACAGGGTGCCCAGTAGAAGAGGGGGCAGCATCAGCGATCTCCCTTGGCTGTCAATGAGTGCGGTGAAGAGGGCGAGGCCGTGGCACTGAATGCGGGGGCCCCTTCCGGATGGGATTGGGCGGCCTGCAGGCGACGCTCGCGGGCGGTGTGGGCGCTGTCGTCCTCGCTCACCTGGGTCAGCGCCTGAGAGGGGCAGGCATCGATGCAGGCCGGGCCCTCTTCGCGAAACGCGCAGAGATCGCATTTGACCGCGATGGCGCGCACGCCGGGCTCCCAGCTCAGCAGGTCTTCCCCGAAGCAGCGCAGGCCGGCGGAGGTGGAAGGGTTGCTGGAGCGTACCGAGCAGGGGATGTAGCTGTCATAGCTGGTGGCCATGGCCACCGGACGGCTGCCGCCGCTGCTGATGGCGCCGAACGGGCAGGCCACGGCGCACAGGTTGCAGCCGATGCAGAGCGACTCGTTCAGTTGCACCGCATCCTCGGTCTGGCAGATGGCCTCGACCGGGCACACCTTGATGCAGGGGGCGTCGTCACAGTGACGGCACTGAACCGGCATGGTCGCCTGCTCGTGTCGCATGACGGTTAATCGGGGGGCCTGTTGCAAACCCTTGGCCTTGTGAACCGTGCTGCAGGCCGCCATACAGGTGCCACAACCGATACAAAGTTTGGGATCAGCGATAACGAAGCGGTTCATAGCCTACCTTGTCGTGTCGCGAACGGAGAAAGTAGGGGCAGGATGGCAAGATGCGGGCCAGATTGTGTGTGGCGCCAGGAATGAGATTAACTGACTGTTTTTATGTGTATTTTAATTTTGTCTAGGGGTGTGTCACAGAGGCGGACAGCTGTCGAAGCGTGACGTTCGTCACTTGTGACGAAGGGCCGGACAGGGTTCGTCACTCCAGGGGCGCAGGAGCATGAGGAGGGCAATCTCGGCTAGCGGGGAAAAGAGAGGGAGGCCGAAGCCTCCCTCTCTCTTGCTGGCGTTCTTTATGCCATCAGAATGCCATCAGATATCCACCTGCGAGCCCAGCTCGATCACCCGGTTGGGCGGGATCTCGAACTGATCCGGCGCCCGCAGGGCATTGCGTTGCAGCAGCATAAACAGCTGGCCGCGCAGATAGAGGTACCAGGGGCGCTCCTTCATGATGAGGGACTCGTGGGCCATGAAGAAGGAGGTCTCCATCATGCGGCAGCTCAGGCCCTCCGCATTGCAGCGATGGAAGATCTCCTCCATGTTCGGAGTCTCGCGCCAGCCGTAGCTGGCCACCACCCGCCAGAAGGTGGGGGAGAGCTGCTCGATGCAGACCCGGCGCACGTTGTGGACGTAGGGCACGTCCTCCACCCGCAGGGTGAGCAGAATGATCCGCTCGTGCAGCACCTTGTTGTGCTTGAGGTTGTGCAGGAGCGCATGGGGTATCACATTGACCACCCGCGACATATAGACGGCGGTGCCCGCCACCCGGGTCGGCGGGGATTTTTCCAGCGAGGCGATCATCGGCTCCAGCGAGTTGCCGTGCTCGTTCAGGCGGCGAATAAGCTGAAAGCGCTCGCTCTTCCAGCTGGTCATCAGGGTGAACATGACCGCGCCCAGAGTGAGGGGCAGCCAGCCGCCGGAGAAGATCTTGGCGAGGTTGGCGACAAAGAGCGGCACATCGATGGCCAGCAGCAGGGCGAACAGGGCGGCCACCAGATAGGGGTGCCAGTGCCAGCTGTTCTTCGCCACCGAACAGAAGAGGATGGAGGTGAGCACCATGGTGCCGGTCACGGCGATGCCATAGGCGGCCGCCAGATTGCTGGAGTGCTCGAAGCTCATGATGACGATCACCACAGAGACATAGAGCATCCAGTTGATGACCGGGATATAGATCTGGCCCGACTCCTGCTCGGAGGTGTGGACGATGCGGATGGGTGAGAGATAACCGAGCCGTACCGCCTGCCGGGTGAGGGAGAAGACCCCGGAGAGCACCGCCTGCGAGGCGATCACCGTCGCCATGGTCGCCAGCAACAGCAGGGGCAGCAGCGCCCAGGTGGGGGCGAGCAGGAAGAAGGGGTTGGCGATGGCCTCGGGGTTGCCGAGCAACAGCGCGCCCTGGCCGAAGTAGTTGAGCACCAGCGACGGCAGCACCACCACAAACCAAGCGAGCCGGATCGGGTTCTTGCCGAAGTGGCCCATGTCGGCATAGAGCGCTTCAACGCCGGTGATGGCCAGCACCACGGCGCCGAGGGCAAAGAAGGAGGTGGTCTGGTAGGTCATAAAGAAGCGCAGGGCCCAGACGGGGTTGAGCGCGCCCAGCACCTCGGGATTCTGGCTGATGCCGCGCAGGCCCAGCACCGCCAGGGTCAGAAACCAGGTCAGCATGATGGGGGCGAACAACTTGCCCACGGTGGCGGTGCCATGTTTCTGGATGGCAAACAGCAGGGTCAGCACCAGCACCGAGAGCGGCACTATGTAGGGATCCAGCGAGGGGGCCACTATCTTCAACCCCTCGATGGCCGACATCACCGACATGGCGGGGGTGATCACCACCTCGCCATAGAAGAAGCTGCCGCCGATCAGCCCCAGAATGATCAGCACAGGGGCCAGCCTCTCGGGGCTGTTGCGGGTCGCCAGCGACATCAGGGTCAGGATGCCCCCCTCACCGGCATTGTCGGCCCGCATCACGAAGGAGAGGTACTTGACCGAGACCACCAGGATCAGCAGCCAGAAGATCAGCGAGAGAAAGCCCAGGATGGAGGCGGGTTCGACCCCGAACCCGAATTGGCCCGACAGGCACTCGCGCAGGGTATAGAGCGGGCTGGTGCCGATATCGCCATAGACCACGCCGATCGCCGCCAGGGTGACGCCAGACAGGGCGGGTTTGTTATTGCAGTTCATGAAGTTGTCTTGTCAGTTTGATGCGGACATATTTGCCAGCACAGGGGCCCCGAGCTATCAGCTAACACAGAGAGTCGATCGGGAGGGGATCAATGAATGGCGATGGGAAAGGGAATCAACTGGATAGGAATAGGCTCATCATGGGGCACAGTCTGTTCATCTGCGATTCAGCTCATGATGACACAGAGTCTGTGGGAATAGGCTCTGATATAAATAATCAAAAGGGGCTTTTGAACGAGGTCATTAATTACTCTGTGATTGACATAAACCCCTGGGCAGCGAGCAAGCGTTTGTTTTCTCTGAGTATCCATTTTGGCTAGTTTTTCCTATCAATCTGGCTGAAAAATAGACGATAAAATGCTGACCAATAAATTACCGGATCGCGTCGCAAAGAGTGGGGTGCGGGGAGACAATGGAGTCTTTATCTGGTGGGGCGGATGGGAAGCGTGGGGAGGAGAAGTGACCGCAACAAAGGCGATCACTATAAGACTGAATTATTTATGATATAAGTGATTGAGACTAACTAATCGTAATTGTTTTTATTTTGTAAACAAAGTTTTGTTTGTTAACATATTTCAATGCTATATCCCAAAGGTAATTCGTTCTGTCTGATAGATTTTTCGCAAGAGCTTTTATTTCTGGCGGTGCATTTTCAACAAAAAAATCGCTACTATCCCGATTTATTTCGTAACTCACACCAGTTATCCTAAAGTTAGGAACAGATATCTTTTTTGCTTTTTGTTGTTCTATATCTCTGTGTGCCGTTTCCCAAGTTATAGCACGAACGGTCAGATAGTATCGATCCTCATCAAACTTTCCATTGACAGTATATTCTGACTTGGGTGGATATTTAGGCTTGATTTCTCTTATATATAAACCTCCAGTTACGAATCGGAAGTGCATCTTATCCATGGACATTTCATAACGCCTACAGTTATCAATGTCTATCCAATATCCTTTCGCTTTTATTAGATGTTTTTTTACAAAGAGAACGGCAAGAGCTTCTTCACTATTCGCATACTTCAAGTATCTTTTTATTAATTTATCATCCATGATTCACTCTCTCATCTAATTAAATTCTTTCAGTAAAAAATAACGGTCAGGGCTATCTTTAACGTCAATCACTTTGCCGACAATCTGAAATTCCATTTTTCATAAAACTTGGGCGCCTGGAACGGCAGAGTGTCGACTTGAGCTGCAATACAACCTCGTGCTTGCGCCTCGCGTTCGGCGATCTCCATCAGTTGAATGCCGAGCCCCTGATCTCGTTTATCGTCGTGTACCCAAAGCACCTCGATCATAAATTGATGGTAAATGGTACGTCCGGCAATGCCACCGATAATCTTGCCGCTATCATCACGTATGACCACCATCAATGGTTGGGATCTTTCCTCGTCCATCATCTGAAAATTAAATTGTCTGAGATTATTAACAAGTATATTGAAGATCTCATCTTGAGATTTGTTATAAATTTCTATTTCCATCAACTTTTAACCTCCATATCAAATTTATATATAAGCAAAAGCTGTGGCCATATATAGTCAGGTGTTAATATTTTTCATAATTTGCGCTGGCATAGCCGTCCTTATATTCACAGCTTGGGCAAAGTGCTGCATCTTCTCCATATTCACACGAAGAGAAAATGTATGGAACTTTACACCACTTGCAAGTAAGCACATCTTCCTCATGACCACACACCATACATTTTTCATAATCCACACTGAAGGTATCATTATGGCAAGACGTGCACTCGATGGAATATAGTTCTTCAGCTTCTATTTTGTTGTTTGCTTTACGTAATAATTCGCTATAAAACTCAGTGTATTGGGATAAAATATACCAACGTTTGTTTTTTAGATGTGTAGCCTTCCAATCAAGAAGGAGGTGCTCTTCCGAAAAAGTGAATATAAAAGATAATGCTTGGCCAACTAAAGCTTTTGCCTCATCTTCAGATATTGAGAATTCAAAGTGTTCTATTTCGTTTCTTTTTTCTCTAGCTGTGTTGACTGCCCCGACTTCATCTTTAGAAAATGTTATACCTCCAATATTTTGAAGCCTCTTAAAAGCTTTTTCTGCGCCAACAGTAAATGCATCCTTGGATGGATATTTGTCTATGTTATCAAAGACGAAAGCAGGATGGATTTGGCGCAATTTTTCTTTAAAAAGTAACTCTATAACATGAGAGAAATCAACGATTATTCTTTTCCAATCACCAACACCATTTTGGTCAATTGGTCCCATATGTTTAATTGCATGTTCTAAAGAGTCATTAGCATTTTCTATTAAATTAAACTTATGCATATTTGAATCCAAAATTTATCAAGCAGGTCTTACACCTTTAACCTATGCGGTGTGAAATCGTAGATCTATCGGAGTAACTCCAACGGAGCTGGTTGCCAAGTTAACCATCGTAACTGGCCGGATAAAAAACAGAAGTGGGAGAGGTTAAAAACCGGCTCCAGTTCAATAAATTTGTCAGTAGAGGGGCTTTCTGTTCGCTCTGGCTTTGCAGACCTCTAACAGAACCGGACTAAACCATGGGCCGCTGTACTATCCCCTGCTGTGGCAATGCAAGGGCCATTGATGGCCCGTTTTTCACCTCTGTATTTCCTCTGGCCGATAGCGACTTAGCTCCCGAGCATCTCCCGTTCCTCTTCCGGTCATCAGCCGGTGCAGGGGGCTGTCATCCTGTGTCGAGCTCGTCACTTTTGTCGTGTCGATCGCCGTGTCTGGTCCCTGTCGTCATCGTCACCCTCCTAATAAAGCATGGCTGCCATCCTGATTACTCCTTTATTTTCAGCTGCTTGCGAACTTTCTCCCGCTCCAGGCCTGAGTTGGTCTGATTAATGCCTAGTGGGATGGCTGGCCTGTCTCCTCTGTGAGCCTGGCCGGCAGGGTGTAACGAAACATTTAGGATCCCTCTCTATGAACAGCTTCGTGATTGCCGATCCCAGTCTCTGTATTGGGTGTCGTACCTGTGAGGTGGCCTGCGCCGTGTCACACCAGTCAGCGTCCTGCGCGGGCACCGTTGAGCGGGAGGGCGGTCTGCGTCTTGCCATCGAAGATGGACATCTGGTCTCAAAAGACAGCTATTTTCAGCCCCGTCTGAAGGTGGTGGTGGGCAGCAAGGTGACCACGCCGGTGCTCTGCCGCCAGTGTGAAGACAAGCCCTGTGCCAAGGCCTGCCCCAACAACGCCATCGTCACCGAGGATGGCCACGTCAAGGTCTATCAGGCGCGCTGCATCGGCTGCAAATCCTGTGTGGTGGCCTGCCCCTACGGCGCCATGAACGTGGTGGTCAAAGAGGTGGCCCCTGCGGCCGGTGCGCTGTTCAAGGGAGTGCAAACCAAGGCGCTGGCCTTGAAGTGCGATCTCTGCAGCCATCGCGAGGGGGGGCCGGCCTGCGTCGAGGTGTGCCCCACCCAGGCGCTGCGGCTGGTGACCCCCGCGTCGCTGGACTCCCTGAACCGCCAGAAGCAGCTGGCCAGCGCCGAGGCCATGCCGTCCAGTCAGCGGGCATAAGGCCCAGAGCCGGAGGATGGTGCTCACTGGGCCGCCATCCCGCCGTTTATCGTTAACAAACAAGAGTGCGACTCATGAAAAAAGTCATTACCGTCTGCCCCTATTGCGGCACCGGTTGCAAGATCAACCTGCTGGTTGAAAACGACAAGGTGGTGGGGGCCGAAGGTGCCAACGGCCGGACCAACGAGGGGCAACTCTGCCTCAAGGGTTACTACGGTTGGGATTTCCTCAACGACACCAACCTGCTGACCCCCCGTCTCAAGAACCCGATGATCCGCCGCGAGCGCGGTGGCAAGCTCGAAGCCGTCTCCTGGGATGAGGCCATCGGCTTTGCCAGCAGTCGTCTCTCCGCCATCAAGGCGAAATACGGTGCCGACGCCATCATGACCACAGGCTCCGCCCGCGGTCCCGGCAACGAAGCCAACTATGTGATGCAAAAATTTGCCCGCGCCGTGATTGGGACGAATAACGTCGATCACTGCGCGAGGGTGTGACACGCACCCTCAGTCTCCGGTCTGGAGACAACTGTAGGTAACGGCGCCATGAGCAACGCCATTCCCGAAATTCAAGAGACCAAGTGCCTGCTGGTGTTTGGTTACAATGCTGCCGACTCCCATCCCATAGTGGCGCGCCACATCCTCAAGGCGAAAGCCAAGGGTGCCAAGGTGATCGTCTGTGATCCGCGCATGGTGGAAACCGCCCGTATCGCCGATCAGTGGCTGCCGCTGAAAAACGGCTCCAATATGGCGCTGGTCAATGCCTTCGCCAACGTGCTGATCGCCGAGGGGCTCTACGACAAGGCGTTCGTCGCCAACTACACCGAAGGTTTCGATACCTTCAAGGCCACCGTGGCCAAGTACACCCCGGAATACGTGGAGGAGATCACCGGCCTCAAGGCGGCGGATATCCGCGCGGCCATTCGCACCTATGCCGAGTCACCCGCCTCCATGATCCTGTGGGGCATGGGCGTGACCCAGTACGGTCAGGCGGTGGACGTGGTGAAAGGCTTGGCGGGGCTGGCCCTGCTGACCGGCAACTTCGGTCGTCGCGGCACCGGCTGCGGCCCGGTGCGCGGTCAGAACAACGTGCAGGGCACCTGCGACATGGGGATGCTGCCGCACCAGTTCCCGGGCTATCAGTCCGTGGCCGATCCCGCCATCAGCGCCAAGTTTGCCAAGGCCTGGGGCGTGCCGTCCCTGTCTCAGCAGCCCGGTTACCGTCTGACCGAACTCAGCCACAAGGTGGAGGAGGGCAAGTGCAAGGCCTTCTACATCTTCGGCGAAGATCCGGCCCAGACTGAAGCCGACTTGGCCCAGTTCAGGCGCACCCTGGGTGGCATGGAGCTGGTGATAGTGCAGGACATCTTCATGACCCAGACCGCCGAGATGGCCGACGTCATCCTGCCCGCCACCAGTTGGGGCGAGCACGAGGGGGTCTACAGCTCGGCGGATCGCGGCTTCCAGCGCTTCTACAAGGCGGTCACGCCCCCCGACAACGTGAAGCCGGACTGGGCGATCTTCTCGCTGATGGCCAGCGCCATGGGGTATCCCATGGAGTATCGCGACACCCAGGAGATCTGGGACGAGATGCGCGCGCTCTGCCCGCTCTATACCGGGGTCAGCTACGACAAGATGGCGGATCTCAAGAGTGTGCAGTGGCCCTGTCCGACCGAGGATCACCCGGGCACCAGCACCCTGTTCGAGGGCAATGTGTTCACCACCCCGAGCGGCAAGGGTCAGCTGATCGCCTCCGAGTGGCGGCCGCCACTGGAGCAGCCCTGTGCGGATTACCCGCTGGTGCTCTCCACGGTGCGGGAGGTGGGTCACTACTCCTGCCGCTCCATGACCGGCAACTGCTCGGCGTTGCAGACGCTCGCCGATGAGCCCGGCTATGTGCAGATCCACCCGAGCGATGCGCAAAAGCTCGGGGTGAAGGATCAGGCGCTGGTCTGGATCTCGTCCCGGCGCGGCAAGGTGATCACCAGGGCGAACTACAACGACAGGGTCAACGCCGGTGTGGTCTACATGACCTACCAGTGGTGGATCGGGGCCTGCAACGAGCTCACCATAGAGCACGTGGACCCGGTCTCCTACACCCCAGAGTACAAGTACTGCGCGGTGAAAATTGAGCGTATTGAGAATCAGCCTGAGGCGGAGAATTATGTCCAGACTGAATACAGTGCACTCAAGGCGAAATTGCGCAGCGCCGCCAAAGGCTAATCAGCGTTAAATAAAGTGGATCCAGGCTCTGTTCACAGGGCCCGGATCCCCTCATCCTTTTTTCAGCGGGCAGGTGTCCATCATGAAAAATGAATTAAATGTCTCGTTCGGGATCTTTTACGTTTCCGCCTATTTATTGGTGATGTTATTGGGGGTCGGCTGCTATCTGTGGTACGACGAATTGATATTCTTGCTGGGCTTTGGATTCTTCGGCTGTTTTATCGCCGCGCGGATCGCCATGGGGGCCGTGCTGGCGTCACTGAGCGTGCAGGTGGCCTGGCTCATCGCCTTCCTCTCCACCACCCTGATCAACAGCCTGCTGATGGGCCTGGTTGCACTGGTTATCTACCTGACCCATCAGGCGATCTCTGAGGAAATATCCGATAATATCAGTGGGTTATTAGTGACCTTTCAGCTGCTGTCGGCCGGCTTCATCTTCGGCGGCCTCAAGCTCCACAACTACCAGCTGAGCTCCTCTTGAGGGCGACGACGGCAGGGGTTGGGAACGGGAATCATCCGGCCAGGGCCGGCCGCTTACCACATTCATGATGGCGATATATTGATGATTGCCAATAAATAGCTACGACGGCTGATGAATATTGCCCAGGGCCGCTTGGTTGTAATGACGGCGGGGCTACTTTATTATGCGAACACCAGCGCGATGCTATTTCTAGATATGTTAGTTTTTATAATTAAGCGTTAATTTTTTAAAAATTAATTATAACATCTGACGGAGTTGGCTGACTTATTGTTTACCGTCGTCGCTGACCGCAATTTGCCTGCAACTTGTTGCTTATACAGATGTAATGCGAGGCCAGAATGCTGAATGTGAGTGCCATTCCGTTAACCGACATCTCACCCATCTGGGATGACGGTTTTCTCTCTCTCTCCAAGAACCTGCTCTCCGCCGTCACCCTGGATGATTTCATCAAGAAGCTGAACCGGATCGATGCCTGCTTCGGCGGCGTGACCCGGGTCAACCTGATCCTCAACCTGGGCACCGGGGAGGAGGCTGTCTGCTACTTCATGGGAGGGCAGGGGCCACAGCACCTGATCTGCCACAAGGCCGATCTGCATTTTTCCAAGGAGCAGGCCATCATACTGCCGGCGGCCCGCTTCATGAATCGCTGCGCCAAGCTCGCCAGCACCCCTGTCTACGACGGCCTGCAATCTTATTGCCAGCTGCCCATCACCACGGCACGCAGCCACCTGGGCGGCATCGAGTTCATCAGCACCGAGGCGAACGCCTTCCCGATGGAAACCCTGGCCAAGCTGACCCAGCTCGCGGCCATCGTCGCCATCGCGCTGGAGAACGTGCTGGACAAGGAGCGCACCCTGGAGCAGGCCAACTCCCTGCGCCTCGAGCGCGACAGCTGCAAGATCCTGGTGGACGTCACCAATGCGGTGATCAAGTTGGTGCGCATCGCCGAGCTGCCGAGGAGCCTGTTCACCATACTGCAGCACCACTTCTCCATCAGCAGCCTCTGTCTGGCCGAATACAACGCCACCTCCGACAGCTTCAAGAGCTATCTGGTCAATCAGCAGGCCTGCGATGCGCCCGGCATCATCAACCACTCCTGCTTCGAGAAGAACTGCCTGCAGGGGGCCCTCGGCCACAGCGAGCCCTTCTTCATCTATCGGGAGCAGGGCCACGGCTGCAACGCGAGCTGCCGCTTCACCTCCCAGATCCTGCCGGCCGATGCGGACAGCTCCTGCATCCTGCCGCTGCGTTATCGCGGCAACCTGCTGGGGGTGCTGATCCTGTCTCATCCCCAGGCTGACTTCTTCGCCGACATCGACATCTCCCTGCTGGAGCAGGTGGCGGCGCGCACGGCGATTGCCATGAACAACGTGCAGGCGCAGCAGGAGATCTCCAACACCAACGGCGCTAAGGAGAAGACCATCAGGGTCGCCGAGCTGCCGTCCAGCGCCGACTTTGCCAACATCATCTACCAGAGCGCCGCCATGGAGGCGGTGCTGGAGAAGGTGAGGCTGGTGGCCCAGAGCGACTGCTCGGTGTTGATCCTGGGGGAGACCGGTACCGGCAAGGAGCTGATCGCCCAGGCCATTCACGCCCTGAGCGCCCGCCGCGAGCAGGAGATGGTGAAGGTGAACTGCGCCGCCATCCCCACCGGCCTCATCGAGAGCGACCTGTTCGGCCACGAGAAGGGGGCCTTCACCGGCGCCCTGACCCAGCGCATCGGCCGCTTCGAGCGAGCCCACAAGGGCACCCTCTTCCTCGACGAGGTGGGGGACATGCCGCTCGACCTGCAACCCAAGCTGCTGCGGGTGCTGCAGGAGCACGAGCTGGAGCGGGTCGGCAACAGCAACCCCATCGCCATCGATGTGCGGCTGGTGGCGGCCACCAACTGCGACCTGCTCTCCATGGTCAAGAACAAGCGCTTTCGCAGCGATCTCTACTACCGGCTCAACGTCTTCCCCATCGAGCTGCCGCCCCTGCGCGAGCGGCGCGAGGACATACCGCTCTTGGTCAACTTCTTCATCAAGAAGATCGCCAGGCGGATGCGGCGCAACATCACTTCGATCCCGGCCGATGCCATGAAGATGCTGGTCTCCTTGCCCTGGTACGGCAACATCCGCGAGCTGGAGAACATCATAGAGCGGGCCGTGGTGATGACCCGCGGCCATGTGCTCAACCTCTCCCCCGACGAGCTGATGCCGCTCAAGGGCTACCACAAGATTGAGACCCTGGTCTATGACGAGCCGGCGCCGACCCTGTTCCGGGAGAGCCAGGGCCAGCCTGACGAGGGGGATGAGCGCCAGCGCATCATCGACACCCTGCGCGAGTGCAACGGCATCGTCGCCGGGGAGCGGGGCGCCGCCCAGCGGCTCGGCATGAAGCGCACCACCCTGCTGTCGAAGATGAAGCGGCTCGGTATCTCGGCGAAAGCCCCCCAGATCCTCGACTAAGGGGCACCCTAGATGTTGTCAGATACCGAAACCCCGCTGCACGAGCTGTGCGCACGGCGCGAGGTGGTTCACTACCAGCGGCGTGGCGTCACCACGGACGGCGCCATGCTGCTGCCCTGCGAAACCCCGGTGGCGCTGGTCTACAACGGCATCGCCCACACCGTGATGATGTGCAGCCCCACCGAGCTGGAGGACTTCGCCATCGGCTTCTCGCTGTCCGAGGGGATCATCGACAGCCTGCAGGACATCCACGACATCGAGCAGGTCGCCAGCTGTCAGGGCATCGAGGTGCATGTCACCCTGGCCAATCGCTGCGTCCATCGCCTCAAGGAGATGCGCCGTACCCTGACCGGCCGCACCGGCTGCGGCATCTGTGGCAGCGAGAGCCTGGATCAGGTGGTGCGCACCCTTCCGCGACTGCCCGACAGCCAGCGCCTCGAGGTGACCTTGATCGACAAGGTGCTGGAGACCCTGCGCCCCCTGCAACTGCTGGGACAGAGCACAGGCGCCACCCATGCCGCCGTGCACCTGGATGCGGCGGGCAACATCCTGGCCATTCGCGAGGACGTGGGCCGCCACATCGCGCTCGACAAGCTGGTGGGTCACCTGTGCCGCAGCGGTCGGCGCGATGGCGCCATCCTGGTGACCAGCCGCGCCAGCTTCGAGATGGTGCAAAAATGCGCCAGCGCCGGCATCGAGATCCTGCTCGCCATCTCGGCGGCCACCGAGCTCGCGGTGGATCGGGCGGAGCAGACCGGCCTCACCCTGGTGGGCTTCTGTCGCCCCGGCCGGGCCGAGATCTACAGCGGTCGCCAGCGCATCAGCCTGGACTAAGCCGCACAAACAGCTCCCCCGTTTCGTCGGCCCCGTCTCGTCAGGTGATTGGCGCTCGGGGCCGGCTCGGGTATAGTCCTGCGCCAACAAGATAGGTTCGGATGGCCGAGCCTGTGGCTGCCCGCCAGCAGTCACGGCCTCTGCCCATTCGACACGGCTTCAAAGGATACCCCATGAAATTCAGTCCCCTGCTCGATGAGATGATGAAGGCGCTGCAGGTGCTGCCGGGCGTCGGCCCCAAGTCGGCCCAGCGCATGGCGTTCACCCTGCTCGAGCGCGAGCGCAGCGGCGGCCTGCGCCTGGCCCAGCTGCTCAATCGGGCGCTGACCGAGATAGGTCACTGCAGCCACTGCCGCACCTTCACCGAGAACGATCTCTGCGAGATCTGCGCCAATCCCAAGCGCGAGGAGAGCGGCCTGCTGTGCGTGGTGGAGAGCCCGGCGGACGTGGCCGCCATCGAACACACCGGCCAGTTCTCCGGCCGCTACTTCGTGCTGATGGGGCACCTGTCACCGCTCGATGGCATAGGACCGGAGGAGCTGGGGCTCGAGATCCTGGAGCGCCGTCTGAAGGATGAGTCCATCAGCGAGCTGATCCTGGCCACCAACCCCACCATAGAGGGGGACGCCACCGCCTGGTACATCGCCGACATGGCCCGCGCCGCCGGCGTCGAGGTGAGCCGCATCGCCCACGGCGTGCCGGTGGGGGGCGAGCTGGAGCTGGTGGATGGCACCACCCTGTCCCACTCCCTGATGGGACGGCAGCGGCTGAAATAACCGGTCTGGGAGCCGGCCAAAAAACCGGCAGCCGAGGTCGTGATGAGGGGCGAGTGAGCAAGATTGCACACTCGCCCCTTGATATTTGGTGGGCCAGCCCCATCTAGGTTGGGAATCTGTTCAACCGACGTTTTGAGGATTGGTCGATGACCCAAAGTGTTCACGCCGAAACCCACGGCTTTCAAACCGAAGTCAAACAACTGCTGAGCCTGATGGCTCACAGCCTCTACTCCAACAAAGAAGTATTCCTGCGCGAGCTGATTTCCAACGCCTCAGATGCGGCGGACAAGCTGCGCTTCAAGGCGCTTTCCGATGCCTCTTTGTTCGAAAACGACGGCCAGCTGCGCGTGCGCCTGGTGGTGGACAAAGAGAACAAGACCCTGACCATCTCGGATAACGGCATCGGCATGACCCGGGATCAGGTGATCGAGCACCTTGGCACCATCGCCAAGTCCGGCACCGCCGACTTCTTCAAGCACCTGTCCGGCGATCAGGGCAAGGACTCCCAGCTGATCGGTCAGTTCGGGGTCGGCTTCTACTCCGCCTTCATCGTCGCCGACAAGGTGACAGTGATCTCCCGCGCTGCTGGTACCGAGCCGAGCCAGGGCGTGCAGTGGGAATCGGAAGGTGAAGGCTCCTTCACCGTCGCTGACGTGACCAAAGAGGGTCGCGGTACCGACGTCATCCTGCACCTGCGTGCCGAGGAAGAAGAGTTCCTGGACGACTGGCGCCTGCGCGCCGTGGTCGCCAAGTATTCCGACCATATCTCGGTGCCGGTGGAGATGTACAAGGAGGGCACCCCGGATCGGGAAGAAGACGGTGAAACCATCGTCGGCACCCCGGGCGAGTGGGAGCAGGTCAACCGCGCCACCGCACTCTGGACCCGTAATCCGAAGGACATCAAGGATGAGGAGTACCAGGAGTTCTACAAGCACGTCGCCCACGACTTCGAGGATCCGCTGTTGTGGGGTCACAACCGGGTGGAAGGGGCGCAGGAGTACACCAGCCTGCTCTACGTGCCGGCCCGCGCACCGTTCGATCTTTACAACCGCGAGCAGAAGCACGGCCTGAAGCTCTACGTGCAGCGCGTCTTCATCATGGACGACGCCGAGCAGTTTATGCCGACCTACCTGCGCTTCGTCAAAGGGGTGCTGGACTCCAACGATCTGCCGCTCAACGTCAGCCGCGAGATCCTGCAGGACAACAAGGTCACCGCCTCCCTGCGCAAGGCTTGCTCCAAGCGCGTCCTGACCATGCTCAACAAGCTGGCCAAGGATGACGGCGAGAAGTACGCCAAGTTCTGGAGCGAGTTCGGCAACGTGCTCAAAGAGGGCCCGGCCGAGGATTACGCGAACCGCGAGGAGATCGCCAAGCTGCTGCGCTTCGCCAGCACCGCCGGCGAGGGCGAAGCTCAGACGGTCTCCCTTGAGGATTACGTTGGCCGAATGAAGGAAGGCCAGCAGAAGATTTACTACATCACCGCCGACAGCTTCGCCGCGGCCAAGAACAGCCCGCACCTCGAGATCTTCCGCAAGAAGGGCGTCGAAGTGCTGCTGATGTGGGAGCGGGTGGACGAGTGGCTGATGAGCCACCTCACCGAGTTCGACGGCAAGCAGCTGGTCTCAGTCACCCGTGGCGAGCTGGACCTGGGCGAGCTGGAGGACGAAGCGGCCAAGCAGGCGCAGGAGGAGGCCGAGAAGGCCAACGCCGGTCTGGTTGAGCGGGTCAAGAGCAGCCTCGGCGAGGCGGTGAAAGAGGTGCGTGTCACCCACCGTCTGACCGACTCACCCTCTTGCATCGTCACCGACGACCACGGCATGAGCACCCAGATGATCAAGCTGATGCGCGCCGCCGGCCAGCCGGTACCGGAGCAGAAGTACATCCTGGAGCTCAACCCGGACCATGCGCTGGTGAAGAAGCTCGACACCATCACCGACGACAACCTGTTCGGTGAGTGGGTCAGCCTCTTGCACGAGCAGGCCCAACTGGCGGAGCAGGGCGGTCTCAATGACCCGGCCAGCTTCGTGTCTCGAGTCAACCGTCTGCTACTCCAGGCGTGATGGCGCAGGCCCACTGTGATGCAGTGGGCCTTTTTATTGGGCGCTCGCTGCCGATGGGGCGGGCGCCTCGCCAGTTGATGGATTGCTGCATTTTCAATCACTTTTTGTGTGCCGGCCCTGCGCCTTAAGTCGCATCGCCAGCGCGTACACATGGTGATAATGTGGGCACTCACACGGGGCAAGCTTGTTAAAACGGGCGAAACCGTGTAGTTTTTTGCCTTCTCAAGAATTGAATAACCAATCAATTAGGAGCGTGTATGCGCATTGTTCTGTTGGGAGCACCGGGTGCCGGTAAAGGTACCCAGGCTCAGTTCATCATGGAAAAACACGGTATTCCGCAGATCTCCACCGGCGACATGCTGCGTGCGGCGATCAAGGCGGGCACCGAGCTGGGCCTCAAGGCCAAGGCCGTGATGGACGCAGGTCAGCTCGTCTCCGACGACATCATCATCGGCCTGGTCAAAGAGCGTATCGCCCAACCGGATTGCGCCAACGGCTTCTTGCTGGACGGCTTCCCCCGCACCATTCCCCAGGCGCAAGCCATGAAGGAAGCCGGTGTGGTGGTGGACTTCGTACTGGAATTCGCGGTGCCGGACGAAGAGATCGTCAAGCGCATGAGCGGTCGCCGTGTTCACTCCGGCTCCGGTCGTACCTACCACCTGGTGTTCAACCCGCCGAAAGTGGAAGGCAAGGATGACGTGACCGGCGAGGATCTGGTGATCCGTGCCGACGACGAAGAGACCACGGTGCGCAAGCGCCTGGATGTCTACCATCAGCAGACCGCGCCGCTGATCGGTTTCTACGGCAAGGAAGCGGAAGCGGGCAACACCCGTTACGTCAAGATCGACGGCACTCAGCCGGTGGACGTCGTCAGCCAGCAGCTGGCGGCCATCCTGGGCTAAGTCTGCCCATTGTCGGTTGACAAGACAGCATGAAATAAGGGTCCATCCAGGGCCCTTTATTGCATTAAAACAAGAACGACAAAAATAGAACGACAGGAAGCTAACGTGACCACGAAAACCGGGATCTTGCTAGTCAATCTGGGGACGCCAGCCGCACCGACCACGGCGGCCGTCAAGGCCTTCCTCAGCCAGTTCCTCCAGGACCCGCGGGTGGTCGAGATACCCCGCCTGCTGTGGTCGCCGCTGCTCACCTTCGCCATTCTGCCGTTCCGTGCCCCCAGGGTTGCCAAGCTCTACCAGCAGGTCTGGACCGAGCAAGGCTCACCGCTGATGGCCATCAGCCAGCGTCAGCGCGATGCCCTGGAGCAAGAGCTCAAGCGCGAAGGGGTGGAGGTGCCCGTGGTGCTCGCCATGACCTATGGCAGCCCCTCGCTCAGCGATGGCTGGCAGGCGCTCAAGGCGCAGGGCGTCAACCGGGTGATACTGCTGCCGCTCTATCCGCAGTATGCCGCCAGCACCACGGCCGCGGTGTTCGACGGCTGGGCCAGGGTGATGCAGGGCGAGCGCCACCTACCGGTGATGCGCCTCATCCGTGACTACCATAATCACCCCGAATACATTCAGGCGCTGGCCATGAGCGTGCGCCGCCAGTGGGAGCAGCAGGGCCAGGGTGAGCACCTGCTGATGTCGTTCCACGGCATCCCCCAGCGCTGCGAGGACGAGGGGGATCCCTATGGTCACCAGTGCCGCCGCACCGCGACCCTGCTGGCCGAGGCGCTGGGTCTGGCCCCCGAGCAGTGGAGCGCCAGCTTCCAGTCCCGCTTCGGCAAGCAGGAGTGGCTCAAGCCTTATACCGATGCCACCATCACGGCGCTGGCGGGGCAGGGGATCAAGCGGCTTGACGTGATCTGCCCGGCGTTCTCCGCCGACTGCCTCGAGACCCTGGAGGAGATCCAGGTCGAGAACCGCGCCCTCTTCATCGAGGGGGGCGGAGAGCAGTTCCACTACATTCCCGCGCTCAACAGCGATCAGGCCCATATCCGCATGATGGTGTCGCTCATCTGCCGCGAGCTGGCATGATGATGCGCTCCATGTCGCGCACGGCTGATGGTGTCGCCCATTATTTGCCGCGAGCTGGCATGAGCCACATTGCTTTCAGGATCCAACGATAAGGAGTGTCATGATGATGCATATCACGCTGATCTACGCCGGCCTCTTGGGGCTTTTGTTCCTGCTGCTCTCCTGCTGGGTGGTCAAGCGTCGGCGCCAGTTCAGGGTCAAGATAGGAGCAGGGGACGCGCCCGAGATGCTGGCGGCGATCCGAGCCCACGGCAACTTCGCCGAGTACGTGCCGCTCACCCTGCTGCTGATGGCCCTGTGCGAGCTGGCCGGGGTCGGCGCCTTCTGGCTGCACCTCGGCGGCTCGCTGCTGCTGGTGGGGCGGATACTGCACGCCATCGGCATCCAGCTGCCCGAGGCACCGAACAAGCCCCGGCTGTTTGGCACCCTGTGCTTCTGGTTGTCGCTTGGGATCTTCTCGGTGCTGGCCCTGGTGCAGGGGTTGTCATTCGGCTGAGGCCTGGCCCCGGCAGACAGCGAAACACCACCTCCCCGCGAGGTGGTTTTTTTGGCTCCAAGATCAAACGTTTGCCTCGCCAGCCCTTGTCTATACTGACCCCATATTTTAATCGGGCGACTTTTCGGCGAGGCGGATTGTGTTAAAATCCCGCCCCTCTTCCCCCCAGAGCACAGAACATTGCCATGAAATTTCCCGGTCAGCGCAAGTCCAAACACTACTTCCCGGTCGACAGGCGTGATCCCCTGATCCCGCAGAATCCCCTGCTCACCGAACTGGGCAAGGCCTATGTAGTGGGCATCGATCAGACCCTGGTGGACATCGAAGCGCATGTGGACGAGGACTTCCTGAACCGTTATGGCCTGAGCAAGGGCCACTCGGTGGTGATCAGCGATGACGTGGCCGAGCGGGTCTACGAAGAGCTCAAGACCAACAACATGGTGGTGAGTGAGTTCGCCGGTGGCACCATTGGCAACACCATGCACAACTACTCGGTGCTGGCCGATTCCCACTCCATCCTGCTCGGGGTGATGAGCCAGGACATCCGCATCGGCAGCTACGCCTACCGCTATCTGTGCAACACCTCCTCCCGCGTCAACCTGGACTACCTGCAACCGGTCGACGGCCCGGTCGGTCGCTGCTTCACCTTCATCACCGAGTGTGGCGAGCGCAGCTTCGGCATCAACGCCGGCAAGATGAACCAGCTGGATGTGCACCATGTGCCGGAAGAGGTGATCAAGGGGGCCTCCGCCCTGGTGATCACCGCCTACCTGGTGCGCGGTGACGATGGCGACCCCATGAAAGAGGCCGCCATGAGCGCGGTGCGCTACGCCCGCGAGGCCGGGGTGCCTGTGGTGCTGACCCTGGGCACCCGTTTCGTCATCGCCGACAATCCCCAGTGGTGGCGCGACTTCATCGCCGAGAACGTGACGGTGCTGGCGATGAACGAGGACGAGGGCGAGGCCCTGACCGGGATCAAGGATCCCCTCGGCGCCGCCGACAAGGCCCTCGACTGGGCCGACATGGTGCTCTGCACCGCCGGCCCCATCGGCCTCTACATGGCGAGCTACACCGAGGAAGATTACAAGCGCGAGACCACCCATACCCTGCTGCCCGGGGTCATACCCGAGTTCAACATGTATGAGTTCAGCCGCCCCATGGCCCGTGCCAAGTGCCGCAAACCGGCGCGCATCTACTCCCACATCTCCCCCTACATGGGCGGGCCTGAGAAGATCAAGAACACCAATGGCGCGGGGGATGGCGCGCTGTCTGCCGTGCTGCACGACATGGTGGCCAACGCCTATCACCGCATGAATGTGCCGAACTCCGCCAAGCACATGTCCGAGTTCCTCACCTACTCCTCCCTGGCCCAGGTGTGCAAATACGCCAACCGGGTCAGCTACGAGGTGCTGGCCCAGAGCAGCCCGCGCCTCTCCCGCGGTCTGCCCGAGAAGGAAGACAGCCTGGAAGAGGTGTACTGGGAGCGTTGATCGCGGCTTTTGCTGAAGAAGACCAAGGCGCCTGCGGGCGCCTTGATGCATGTCGGGGCTGGCGGCGAATACCCCGGCCAGGCACCGGTTGACCGGGCCGGCGACGGGCCATCTCGCCCACGCCGGCGACATGTCGAGGGCCCGGATCGCCCAATATCGTACCCTATGGGCCTGATCCCCTCCTTTTTGGGGATAAGGCTTGAGTCTGCGGGGCTTTTGGGACACCATCAGCCCCATTATTGGCCAGCATTGGCCGACCGCCTGCAGGAGAGAGACCCCCATGAGCAAACTAACTGACAATCTTGACGCCAATTTCCAGCTGTTTATCGAAGAAGTCCGCGAGTCGGGTCAGGTGTGGGGTCTGCGCTACGGTGAGGACTGGGTGGTCTGCCGCTCTGCCGAGTTCGAAGACGCCGACGTGATGCCGCTCTGGTCCGCCGAGGCCGATGCCCGTCGCCACTGCGTGGACGAGTGGGCTGACTACGAGCCTGAGGTGATCGAGCTGGAAGAGTTCCTCGACATCTGGATCAACGATCTGGACGAGGACGATGTGCTGGTCGGCCCGAACTGGAACGCCGATCTGGAAGGCCAGGAGCTCGAACCCATCGAGCTGGCCAAGGCCCTGATCGAACTGGATGCCTGAACAGTTCTGCATTGATGGCCCGCATTTGGGACCATGGAATGCCACCAGAACCGATAGCCGCGAGGCTGTCGGTTTTTTTATGGCCCGCATTGCAGAATATTGAATGAAAAGGCGATTTGGCTTGGCGCTGACGGCGCTATGAGCCATCATCAATCCTTTGCCAGACGGGAGGTGCCATGTTTGTATTCGACGTGAGCGGACGAGCGGGAGCACGGGCCGAGATCCGCGTGCAGGCGCTGGACTGGGGCCAGAGCGGGCCCGTCACCTTCAGCTGCGACAGCGATGAGCTGGCGCTGGTGCTGCTCACCGGCTGCCGCTGTGATGCGGTGGGCTTCTTCAATCTGCTGGCCGGTTGCAAGCCGCTCTATGTCGAGCAGTGGCTCGCCTACCTGCAGGAGACTGGCCACATCGACAAGCAGAGCTGTCAGTTGGAGAGTCCGGCCCAGGAGGATTACCTGACCCGGGCCGGCTTGGCGGACGATGAGCTCAACGCCCTGTTGGGACAGGTGTATCGGGTGGCCGGTTTCAATCGCCTGCAGATCAACCGCTACCTCAAGAATCGCCACAACCCGACCATGCTGGCGACCCGCTACGATCAGAAGGAGCTGGAGCGCTACCGCCAGCTCAACGACATCATTCTGACCTTGCTGAAGTTGAAGCGTCCTCAGTAAACAATCCGAGCTGGCTTATGTCCGGCCTCAGCTCCTGGGGCTTGGCGATCAGATAGCCCTGCAGCCCGTCCACATACATGCCCTGCAGCAGCTGCTTCTGAGCGAGCTGCTCCACTCCCTCCGCGATCACCAGACAGCCCATGCGATGGGACACATCGACGATCATCCGCACGAACTGCTGGTTGGTGAGATCCTGCTCCAGCTCGGTGATGAGGGCGGGATCCAGCTTGATGTAATCGGGTTTGAGTTCACGAAACAGGCTGAACGAGCCTATCCCCTTGCCGAAGTTGCAGATGGCGGAGCGGCTGCCGTGCCGCCTGAGCAGCTCGAACAGCCGTCTGGCCCCCGTCAAGTTGCGCTCGAGCTGCTCCTCGTCCAGCTCGAACACCAGGTTGGCGCTGGTGTTGGGATCTTTTTGCAGCTGGTGATCGAGCCAGATGAGGAAGGTGCTGTTCTGCAGCAGGTTGCCCGAGAGACTGAAGCCCCAGCGGCCGTTGTTGCTGCCGAAGGCCCGGTACTGGCGCATGATGTTCAGGATCACCATCTGCTCAAGCCGCATCACCATGTCCAGGCGATGGGCCATGGCGAGCAGGGTATCGGTGGGCAGCACAGTGCCATCGACGCTGCTGAAGCGGGCGTAGATGTCGTGGTAGGCGAGCATGCCGCGGTGCAGGGGCATGATGGGCTGACAGGTGAAGCTGATATGCTCCTGCTCCATCAGATCGGTCAGCACCTGGGTCCAGTGGCGCTGGCCCTGCAACTCGACCACGTCGTCATTCTGCTGGATGGCCCAGCCGTTGACCGCCTCCGTCTGGGCGCGGGCCAGCGCCAGATCGGCCCGGGCCAGGATCGCCTCGATCTTCTGCTCGCTGCTCAGCCGGGTCATCCCCGAATAGGCCGCGCTCTCCAGCCCGTGTTGCCGCTGATAGTGATCGAAGGCGAGCTTGAGATCCCGCCCCAGCAGGTGCGGCGGTATGTTGGCGACCGGCGGCACCAGCACGGCGAAGTCGGCCCCCGAGATGCGGTAGACCTGATGGCCGGGGAAGCGGCTCACCGTGTGGGTGATGAGGTTGGCGATGTCCTTGATGTAGGCATCGCCGGACTGGAAGCCACGCTGGGCGTTGAGCTTGCCAAGCTCGGTGGCGCGGATCAGCACCAGGATCGCGGTCTGGGTATCCTCCTGTTGCAGCAGCTCGGTCAGATCGCGCCGGAACGCGTGGCGATTGCGCAAGCGGGTCATCTCGTCCTGGGTGGCCTGGTTGTGCAGCTCGCTGATCTGGCGGTGGGCATCGAGTTCGGCTTCACTGAAAGAGACCAGCAGCTGGCGCAGTGCCGCTTGTGCCTGGGGACTCTCCAGCAGCTCGGGATCCTGCTGTTGCAGCGCCAGCAGCCAGCGTTGCTCCTGCCTCGTTTTATCCGCCTTGTGCACGGCACGGATGAGCAGGAACAGCAAGGCAAGGGCGATGACAGTGGTGGCCATGACCAGCAGCAGGGTGAGTGGCGGGACCGGGGGGGCGAGCCAGATCCCTTGCAGCAGCAGCAGGGGCATGCAGACCATGGCGCTGACCAGCAGCAGGTTCCCCTCGAACTTATTCAACATCGTGTCATCCTTGATGATGTCTGTGATGGCTAAATTCTAACCAAGCTGGCGGGACAAAGCATGAGTACTCACGCAACTCCTGGAAAAGCGCCGGTGGAAAGCGACTAAATGTGAGTGAAAACACTTTCACAACCCGTAAAAAAGGCGAAGATGGGTTGAAAACAGCTCCAACAAGGCCGAGGTAATTATGTTGCTAGAACCCGAAAATACTGCCAAAGCACGGCAATTGTTGAACCAGAGTATGGCCTTGGTGCTCGCAGGGGGACGCGGCAGCCGCTTGAAGCAGCTGACCGACAACCGCGCCAAGCCGGCGGTTCATTTCGGCGGCAAGTTCCGCATCATCGACTTCGTACTCTCCAACTGCATCAACTCCGGCATCCGCCGGGTGGGTGTGGTTACCCAGTACAAGTCCCACAGCCTGCTGCGTCACCTGCAATCCGGTTGGTCCTTCCTGCGTTACCAGATGAACGAGTTCATCGACCTGCTGCCCGCCCAGCAGCGGGTGGACGAGGTGCACTGGTATCGCGGCACCGCCGACGCCATCTACCAGAACGTCGACATCATCCGCGACTACGGCCCCAAGTACATAGTGGTGCTGGCGGGGGATCACATCTACAAGATGGACTATGCCGCCATGCTGCTCGATCACGTGCGCCTCGGCGCCAAGGTGACGGTGGCCTGCATCGAGGTGCCGCGGGCCGAGGCGTCTGCCTTCGGGGTCATGGACATCGACGAGCATCGCAAGATCCGCGCCTTCGTGGAGAAGCCGGCCAATCCGCCCGCCATGCCGGGCAACGATCAGGTCTCCCTGGCCTCCATGGGGATCTACATCTTCGAGGCGGAATACCTGTATCAGCTGCTGGAGGAGGACATTCACAATCAGGAGTCCAAGCACGACTTCGGCATGGACGTGATCCCGCGCATCGTGGGGGAGGGCAAGGCCTTTGCGCACCCCTTCACCATGTCCTGTGTCGGGGCCAAGGAGGGGCAGAAACCCTACTGGCGTGACGTGGGGACCCTGGATTCGTTCTGGGAGGCGAACATGGATCTCGCCTCAGTGGTGCCCGAACTCGACATCTATGACGAGAACTGGCCCATCTGGACCAGCCAGACCATGACCCCGCCCGCCAAGTTCGTGCAGGACAGGAACGGTCAGCACGGCATGACCATCAACTCCATGTTCGCGGGGGGATCCATCGTCAGCGGCTCCTTCGTGCTGAACTCCGTGCTGTTCACTCACGTGCGGGTGCACTCCTTCTGCACCCTGGATCAGGCGATCATCTTCCCCGGGGTCGAGATCGGCGCCGGTTGCCGGCTGCGCCGGGTGGTGGTGGACAAGGGCTGTGTGCTGCCAGACGGGCTGGTGGTGGGGGAGAATGCCGATGAGGATATCCGTCGCTTCTACCGCTCGGAGCAGGGCATAGTGCTGGTGACCAAGGAGATGCTGGCCAAGCTCGACTGATGGTACGCAGACAAATAAAAAGGGAGCCTTGAAGGCTCCCTTTTTCATGGGTCAGGGCTGACTCATTCGCTGACGATGGCCTTGCCTGCCATCACCATGGCGGTGCCGTGCTTGCCACCGGCGGCGGTGACCTGAGGCACGCCGTCTTCGTCGGTGTCCTTGCCGGCGCCGTCGATGACGTTCTCACCGGAGTCACCGATCCACTCGGCCATCTGCATGCCGCCGTTGACGGTGCCACGGAACCAGCTCACGTAACGCTGGGTCAGCTGCGCCAGCTCCAGCTCGGGGGCTTTCTCAGCGCCTTCGTTGCGCAGGTTCAGCATGGCGGAGCGCAGGGCACCCGAGATGGCGGCCTGGGTCCAGGGGGTGTAGGTGCCCTGTTTGCCTGCCAGCCAGGTGCCGGCCTTGGCGTTGAAGAACGCCTTGTCGGTCGCGATGAACAGCTCGCGCGCGGCGCTGCGGTACTTGGCATCCGAGGTGGCCAGGAAGGCCGCCGTCAGGCCACGGATGGCGGCAAACTGCGCCTCGATGGATTGACCCGCATCCGGCTGGCCACCCAGGGTCAGACCGTCATGGACCAGACCGTTCTTGCCCTTGAGCTGCGCCAGGATGAAGTCGGCCTGCTTGCGGATGAGCGCGAGCGCCTGCTGACCTTGCGCGGTTTTCAGGTTCAGCTCGCCGTTGTCACCGGCGGCGTAGCCGACCGGCAGGGCATCCTGGGCACGCTGGAAGATCTGCAGGGCGACCAGGGTGTAAGCGGCGTCGAAGGTGGTGACGTGCTTGCCCTGTTTGCCGGCCTGCCAGCTGTCGACCAGGGTACCGGCCTTGGGCTCGAAATGCAGGGCACTGAGGTTCTTGAAGGTCAGGTTGGAGAGGTTGAGGGCCAGGGAGAAGGCATCCTCGCCCGCGACCTGCTTGGCGGCCTCGTTGCCCTTGTTGGCGGCCGGTGCGGCGGCGAAGGGGGCACCGTCAAACACGGCGTGGAAGGCCGGGTTCTGGTTGGTGTTGGCGCTGCGCTGATCGGTGAAGGCGTAGAACTCGGACAGGGGCCACAGCAGCATCCAGGCATCGCGCAGCTGGGCAGAGCCATCCACGACCTCCAGCTTGCCGATGGCGCCGACCTCATTCTTGGTGGTTTCGGTCACTTTCACCTGATGGGGGAAGTAGACGATGCCCTTGGCGGGATCGTATTGCGGTGTGATCCTGGCACCCAGTTGCTTGCCGTCGAAGCCGAGCTGACCCTGCAAGATGGCCAGCTTGTCGATGGACTGCTCGGTCAGCATCATGCCGTTGAAGCCATCGGCGGCGGAGACGCCGAGCTTGTGCTTGCCATCCTGATCCATGGTGGCGGAGGCCGCCTCAACTTCTTCATCGCTCTCGGCCACGTGCATGCCGCCGAGGAAGTCCTGGGACCACATCACTTCCTTGAGCAGGATGCCGCCCACGGCCGCCGGGTTCAGCAGGCTGTCGGAGCCGCTCCAGCGCAGGGTGGCGTAGTCACGGAAGTAGGCGGGGACCTGGGTCTTGACCGCTTTCTCGGTGCCCTTGGCGGTCTTGATGGTGAGCTGATCGCCATTGACCGGGGTGGTGTTCACCCCTTGCGCAAACTCCGGATTGGCGGAGGCGTAGGGCAGGGAGAGGGGATACATGCCTTGCGGCACTTCGTCGGCCGGGAAACCGACCGCCTCGGCCATGGCCAGCACCCGCTTGCCCAGATCGGCCAGGGTGCCGCCGCGGGCCAGGTTCTGCGGCCCGTTCACCAGATGGGGGCCCATACCGGACTGATAGTTCAGGGCATACATGGCTTCTTCGGAGTATTCATAGGATTCGATGCCGGCGGCGAAGTCGAACGGAGTCGGCTCATCGGCACGGTTGGCATCCAGCACGTCCAGATCCAGCCCCAGCGCCTCGGCCAGCGGCTCACCAGAGAGCTCGAATTCGGTGTAGGCCAGCATGCTGGCGGCGGTGTTGAATGTCTTGTCTTCTACCTTGACGGCGGCGTGTGCGGCGCCGCTGAGCAGTGCACAGGCGATCGCCTGCACCAGTACGGTTTTTCTCATGTCCTTTTCACCATATGTTTGATTTTATTATGACGCTTCTCAGAATCGAAATGAGAATGGTGTGCATTATGGGGCAAGGCGAGGGGCTTGAGAAGAAAAAAACCGCCCCCGAGGGAGGGGGGCGGCGCTGGCTTTACATCAGTTTGAAGGGGATCACCAATCGGCCGGGTTCCACCTTGAGCGCCTCGACCTTGTCCTTGATCCTGGCCTCGTTCTGGCGGCTGCTGTCGAGCCGATAGATGGGGGTCTGGGAGAGGAACAGGGAGAGCGACTGGTTGAAGGTCGGCAGCAGCGGGGTGAGGGCGGCCCCCACATCGGCCGGCTCGGTCTTGACCGAGATGAGCTCGAGATCGCGCAGGTAGATGGCGCCCTGCTCGGCCACGTAGTCGGGGCGGGCGCTGAGGGAGAGGCGAATGCGCATCTGCTGGCTGCCGAGCGGGCTCGCCACCTGCAGATCGCCGGCGGCATCCAGCTCGACCCGGTCGGCGCGGCTGCGGCCGATGCGGCTCTGCAGATCGTCGAGGCGGATCTTGCTCGACATGATGCCCGGGATCCCTATCTCTTTCTCGAAGGCGACCCTGTCTTTCAGGTATTGGTTGATCTCGCCCTCGCTGACGTTGTACTGGGTGAGCGAGCAGGCCGCCAGCAGCAGGCTGAGGGGGAGCAGAAGCAGGTGCTTTAACATGGATGGTTTCATCTCGACGGGTGACAACAGGACATGGCGCCATCTTAGGGGCAAAGCGGGGCGGCCGCCAGCCTGGCCGACGCCATCCCGTTTCTGTCGCATCCCCCATATGGGCATGGCAATTTGTTTTCATTCGAGTAGCGTCGCCAACCCAGGCGCCGGCGGGCCAGCGCTGGCGTCATCGGCCCAATACCCACAGATAAACTCCAGTTTTATCGACAAAAAATCCCATTGACCGGGCGATTTCAAAGCGAGTATTTTACCGCCGCACAAAATCAAATTGATAATCATTATCATTTTGAATCTTTTTTGAGGGTGTAAAGTGAATACTCTTGTGATGACCAATGCCGCGCCCGTCCAGACGGGATCGCCGCCCGATTTCTTGTTTACCTCGGGTCAGGGCTCCCTTCGCGCCTATGACCTGGGTCAGCCCATCAGCACCCCCGCCTGTGAATGGTCTCTGCTCGAGCGGCAGATAGTCCAGGCCCTGGCAGTCGCGCAGGACTCAGGCCAGGCCAACCCGCTGCTGATCGGCGCCTTCGCCTTCGATCCGGCCGAAGCCTCCTGTCTCTATGTCCCCGGCCGCTATGAGCGAGGGGAGCGCAGCGCACCCGAGGCGGTGCCCGCCATGGCCAACCAGGTGATCTCGGCCAACAGCACGCCGGCCGCCGCCGAGTTCAAGTCTTCGGTCAGCGCCGCGCTGGATGCCTTCGCCCAGGGGACGCTCGCCAAGGTGGTGCTGTCGCGCAAGCTCAAGCTGCAGCTGAGCCAGGCCGCCGATCCCGAGCAGGTGCTGGCGCGCTTGATGACCCAGAACCCCAACGCCTTCCACTTCTCGCTGCCACTGGGGCAGGGCCGTCGCCTGCTCGGCGCCAGCCCGGAACTGCTGCTGCGGGTCAGTGGGGGCGCCGTCTTCACCCATCCGCTGGCCGGCTCGGCCAAGCGTGGCGGCGAGCCGAAGCAGGATGAGGCGGTAGCGCGCAAGCTGCTGGCGTCCAGCAAGGATCGGCATGAACATCGCCTGGTGATCGACGAGATCCGCCGGGTGTTGGCCCCCCACTGCCGCGAGCTGGCCATTCCGGCCGAGCCCTCCCTGATGAGTACGGACACCCTCTGGCATCTGGGCACCCCCATCGCCGGTCAGCTGCATGCGGGGCAGGCCTCGGTGCTCTCCCTGGCCTGCCAGCTGCACCCCACCCCGGCCCTGTGCGGCTATCCCACAGATCTGGCGCGCCAGTTCATTCGTGAGCAGGAGCCGTTTCAGCGCGCCCTGTTCAGCGGCATCGTCGGCTGGTGTGACAGCCAGGGCAACGGCGAGTGGGCCGTGGTGATCCGCTGCGGCGTGCTCGATGGCCACCATGTGGAGCTGTTCGCCGGCGCCGGTATAGTCGCGGGCTCGGATCCCGCCATGGAGTGGGCCGAGACCGGCACCAAGCTGGGCACCATGCTCAAGGCGCTCGGTTTAGAGCCGGAGGTGGCGCTATGAAACAGCACTACCGCCTAGGCTTGCCGAGCTGGCAGCCCAATCCCAAGGCGCTCGGCCTAGGAACTGAGGTGGCGCTATGACCCAGCCCACTACCTTCCTGCCTTACAGCCGCTGGCCCCAGGATCTGGCCCAGCAGTATCGCGCCAAGGGTTACTGGCGCGGCGAGCCCCTGACCGCCATGCTGGCCCGCCAGTGCGGGTCGGCGCCGGATGCCCCGGCCATTCTCTGCGGCGAGCGCCGCCTCAGCTACCGCGAGCTCGATGCGGGCTCGACCCGGCTGGCCGCCAGACTCGCCCATCATGGCTTCAGGGTCGGCGACACCGCCCTGGTGCAGCTGCCCAACGTGGCCGAGTTCTATCTGGTGTTCTTCGCCCTGCTCAAGGTCGGGATAGCGCCGGTCAATGCGCTGTTCAGCCACAACCGGCTGGAGCTGGCCTCCTATGCCGAACAGATCAGCCCCAGGCTCTTTATCGGTTCAGTCACCCATCCGCTGTTTGCAAGCGGGGATCGCAGCGGTGAACTGCTGCAAACCATGGGTGCCGAGCTGGTGCTGCTCGATGGCGACGCCGGGACACGGGGGCTGGCCCACTGGCTAGGCCCACAAGAGCTGGGCCCCGCAGAGGCTCCCGACTCGGCCTATGGCCCCAGCCCGGCGGACGAGGTGGCCTTCTTCCAGCTCTCCGGCGGCAGCACCGGTACCCCCAAGCTCATTCCCCGCACCCATGACGACTACTACTACAGCGTGCGCCGCAGCAACGAGATCTGCGGGCTGGGGCCTCACACCCGTTACCTCTGCGCCCTGCCGGCCCCCCACAACTTCCCCCTGAGCTCCCCCGGCGCCCTCGGCGTGTTCGACGCCGGCGGCGCCGTGGTGCTGGCGCCGGATCCCGGCCCCATGAGCTGCTTCCCGCTGATAGCACGCCACGGGGTCAACCTCTGCTCGCTGGTGCCGCCGGCGGTCTCCCTCTGGTTGCAGGCGGCGGAGGCCGATGCCTCGGTGCGCGCCCAGCTGGGCAGCCTGGCGCTGCTGCAGGTGGGCGGCGCCAAGCTGGCCGAGGCGGTGGCGAGCCGGATCACCCCGCTGCTCGGTTGCCAGCTGCAACAGGTGTTTGGCATGGCGGAGGGGCTGGTCAACTACACCCGGCTGGATGACCCGGACGACAAGATCATCCACAGCCAGGGCAGGCCCATGTGCCCGGATGACGAGGTGCGCATCCTGGACGAGGAGGGCAACCCGGTCGCCCCGGGGCAGCCCGGCGCCCTGCACACCCGCGGCCCTTACACCTTCCGTGGCTACTACCAAAGCCCGGCCCACAACGCCAGGGTGTTCGATGCCGAGGGCTTCTACTGCTCCGGCGATCTGGTGGTGCAAGACCAGGATGGCTACCTCACCGTGGTGGGGCGGCAGAAGGATCAGATCAACAGAGGCGGCGAGAAGATAGCGGCGGAAGAGGTGGAAAACCAGCTGCTGCACCACCCGGCCATCACCCAGGCCGCCCTGGTCTCCATGCCGGACAGCGCCATGGGGGAGAAGAGCTGTGCCTTCATCGTCACCACAGAGCCCGGCCTCAAGGCGCTGGCCCTGCGCAAGTTCCTGCGCGGGCGCGGCGTCGCCGAATTCAAGTTGCCGGACAGGTTCGAAATCCTCACTGCGCTGCCCATGACGGCGGTGGGCAAGATTGACAAGCAGGGACTGCGGGCGCGGATCGCCCGGTCGCTCGCGACAACAGACTGACAGCTCAGGCTATTACCGCTTAAAACTAAAAAGGAATCATACCGTTATGGCTATCCCAACCCTCAGCGCCTACGCCATGCCCAGCCAATGGAAGGCCAACAAGGTCAGCTGGACCCTGGAGCCGCGGCGCGCCGCCCTGTTGATCCACGACATGCAGGAGTACTTCACCGCCTTCTATGGCGAGCACAGCCCTCTCATCCGTGATCTCACTGCCCGGCTCGCCGCGGTGCGCCGACACTGCAAGGCCCTCGGCATCCCGGTTTACTACACGGCCCAGCCCAAGGATCAGGCGCCGGAAGATCGCGCCCTGCTCAACGACATGTGGGGACCGGGGCTGAACAAGAGCCCGGAGCTGCAGCAGGTGGTGGCACCGCTGCGCCCCGAGCGGGACGATGTGGTGCTGGTCAAGTGGCGTTACAGCGCCTTCCAGCGCTCCGAGCTCGAGCAGATGCTCAAAGCCCAGGGCCGGGATCAGCTCATCATCGGCGGCATCTACGGTCACATCGGCTGCATGATGACTGCCTGCGACGCCTTCATGCGCGACATCCAGCCCTTCTTCCTGGCGGACGGGGTGGCGGACTTTTCCCTGGCCGATCACCAGATGGCGCTGGACTACGTGGCGACTCGCTGCGGCAAGGTGATCCTCTGCGCCGAGGTGCTGGCCATCGCGGCAGCGCCCAAGTCTGAACAGCAGAACCCGCTGCTGACCTACGACGGGCTCAAGGCCCGGCTGCTGAGCCATATCGACGAGGACGAGGCCGAGTTCGACCCGGACGAGAACCTCATCGACTATGGCCTCGACTCGGTGCGCATCATGTCCCTGCTCACCGAATGGCGCGCCGCCGGGGTGGAGCTCGGCTTCGTGGACCTGGCCAAGCTGCCGAGCCTCAACGGCTGGTGGCGACTGATCGAAGCCAAGCTGGCCGAGCAGAAGACCCGGGAGGTGACCCCATGAGTCGCTTCCCCCTCACCATCCCCCAGCAGGGGCTCTGGTCTGGCCATCTGCTCAACGATGACAAGGCGATGTTCAACACCGCCGAGTGCATCGCCTTCGATGGCAAGGTCGACGGCGCCGTGCTGGTGGCCGCGCTCACTCAGGCGGTGAGCGAGTGCGAGGCGCTGCAGGGTCACTTCGACGCTGCCAGCGAGCCGGTCTGTTTCGTCTCCCAGCCGGCGTCCCTTGCCTATCGCGAGCTGACGTTGGCCGAGGGCGACGAGGCCGCCGCCCGCGCCTGGGCCTGGGCCGATCTGCGCCGCCCGTTCGAGCTGACCGCAGAGTCCCCCTGCCGCTTCGCCCTGCTGCGCGGCCCCGGCCGGGATTACCTCTACAGCTGCGTGCACCACATCGCCCTAGACGGCTTTGGCACCACCCTGCTGTTCCAGCGTATAGCCGAACTCTATGGCGAAGGGCTGGCCGGGGTGGTGCATTCACCGTCCCCGTTCGGCCTGCTCGATGAGGTGCTGGCCGAGGAGCTGACCCGGGATTCGAGCGGCAAGAACGCCGCCGCCCGCGCCTTCTGGCAGGAGCAGTTGCAGGACTGGCCCGAGGTGCGCTCCTTCAGCGAGTCCCGTGCCCCCATCGCCGCCGAGTTTATCCGCGAGAGCCGCCCCCTGCCGGCGGCGTTGTGGCAGACCCTGGTGCGCTTCGCCGATGACAACAAGCTGGGCTGGCCCGATCTGCTGCTGGCCGGGCTCTCGGCCCAGTTGTCGCTTGCGAGTGGTCAGAGCCAGACACTGCTGGGCCTGATGATGATGAACCGCATCGGCTCGGCGTCCCTCACCGTGCCCTGCATGCAGATGAACATCACCCCGCTGGCGCTGGCACTCGATGAGGAGCTGGATCTGGCGGGGGCCGCCGGCGCCGTGGCCAAGGCCAAGCGCGGGGTGCGCAAGCATCAGCACTATCGCTACGAGCTGCTGCGCCGCGACCTTGGCCTGGTGGGCGGTGACAAGCGGCTGTTCGGCCCCCTGGTCAACATCATGCCGTTCGACCACGCCCGCCGCTTCGGGCCGCTCAGTGCCCACATCCTCAACATCAGCGCCGGGCCGGTGGAGGATCTCACCATCGAGATCCAGGTCGGGGCCGACGGTCAGCCCAGGCTGGATCTCGATGCCAACCCCGGCTGCTACCGGCAGGCCGAGCTGGCGCAGATCGCCGATACCCTGTTCACCCTGCTGGGCCGCTGGCTGGCCGAGCCTTCCCTGACCCTGGGGACCCTCAAGGCCGACTGGCTGGCGGAGCAGCGGCTGGATGCGCTGATCACGGGCCCGGCCCATGAGGTGATCAATGTGCGCCCGGTGCTGGACGCGCTCTGCCACTTCGCCGCCCAGACCCCCCACAAGATCGCCCTGGAGCAAGGGGAAGCCAGCTTCAGCTACGAGGCGCTGCTGGCACGCAGCGAGCAGATGGCCTCGGCCCTGCAGGCCGCAGGCGTGCAGCCAGGGGAGCGGGTCGGCGTCATGCTGGCGCGCAGCCCCCAGGCCATCTTCGCCCAGCTGGCGGTGCTGCTGGCCGGCGCCGTCTATGTGCCGCTCGACCCCGAGCAGCCCCTGGAGCGTCAGGGCCACATATTGCGGCTGGGGGAGGTGAAGAGCCTGATCACCCAGGCGGAGTATCGCCACAAGCTGGCCAGCCTGTTCGAGGGGCGCACCCTGCTGGTGGGGGATCTGGTGAGCGAAAACCGCCTCTGCCAGCCGGCCGCCGGCGGCGCCGTCGCCTACCTGATGTTCACCTCGGGCAGCACCGGTCTGCCCAAGGGGGTGGCGGTCAGTCACGGCGCCCTGGATCACTTCGCCGCCGCCGCCCGCTGCCGTTACCACCTGGATGCGGGGGCGCGGATGCTGCAATTCGCCCCCTTCAACTTCGACGCCAGCATCGAGGAGGTGTTCGCCACCCTGAGCGCCGGCGCGACCCTGGTGCTGCGCACCGACGCCCTGCTCGAATCCATCCCCGCCTTCGTGGCCGGGGTGGAGGAGCTGGGGATCACCCACCTCGACCTGCCTACCGCCTTCTGGAACGAGTGGGTGGTGTCGCTGGGATCGGACCAGGCCCAGATCCCGGCCCGGCTCGCCACCGTCATCATCGGCGGTGAGGCGGTTTATCCGGAGCAGCTCGCCCAGTGGCAGCGGCAGGGCCGCACTGATGTGCGTCTGTTCAACACCTATGGCCCCACCGAGACCACGGTCGTGGTCACTACTCATGAGCTGCAGGGGGAAGACCCGAGCCAGGCCCAGCTGCCCATAGGCCTGCCGCTGCCCGGCATGCAGGCGCTGATCCTGGGGGCGGGGGAGCAACCCGCCGAGGAAGGGGAGCTGGTGCTGCTCGGCCCCCAGCTCGCCAACGGCTATGTCGGCAGCGCGCAGAGCGCGAATGTGGGGAGTGCGCAGAGCAGTTTCGGCACCCTGCGGGTCGGCGCGCAGGAGAGGCCCGTCTATCGCACCGGCGACAGGGTGCGCTGGGTGGCCGGCCGTCTGGTCTACCTGGGTCGCCGTGACAACGAGTTCAAGATCAGCGGCTATCGTATCCAGCCCGGTGAGGTGGAGGCCCAGTTGCTGGCCCTGCCCGGGGTGGATGAGGCCTGCGTGCAGGGGGTGAGCATCGGCAGCGTGCGCCGGCTGGTGGCCTTCGTGGCCGGGGCCGAGCGCGACAGCAGGGTCATCAAGGGGCTGCTCGCCAAAGTGCTGCCCGCCGCCATGATCCCCACCGACTATCGCCACTACGATCAGTTGCCCCGCACCGGCTCCAACAAGCTGGATCGCAAGGCACTGCTGGCCCAGTACCAGGCCACCGACGAGGCCCTGGTGCTTGGCAGCGAGACCGAGAACAGGGTCGGTGCCATCTGGCAGCAGATCCTGGGGCTGGCCACCATGGCGCCAGGGGACAACTTCTTCGAGCTGGGGGGCCAGTCGCTGCAGACCATCCAGATAGTGAACCGGCTCGGCGCCGAGTTCGGGGTGCAGGTCAAGGTCTCCGATGTGTTCGATCACCCGCGCCTCGACGACTTCTGCCGCTTCCTCGACGGCAAGCTGACCGAAGACGAAGAGAGCGTGGAGATGGTGTGGTGATGGGGACAAAGATGAAACAGGAGCAGTCCAAAGTGGCCTTTGATTTCAGTGGCAAGCGGGTCTGGGTGACCGGCGCCGGCCGTGGCATAGGGCGCGAGGTGGCGGAGCAGTTCGTCGCCGCCGGCGCCTCTGTGGTGGGGCTGGATCGCGACTTTCCTCATGGGACTTACCCCTATGCCATCCGCACGCTCGACATCCGCGACCCGCAGGTGGTCAACGCCTGCTGCGAGCGGCTGCTGGCAGATGGCGGCCTGGATGTGCTGGTCAACGGGGCAGGGGTGTTGCGCCTCGGCCCCACCGAAACCCTGAGCGACGCGGACTGGGATGACTGCATGGCGGTCAACGCCAGCGGCGTCTTCTATCTGCTGCGGGCCCTGGTGCCCCACTTCAAGGCCCAGCGGCGTGGCGCCATCGTCACCATAGGCTCCAATGCGGCCCATGTGCCACGGATGCAGATGGCGGCCTACTGCGCCTCCAAGGCGGCGGTGACCAGCCTGACCCAGACGGTGGGGCTGGAGCTGGCGCCCTTCGGCGTGCGGGCCAACCTGGTGTCGCCGGGCTCGACCGATACCGAAATGCTGCGCGGTATGCTGCCGGATGAGGCCGCGCTGGCCCGCACCATTGCCGGACTGCCGGCCCAGTTCAAGCTCGGCATTCCGCTGCGCAAAATCGCTACCCCGAGCGAGATAGCCCACACAGTCCTCTTCCTGGCCTCGGATCTGGCCAGTCACATCACGCTGCAGGATCTGGTCGTCGACGGCGGCGCCACACTAAGTGCCTGATTGCACACCGCCTAGAAGAGCCAGAGGTAATTTATGAACAATATGATTGCGCTGCTTCGGCAGCTGGAGCACCAGGGGGTGAAGCTCGCCCTGAACGACAAGGGCCAGCTCATCTCCCAGTCGAGCAAGGAGGCACTGACCCCCGCCATCGGCGCCCTCATCAAGCAGCACAAAGAGGCGCTGGTGCGCTGCCTGGCCGCCCGCGCCGCCTTCGAGGTGCCGATAGAGGGGCAGGGCGCCCTGCGGGGGCCGCTCTCCTCCTCCCAGAGCGGGCTCTGGTTTATCGAGCAGTATGAGGAGGCCTCCCACCTCTACAACATGCCGGTCTACTTTCGTGTCAGCGGCGAGCTGGACACGGCCGCGCTGGAGTTTGCCTTCGATCGGCTGTTCGCCCGCCACCCCAGCATGCGTACCCGCTTCGTCAAGGACGAGGCGGGCCGGGGGGCCCAGGAGATACTACCCCACCAGCCCTTCAAGCTGCGGATTGAAGATGTGAGCCAGCAGCCGCAAGCCGAGCGCGAGGCTTATGTGGCCGAGCGAGTGCGCGAGGAGATAGGGCGCCCCTTCTCCCTGGTGCAGGGGGATCTCAGCCGGGTGCACCTCATCCGGTTGGGGGCACGGGAGCATGTGCTGCTGATCACCCAGCACCACATCATCTCCGACGGCTGGTCGGTCAAGAACATGTTCGCCGATCTGAAACGCGCCTTCCTCGCCCATCAGAACCGCGAGCCGCTGGATCTGGCCGAGCTGCCGCTCACCTATCTCGACTATGCCCGCTGGTTCAACTCCCCGCGTTTTCTGGATTACCACGCCGAATTCAAGCCGTTCTGGGTGGACCGCCTCGGCGGCAGCCCCGAGGTGCACAGCCTGCCGCTGGACAAGCCGCGCCCTGCCCATCAGGCCAGCGGCGGCGAGCTGGTGTTCTCCACCATAGACAACGCGCTGTGGGACAGCTTCAAGCGGCTGTGCCAGCGTCACAACACCTCCAACTTCATCGGTCTGCACGCCCTGTTTGCCCTGCTGATGGTGCGCCAGAGCGGGGAGAAGGAGGTGGTCATCGGCACGCCGCTCGCCTACCGCGAGCGCCACGAGATTGAGTCCCTGGTGGGCTTCTTCGTCAACACCCTGGTGCTGCGCACCAGGCTCGAGGGCAACCCCAGCTTCGTCGACTATTTGCAGCAGTGCCGGGAGGAGGATCTGGCGGCCTTCGATCACCAGCTCTACCGCTTCGAGGCGCTGGCCGAGGCCATAGGGGCGGATCGCACCACCGCCATCAACCCCATCTTCCAGATCATGCTGGTCTATCAGGCCAAGGTGGACTTCAACGATCTCATCCCCGGCTGCCAGCTGGTGGAGGAGACCTCCCCCATGCTGCCCGCCAAGACCGATATCTCGGTCAAGGTGACAGAACTGATGGACTCGGTGCGGGTGGACTGGCTGTTCGCCACCGCCCTGTTCGAGCGTGCCACCATCGAAGGCTATGCAGACAGGCTGCTGCACCTGATGCGCGCCGTGGTGGCGGCCCCCGACACCGACATCTGGCAACTGCCGCTGGAGGCGGGGATGGACAGGGCCGCACTGGCCGCCGAGCTCGCCAGCCTGCCGGTGGATTACCAAAGCCGCGACACCCTGCTCTGCCAGTTCGAGCGCCAGGCGGCGGCTAACCCCGCGGCCCCGGCGGTGAGCGACGGCGAGGGCGCCCTGAGTTATGGCGAGCTGGAGGCCAGGGCCAACCGCCTGGCCCACTGGCTGCTGGCACAAGGGGTGACCCCGGGCGCCGCCATCGGCATTCAGGCCAAGCGGGATCTCGCCTTCGTCATCGCGCTGCTCGCCAGCTGGAAGGCGGGGGCGGCCTATGTGCCGCTCGATCCTGCCTATCCCGCCGAGCGACTGGCCCATATCCTGGGTGACGCCAGCATCAAGCTGGTGCTGGGGGGGGAGCAGGATGCCAGGCTCGCCGAGGCGCTGACCGGCGCCGATGCCGGCTACCACAATCTGCATCGGCTGGTGCTGGAGTCGCTGCCATGCAGCGTCCCCGCCGTCTCGCGGGATGCGGCCATGCTGGCCCAGATCATCTACACCTCCGGCAGTACCGGCCTGCCCAAGGGGGTCATGGTGGAGCAGGGCAGCCTGGTCAACCTGATGGCGGATCATGCGGAGCGTATCGAGCTCGATCGGAGTGGGGCCATGTTCAACTGCATGTCCCTGTCGTTCGATGCAGGCAACATGACCACCCTGCTGCCGCTCTCTTGCGGCGCGGCCCTGCACTTCGGTGAACCGGGGGAGGGGGTGATCGCCGCCGCCATGGCGTGCGGCGCCAGCCACATGATCCTGCCCACCGCCTTGCTCGCGAACCTGCTGCCGCCGGCGGATCTCGGTTCCCTCAAGGCCATCAGCTTTGGCGGCGAAGCCTGCCCGAGCAGCCTGGTGGAGCGCTGGGGGGAGCGGGTTGCGCTTTACAACATGTACGGCCCGACCGAGTGCACCGTCACCGCGCTCTGCGCGCGGCTCGTGCCGGGTCAGCCCATCACCATAGGCCAGCCCATCAACAATTTAAAAGCGCTGATCCTGGACGAAGGGGGCAACCTCTGCCCCGTGGGGGTGCCGGGCGAGCTCAGCCTGAGTGGTCTGGGTCTTGCTCGTGGCTACCTCAATCTGCCGGAACGCACCGCCGAGGCTTTCGTCGAGCTGACTCACGACGGTCGTACCCATCGCCTCTACCGCACCGGCGATCGGGCCCTGCTGCGCCGCGACGGCAAGGTTCAATATCTGGGCCGGCTTGACGAGCAGATCAAGCTGCGGGGCTATCGCATCGAGCCCGGCGAGATAGAGACGCAAGTCGCCGCGCTCTGCCCGGCCATCCGCCAGATCAAGGTAGTGGTGCAGGAGGGCCGCCTGCTGGCGTACGCCTGCCTGCATGAGGGGGCGAGCGAGCCGGATGGCGAGGCCCTGCTGCAACGGGCCGGCGAGTGCCTGCCCGAATACATGGTACCGGCGCGGCTCTGCTGGCTTTCCGAGATGCCGCTCACCCCCAACGGCAAGCTGGACCTGCGCCGCCTGCCCGCCCTCCAATGGCAGGAGAGCCAGGGCGAGCCACAGGGCGAGCTGGAGCAAACGGTGCTCGCCATCTGGCAGGGGGTGCTCAAGCAGCCGCTCGGGGTGGAGGATGACTTCTTCCGCTTAGGAGGGGATTCCATCCTCAGCATCCAGCTCTGCACCCGGCTGCGGGATGCGGGGCTGCACTGCAGCGTCAAGGACGTGTTCGAGGCCAAGACGGTGCGCCGCCTCTGCCGCCAGCTTGGCCAGCAACAGGCCACAAGCCACCAGACTGAGCAGGGGATCCTGGAAGGGGAATTCCCGCTGCACCCCATCCAGCACTGGTTCTTCGAGCAGGGCTTCGCCAAGCCGGGTCACTGGAATCAGGGGGTGATACTGCGCCTGCCCGAGGGGCTGCCGGATCGGCGTCTCGGTGACTGGTTGCAGACATTGCTGCTGCACCACGACGCCCTGCGTCTGGCCGTGACACCGGCGGGCCAGCGTTATCTCGGCGAGCCTGTGTTGCCGGCGCTGACCCGGCTGGATGCCTGGGCGCTCGGCGAGGCCGAGCTGCAGGCGCAGCTGACCCTCTTGCAGGGATCGCTGGATCCCGCCAGCGGCCAGACCCTGGCCTGGGCCCGGCTGCACAACCTGCCCGTCGAGGGGGAGGCGGAGCCCGTGGAGGGGCTCTTCCTGGCGTTCCATCATCTGGTCATCGATGCCGTCTCCTGGCGCATCCTGGCCGAGGATCTCGCTCGGCTGGCGCGAGGTGAATCCTTGCCCGCCAAGGGCAGCAGCTACCGCCAGTGGGGGGAAGGGCTGGCCGCCTATGCCAAACGGGAAGAGGATCAGCTTGGCTTCTGGCTGGCCCAGGGGGAGGGCAGCCAGCAAGGCTTGCTGGAGGCGCAGCGCGCCCCGGATGGCCGCGCCGCCGCCAGCCTGCTGCGGCTGGATGCCGACACCACGGCTCGCCTCATCAATGAGGCGAACCAGGCCCATTTCACCCGGGTGCCGGATCTGCTGCTGGCGGCCCTGACCCGCACCCTGAGCGATCTCGGTTACGGGGAAAACCACTGCCTGATGCTGGAAGGGCACGGCCGCGAGGTCATTGACGCTGAGGCCATTGACTCTGAAGCCAGAGCCCCCAAGCTCGATGTGAGCCGCACCCTGGGCTGGTTCACCAGCACCTATCCCCTGGCCCTGGCCAACAGGAGCGACTGGGGGGATCTGGTGTGCGACACCAAGGAGCGGCTGCGGGCCGTGCCGGACAAGGGGGTCGGCTTCAACGCCCTGCGCCTGTACCATCCCCGCGGGCGTGCGTTGCCACAGTCGGCCATCGTCTTCAACTACCTGGGGGTCTCCCACAGGGGAACGGCCGCCGCGCCCTGGCAGCCGCTGCCGGTGGCACCGGGCCAGCCCTCGGCACCGGACAACCTGCCGCGCGAACTCATCAGCCTGCATGGCGGCGTGTTTGATGGTTGCCTCACCCTGCGCCAGATCGGCGCCCTGAACCAGCAGGCCAGCGATGCCCTGATGGCGGCCCTGGGGGCCAATATCGAGGCGCTGGTCAAGGCCTGTTGCGCAGTCGAGCGACCGCGCCATACCCCGAGCGACTTCCCGGGCCTGCCGCTCTCCCAGCAAGCGCTGGACAGGGTGCTGGATCCGGCGGAGGGCGAGGTGGAGACACTGCTGCCCATGAGCTCCCTGCAGCAGAGCATGCTCTACCACAGGGCGCTGGCGCCTCGTGACACGGCTTACCACCTGCAGACCGAGATCGACTACCGCCAGGGGCTGGATGTGGCTGTCTACCAGGCCGCCTGGCAGGGGCAGCTCGCCCGCTGGCCCGTGCTGCGCGCCGCCTTGCTGGTGGAGGAGGGGGTCGCCCTGCAGCGCATACTGCGCCACGCCGAGCTGCCGTTCCACCACGAGGACCTGTCCGGCATGGCGGGGGCCGAGGCGGACATCGCGGCCTATCGCCAGCGGGATCTGGCCCATCCCATCCCGCTGGATGCGGCCCCGCTGCTGCGCATCGCCTGCTTCACATTGGCACCCGATCACCACAGGGTGATCCTGAGCGCCCACCACGCCGTGCTGGACGGCTGGAGCGGTCCTGTGCTGCTGGGCAGCCTGCATCGCCACTATCAGCAGTTGATGAACGGCCTGTCGCCGCAGCCAAGTCCGGATCAGGCCTGGCTCGAATTTGGCCGCCATAGCGCGAGTCAAACCGCCGCCAACCAGGCTTACTGGCAGGGGCGCAGCGACTTGCTGGCTCGGCCCAACGATCTGGCCGCCCTGTTCGGGGTGGCGCTGGAGCCGCACCTCACCCAGCGCTTTACGCAACATAAGCCGGCGGTCTGCGGCCAGACCCTGGCGCCGGAGATCTCGGCCCGACTGGAGGCCCGTGCCCGCGAGCTCGGTGTGACCACGGGCCTGCTGGCGCAATACGCCTGGCATCGGCTGCTCGCCCGCCGTTGCGGTGACGCCGTAACCCTGGTGGGCAACGTGACCCCGGGCCGGGACTTCCCCATCGAGGGGATCACCCAGAGCGTAGGGCTCTATATCAACAGCCTGCCGCTGGCCCTGGACTGGCGCACCGAGGGGACGCTCGAGCAGCACATAGCGCAGCTGCAGTCGGACTCCCTGACCCTGAACCAATATGGCACCCAGTCCCTCGCCGCCCTGACCAAGGGCCGGGGCCGGCTGTTCCAGAGCCTGTTCGTGTTCGAGAACTACCCCATGCCGGCGCGGTCCCAGACGCCTGAGCCCCATCAGCTGGTGCCGCACTTTGGTCGCGTCGTGGAGAAGGTGGAGCTGCCGCTCTCGCTGGTGGTGAATGCCCGCGGCGGTCTGCTCAACCTGCGCCTCGAATACGATGGCGAGTTGATCGCACCCGCCAGCGCCGAGGCGGTGCTGGCCCAGTGGCTCGCCGAGCTTGGCTGGCTGGCGCAGGCTGATCTGGCCCAACCCGCCCGCTTGACTGCTGGCTGCGTCCCTCGCCAGAGCGAACCGTTGCCCCTGGCAAAGGAAGATGAACCAGCGCAGGCGATGAGCCCTCAGGCGAACCAGTTGCTGGCCCTGTGGCGGCAGCACTGCGGCGAGGCGGCGTCCTGGCAGCAGAGTCTGCCTGAGCTCGGGGTGGACTCGGTGCAGCAGCTCGCCCTGCTGGCGGCCCTGAATCAGGCGTTCGCCGGGGCGCATGTTCCGCTGACGCTGCGGGAGCTCAAGGCGCAGGGGGCGCCTTGCACCCTGTTCAACCACTGGCTGGCGCGCCTGCCCGAGGAGGTGTTATGACGGTTTCAACCCCTGTCGCTACACAGGTCGCATTAAAGGCGGCGGGGGTCACCCCGCCCAATGCCGGGGAGTCTAGGGGGCTAGGCGCCCGCCTGGCGGACCTGCTGGGCGCCACGCCGCTGGCGCCCGCCATCGGCATGGACGGCCACTGGCTGACCTATGCCGGGCTGAACCTGAGGGTCGATCAGATAGCCGCCAGCCTGCAGGGACTGGCGGTGGGGGAGCGGGTTGGCCTCTACCTGACGCGCAGCCCGGATCTGGTGGCCAGCCTGCTCGCCTGTCTGCGGCTCGGCCTCTGCTTCGTGCCCCTGGAGCCGGACTTCCCGGTGGAGCGGCTGCAGGGCATCGCCCGTCAGGCCCGGCTCTCGGCGGTGATCTGCGACGTCGTGCTGGGGATGCCCGCGTTTGGCTGTCCGCTGCGAACCCTGCCTGCCCCGGGGCAGGGCGAGCGTCGCCCGCGGCCCACCTACCCCCAGGTGGACGATGCCCTGGCGGCCTACATGATGTTCACCTCGGGCTCCACCGGTGAGCCCAAGGGGGTGGTCATCAGCCGGCGGGCCCTGCTCTGCTTCCTCGACGGGATCCGCGAGCGGCTCGGGCTGACGCCCAGCTGCCACTGGCTCTTCATCACTACCCCGGCCTTCGACATCTCCCTGCTGGAGATGCTGGGGCCGCTCTGGAGCGGGGGTCGGCTGACGGTGGCGAGCAACCAGCACAACAAGGATCCGCTGGGGATGCTGGCGCTGCTGGCGGCGGACGCCTCCATCGACTGGATGCAGGCGACCCCGGCCTGCTGGCGCATGCTGCTCAAGGCGGGCTGGCAGGGCCATGACGGCCTCACCGCCCTGTGCGGCGGCGAGGCGCTGGATCCTGGCCTGGCCGAGCAGCTCTGTGCGCGCACCCGGCGGCTGTGGAACTGTTACGGCCCGACTGAGGCCACCGTCTGGTCCCTGGTGAGCGAGGTGCGCTGGCCCCCGGCGGAGGGGCAGATCACCATAGGCCACAGCCTGCCGGGCTACCGGCACTGGGTGCTGGACGAGACGGGGCGGCCGGTGGCCGACGGGGAAGCCGGGGAGCTCTGCATCGAGAGTCCGGCCCTGTGCGAGGGCTACTGGCGCAAGCCCGCCCTCACCGCGGCGGCCTTCCTGCGGCTGGATAACCACCGCCTCTACCGCAGCGGGGATCGAGTGCGCCGACTGGGGGTGGACCGTTTCCTCTATCTCGGGCGGCGTGACGATCAAGTCAAGCTGCGCGGGTTTCGCATCGAGCTGGGGGAGGTCGAGACGGCGCTGCGGCGCCAGCCCGGGGTGCAGGAGGCGGCGGTGCGGCTTATCGGGGAGGGGGACGAGGCCATGCTGGTGGGCTATGTGGAGGCCAGGGTCGGGGTGACGCTCAATCGACTGGCGCTGCGCAAGGGGTTGCAGGCCAGCCTGCCCCACTACATGGTGCCGGCGCGGATCCTGCTGCTGGATGCTCTGCCCAAGACCGGCAGCGGCAAGCTGGACCGAAAGGCGCTGCCCTTGCCGGAGTGAGGCGACGGGGAAAACTCAAGAAGCCGATAAACAAGAAGCCCGCAACGATGCGAGCTTCTCTTTTTGACGGGGGGGACGGGCAGGATCAGCGGGTAACAGGGGCCGCGTCCGGCTTGCTCATCAACTGCTCGACGTCCTCGATCACCCGCAAGGCCGCCTGGGGGCCGCCGGTGGAGGTCCAGAGCGACCCGTCCACGGCGCCGAAGCGCTTGGCCTTGATGGCACCGAGTTGCTGGAAGGCCGGGGTCTGCTCGGCCTGCTGCATGGCATCCACCGCATCGCCGCTGGCGCTCAGGGTGCCTATCACCAGCCAGTCCGCGTCCAGCAGGTTGAGGGATTCCAGGCTCAGGGCCGGGGAGTGGGGGCTCTTGTCACCGAGCTGGTGGGGCGGTCGGGCCAGGCCCATCTCCATCACCACGCTGCTGGCGAAGGTGCCGCCGTGCATGTAGCTCGGTCCCTTCGGGTTCCAGCGCACTATGCTGAGCCGCTCGCCCTGATGGGCGGCCAGCTGGGTGCGGGCCTGCTGCAGGCGGGCATCGTACTGGGCGAGGAAGGCCTTGCCCTCGGCTTCCTTGTTCATCACCTGGGCGCTGCGGCTGAACACCTCTTTCCAGGGCTGACCCCAGTTGCCGGTGACCACGGTGGGGGCTATCTCCTGCAGCAGGCTCAGCAGCTCGGGCTTGGTCTGGTTGGTCAGGATGAGATCCGGCTCGAGGTCTATCAGCCGCTCCAGGTTGGGGTTGTCCAGATCGCCGACCACGGCGATATCCGGGCCCGCCTTGTTCAGCAAGTAGCGCGGCAGGGTGGCCTGGCCGCGGCCGTTGACGGTGCCGACCGGTTGCACGCCCAGGGTCAGGGCCGTGTCCAGATCGAGCTCGCTCAGCACCACTATGCGCTTGGGCTGGGCGGGCACTGTCTGGGTCTTGCCGTTGGCATCGATCACCTGACGGCTGTCGGCCTGGGCCTGAACGCCGACCAGGCTGGCCAGCATCAGCACGGCTGCCAGGGGGGAGAAGATCTTCATGGTTACATCCTTATGGGTGAAATCGGCGGCACTCTTTGTTCGTATGACCTGTTCGTATGACCTGTTCGTATGACCTGTTCGTATGACCTGCTCGTATGGCCTGCTCGTATGGCCTGCCCCTATGCACTGCCCTGTTGCCTGCCGCCGGCAGGCAGAACCTGGGCCCCAAATGGGCGGGAACATGCTATCACAAGATCAATTGAGAAAGGTTGTCATTTGTATTTGTGTATCGGTCGGGGCGGCTTTGGTACCATGGGAGCCCATTGTGAGGATCCCCGATGCTCCCTTCATCTACAGTCACCCCTTCATCCACGGTCGCACCCTTCCTCCGGCAGACCGATGCCCTGTCACTGCCGGGGCTGGAGCCACTGCCCATCCACCGGATCCGCTTCGATGCCGCCGCCTTCAGCCCGGCCTGCTTCGCGGCGCACGGCATCCTGCTGCCCGCGACCCTGCAGGGGGCGGTGAGCAAGCGTCAGGGGGAGTTTCTGGCGGGTCGTCTGGCGGCCCGTCAGGCCCTGCGCCCCTATGGCCTGGGCGGCGAGACGGTGGCCATAGGGGCGGCCCGCGAGCCGCGCTGGCCTGCGGGGATGGAGGGCAGCATCAGCCACAGCCGGCTGTTGGGGGAGGGGGTGGCGCTGTGCGCGGCGCGCCCCGGCCGAGCCGGGCTCGGGCTGGATCTGGAGGCCTGGCTGGACGGCGGGCAGGCGGACCCGCTCTGGCCCAGCATCGTCGATGAGCAGGAGTGGGGGCGGTTGGAGTCGGGGGCCCGCGCCGCCGGGCTGGACAGGGCGCAGGGGCTGACCCTGGTGTTCTCGGCCAAGGAGAGCCTGTTCAAGGCGCTCCATCCCCGGGTGGGACGCTACTTCGACTTTCTGGATGCCCGCTGGCTGGGGATGACGGAGCAGAGCATCAGCCTGTGCCTCAAGACGGCACTTGCGCCAGACCTGCCCGCCGGCTGGCACTGCACCCTGCGCTGGCAGCGGCTGCCGGGGGGGCTGCTTACCCTGCTGGCGCTTTGAATCAGCCAGGACATCAGCCAATAAAAAACCGCCGGATGGGCGGTTTTTTATTCAGGCCTGTTGCTTGGTCACGGCATCGCCGCGCCGGCGCGGCACTATGACGGGGGCACCGTCGCCGGGGGCGTGCAGTATGTCGACGTCGGTCTGGTAGAGGCGGTCGATCAGGGACTTGGTCACCACCTCCCGGGCCGGCCCCATGGCCTGAACGCCGCCGTCCCCCAAGGCGATCAGCTCGTCGCAGTAACGGGCGGCGGTGGCGAGATCGTGGATGACGATGAGCACCGTCTTGCCCTCGGCGGTGATCTGGTGGATGGCCTCCATCACCTCGGTCTGGTGGCCTATGTCCAGCGCGCTGGTGGGTTCGTCCAGCAGTATGATGTCCGCATCCTGGGCCAGCACCATGGCGAGCCAGACCCGCTGCGCCTGACCGCCGGACAGCGAATTGGCGCTCTGCTGCCAGATGGCATCGAGCTGCATCCGCTCCCGGGCCCAGCGCACCATGCGCGCATCCTCCTCGCTCCACTGATTGAACCAGCCCTGATGGGGATGGCGGCCGTATTGCACCAGCTGCTCGACCCGGATGCCCGCCGGCACCAGCGGCCGCTGGGGCAGGTAGGCCAGCTCCCGGGCCAGCGCCTTCATGCCATAGCCCGTCAACGGCTTGCCCTTGAGCAGTATCTCCCCGGACTGGGGCTGCTCCTGGCCCGCCAGCAGCTTGAGCAGGGTGGACTTGCCGCCGCCGTTGGGGCCGACGATGCCCACCAGCTTGCCGCTGGGAATGCTGAAGGAGATGTCGTCGAACACGCGCTTCTGTTGATAGCCGAAATGGAGGCGGTTAACGCTGAGGGTCATGGTTCGGCTCCTGGTCTGATGAAGATGGTCTGGTTGAGAAGAGGGTGGAATTCATCGTCAGTCGGCCTTCTGTCGGTCTTTGATCAGGATGAACAGCAGCAGCAGGCCGCCGAGGATACGGGTCATGATGCCGGTGGCGACCTCGTGGGGGCTGGCCAGCACCCGCACCAGGGTGTCGCTCGCCAGCAGCAGCAGGGCGCCGCCCTGGGCCGCTATCCAGAGTGGCACTATGCGATCCCGACTCAGCCAGGAGGCGAGGATGGGGGCCGCCATGGCGATGAACACCACCGGGCCGCCGATGGCGGTGCCGAGCGCCGCCACCATGATGGCCTGGGCCAGCACCCCGAGCTGCACCCGGTTGACGTTTACCCCCAGCGTCTGGGCGGTGATGGGGCCGAGGCGCAGCACGCCGAGGGCGCGGGATAGATAAATGATCCAGGGGCAGATGAGCAGGATCAGTATCCCCACCGGCGCCACAGTGCCATAGCCCTGGCCGACGAAGTTGCCCATGTTCCACAGGTAGAGGCTGCTGAGGTGTACCAGGGACTGGGTGGACATGGCGAACTGGCCGATGGCGTTCATCAGCTCGGAGACGCCGATGCCGATCACCACGAACAGGTAGCCCTGCTCCCCCGGCTTGTTGCACAGGGCATAGAGCACGGCGGCGGCGAACAGGGCGCCGAGCGGCGCGGCCCACCAGGGCCAGCTGCCGAGGGTGAGGTAGAGGGAGAAGATGATGATGGCCAAGGAGGCCCCCTCGTTGACCCCTATCATGTCCGGGGTGGCGAGGCGGTTGCGGATCAGGGTCTGCACCAGGCAGCCGGAGAGGCCCATGGCGGCGCCCGCCACCAGCACGGCGACGATGCGCGGCAGCCGGATCTTGAACACCGTCACCTCGCTGAGTCGGCTCCCTTCGCCCAGCAGTGTCTGGATGACCCCCATCATGCTGATCTTGCCGGAGCCCAGGGTCAGTGCCAGCAGGGACAACAAGATCAGGGCCAAGATGAGCCCCATGGTGATCAGCCAGGCGCGGCGCTCCAGCAGCAGGGTACGGCTGCCGAGGCGCAGGCAGAGGGTGCCGGTGGGGAGGGGGGACTTGGGCACGGCGCCCGTAATGGCGTTATTCATGGGAGGTCACCTTATTTGACGGCCAGCAGGGAGCGGAAGCCGCCGCTGCGCACCACCAGGATGAGCACGGGGGCGCCGATCAGCGCCAGAATGACGCCGTTGGGCAGCTCGAATGGCTGCAGCAGCCAGCGCGCCAGTATGTCGGCACCGAGCAGGAACAGCACCCCGAACAGGGCGGAGAAGCGCACCTGGATGGCGAGGCGCACCGGTTCCACCAGGCGGGCGCAGTAGGCGGCCAGGAAGCCGACGAAGCCGATGGGGCCGGCGATGGCGATGGCGCAGGCGGTGAACAGGGTGGCGGCCAGGAGCACGCCGATGCGCACCCGGGTCGGCCGGATGCCGAGCGCCTGGGCCTGGTTGTCCCCCATCTGCATCAGGGTGAGCTGGCGGCACAGCGCCAGGGTCAGCAGCAGGCCCGCCAGGGCGAAGGGCAGCACCGTCAGCACGGCGTCCAGGCTGGAGGCGGCCAGCGACCCCAGGTTCCAGAAGCGGAACTGCTCCAGCACCACCTTGTTGGAGAGCAGCAGGAAGTTGGAGAGGCCGCCGAAGGTGGCGGAGAGAGCGACCCCCACCAGGATGAGCTTGAGCGGGTTGGAGCGACCCACCATCAGGCCGAGGCCGAGCACGACGAGGTTGCCAAGCAGGGCCCCCATGCCGGACCAGAGCAGGTAACCGTAGGAAGATTCGACGCCGAAATAGGTGAGGCCTATCACCAGGGCGAAGACGGCGCCGGCGTTGACGCCGAGCAGGCCGGGTTCGGCCAGGGGATTGCGGGTGGCGCTCTGCAGCATGGAGGCGGCGAGTGCGAGACAGACCCCCACCACCAGGGCCGCCAGGGTGCGGGGCAATCGCAGGGTATTGACTATCATGGCGAGTTTTTCATCGGCCACGAGGGCGGGATCGCCCAGCAGGAAACCGGCGACCTCGCGGCCACCATAGACACCGGCACCCGTGGCCAGTGACAGTGAAATCAGCAGGAACAGGAGAACCAATCCGAGCCAGAGCAGCTGTGTTTGGTGTCTTGACACCGGAGAACTCCTTATACCAGGGGACAGAAACGCAAAAAGGGAGCCCGCTTGGGCTCCCGCATCAGGGGGTCATTACAGCTTGTAGTCAACCCCGGCGTAGACGGTGCGACCTTCCAGGATGAAGTCGGCGTCGGTGGCCACCTGATCACGCTTGGTGTTGGTGAGGTTGGTGATGCCGAGCTTGAAGTCCAGGGCCGGTGTGACGGTCCAGTTGGTGTTGACGTCCAGGGTCTGGTAGCTGTCGGACTTGAACGCCTGGGCGTTGCGGGCCGGGACCTTGATGATCTGGCTGCCGACATACTGCCAGGCCAGGTTGGCGCTGACCACGTCGCTCGCCTGCCAGTCCAGGCCGAGGTTGCCGGTGTGATCCGGGGTCTTGGCCAGATCCTCGCCGGTGCTCTTGTCCTCGGAGTCCAGCAGGGTCCAGTTACCGGTCAGCTGCACGTTGTCCAGCACGTCGACCCAGCCGGTCAACTCGAGACCCTTGATCCTGGCCTTCTTGACGTTGAGGTAGGTCATCACGGTCGGACGGTAGCCCGGGCCCCACTGATCGCTCTGGATCAGATCCTCGATGTCGTTGTGGAAGCCGGTCACCCCGGCGCCGAAGTGAGCGGCCTCGTAGGCGGTGCCCAGCTCATAGCTGACCGCGGTCTCCGGCTTCAGATCCGGGTTGCCGACCACCTGGCAGGCGCCGCGGCAGGCGGTGGTGGAGAAGCCTTCGCTGGACTGGGCCAGGGTCGGTGCCTTGAACGCCTTGCCTGCGCCGCCCTTGATCACCCACTCGTCGGTCAGGGTGTAGAGCGCGTAGGCGCGGGGGCTGAATTCGGTACCATAGGTCTCGTGGTGATCGAGGCGGCCGCTCAGGGTCAGCGCCAGATCGCCGAAGCCGAACTCGTCCTGCAGGTAGACCGCGCTCTGGGTCGCATCCACGCTGCCGTTGGCGATGTTGCGGCTGTGCTCCAGCTCGGTCTTGCGCAGCTCGGCGCCCGAGGTGAGCAGGTGCTCGCCGAGGTAGCCACTGACCTGACCATCGACGGTGTTGTTGGTCTGGGTGACATCGGCGGCGCCGCCATTGAGCTGGGAGTCATCCATCAGATCGATCTGCTCGAAGTAGTAGCGGACCCGGCTGTCGAAGTGCTCCCAGCGGCCGTTGTGGGTCAGCCCCAGGCTCAGGCGATCGAGGTTCTGCACGTTGTGGGGGGTGGCCGGCGCCGTCGGGGCGCGGGGCACGTTGTTGAAGTAGCTGTCCATGTCGTTCTGGTTGTAGCCCAGATCGAAATCGATGTCCTGATTGTCGGCGACCAGCCACTTCAGGCTGGAGAGCACGTTGACCACTTCCCGTTTCTCCAGGGCGTCGGCGTCCGGGTTGTTGCTCTGATCGCTCTTCCAGCGATCCCGCTGATAGCCCTCGACCACTATGCTGCCGAGCAGCTTGTTGTCGATGAGGGCGCCGGAGACAAAGGCGCTGCCCTGGTTGGCATCGCCGCCATCCCCCTCGGTCGGCATGCTGTGGGTGTAACCCACGGCGGCCTCGGTCTTCTCCGTGGCCTGGCGCAGGATCACGTTGACCACACCGCCCAAGGCATCGGCACCGTACAGGGAGGAGACGGGGCCACGGATCACCTCGATGCGCTCGATGGCCGCCATGGGGATGGAGCTCAGGTCGAAGTCGTTGCCATAGGCGCTGCCCAGGGTCTCGCGGGCGTTGACGCGCTTGCCGTTGATCAGCAGCAGGGTGTAGTCGCCTCCCATGCCACGGATCTTGATCTCGTTACGGCCGGTGGGGTTGGTGGCAATGATGTTGACACCGGGCACGTGCTTGAGCGCATCGCCGATGTTGTTGACGTTCATCTTGTCCAGATCGGCGCGGCTCACTACGGAGACGCTGGCCGGGGCCGTGAACTCGGTGTGCTTGGTCTGGGTCGCGGTGACGACTATGGTCTCGTTGGCCTTGACCGATTCGGCCTGGGCCAGGCCCGGCAGGGCCAGCAGACCGAGGGAGAGCAAAATAGGGTTCAAGCGAAATACGCCAGGCTGCAACTGCATTGTCAAAACTCCATGAATAAACAGAGGTTATGGGTTCCGGGCTCTTCTGGCCCGGATGCTCACTGACTTCCTTGTCTGGCAGTACCAGAGGCAGGATTATTGTTATTTTTTATCCGCGCCAGCCCTCGGATGAGGAACCAGACGCCCCCGCAGGCCAGCAGGCCGCAGGCGATGTTGAGCCAGGCCAGCGCGGCGAATCCCTGCAGGGCGCCGCCGTCGTCGGAGACCAGGTATTTGGCCGAGAGCAGGCTGCCGAGCCCGGCCGCCACATTGGTGACCGTGCCCTGGAATGACATGAAGGCGGCGCGCTGATGGGGCGCCGGAATGGCGGCCGTGATGGCGAGCGTGGTGCTGGCGCGGGCCGAGCTCAGCGCCATGAACAGGGTAAACAGCAGGTAGACGGGCAGGCCGACCGGCAGCGCGAAACCGAGCAGGGTGACCAGTGCCAGCAGCAGGCTGGTGAGCAGGATGGCGCCCTGGGCCTTGCCTCTATCGATCCAGCCGCCGCACAGGCGCATGGTGGCCATGCTGGCGAGCCCGCCGCACAGATAGAGGGCGGCGATCTGCTCGCGCGGGAAGCCGAGGTTGAACTGGAAATAGTTGGCAAAGTGCGGGATCACCAGGAAGTGGCCGAACATCTGCAGACAGAGGATGCACAGGGCCCCCTGGCACAGGGGCGAGGCGAGCAACTGGCGCAGACCGCTGCCCTGGGGGGAGCGGGTCACCGGCAGGGACGGCAGCAGGCGGGCGCAGATCAGGGCCAGCAGCAGGCCACTCGTGCCAAACAGCAGGAAGGGGCTCTGCCAGCCGAGCCACTGGGCCAGGATCAGGGCGACGGGCACGATCAGGATGGCGGCCAGGGAAAACGCCATGCCGACGTAGGCGAGGCGGCGCCCCCGCTCGGCGGTTGGCACCAGATCCAGCACCGCGGCCATCAGGATGGCGGAGAGCGGACCGGCCACGCAGCCCGACAGAATGAACAGCAACAGCAGTTGCTGGCTGTCTTGCACCAGGGCGCAGGCCATCAGCAGCAGGAAGCGCAGGCTCAGCAGCAGCAGCAGGGCGGGTTTGCGATCGAAGCGGTCGAGCCAGGGAGCGGCGATAATACCCATGAGGGCGGCCCCCAGGGTGGCCCCGCCGCTGAAGTAGCCGGTCTGCTCCGGCGCCATGCCGAGGCTGATGACTAGATCGGGCCCGAGCGGCATGACCATCATCATGCTTCCCATGGAGAGCATGTTGATCAGCATCGCCAGATGAATGGCAGCGGGGGTGCTGGAAACGGCAATAACTGGCTTCATCAGAGGCTGGCTCGAAAAAATGAGTCCGAATTGTATCCGAGCGATCTTGTTGTGACAACAAATGATAACCATTTCTATTCAGGTTTTTTAAATCTCCTTGTGAGTCTTGTTTTCAGGGCCGAAATGGCCTCGCCGGGCGTTTCAAGGGGGGCGAAACTGAACAAGAGAGAGACTGTCCCGCGCGCTGCCGTCATGGCAGTAACGCGTCAGCGATGGATGATGGCAAACTGTCATGAGGCAGGGGTTGCGGCGAAGAGAGGCGATGATGAAACAGTGGCGTTGGATCTGGGTACTGTGGTGCTGCGGGCTCTGGGTGTTGCCCGTACGGGCCGAGGTGAAGGTGATCCCGGTGTTTGAGGCAGAGGGGATGGTGCGGACCCTGAAGGAGATCTACCCCGAGCTTGGGGTGAGTGCCATGGGCAACCAGCTGGTGCTGAGCGGCAGTGCGGCGCAGCTGCAGGAGGCCGAGACGACCCTGAACCAGCTCAATCAGCCGCCCCAGAGTCTGCTCATCGAGTGGCGGGTGGAGGGGGCCTCAAGCGGTCAGCAGCTGGGGGTTGGCATCAGCAATGATAACGCCAGGCGACAGTGGCTGGCGGAGGGCAAGGGGCAAAGCTACCAGCGCAGCCAGAATGCCAGCTGGCAGGTGCGCGGTCTGTCGGGTCGGCCTGTGCTGTTGCAGATGGGATCCTATCAGCCGGTGACCTTCTATCGCTGGCAGGGAGGCCGGGTGGTGGGCATGGTGCCGCTGATCAACGGCCTCTACGCCACCGCCACCCTGATAGGGGACAGGGTACAGATAGCGCTCAGCAGCGAGCAGGCCAGGCTGGAGCAAGGCACCATTCGCGGCGGTCAGAGTGCCACCGAGGTGAGCGGTGCCCCCGGTCAGTGGCTGACGGTGGGGGAGCTGTCCACCAGCCAGGAGGGCAGTGGGGCCGAACTCTCGAACCAGTCACGAGTTGGCATGGCCAGCGGCAGCGAGCGCCAGACTCTGCAAATCCGGGTCACTCGCCAATAACGGCGCCGTGCGTCTGATCGGTTTGCCAGCTGCCGCCCTGATCAGCCCTGCCCGTGGGGCTGATCGACGGCGTATTCCCGGATCTGGCGGCTGCGTAGCAGATACCAGAGCGCCCAGAGGCTGCCGATCAGCACCAGGGCGGTGGGCCAGCTGAACGACCACTTCTGCAGATTCAGGCTGTGCAACTGCATCACCAGGCCGCTCAAAGTGGAGCTAAGCAGCAGGCCGCGGCTGTGGCGTCTGAGCCAGGCGCGAACGCTGTGGGTCTGCTGATGGGTGCCGCCGCAGGCGAGCAGCGCCAGCATGGCGGGCACGTCGGTCAGCAGGCTGATGTAGAGGCTCATCCTGTCCGGGTAGAAGAGGCTCAGGATGGCGCTGCCGCTCTCGCGGGTCACCCCCGCCATCAGAAACAACCAGACCGAACGGGTCAGCAGCAGGGCGATGGGCCAGAACCAGATCGGCGGCCGCAACTGGCCATGATCGTCGTAGCGGTGTTCGGGATAGAGGGTCATAAGGGCCCTTGAGTTGCCGGATGATGCTGGTGATAGGGGGGATATGGGGCGACAGCGCGCCCTTTACAAGCGAGGCGCGGGGCAGAAATTAATCGGGGAGCCACGGCTCCCTGATTTGCATTCGCGGGCCTGGCATGTCGATGTGCGCGTTACAGCCAGCCCTTGCGCTTGAAGAACAGGCCGGTGCCGAGCGACGACATCACCATCAGCACCAGCGACATCTGATAGCCATACTCCCAGGCGAGCTCCGGCATGCGGCCGAAGTTCATGCCGTAGATGCTGGCGATCAGGGTCGGTGGCAGGAAGATCACCGCGGCCACCGAGAAGATCTTGATCACCTTGTTCTGCTCCAGATTGGTCACCCCCATGGAGGCCTCCAGCTGGAAGTTGATCTTGTCGAACAGGAACTGGGTGTGGGGCAGCAGGGATTCCACGTCGTGCAGCATCTCGTCGATCCACTTGTTCTGCTCGCCAGTCATGCGCTGGCGCAGGCTGCGCTTGAGGAAGCGCAGGGCGCGCCGGGTATCGTGCAGGGAGAGACGGATCTGGCCGTTGGCCTCTTCCTGGGCCATCAGCTCCTTGAGCATGGCATTGATCTGATCCGGCTCGAAGATCTGATCGGCGGTGTTCTCCAGGGTCTTGTAGCCGTCCTCGATGAGATCGGAGAGGTATTCCACCTTGAGGTTCTGCACCTCCAGCAGGATGTCGAGGGCATTCTCCACCTCCAGCCTGTCTTGGCGCATGTAGTGACGCAGCAGGCGCACCAGGCCGATGTCATCCTCGCGGATGCTGATCAGCAGGTTGTTGCGCAGGGTGAAGGAGACGTGGACACCCTTGGTGTCACGGCCGATCCGCTGGGGGAACAGGGAGTGAATGTGCAGACCATCGGTATCCCAGTAGAAACGGGCGGACGCCTCTATGTCGTCCAGCTCCTCCTTGTCGGGAACCTCCTCCAGGAACAGGCCCGTCAACCATTCTCGCTCCGCCGTGTCCGGCTTGTAGGCATCCAGCCAGACGGTGTTGTCAGGCACTATGTCGTCAGGCCCGAGCGTGACTATGTCCAGCACCTTGTTATTGAGAATGTAGGCGGTGATCATCTGTTCCCCCTTAGTAAGTCATGGGTAATCAGGGATGGTTGCACAGGTTCATGGGCCTTAGAGCGCATAGAAAGCGATCCCATGGAAAGCATAACGAGGCCGATGGACAACCTGAATGCGGCGAACTATACAGGGGCTCGCCGCGCTTGTCAGGGCCTATTCATCTGGCTTGCAGCCTGTTTGCACAAAAAAACGGCGAGGTCGGATCAGCTGCCGTGGCCGGCATAACCGGGCCCGGACGGGGGGAAGTCGGGGGATTAATTGACCAGGATCCCTGCTGTTGCAGGGATCACATATTGGGGTAGTTGGGCCCCGAGCCCCCTGGGACGGCGTCCAGAGGATATGCTGGGTCCGAGCATCCTCGATGTCAGGGCCCAGGCCACAGCTGTTACATATTGGGGTAGTTCGGGCCAGAGCCCCCCTGGGGGGGCGTCCAGAGGATGTTCTGGCTCGGATCCTTGATGTCGCAGGTCTTGCAGTGGATGCAGTTGGCCGCGTTGATCTGCAGCCGTGGCTGGCCCTGTGTCTCCAGGATCTCGAAGACGCCGGCCGGGCAGTAGCGCTGGGCCGGCTCCGCCCAGGTCGGCAGGTTCACCTCCACCGGGATGCGCGCATCCTGCAACCGCAGGTGACAGGGTTGATCCTCGTCGTGGCTGGTGTTGGCCAGATACACCGAGGAGAGCTTGTCGAAGCTGAGCCGCCCGTCCGGCTTGGGATAGTTGATGGGCCGGCAACGGCTGGCCAGGCGCAGCTGGCGGTAGTCCGGCTCCCGATCCAGCAGGCTGAAGGGAGAGCCCTTGCCCGATCTGGCAAACAGCCGCTGCTCCAGCCAGTTGAAGGCGCCACCGAGCCAGGGGCCCCAGCGGTGCAGCGCCGCGCCGAAGTTGCGGGCGGTTTTCAGCTCCTGCGCCAGCCAGCTCAGCTGCAGTTCATCCCCATACTGGGCCAGATCCCGGCCCCCCTCATCCCCCCCGCGCAGGCTCATGGCCACCGTCTTCGCCGCCAGCATGGCTGACTTCATGGCGGTGTGAATGCCCTTGATGCGGGAAAAATCCAGGGTGCCCGCGTCGCAGCCGATGAGCAGCCCGCCGGGGAAGTGCATGCGCGGCAGCGAGTGCCAGCCCCCCTTGGCGATGGCCCGGGCGCCGTAGCTGATGCGCTCGCCCCCGCTCAGGGTCTGGGCAATGAGCGGGTGGTGCTTGAGGCGCTGGAACTCGTCGAACGGGCTGAGCCAGGGATTCTGGTAGTTGAGATCGACGATGAGGCCGACCGCCACCTGATTATCCGCCAGATGATAGAGGTAGAAGCCGCCCTGGCTCTTGTTGCCTCCGTCCTCGCCGAGCGGCCAGCCGCTGCCGTGCAGCACGCGGCCGGGCTGGGACTGGCCGGCAGGCACCTGCCACAGCTCCTTGAAACCGATGGCATAGTGCTGCGGTTGGTGCTGCGGCTGGGCGCCGTTTTCCAGCTGGAAATCGTTGATCAGCTGCTTGCCGAGGTGGCCGCGGGCCCCCTCGGCGAACAGGGTGTAGCGGCCATAGAGCGCCATGCCGGGCACGTGATCCGCCTTGGGCACGCCGTCCCGATCCAGCCCGAGATCGCCGGTGATCACCCCCCTTATCCTGTTCTCTTCCACGATGAGCTCGCTGGCCACGAAGCCGGGGTAGATCTCGACCCCGAGCGACTCGGCCTCCCGGCCGAGCCAGCGGCAGAGGTTGCCGAGGCTGACGATGTGGCAGCCGTCGTTGTGCATACGGGGCGGCACCGCCCAGTGGGGCAGCTGCAGGGCGCGGCTCTCGCTTCGCAGCAGATGTACCTGGTCATCTGTGACCGGCACGCCGAGGGGGGCCTGCTGCCAGCGGTCCGGCAGCAGCTCCTTGAGGGCGACGGGATCGAGCAGGGCGCCGGAGAGCAGATGGGCGCCGATTTCCGCCCCTTTCTCCAGCAGGCAGACCGCGAGATCCGGGCTGTGCTGCTTCAGTGCGATGGCGGCACTGAGGCCAGCCGGGCCGCCACCGACGATGACGACATCAAATTCCATTGCTTCGCGTTCCATCTTGCCTCTGCGCTCGACTTGGCCTAGGGTAGTGCTGGTAGTTTACGTAAACGTAAAGCATTTTGTAAGCACAAAAGTGTGAGGACCTGTTCACGACCTGTGACAAGAAGTCGTCAGCAAGGTAAAGAGCAGCGCAGGAACCGGAGCGTATAGACATACGTGAGGATGCCGAGCAGCACATGAGCCTTGATCACGGCCTCGCAGTAAGATCGTGGACAGGTTCTGAGAGTGCAAAATGGATTCACTCAACCGATACGAGGTATGACCGCCATGAAGCTGCTGGTCGCTGTCAAACGGGTCGTTGATTACAACGTCAAGATCCGGGTCAAGGGCGATGGCTCCGATGTGGAGCTCGCCAACGTGAAGATGGGCATCAACCCGTTCTGTGAAATCGCGGTGGAGGAGGGGGTGCGGCTGCGCGAAGCCGGGGTCGCGAGCGAGCTGGTGGTGGTCAGCTTCGGGCCGCAAGCGGCAGCCGAGCAACTGCGCCATGCCCTGGCGCTGGGGGCGGACAGGGCGCTGCACTATCTCACGGACGAGGGCGGCACCGCCGAGGCACTGACCCCGCTGACGGTGGCGCGCGCCCTGCAACGGGTCTGTGAGCAGGAGCAGCCGGACCTGGTGCTGCTCGGCAAGCAGTCCATCGATTCCGACAACAATCAGGTCGGCCAGATGCTCGCGGCCCTCCAGGACTGGCCGCTCGCCACCTTCGCCTCCGTCGTCAGGCTGGTCGAGGGGGAGCTGCAGGTGACCCGCGAGATCGATGGTGGCCTGGAGACTCTCGGCATGCCGCTGCCCGCCGTGGTCACCGTGGATCTGCGGCTGAACGAGCCCCGCTTCGCGTCGCTCCCCAACATCATGAAGGCCAAGCGCAAGCCGCTGGAGAGCCAGCCGTTTGCGGCGCTCGGTGTCGAGCCCGCCGCCCAAACCCGGCTGCTCGGGGTGATGGCACCCGCGGTGCGCAGCGCCGGCGTGCGGGTCGGCTCCGTGGATGAGCTGGTGGACAAACTCAGAAACGAAGCCAAGGTGCTGCCATGAGCGCCCTGGTGATGGTGGAACCCATCGGGTGCCAGCCTGTTGCCGGAATAGCTGGTGTGGCGGGCAAACTCAACAACGAAGCTAAGGTGCTGCCATGAGCGTACTGGTCATAGTCGAACATCATCAGGGCCGGCTCGCCGACAACGCGGCCCAGCTGGTCACGGCGGCGACGCAGCTCGGCGGTGAGCTGCACCTGTTGCTGCTGGGGCAGGGGCTGACCGAGGCGGCCGAGCAGGCGGCGGCGCTGCGAGGGGTGAGCCGGGTCTTGCTGGCGGAGCACCCCATGCTGGCAGAGGGGCTCAACGACGGCGTCGATGCCTGGCTGGTCGGGCTGGCGCGGGACTATCAACACTGCCTGATGGCGGCGAGCTGTCATGGCAAGGATCTGCTGCCGCGGTTGGCGGCCCGGCTCGGGGTGGAGATGATCTCCGAGGTGACTGGCATTGAAGGGCCCGATACCTTCCTGCGCCCCATCTACGCGGGCAATGCCATCGCCAGGGTAGCAAGCTCGGCGCCCGTCAAGGTGCTCACCATCAGACCGACGGCCTTTGCCAAGGCGGGCAGCGGTACTGAGCTGGCCCCCAGCTCGCGGGTGCCGGTGCCCGAGCTGGGCTGCCGCACCCGCCTCATCGAGCGGCGCGCCGTGCGATCCGCCCGGCCCGAACTCGGCGCGGCGCGGGTGGTGGTCTCGGGGGGGCGGGCACTGGGCTCGAAGGAGCAGTTCGCCCTGATCGAGGCCCTGGCCGACAAGCTGGGGGCCGCGGTCGGTGCCTCCCGGGCGGCGGTGGATGCCGGCTTCGTGGCCAACGATCTGCAGGTGGGTCAGACCGGCAAGGTGGTGGCGCCCGAGCTCTATATCGCGGTCGGCATCTCGGGGGCCATCCAGCATCTGGCGGGGATGAAGGAGTCGAAGGTGATAGTCGCCATCAACAAGGATCCCGAGGCTCCCATCTTCCAGGTGGCGGACTATGGCCTGGTGGGGGACCTGTTCAGCCTGCTGCCTGAGCTCACCGCCAAGCTGTAGCCTGGTCGCGGTGAGCGGCCCCTAGGCATCCTCGCCATGTCGGCATTGATGTCGCACAAGCCCTGACCCGTTCAGGGCTTTTTCTATGGCGCCCGGGCCAGCCCCGCGGGACAAAAGCTTGCGCCAGATCCCAAAAAGCCTTTGATCCGGTGGGGGCCTCTCGTGTAAAAACGTTCAAGTCATCGATTACTCTCATCCACTCACGGAAAGCGTCATGAGCAAACAGATTTACAACTTCTGCGCCGGCCCCGCCATGTTGCCGGTTGAAGTCATGGAGCGCGCCCAGCGCGAATTTTGTAATTTCCAGGGGCTGGGAGCCTCGGTCATGGAGCTGTCCCATCGCGGCAAGCCCTACATGGCGGTCGCCGAGAAGGCCGAGGCTGACCTGCGCGAGTTGCTGGCGGTGCCGGCCAACTACAAGGTGCTGTTCATGCATGGCGGTGGTCGTGGCCAGTTCTCCGCGGTGCCCATGAACCTGCTCGGCGGCGCCAACAAGAAGGCGGATTACCTGCTGACCGGCGTCTGGGCCCAGAGCGCCGTGGATGAAGCCCACAAGTATGGCGATATCCAGACCTTCCAGGGGGTGGCCAAGAATGCGCAGGGGATAAGCCACCTGCTGCCGACCCCGGCGTTTCGCGCCGACGCGGCCTATGTGCACTACTGCCCGAACGAAACCATTGATGGCATAGAGATGTTCGACATCCCGGCCACCGGCGACGTGCCCCTGGTGGCGGACTTCTCCTCCACCATCCTCTCCCGTCCCATCGACGTGAGCCGCTTCGGCATCATCTACGCTGGCGCCCAGAAGAACATCGGCCCCTCCGGCCTCGCCATCGCCATAGTGCGCGACGACTTGCTGAGCCAGGCGAGAGCCGACGTGCCCTCGATCTTTGACTACCAGCTCACCGCCAAGAACGACTCCATGTTCAACACCCCGCCCACCTACGCCTGGTATCTGGCCGGGCTGGTGTTCGAGTGGCTGAAAGAACAGGGCGGGCTCGAGGCGATGGCAGCGCGCAACAAGGAGAAGGCCGATTTCCTCTACGGCTATCTCGATCAGTCCAGCTTCTATGGCAACCAGGTGGATACGGCCTGTCGCTCGCGCATGAACATCCCGTTCCAGCTCAAGAACGCCGAGTTGGACAAGCTGTTCCTGGCCGAGTCGGAGGCGTCCGGTCTACTGGCGCTGAAGGGGCACCGCATCGTCGGCGGCATGCGTGCCAGCCTCTACAACGCCATGCCGCTGGAGGGGGTCAAGGCCCTGGTCAGCTTTATGGATGGCTTTGCCAAGCGCCACGGCTGAGGCGTGTTCCCCTAATTGCAAGGCGCCGGGGACTCCCCGGCGTCTGTTTTTCCGGTGGATCCTGACCGCCCGCATCAGCGGCCCGGTTTTTGTGCCAAGAGTAGTCTTGCCGCGCAGAACGCAGGCTGTTAACGTCCGGTCAGGTGATTTAATTGAGATAGTACAGGAAGTCTATGAATTCGTTGCGTTTGGAACCCATTTCTCGTGTGGCTGGCGTGGTCAATCTGCCTGGCTCCAAAAGTGTCTCTAACCGTGCCCTGCTGCTGGCAGCCCTGGCGCGGGGCACCACCCGGCTGACCAACCTGCTCGACAGCGATGACATCCGTCATATGCTGGCGGCGCTGACCCAGCTCGGCGTCAAGTACAAGCTCTCCGCCGACAAGACAGAGTGTACGGTGCACGGCCTGGGTCGCAGCTTCGCGGTGAAGGAGCCGGTCAACCTCTTCCTCGGCAACGCCGGCACCGCCATGCGCCCGCTCTGCGCGGCGCTGTGTCTGGGATCCGGTGAATACATGCTGGGCGGTGAGCCGCGCATGGAAGAGCGCCCCATCGGTCATCTGGTGGATGCCCTGCGTGAAGCCGGCGCTCACATCCAGTACCTGAAGAAAGATGGCTACCCGCCGCTGGTGGTAGATGCCAAGGGACTCTGGGGCGGCGATGTGCACGTCGACGGCTCCGTCTCCAGCCAGTTCCTGACCGCCTTCCTGATGGCGGCCCCCATGGCGGCCGGCGATACCCGCATCCACATCAAGGGGGAGCTGGTCTCCAAGCCCTACATCGACATCACCCTGCACATCATGAAGCAGTTCGGGGTGGTCATCGAACACGACGACTACAAGCTGTTCTACATCAAGGGTAACCAGACCTATGTCAGCCCCGGTGACTTCCTGGTGGAAGGGGATGCCTCCAGCGCCTCCTACTTCCTCGCGGCGGGCGCCATCAAGGGCAAGGTGCGGGTGACCGGCATCGGCAAGCACAGCATCCAGGGCGACATTCACTTCGCCGACGTGCTGGAGAAGATGGGGGCAAAGATCACCTGGGGTGACGACTTCATCGAGGCACAGCAGGCTCCGCTGCACGGCATCGACATGGACATGAACCAGATCCCGGACGCGGCCATGACCATCGCCACCACGGCGCTGTTTGCCGAGGGGCCGACCTCCATTCGCAACATCTACAACTGGCGGGTGAAGGAGACCGATCGCTTGCACGCCATGGCGACCGAGCTGCGCAAGCTGGGTGTGGAGGTGGAGGAGGGGCATGACTTCATCACCGTCACCCCGCCAACGCAGCTGCAACACGCGGCGATCGACACCTACAACGATCACCGCATCGCCATGTGCTTCTCGCTGGTGGCGCTGTCGGATACGGCGGTGACCATCAACGATCCGGGTTGTACCTCCAAGACCTTCCCGGACTATTTCGACAAGTTGGCCGGCATCAGCCAGGCCGTCTAACCCCGTCGGGCCCGCCTCAGTGCGGGCCTTTTCACTTCCTGCCTCCCTAGCATCATTTCTGTAACTTGCAAGATCACCTCTAAAAATTCTTCCATTGGCAATGTAATTTTCTATTTACACCGTCCCGCCGTAGGGCTAGATTGAGATCTCTCTATCGCAGTCATCTAGCAGGAAATCTTGTCATGCAGCATCAAACCGACGACGTTCGAATCAGTGAAATCAAAGAGTTATTGCCCCCGGTTGCGGTGCTCGAGAAGTTTCCGGCGACCGAGACCGCCTCATCGACCGTCTTTGAATCCCGTCAGGCCATTCATCAGATCCTGGCCGGCGAAGATCAGCGCCTGCTGGTGGTGATCGGCCCCTGCTCCATCCACGATCCCCTGGCCGCGCTGGAATATGGCAAGCGCCTCAAGGCCTTGCGTGATGAGCTCAAGGGGTCGCTCGAGATAGTGATGCGGGTCTACTTCGAGAAGCCGCGCACCACCGTGGGCTGGAAGGGGCTGATCAACGACCCTTACCTCGACAACAGCTGCCAGATCAACGACGGCCTGCGCATCGGTCGCAAGCTGCTGCTGGATCTCAACGACATGGGGCTGCCGACCGCCTCCGAATTCCTCGACATGATCACGCCGCAATACATGGCGGATCTGATGAGCTGGGGCGCCATCGGTGCCCGCACCACCGAATCCCAGGTGCACCGCGAGCTGGCCTCCGGTCTCTCCTGCCCGGTCGGATTCAAGAACGGCACCGACGGCACCATCAAGGTCGCCATCGACGCCATCGGCGCGGCCAGTGCGCCGCACCACTTCCTGTCGGTGACCAAGTACGGCCACTCCGCCATCGTCTCCACCCGGGGCAACCCGGATTGCCACATCATACTGCGCGGTGGCCGCGAGCCGAACTACAGCGCCGCCCACGTGGATGAGGTGGTGAAGGGGCTGGACAAGGCCGGTCTGCCGCAGAAGGTGATGATCGACTTCAGCCACGCCAACAGCAGCAAGCAGTTCAAGAATCAGATGATAGTGGCCGAGGACGTGGCCGATCAGCTGCGCGCCGGCAGCAAGGCGGTGTTCGGCGTCATGGTGGAGAGCCACCTGGTGGAAGGGCGCCAGGATCTGGTGGAAGGCTGCGAACTCACCTTCGGTCAGAGCATCACGGACGCGTGCATCAACTGGGCCGATACCGAGGTGCTGCTGCGCAACCTGGCCGATGCGGTGGCGACCCGCAACGCGCTCTGAGCACAGCGCCAGCGGGCAATGGCCCGCTCATGGCAGCCATAAAAAAAGCGCGACCTCTGGTCGCGCTTTTTGTTGCTCTGAATGCCTGAATACAGGCGTTTACTTGGCGCGGGTCTGATGACCGCGCAAGCGAATGTTGATCATCTCCACCACCAGCGAGAAGGCCATGGCGAAGTAGATGTAACCCTTCGGAATGTGCATATCCAGCCCTTCGCCCACCAGCGCGACACCGACCAGGATCAGGAAGGATAGCGCCAGCATCTTGATGGTGGGGTGCTCGTCGACGAAGTCACCGATGGCCTTGGCGGCAAACATCATGACCCCGACGGCGATCATGATGGCCAGCACCATGACGGGCACGTGGTCCGCCATGCCGACGGCGGTGATGACGGAATCCAGGCTGAAGATGATGTCGAGGATGGCGATCTGTACCAGTGTCGACATGAAGCCGGCGGTCTTGCTCACCATCCCCTGCTCGTCGGCGGCCCCTTCCAGGCTCTGGTGGATCTCGTGGGTGCTCTTGGCGATGAGGAACAGGCCCCCCACCAGCAGGATCATATCCCGGCCCGAGATGGCCTCGTCGAACAGGCTGAACAGCGGATGGGTGAGTCGCATCACCCAGGCCAGTGACAGCAGCAGCAGGATACGGGTACCCATGGCCAGCCCCAGCCCCAGGATCCTAGCGCGCTGACGCTGGGCCTCCGGTAGCCGGCCGACCAGGATGGAGATAAAGATGATGTTGTCGATGCCCAATACGATCTCGAGCAGGGTGAGGGTAGCGAGCGCGACCCAGGCAGAGGGATCAGCAATCCATTCCAGCATGATTGAACCTTGGTTAAAAAATTGAAGCAGCGCATTCTAGCAGGCCGACTTGGCTTGTCCCATAGCGGCGAACAGATAAAATAGCGGCGATCAGAGGGAGAGAATCATGTTTCGTTTAGGGCTCATTATCAACCCGGTCGCCGGCATCGGCGGGGCGGTCGGCCTCAAGGGCAGCGACGGTGTCGTGGCCGAGGCGCTGGCGCGGGGCGCGGTGCCAAAGGCGCAGGAGCGGGCCCGTCAGGCCCTGCTGCCGCTCTGTCAGCTGACAAAATCCTTCGAGCTGCTGACGGTGGCGGGCGACATGGGGGGGACGCTTGCCGAGTCGCTCGGGTTGCCCCATCGCATCGTCCATCGACCCGCCGCCGGCTCCACCAGCGCCGCCGACACCCGCACCGCCGCCGAGCTGATGCGGGCGGCTGGGGTGGATTTGCTGCTGTTCGCCGGCGGCGATGGCACCGCCAGGGATATCTGCGCCGCGGTGGGGGAGTCCTGCCATGTGCTCGGCATTCCGGCCGGGTGCAAGATCCACTCCGGGGTGTACGGGGTGACCCCGGCCGCCAGCGGTCGGGTGGTGGCGCGGATGATAGGCGGTGAGCTGCTGAGCCTGGTGGATGCCGAGGTGATGGACATCGACGAAGAGGCGTTTCGGGCGGGCAAGGTGCGCGCCCGTCACTATGGCCAGCTGCTGGTGCCGGGCGATCTGCGCTACGTACAGGCGGTCAAGCAGGGCGGGCGGGAGTCCGAGGAGCTGGTGCTGGCCGATCTCGCCGCCGGGGTGGTGGAGCAGATGGAGGCCGATACCCTCTATCTGATGGGATCCGGCAGCACGGTCGCCGCCTGCATGGGGGAGCTGGGGCTGGAAAATACCTTGCTCGGTGTGGATCTGGTGGAAAATGGCCGGCTTATCGGGCAGGATCTGTCCGCCGCGGACATCCTGACCCGGATCCGCGGTCGTCGCTGCCGCCTGATCATTACCCTGATCGGTGGCCAGGGACATCTGTTCGGGCGCGGAAATCAGCAACTGAGTCCAGAGGTGATCCGGGCCGTCGGGCGGGACCATATCCAGGTTCTCGCCACCAAAGCCAAGCTGGCGGCACTCGATGGTCGTCCGCTGCTGGTGGATACCGATGACCCGGCACTGAACCGGTCGTTAAGTGGTTATCTGCGGATAACCACCGGATACAAGGATCAGGTCATCTACCCGGTGGCCAACCCGGAATAGGACATCAAGGATGCGGCTGGCCTGGCGCCAGAGAGCCGCGATCAATCGGATCGCGGTTCCACTCCCCGAATTATTTTGCCGGCAACTTATTGCCAGCCACTCTGAAAATGAGGCTGCGTTACATGACGATTCACGATTTTGAGCACAAGTTGTTGGGACTGATCGACACCATGGTCGCCACGGCCAGCGAAGACGATCTGTTTGCGGGCGGTTATCTGCGCGGCCACATCTCGCTGGCGGTGGCGCGAGCCGAGCTGGAAGGCAAGACCCTGGTGCGGGATGTAAAGAGCTATGTATTGCGCAGCCTGAACGAGGCCATCTTGCAGGGTGAGCTGTCCGAGCAGGACGAGGTGCTGGTGCAGGACATGTGGAGACGGCTGCAGCAGCAGGCGGAAGCTTGATCCCCCACACAATTCAAACAGAAGTTTGAGTAATCTGCTTCCCTGAGTGTTATCAAAAGGTTAATAATGAGTCTTGCCTTTTGTTTCAGGGATTAAACTATGGCCTCCTCCTCACGCATTGCCACCAAACTGCCGCTCGAGATGCTCTATCACTGGGAGCGGCAGTGTCCTGACCGGATCTATCTCAGACAGACCATCCACCGTGAATACCGCGACTTCAGCTGGTCGGAAGTGGCGGATCAGGCGCGGCGCATGGTGACGGCCCTGCGCGAGCTGGGGCTGGTGTCCGGCGACAAGGTAGCGCTGCTTTCCAAGAACTGTGCCGAGTGGTTCATCGCCGATCTGGCGATGCAGATGGGGCAGTATGTGAGCGTGCCCATCTACCCGACCGCCAACGTCGACACCATCGAATACGTACTGCGTCACAGCGAGGCCAAGGCGATCTTCGTCGGCAAGCTGGACGACTGGAAGAGCCAGGAGGCCGGCGTTCCCGCCGACCTGCTGCGCATCGCCTTCCCCTATGACACCATGCCGGCCGCCTTGCAATGGGACAAGTTGCTGGCGGCGCACGCCCCTATTCCCGATAGCCCGGTGCAGGCGCCGGACTCCCTGCTGAGCCTGGTCTACACCTCCGGCAGCACCGGCAAGCCCAAGGGCGCCATGCTGAGCGTCGAGCGCTACGCCTGGTCGTGCGAGAAGCTGGTGGAGGCGGTGGCACTGACCGACGCCGATCGCGGCTTCTCCTACCTGCCGCTGGCTCACATCACCGAGCGGGTCTACATCTATGGCGGCAGCCTGTTCAGCGGCGCCACCATCGCCTTCCCCGAATCCCTCGATACCTTCATCGACGACGTCAAGCGCTGCCGTCCCACGGTGTTCATCTCGGTGCCGCGGCTGTGGGCCATGTTCCGCATCAAGATCCTCGAGAAGCTGCCCCAGAAGAAGCTCGCCCTGCTGCTCAAGATCCCGCTGGTCTCGACCCTGATCAAGCGCAAGCTGAGCAAGGGGCTGGGGCTGGATCAGGCGCGGGTACTCGGCTGTGGCTCGGCCCCGGTGGCGCCGGCCCTGCTGCAGTGGTATTACAGCATCGGCATCAACATCACCGAGGCCTGGGGCATGACCGAAAACCACGCCTTCTCCACCCTCAACTATCCATTCAGGGCCGACAAGATAGGCACGGTCGGCAAGGCGGGGCCCGGGGTCGAGATCCGCATCTCGGACGAGGGGGAGATCCTCTGTCGCTGTGAAGGCATGATGCTGGGTTACTACAAGGATCCCGAGCACAGCGCCGAGGCCATCGACGCCGATGGCTGGCTCCACACCGGCGACATGGGCAAGCTGGACAGGGAGGGCTACCTCACCATCACCGGCCGCATGAAGGACGTGTTCAAGACCGCCAAGGGCAAGTACGTGGCGCCTGTGCCCATCGAGGGGTTGCTGGGGCAGGAGCCCATCATAGAGCAGCTGTGCGTCATCGGTTATGGCATGCCGCAGCCAGTCGCCCTGGTGCAACTGGCCGAGAGTGCCATGAGAGGGGACAGGGCCGAGGTCAATGCCCAGCTGGAGGCCGCCCGCAAGCGGGTCAACGATCAGCTGGAGTCCCATGCCAGGATCCGCGGCATCCTGGTGGTCAAGGCCCCCTGGAACATCGAGAACGGGGTGCTGACCCCGACCATGAAGATCCGCCGCCACCTGCTGGAGCAGAAATACGCGGATATCGGCGAGCGCTGGTCCGGCGGCGAGAGCATTATCTGGGAGTCCTGATCAATCCGGGACTCGCGAGCAGAAATAGAAAGGGGAGCCAGTGGCTCCCCTTTTTGATGGGCTCATGGGCGACGCTGGCGTCAGACCGCCCGGTATTCCAGCTCGACTGAGCCCAGCGCCTTGAGGGTGGACTGGGCCGCATCCCGCTGGCTGATCTGGCCCTGCTTGTTCTCCAGCAGCACGGCGCGGCGCACCCTGGTGAGCTCCTCGCCGTTCAGCACGGCGTGGGCGCAGGCCATCTGCATCGGGGGGAGGCTGGGGTTGAAGGCGGCGTTCTCGGCGTAACGACCGCAGAAGATGCGGCCGTCGGCGAACTGCAGCGCCACCGCGGCGTAACCCTGGCTGTAGGGGGCGTAGCTCTGGCGGGCGGCGGCCAGCGCGGCCTGCCACAGGGGATCGTCGCTCTCCAGCACCAGCTCATGGTGGGCCTGCGGGCTCATCAGGGCATCTGTGATGTCGAGATCCGCCGGGCCGAACGAGTGGGGCAGGAAGGATTGCAGCTCGCTCAGGTCGTCCGGCAGGGAGACCTTCAGGGTCTTGGCGGTGCTCAGCTCGTTCATGAACTGGCGGCAGTGGCCGCAGGGGGTGTAGTTGACGGTGATCTCGGAGATCCCGGTCTCGCCACCCAGCCAGGCGTTGGAGATGGCAGACTGCTCGGCGTGCACCGAGTGGAACAGCCCCTGGCCGGCGAACTCCATGTTGGCGCCCAGGTACCAGGTACCACTCAGGCCGCAGGCGATGGCGCCGACGAAGAACTTGGAGATGGGGGCGACCGAGCAGGCGGCGGCCAGCGGCAGCAGGGCGAGGCGCAGGGCGCGATCCTCCAGCCCGGTGGCGGCGCTCAGGGTGGTGATCTGCTCGGGGCTGAAACGGGCCTGGAAATCGTCGCCCAGCATGGGCAGCAGTGCTGCCTGCAGCGGGGCAGACAGGGTCTCGAGTGGCTTGGCAAAACGGGGATGCATACTGTGTCCTCAAAGGCCAATTGGGGGGCCATTGTAGGGAGCAAGCGCGGCGAAATGTGTGAGCGCGCTCACGCCTTGGTGGGCAAAGGGCCGGCGATGTTAAAGGAAACGTTTGTCTTGCGCAATCTGTGCGTCAGCTCCCAGCACGGGGAGTCTTAAGTGTCACCTGAGTATGAGTGGGCGTTTGACTGGAAAGCGAGCAATGGCCGCCAGGGCGGCCATTGCAGGGGCAGCGTGGGGTGGTCTCAGGTCAGCCAGTGGTAGATGGCAAACAGCAGCGGGGCCACGGCGGCGGTGAGGATGCCGCACACCACCATGGCCAGCGACGAGAAGGCGCCCTGGGTGACCCCCTTCTCGGCGGAGGTGGCGGTGCCGATGGCGTGGGCGCAGGCCCCCATGGCGAGGCCCTGGGCTTCCGGGTCGGTCACTTTCAGTAGTTTGAGCAGCGGATAGCCGATCAGGGCACCGATAATCCCCACTATGACCACCACGGCCGCCGCGATGGCGGGGATGCCGCCCAGCGACTGGCTGACGCTCATGGCGAGCGGGGTGGTGATGGACTTGGTGGCAAGCGAGGCCAGCAGCGCCGGATCTGCCCCCATCAGATGGCCGATCAGCAGAGTAGTGCAGACCGAGATCAGCACAGAGGCCAGGGTGCAGACCAGGATGGGTTTGAGCCTTGAGCGGATCTGGCGGGCCTGCTGATAGAGCGGCAGCGCCAGCGCGACCACCGCCGGCTCCAGCAGCGCCGTGATGGGGAAGGTGCCGTGCTGGTACTGATCCAGCGGCAGATCCAGCCAGAGCAGCAGGCCGATGATGACGGCCGTGGGGATCAGCACGGGGTTGACGATGGGCCAGGGCAGGCGGCGATAGAGCGCCCGGGTCATGAAATAGAGCGCCAGGGTCAGCGGAATGGCGAGCCAGAACATCATGGCAGCCTCCTGGTCATGGCCGAGAGGAACGGCATGAGTGGCAGGGCGAACGAGGGGATCATTGCTTGTTCATCCTCTGGTAGAGGTGGCCGACGGTGGCGAGGATCAGCACTATCCCCAGCACGACGCAGAGCATGATGAGCCCGAAGGATTGACGCAGGGGCTCGAGCCAGGCCACCAGCCCGACCGCCACCGGCACGAACAGGACCCCCATGTGGCGCAGCAGCAGGCCGGCACCCTGTTCGACCCAGTGCAGCTTGATGAGTTGCAGGGAGAGCAGCACGAACAGCAGCAGCATGCCGATGATGCTGCCGGGGAAGGCGAAGGGCAGCAGGGCCGCCAGGGTTTTGCCTGTCAGCAGGCAGGCGAGGATGACCATGAAGTCACGAAGGTACAGCAGGGTGCGTTGAAGCAGCACGGGGGCCTCATCTTGGCAACTGTGAGCGAGGTCGCAGTTTAGCAGAGCGCAGGGGTCACAGAACAGGGTCAACTGACCCACAGACGATACAATGGCGACCCATCGCCGCCGTTTTTCCGCGTCTTATCATGAGGAGATCCCATGTCGTATCCTGCTCTCTTGTCCGTGCTGCGCCAGTGGCCCGCCGATCCCGCCCTGCCGTCCCATCTGCTGCAGACCCGCCAGTGGGACGGCCCCCTGTGCCGGGTAAGGCTGGATAACACCGGCGCCACCCCTGAGCCCGTGCAGGACTGGCTGCTGTTTGACGGCGAGCTGGGCATCCCCCCCGAGGCGGCCATCTATGGGGAGGGCTTCCAGATGCTGGCCCAGACCATGGGCACTTGGCAGCGCCCCGAGCCGGTCGGGCGCTGCCCGGATGCGGGTGTCTATCGCATTACGGCGGACGAGGGCTATCACAGCGTCCACAACCTGCTGCTGGTCGAGCGGGCGCAGGGCTGGCTGTTGCTCGCCTTCGCCAGCTGTCAGCGTTTTGGCGGCGAGTTTCGGCTCTACCCCGAGGGTCGCCTGCAGATCCTGATGAATGGCGAGGGGCGCTCGCTCGCGCCGGGCCAGCACTGGCAGAGCGAGGCGCTGATCTGTCTGGAGGGGCCGGACAGGGAGGCCCTGCTCGGGGAGCTGGCGAGCCGAGTCGAGACCGAGCACGGCAGCCTGGTGGCCCAGGTGCCCGCGCGGCCGAGCGGCTGGTGCTCCTGGTATCACTACTATGCAGAGGTGAGTGCGGCGGATATTCGCGAGAACCTCGCGGTGCGGGCCGAGCGTTTCCCGGGGCTGCGCTACGTGCAGATAGACGATGGCTACCAGGCCAGGATGGGGGACTGGCTCACTCCCTCCGCCAAGTTCGAGCAGGGGGTCGCGCCGCTCGCGGCCGAGATCCGGGCGGCGGGTTGCGAGCCCGCGCTCTGGGTCGCCCCCTTTATTGCCGAGCCGGGCTCCCGGGTATTTCAGGATCACCCCGACTGGTTCGTGAAGGGGAATGACGGCCTGCCGTTACCCTCCGAGCGGGTGACCTACGGCGGCTGGCGCTGCACCCCCTGGTATGTGCTTGATGGCTCCCACCCCGAGGTGCAGGCCCACCTCGAGCGGGTGTTCCGGACCCTGCGCGAGCAGTGGGGCATCCACTATTTCAAGCTGGACGCCAACTTCTGGGGCGCCATCCACGGCGGCCACTTCTGCGATCCGTCCGCCACCCGGGTGGAGGCTTATCGCCGTGGCATGGCGGCCGTGCTGCGCGGGGCGGGTGAGGGCGCCTTCCTGCTCGGCTGCAACGCCCCCCTCTGGCCCAGCCTGGGGCTGGTGCACGGCATGCGGGTGAGCGACGACGTGGAGCGCCAGGGCCCGCGTTTTCGCCAGATAGCCCGGGAAGCCTTCTGCCGCGCCTGGCAGAACGACCGGCTCTGGGCGCTGGATCCCGACTGCGTCTGCCTGCGCGACTTGCCCAATCAGCAGGCCGGCGCGTTCGACTACCAGTTCCACCTGGCCGCCCTGGTGGCGAGCGGTGGCATGGTGCTGGCCGGCGACCGGCTGCAGGATCTCGATGAGCTGCAGGGGGCGCAACTGCTCAGGCTGCTGGCCCTGTGCGAGGCGCGCACGCCGGCGGCCCGCTTCGATGACATGGGCTTCTCCCGTGGGCGGGTGGCCCTGCCCGGGGGCGGCGAGCTGCTCTGCCTGTTCAACTGGGGCGAGCAGGCGAAGAGGCTCGCGCTGCCGGCGGGGGGCACGGATTTCTGGGACGACAGCCCGCTGGGCGACGCCCTTGTGCTGCAGGGGGGCCAGGGGCGGGTGATCCGCTACGCCTGAGGCTAGCGCCATACAAAAAGGCTCCCGACGGGAGCCTTTTTGTATGGTAAGGGGTCTGGCAGACGGCTTAGAAGTGCCACTCCATCCCGATGGCGTAGTTGGCGGAGCCATAGCCCGGGATCTCGTTGCTGGAGGCCAGCGCCTTGAGGGTCAGGCGGGCGCTCAGGGGAATGCCGAGCCCCATGCCGATGGCGACCTCGTCACTCTGATCCCCCATCATGTCGACGCGCAGGGTGCGGTAGAGGGAGAGATCCTGGCTCATCTGGGCATAGATCTGGGAGGATTTGTTGTAGAGCTGGCCGAAGATCTCCATCTGGAAGCCGTTCTGCGGGGTGATCGCGAGCGGGATCCCGGCGAAGCGGTAGAGATCGGAGTGGTTGAAATAGCTGTTGACGATCTGGGGCGTGAAGTCGGTCTGCTGATAGAGGTTGCTGAAGTTGCGTTCGATCAGCTGATAGGTCTGCTCCGGCAGACGCAGCAGATAGTCCGGTACCTCGAAACGGCTCCCCGCCATGGCGGCCGATGGCAGCAGGGTGCAGCTGATAAGCGTTAGAGCAGTGAGTCCGGAGCGCATCAAGATCCCCAAGGGTCGAAAGCAAGGCATCCATGCCAGCCGTGCATACAAGTAATTAAATTGTCAGGAGTCTTGGCTCCCTTGCTCATTATGTCGTGAGCGCAGGGAGCGTACAGGTTTTTTACTGTGAAACGGCTCACATCTCATAGATCTTCGAGGTAGTGATAGAGGCTCTTGAGGATGGCAAAGTTCCGTTCGTTACCCTGGTTCTGCTCCGCCAGCGCCTCGAGGCGTGGCACATAATCCGGCAGACGGCTGCTGAAGTAGTCGCTGCAGTGAAGGCGCCAGCGCTTCTGCTCCGCCTCGCTCAGGGTGTGCGGCCAGTTGCGGGCACGGTAGCGGAACAGCATCTCCGGCAGACGCGGATCGCTGAAGGCAAATTCCCGCTCGCCCAGCAGTTCCGCCGGGGTGGCCCGCACCAGATCCAGGGCGGCCTTGTCGCCGTGACCAAAGAAACCGGCGTAGAGCTGGGTATCGGGGTCGCCGTCGTTGCTGCCGGCAAACTCCTGATTGAACACCTCCACCAGTTTTTCCCGCACTTCGGGGTGGGCCCGCAGCAGATCCAGGCTCTTGCGGCACTGCTCGCGGTTGACCCCGAGCTCGTCGGCCCGAGCCGGGGTCAGGGTCGCGGCGGGGGCCAGCACCGGGCACTTGTTGATGTGCACCAGCTTGATCGGAATGCCCGCCAGCTCCCCCAGCTCCTCTTTTTTGGTGTAGAGCCGCTCGCGGATCTCGTCGCTGGAGAGCTCGATGAGCGGGCTGGGGTCACGGGTGAGATCCACCATGATCACCGCATTCTGATTGGTCGGATGCCAGGCCAGTGGTGACACCCAGCTCACGCAGCCCTGCCAGGGAGAGAACATGCCCGAGACATGGACCAGTGGCTTCATGGTCACCACGTCGATCAGCGCCTTCACCTTGTTTTTGTTGCGCAGGGAAAACAGGTAATCAAACAGCTTGGGCTGGGCACTCTTCACCAGCTTGGCCAGCTCTATGGTGGCCAGCACGTCCGACAGCGCATCGTGGGCATTGGCATGGGCGACGCCGTTGGCCACCGTCAACTTCTCCAGCCGGAAGCTCGGCTTGCCTTCCTCATCGAAGGCCCAGGTGATCCCCTCCGGGCGCAGGGCATAGCAGGCCCGCAGCATGTCGAGGATGTCCCAGCGGGAGTTGCCGTTCTGCCAGGCGTAGGCATAGGGGTCGTAGAAGTTGCGATACAGGGTGTAGCGGGTCACCTCGTCATCGAAGCGGATGCTGTTGTAGCCCAGCACGCAGGTGTTCGGAGTGGCGAACTGCTCGTGGATCTGGCGGATGAAGTCCGCCTCGCACAGCCCGTCCTTCATCGCCTTCTGCGGCGTGATGCCGGTGATGAGGCAGGCCTCGGGCTCAGGCAGGTAATCCGCCGGCGGCTTGCAGTAGATCACCAGCGGCTCGCCGATGACGTTGAAATCCGCATCGGTGCGAATGCCAGCGAACTGCGCCGGTCTGTCCCGCGCCGGGCTGATGCCGAAGGTCTCGTAGTCGTGGAAGTAGAAGGTGGGCTCGCTGCCTGGCTGTGCTGTTTTGCTCATGTTGTTCGAGATGGGCTGTCCGATGGCGGCGCCATGGCGCCTGGGTGGGCGGTGCCATGCACCGCAGTTGCCAGCATGGTAAACCATAGCGCAGGCAGAGCGAAGCCTGGGGCGGTTGCCTGCTGTTTTAATGGGCAGTGCTATTTGGCTATATCCCTCACTTTCTGCTCCACCTGATGGGCGATGGCCCGAATATGTGCCAGTTCCAGCGTGCCGACGCGCAACTGTGGCAGCACCTTGGGCAGCGCGGCGGCACTGACGACATAGGGGGCAGTCGCCTTCTGATGCAGTTCGACATACCAGCCGGGTAGCACCAGGATCCCGCCCACCGGCACATCGGTGCCAGTGGCGCTATTGAGCCAGTTGCGCACCGAGGTGACGTTGCGCCTGACCTGCTCCAGCGGCTCGGTTTCCACATGGTTCGGGAAGTGAAGCGCATTGTTTTCCACCCTGACCTTGAACTGCTTGGTGCCGTCGTTGATGGGTTTGGAGCGACCCTTGGTCTCGACCACGAAGACGCCATTGGGGGAGATGATCAGATGATCGATGTTGAAGCCATCGAACGGGATATCGTGATAGACCCGATAGGGATGATCATTTGGCCTGACCAGATACTCGAGCTCCTGGCCCACCGCCAGCTCACAGGCATAGCCGAGTTTCAGATGTTGCAGGTGTCTGATGACTTTATAGATGCGATAGGAAAAGTAGCTAAAGGCACCCGCAGCCATCCCCCCGAGAATCACCAGTTGGCTGAGCGATACCCGAGTGCCGTCGAGGGTGTTTTTTAACAATGCCAGCAGGGCAATCATGAGCAACATCAATGGGGTCATCAACATGAGGCCGAAGAGATCGATCCTCTGATCATCGATCTGTTCTTGCAGGGTATGACCTGCCGGCCTGAGCAGATCCCTGGTCAGCGGACTGGTGTGATGTCGCTTGTACCTCTTCATGATGATCGTCATGACGCCCATCAGTAAAAAGATGGGACCTAAAAAGAGCAGGGCAATAGCCAGAATCGATGTGACTACAGAGGGGAGTTCCATTCCATCTCCTTGAAGCGGGATAAACAGCGGGTTTAACTATGCCTATCCATGGACGGTGCACTCTTTTTGCCGCACGAACATAAGGGTGCAGAGAAAGGATAGTGGCCGTTAAGGCGGGCAGGTAAATCCTGTCGCAGCTGGGACATAGGTTGGGGCCCGATACAGATGTGAAGAGGCTCTGCTCAGGGGTTGCCACCGGGTGAGGTCACCGGCATCAGGCTGTGCAGATCGAGCAGGGTGAAGAAACCCCCCTCATGAGGGTACCAGCCACCGGTGTCTATGTAGTACACATTGCCTAGGCGGGCGGGGGCGCTCAGCGGGGTGTGACCCACCACCAGCGCAACCAGATCCACGACCCCACTCTCATCTCGCAGCTCTATGCGGCGGCGCGACCACAGGCAGACATTCTTGATGGACCGCAGCTGGCCGCCGGCCACCCCACCGTCCAGCTTGTCCAGCAGCGTTTGCCAGGAGGGGAAGGGGCAGTCGGCATGCAGCAGGCCGACCGGGCCGCTCGGGGTGGCCACCTCGATGGCAATCGGCAGTGCGCGGTAGCGGGCTGCAAATTCGTCTCGCTCGGCCCTGGTCAGGCGCTGAAACCAGGCGCCCCCATTCTGAATCCAGTTGTCTTTATCGCAGCTCTCGTGGCGGCAGACGTAGTCGTCGTGATTGCCACACACGGGGTGGAACCAGGGGTGTGCCAGCCAGTCGAGGGCCTGCGTGCACTCAGGCCCGCGATCGGTCAGATCGCCGACGGAGAACAGGCGATCGCACACCGGATCGAAACCCACCCGGTTCAGCGCCTGTTGCAGCAGCCCAAAATAGCCGTGGATGTCACCGACGGCCAGATCGCGCCCCTGGCGGTTGAGGGGGAAGCGTCGGATCAGTGGCGCCTTGTCCATGCCTTGCCTCCTTGGTTGGGGTTGTCGGCCCAGGGCGGTGCCGAATGGCCGCTGCGGATGATTGCGTCGTGGATAAGAGCAGCATGGCACGCTCTGCCTCGGCGGTGTAGGGGCTGGCGGGAGCAGGGCGCCCCGTCGCCCGGCGGCCGGGCTGGCGCACTCAGCGTCGCCGACTTTCCCGGCATTTTTCTGGGCATACACAGCCGAAGGATCCCATCCTAATGAAGACCGCCATCCGCTTCACACAGGGAGTCTCATCATGGCCGAATACAGGGTTCGTCTGGTTGCCCGCCACCCGCTCGCCGAAGGCACCATGGCCTTTCATTTCGAAAAACCGGAAGGGTTTGACCACAAGCCCGGTCAGGCCCTGGATCTCAGCCTGCCGGGACACCAGGACAACCCCAGATCCCCCGATGTCCGCCACACCTTCTCCATCGTCAGTGCGCCCCATGAGGACGAGTTGCTGGTGGCCACCCGCATGCGGGACAGCGCCTTCAAGCGTGCGCTGGGCGCCCTGCCCCTCGACAGCAAGCTTCAGATCAACGGCCCATTCGGCTCGCTTACCCTGCACAAGCAGCCGGAGCGTGCCGGCGTGCTCATCGCCGGCGGCATCGGGATCACCCCCTTCATGAGCATGCTGCGGCACGCCGCCAAGCAGCAGACCCCGCAGGACTTGCTGCTGCTCTACAGCAACCGGCGACCGGAGGATGCGGCCTTCCTGGCCGAGCTGCAGCGGCTCGAGCGACTCAACCCGAGATTCCGTCTGCTGGCGACCATGACCGACATGGCGCACTCGGCGCAGCCCTGGCAGGGCGAGACCCATGTCATCGACAGCCCCTGGCTGAAACAGGCCATCACCGGGCTGGCCAACCCGGTCTGCTACGTCTCAGGCCCGCCGCTCATGGTCGAGGCCATCTGCCAGGCGCTGACGGCGGCCGGCATGGATGAGGAGAACGTGCGCAGCGAATCCTTCTATGGCTATTGAACGGGGGGCCGGCGCCACTCTTGTCGACTGCCGATTGAAATAGCGGCCTGTCATGTCGTGCGCGGCAGGCCTGCCTACCAGCCGTCCCGCCCTCGCGGCGGGACGCGCTTTTTCCCTGCTCGTACATAAGGTTACAGAAGATTGATAGCCGCCCCGAGGGGGCTGGTGTAAACCTGATGGCGACTGGCAGGGAGGGGGGCGCGGCGACGGCACCCCGGCCGAGGTTCGTTCTCATTTGGACTGTATTTTCTCCACCCGACGTGGATTCTCTCCTTAGTCTCAATGGGGTGTGTTTGTTATTTCTCTCCTGACAGGAATCTTGAATGCGGCGTTCGCTGTTAATCTGGTTGGGCCCCCTGTGCAGCCTGTTGCTGCTGGGGGCGGCATTGACCGTGCTGTATCGTTTGACCCACCTCTGGCACTGGCACGACATCCGGCTGGCCATCTGGTCCCAGCCCTTGCCGCAGCTGGGCGGGGCGCTGTTGCTGACCCTGCTCAGCTACGGCTGCCTCTGCTGCTATGACCTGCTGGCGGTGCGCGCACTCGGCAGGCGACTGCCCTGGCAACAGATCGGCATGACCTCCTTCATCGCCTACACCTTCTCCAATACCCTGGGGTTCGCGTTGCTGACCGGCTCCTCGGTGCGCTACCGGATCTACTCCTCGCTCGGACTCGGCACGGGGGAGGTGGCCAGAGTCATACTGTTCTGCTCCATCACCTTCTTCCTCGGTCTGCTGGCCTGGGGCGGCGGCGCCTTGTTGCTGGGGCAGGCCGCCAGCCTGTTGCCTGGCTGGCCGGCATGGACCGGCTGGCTGTTGCAGCTGGTCGGCGCCCTGGCGCTGCTGGCGGTGCTGGGCTATCTGCTGTGGCCCAGGTCGGCCCTCTCCTGGCGCGGGCACGAGCTGGTGTTGCCAACCTTCAAGACTCGCCTGCTGCAACTGCTGATCGCCCTGCTGGACTGGATGGCCGCCGCCGCCGTGCTCTATGTGCTGTTGCCGGCGGGCAGCGTCTCCTACCCGGTGCTGCTCAGCGCCTTCGTGCTCGCCAGCTTCCTCGGGGTGCTGGCTCATGTGCCCGGCGGGATAGGGGTGTTCGAGGCGAGCATGAGCCTGCTGCTCGCCCAGTATCTGCCGGTAGACAAATTGCTGGCCTCCTTGCTGCTCTATCGCTGCGCCTATTACCTACTGCCCTTCTTCTGCGCCCTGCTGCTGTTTGCCAGCCAGGAGGCCTTGCAGCAGCGGGCCCGCTGGCACCGGCTGCAGGGGATCATGGCCGCCATGCGCGAATTCCTGCCGGCCCTGGTAAGCCTGGGCACCTTCGCGGCCGGCACCCTGCTGCTCTGCTCCGGCATGCTGCCGACCATGCGAGGGCGGATCGAAGCCTTGCTGCAGCTGTTGCCGCTGCACCTGCTGGAGCTGTCCCATGTGCTCGGCAGCGTCAGCGGCGTGCTGCTGATCCTGCTGGCACACAGTCTCTATCGGCGCCACGATGCCGCCTTCCGGATCACCCAGTGGCTGCTGGCGCTCGGGATGTTCTTCTCCCTGCTCAAGGGATTTGACTGGGAGTCGGCTCTGCTGCTCGGCACCTTCCTGCTGATCATCAGCCCCTGCCGCAGTCTGTTTTACCGCAAGGGCTCCCTGCTGCATGCCCAGTTCACCCCGGGTTGGCTCCTGTCGGTGGGCGCCGTGCTGCTGTGGGCGCTGTGGCTGCTGCTGTTCTCCTATAGCCAGGTGGCGTATGACCACAGCCTCTGGCTCCACTTCTCGCCCCATGGCGCCGCCTCCCGTGGCCTGCGCGCCATGGGCAGCGTGATCGCCGTGCTGGCCGCGGTCGGGGTAGCGCAACTGCTGGCTCCCTTGCGGATCTCCGGCCACAAGCCGGACCAGGAGGCGCTGGTCCGGGCGCAGGCACTGGTGCGGCGGGAGGGTGGTGGCCACGGCTATCTGGCGCAGCTCGGTGACAAGTCGTTGCTGTTTCACCCCGGTGGCGAGGCGTTTCTGATGTATGGGGTCGAGGGCAATGGCTGGATAGTGATGGGGGATCCCATCGGCCATGCCTCGCTCATCGAGGAGCTGCTCTGGCAGTTTCGCGAGCTGTGCGATGAGCACGACGTCAACCCGGTGTTCTATCAGGTGTCGGCCCGCTATCTGCCGCTCTATCTGGATCTCGGACTGATCCCGTTCAAGCTGGGGGAGGAGGCCATCGTCGAGCTGCGCGAGTTCGATCTCGCCAGCAGTCGGCTGCGCAACCTGCGCCAGAGCCATGCCAAGGGCAAGCGGGAGGGGTTGTCGTTCGAGGTGGTGGACGCAGATCGGGTCGTCGCCTTGTTGCCCAACCTGAGCGCCATCTCCGACGCCTGGTTGCAGGGCAAACAGGGCAAGGAGAAGGGCTTCTCGGTGGGCAGTTTCGAGCCCGGCTACCTCGCCTTGAGCCCGGCGGCGCTGGTGCGACAGGGTGGGGATCTCGTCGGGTTTGCCAACCTCTGGGTCAGCGATGACAAGGAGAGCCTCTCCATCGATCTGATGCGCTACGACACGGATGCGGGCACGGCGCCCATCATGGATTTCCTGTTCGTCGAGCTGCTGCTGTGGGGCAAGGCAGAAGGCTATGCCAGCTTCAACCTCGGTATGGCACCCATGTCCGGCTTCAACGACCACCCGCTCGGTGGTTACTGGGCCCGGCTTGGCAACACCCTCTTCACCCGGGGCAGCCGTTTCTACAACTTCCAGGGGCTGCGGCGTTACAAGGAGAAGTTCTCCCCGCGCTGGGAGCCCCGCTATCTGCTCTGCACCAGCCGATTGGCGCTGCCCGGTACCCTGACCCACCTGATCTCCCTGATAAGCCGCGGCCCGCTCGGGCTGATGAAGAAATAGGAGTCGGCCATGAGAGCCCTGTTGTTACTGCCCCTGTGTTGTGCTTTTCCACCCCCCCCCCCCCCGAGCCGGAGCCTGCTTTGGCCCGTCAAGCGAAACGGGAGTGGCTCATGAGAGCACTATTGCTATTGCTGCTGTGTTGTTCTTTTCCGCTCTTCGCCGCCTCGGTGAAGGCGGATCTCGGCCTGGTGGAACTGCCGGTGGCGCAGGCATCGTCGGCGCCCATGGTGGTGTTCCTGAGCGGGGACGGGGGCTGGGCCGCGCTGGACAAGGGGCTGAGCGCCGAGCTGCAGCGCCATGGCATGCCGGTGGTGGGCTGGAGTTCGCTTAGCTACTACTGGCAGAAGAAGACGCCGGCGCAGGCGACCCGGGATCTGGTGCGGATCCTGGACGACTATCGGGCGCGTTGGGGACGCCAGCGCTGGCTGCTGGTGGGCTTCTCCTTCGGCGCCGAGATAGTGCCCTTCGTCATCAACCGCCTGCCGGAGGCCTATCGCAACAGCCTGGTGGGGGCCGTGATGCTCTCCCCCTCGACCGCGTCGGATTTCGAGATCCATGTCAGCGACATGGTGGTACATGGTGAGGCGGGCAGCTATCCCACCCAGCCCGAGGTCAAGGCCATCCACAGCCTGCCGCTGCTCTGCGTGCAGGGGGCCGAGGATGACTCCCCGGTGCGGCTATGCCCTCGGCTGCAGCAGGCCAACGTCAGGACAGTCACGCTGCCGGGGGCGCACCACTTCGATGACGACTATGGTGCGCTGTTTCAGAGCATCGCCGCTCATCTGCCTCTGGTGCAGGGGTCGGCTGCGCCGTGATCTCGGGTGGCAAGGCCAGGTCGGATGGTGTTGGGATGAGGCAGGCGTGACGGGTTGGAGGGAGCAAGGCAATCAATGGGGCAGGGCCTAGAGGCGAGCCCGATGAATTGGCCCGCCTCATGGGTACTTCTGGGTCGTTAAAGCGCGGCCATGGCCTCTCTGACCAGGGCGCCTATCTTGTCCCACTCCCGCCGATCGATGAGATCGGCCGGGACCATCCAGGTGCCACCGCAGGCAAACACCGACGTCAGGGCCAGGTAATCCTTCACATTGCTCGGGCTGACACCGCCGGTGGGCATGAAGCTGATCGGGTAGACGGCACTCATGGCCTTGAGCATGGGCAGGCCACCGGAGGGCTCCGCCGGGAAGAACTTGAGGGTGCGCAAGCCCAGCTCCATCGCCTGCTCGACCAGGCTGGGGTTGTTGACCCCGGGGATCATCAGCACGCCGCGTGCCTGGCAATACTGGACGATGCGCGGGTTGAGGCCGGGGCTCACGATGAAATCCACCCCGGCGTCGATGGCCTGATCCACCTGGGCGGTGGTGAGCACGGTGCCGGCACCGATGATCATGTCGGGGAAGGCGGCCCGCAGCTGGCGGATGGCGTCGGCGGCGGCGGGGGTGCGGAAGGTGATCTCGGCGCTCGGCATGCCGTTGTCCATCAGGGCCCGACCCAGGTCCACGGCGTCATCGGCATCCTTGATGGCGATGACGGGAATGATCTTCAGGGTCGACAATTTTTCAAGCAATGCTGACATGGGATGCCTCTGTGGTAGGAAGGGGAGTGGTCGGCATCGCCGGGCGGGGAATGATGGCCCCGCGATGCTGGATGACGGTGCTGGCCAGCAGATGGGCATAGTGCGCCGCCTCGCTCGCCGCCTGTCCGGCCAGCCGCTTGGCGAGGTAGCCGGCGCTGAACGAGTCACCCGCTGCCGTGGTATCGATCACCAGCTCCTTGGCCAGTGACATGGCAGGGACCTCGTCGTGCCGCTCGCCTTGCACTATGAGGCAGGGCTCGGCGCCGCGTTTGATGATGATTTCCGGCACGCCGAGCGCCTGGGTGCGCGTCAGGGTCTGGGTCTCATGACTGTCGCCCCAGAGCGCTATCTCGTCATCCAGCGTCAGGAAGGCGATATCCGTCAGTGCCAGCACGGCGCCATAGGCCTGCTGCGCCGCCTCTTTGCTTTCCCACAGCCGTGGCCGGTAGTTGTTGTCGAACGCTATCTTCACGCCGGCCGCCCGGCACTCGGCCAGTCGTCGCAACAGGTTCAAGCGATCGGCGGGGGAGAGGATGGCGAGGCTGATGCCACTCAGGTAGAGGTAGTCAAAGCCGCGCAGTTGCTGGCAGATGGTCTCGGCCGTCGGGCCCTGCAGCCAGTAGCGGGCCGCCGCGTCGTTGCGCCAGTAGTGGAAGGTGCGCTCGCCTTGTTCATCGGTCTCGATGAGGTAGAGGCCGGGCAGCTTCTGTTCGAGGCGCTGCACCAGCTCGGTGTGAATCCCTTCCTGTTGCCACTGGGCCAGCATGGCGTCGCTCATGGCGTCGGTGCCGAGGGCCGTCACATAGTGCACGGCCAACTCGGGGTTGGCACGGGTCAGGTAGACCGCCGTGTTGAGGGTGTCTCCGCCGAAGTGGCGCACTATGCCCGCCTTGCTCTCGGATAGTTCGATCATGCACTCGCCGATGACGGCAATCTTGGTAGGCATATGTCCTCCCGCGTTGATGATGGGGCACATTATATGTCATGCCTCATCGCCATCAAGTAAATTAAAACAATGTTTCATTAAATTATTTCTAAATGTGAATTTGATCTGGAAGGGATGAGGACCAGTCTTTTGCTGGCCGGTTGGTCACAGCTCCGGCTATGGCGGCGCGGATCGAACAGGGCATGGCACGGGTCAGCTAGGGTGGCGTCGTCCAGCGCCAATATCCGCGGCCATGACTATGATTGCGCAGTCGTTTTAAATATAATAAAACGACGGAATTTATAAGGAGATCCCTATGTCAGTGGTAGATAACTCGCCGGATTCGGTCTCGTCAGTCCTGAAAGTGTTCGGCATCTTGCAGGCGCTGGGCGAACAGAAAGAGGTTGGCGTCACCGAGCTGTCCCAGCGGATCATGATGTCCAAGAGCACCGTGTATCGCTTCCTGCAGACGATGAAGACCCTGGGCTACGTCAACCAGGAGGGGGAGTCCGACAAGTACACCCTGAGCCTGAAGCTGTTCGAACTCGGTGGCAAGGCGCTGGAGCATCAGGAGCTGATCCCGATCGCGGATAACCAGATGCACCGCCTCGGCAAGCTGACCAAGGAGACCCTGCACCTGGGGGCGCTCGATGAGGACAGCATCGTCTACCTGCACAAGATCGACTCTGAGTACAATCTGCGCATGTATTCCCGCATCGGTCGCCGTCGCCCGCTCTACAGCACCGGCCTTGGCAAGGTGATGATGGCCTGGCTGCCCGAGGAAGAGGTGCGCAGCATGCTGGCCAACGTGACCTTCGAGCGTTTCACCGATCGCACCCTGACAGACGTCGATGCCTTGCTGGCGGAGCTGGCGCTGGTGCGCGAGCAGGGATACGCGGAAGACAACGAAGAGATGGAGCCAGGCCTGCGTTGCTTCGCCGTGCCCATCTACAGCCGCATGGGCCGCATCATCGCGGGGCTTTCCCTGTCGCTGCCTGTGGTGCGCTTCGAGGAGGCGAAAGGCGCCGAGCTGGTGCGTCTGCTGCACGAGGCGGCAAGCAATATCTCCGCCGACATGGGGTTCCACGACTACCCGTTCGTCCCGCGCTAGGGCGGGGAGGCCGGCACCTGTTGCTGGCGCCGTGAGACATAAAGAGGGCGTGCAAGGCACGCCCTCTTTATTTGTCCGCTTGCCAACAGACGAAAAAGGCGCCCTCGGGCGCCTTTTTGCATGCAGAGGAATTAACGGGCCAGCCAGCCACCGTCGACGGCGATGGTGTAGCCATTGATGTAATCGGAGGCGGCGGAGGCCAGGAAGACCACGGGGCCCATCATGTCATCAGGCACGCCCCAGCGCCCGGCCGGGATCCGCTCCAGGATGGCGGCGTTGCGGTCATCATCGGCGCGCAGGGCTGTGGTGTTATTGGTGGCCATGTAGCCAGGGGCGATGGCGTTGACGTTGATACCCTTGCTGGCCCATTCGTTGGCCAGCAGGCGGGTGATCCCCATGACGGCACTTTTGGACGCGGTGTAAGAGGGCACGCGAATGCCACCCTGATAGGAGAGCATGGAGGCGATGTTGACGATCTTGCCACCCTGGCCCTGGGCCATGAACTGTTTCCCCACGGCCTGGGACATGAAGAAGACGCTCTTGATGTTGATGTTCATCACGTCGTCCCAGTCTTTCTCGCTGAAGCTGATGGCATCTTCGCGGCGGATGATGCCAGCGTTGTTGACCAGGATATCGACGCGACCGAAGCGGGAGACCGCCTGATCCACCAGTGCGGGCAGGGCATCCACCTTGCTGACATCGGCCTTGAGGCTCAGGAAGGTGCGACCGAGCGCCTCCACCTTGGCGATGGTGTCGGTGGGTTCGACGATGTTGATGCCGACGATGTCACAGCCGGCTTCGGCCAGACCGAGCGCCATGCCCTGACCCAGACCGGTGTCACAGCCGGTCACGATGGCGACCTTACCCTTCAAATCGAATGCGTTGAGAATCATCTTGTTTCCTCTGCTGCCACCCTGGGTGACAGGCATGATGGGGGGGAATACGGGCAGTGCAGACTGCCCGGCACAGAATGGGAATTAGCGCAGATCCTTGACGGCCACATGATCCATGTCGCCGAACACCTGGTTCTCGCCGACCATGCCCCAGATGAAGGTGTAGGCCTGGGTGCCGACGCCGGAGTGGATGGACCAGCTCGGGGAGATCACCGCCTGCTCGTTGTGGACCAACAGATGGCGGGTCTCGTCCGGCTTGCCCATCATGTGGAACACGGCGGCATCGTCCTTCATGCTGAAGTAGAAATAGACTTCCATGCGGCGCTCGTGGGTGTGGCAGGGCATGGTGTTCCACAGGCTGCCCTCTTCCAGCTGGGTCATGCCCATCACCAGTTGGCAGGTCGGCAGTACATCCGGCACCAGGTACTTGTAGATGGTGCGGCGGTTGCTGGTGGCAGCGTCGCCCAGGGTGCTCGGGGAGGCCTGCGCCTGGGTGACCTTGCGGGTCGGGAAGCTCACATGGGCCGGGGCGCTGTTGTAGTAAAACTTGGCCGGCTGCGCGGCGTCGACGCTGACAAAGCTCAACTCGCGGGCACCCTGACCCACATAGAGCGCCTCGGCGCTGCCGATTTCGAAGGTGGTGCCATCGACCACCACCACACCGGGGCCGCCGATGTTGATGAGGCCCAGCTCGCGGCGCTCCAGGAAGTAGCTGACGCCGAAGGTCTTGCCCAGCGCGTCCGAGAAGGCGAGGGGACCCTGGACCGGCATGATGCCACCGAACACGATGCGGTCGATGTGGCTGTAGGTCATGGTCAGCTGGTCCGGTGTGAAGATCTCTTCTACCAGGAATTCACGGCGCAGGCCCTGAGTGTCCAGCTGTTTGGCATGATCGCTGTGAATGCTTTGACGAATTTGCATGGTTAACCTCGATGAGCGCCGCAGGTTGGCAGTCGCGTTGTCTGTAATGACCATAATAATAACAAGCAAAAAAATAAAAATCAAAACAGTGTTTTGTATTTTTTATTTGTTGAGATTAAACTTCGTGCCCGGTGTGGCTCATGGCCGTGCCGGGCCCGTCGAACCGGGCCACAGATGTCTTTGCGGCATGAGGACAGGCTCGCGGCGAAGGCAGACAGGCTGCCGCCCTGCCGGGTGGCGGCGACAGGACATTCGTTGCCAATCTCATTCAATAACAGGTCTACCAATGAATAAGTGTGTTTCATCCAATCGAATCATCATGTTGGCCGGGGTGGCTGCGCTGAGCACCATTCTGTTCGCCTTCGATACCGCCTCCCTCGGGTTGTGCGCGGCCTTCCTGACCACGGGATCCTTCTCGCTGCAGGTGTTCGACATCCTCAAGACGCGGGAAACCAAGGCGATTTCCACCAAGATGTATCTGGTATTCATCAGTGGTCTGTTGTTGTGGCTGACCTATGGCCTGAAATCGGGCGACACGCCGCTGATCATGGCCAATGGCATCACCCTGCTGCTGGCCAGCGCCGTCATGGTGCTGAAGTGGAGCAATGAACGGACCTGACCCAATAGCCGCGAGAGAGGCCATCCTCCGCTGGGGATGGCCATCGGACGCGCCATCCTTTATCGGGGCTCGGCTTCCTCTCTCTGGTGGATGAACCAAGCGGCGCCCCGGGCGCCGTTTGTCGTAGGGGGCTCATCCTCTCCAGCATCCCGTGTTATCGGCTCAAGTGGCGTAGATAGGCCACGCTCTCCCGCAAGGCTTCCCCCGTCAGCTCCTCGACGATGATGGGAATATGGGTCAGCTGACACTGCGCCAGCATGGCCAGCACCTCGGCATAATCGATCAGCCCCTGCGCCAGTCCCACCGACACCTTGTCACGCCCCTCCAAGATGAAGTTCTTGAAATGAAGCAGCCGGATGCACTCGCCATGCCGGCCGAGAAAGTCGGCCAGGATCTCGCGCCAGGCGGCGGCATTGTCGGCATCCAGCAGATTGGCCAGATCCAGTGTCACCAGGAAGCGTTCCCCCAAGCGCGCGTTCAGCCGTGCCAGGCTCTCGGCGTCGTGGATGATGTGATCGCACACCGCTTCGACCAGAAAATCGCAACCGGCCTGCGCCAGCTCGGGCCTTAACTGCGCCAGACTCTGCTCCACCTTGTGAAAGGCGGCGGCCCCGTGGTTGTCCGGATGCCGGGTCCAGTCATCATCGTTCAGGGAGCCGGTCTCGCTGCCCACGGCGCCGATGTGACAGCGCTGGGCGAGCTCGATGTTGAGTCGCACCCGCGCCAGCTCGCGCGCCAGGAAGTCGGCGTCGGAGTGGGCGGGGTTGAAGTAGCTGGCCAGCAGGAAGATGGAGAGATCGGCCTGCTGGAGGTGCTGGATATGGGTGGCCAGGATGTGGGTATCGCGGGCCTGATAGGCCTCGGGCCAGCTCTTGTGCACGGCCAGTTGCAGCCCGTCGAGGCCGAGCTCATGTGCCTGGGCAATCAGCGCCGCCGGCGTCTGATCCGCGAGATCATGGGCGCGGGCCCCAATCTTCAATCTGTTCATGACATGCTCCTGTGGGTCATGACGATGGTGTCTCTGACGGCGACTTGGCCCGGGGGCTAGGGTCGGCATCAGAAACGGCTTGCGAGCCCATCTGGGCTCGCAAGTTCAAGAGGCAAGTCGCGGCGCTCGAATGGGCCCCGGTGAGGGGGCCATATACCCGATGCGTGCGCTTGCCATCGGCACAATCAAAGTCTCATCAGGCGGCAGGTGCCGGGACGGCGGCATCGGGTGCTGCCTGCGGGCCCTTGTTGTACTCCTGCTCGAAGTACTCACGCACCATGGGAGCCGACAGACCGACCACCACCTGCAGGTTCTTGCCCGAGCGCATGACCCCCAGGGCACCGGCCTGTTTGAGGGCCTTGTCATCCTGGACCAGGGTGGAATCCTTCACCACCAGGCGCAGACGGGTCTGGCAGTTGCCTATGGTCTCGACGTTGTCACAACCCCCGACACAGCGCAGGATGGCGGCAGCCCGGAGGCGATCCGGCTCCTGGCCGGCCACGGCCTTGCCAGACTGCTTGTCACGGTAGTCCTGCTTGGAGTAGAGACGCACGTCGTCCTCCTCTTCCTCATCGCCACGACCCGGGGTCAGGAAGTTGAACTTCAGGATCATGTAGCGGAACACGAAGAAGTTGATGGCGGCGAAGCTCAGGCCCAAGGCCAGGTGGATCCAGATCAGGTGAGCATGGTTCTTGGCGTAGAAGACCCAGTTGAACAGGATGATGTCGTTCAGACCACCGCCCATGAAGCCGACCACGCCGGACAGATAGAGCGCCACGCAGAGGGTCGCACCTATGATGGCATTGACCAGATACAGCACAGGGGCCACGAACAGGTAGGTGAACTCGATGGGTTCGGTGATGCCGACGGCCATGGCGGTGATGATGGCCGGGATCACCAGGGCGGCGATCTTGCGCTTCATCTTCTGCTTGGCGGTAGCATAGATGGCGAGGCCGGCCCCCAGGGAGCAGAACACGCTGATGTTGCCGTACAGTGAGTAGCCGGCGGCCGGGAACTGCTCAACCAAAGGCACGGTGGAAGCCGCATAGGTGGAGACGTTCTCGATCCAGTGGGTGTAGAGACCACCATCGACCACGGCCGGGCCGAAGAAGAAGGGGAAGTAGACGAAGCGGTGCAGACCGGTCGGCACCAGCAGGCGTTCCACGAAGGCGAGCAACCACATGCCGAAGGCATCGGCTTCAACATAGAAGCCCTGCATGGCGTTGATCCCGACCTGAACCTTGGGCCAGAACTCGCAGGTCAACCAGGCCATGGGCAACATGACGAAGAAGGAGATGATGAACACCAGGCTCATGCCCTGGAAGATGGTGAGGTAATCCGGCAGCTTCTTCTCGAAGAAACGGTTGTGGATCCAGGTCACCACGCCGCCGATGATGAGCGAGAAGACGATGCTGGTATCCAGTGTCTTGATGCCCCCCACCAGCGCCAGGCCGCTGGCGCCGCCGACTTCCTGATTGAAGTTGACCCCGAACTCAGGCGCCCAGAAGGTGAGCATGCTGTTGGTGAAGTAGTTGTAGGCCATGTAGGCAAAGAAGGCGACCAGCGCCGCCCGGGCCTGACCCGACCTGGCAAGACCCACCGGGAGTGCCATACAGAACAGCAGCGGGAAGTTGCGGAAGATGGTCCAACCACCCGACTTGATGATGGTCATCACCTTGAAGAAGTTGGAGTCGGGATGGGCCAGATCGCCCATGATATCGGGCATGGTGAGCAACCCGGTGATGGCGAGCAGCAAACCGGTAAAGGGTAAAAAGGCAATGGGGACAGCCATGGCACCGCCAAAAGTCTGGAAGGCCCCCATAAAGTTCCGTTTGGACATCAAATTTTCTCCGAATGATTACAACAATAAAGTGTTCAGGCCAGCCACTGGCCCTGCTCCAGCTCGAGCAGCAGCAACATCGTCAACGCCTGGGCATAGGGCACGGGCGCCATGGCAATGTCGCAGTAGTACTGATGGTCATGACCCACCATGGTCCCCTTGGAGGCCTCGAGGACGATGCCGTCCCCGTCGATCCGCTGCCACACGGCACGGGCTGCCCGCAGGGCGGGTTCAACCATGGCCTCATCCAGCAGGCCCAGGCGGACACCGCGTAACATGCCATAGGCGATCCCCGCCGTGGCCGAGGACTCCTGGGGAGAGAAGGGGTCATCCAGCACCGTGTGCCACATGCCGTTGTCGGCCTGCAGCTCGCACAGGGAGCGCACCTGGCGCGCCACCACCTGGGTGAAGTAGCGCCGCACACCGGCGTCCAGGTGATCCCCCATCAGATCGATGAACTCGGGGATGGCCACCGTGATCCAGGCATTGCCCCTGGCCCAGAAGGCCTCGGCATAATGGTGCCGATCGAGGAAGGTCCAGCCGTGATACCAGAGGCCGCTCTTGGGCTCGCTCAGGTAGCGGGTGTGCAACAGGAACTGGTAGACGGCCTCGTCGATCAGATCCTGCCGCGCCAGCACTATCCCGGCCGTGCCGAGGAACAGGCAGGTCATGAAGAGGGTGTCATCCCAGAGCTGGCCGGTGTTGGGTTGCTCCTTCACCACGTGCTGGAAGCCGCCCTCTTCGGTTCTGGGCAGGTTGGCCAGCAGATCGTCGGCCCAGGCATTCACCGCCTCGCGCAGATCGGCACGGCCGCTGTGGCCCGCCAGCAGCGCCAGGGTGATCATGGGGGCCGTGGTATTGATCTGCATGGCGGGCAGCCCCTTGCGGATCTGGTCTTCGTACCAGGCCAGCAACGAGGCTTGCAGTTCGGCATCGTCCTTGTGCCGGGCATAGCGCCAGAAGCCGTAGAGACCGACCCCGACCTCCCACTCCCACTGCTCGAACTGGATGGCCAGGCCTTGGCTGGTGGTCAGTTCGCCCATGCCTTTGAGCTGGCAGAAGCCACGGACCACCCGCTCCAGGGTGGGGATGAGTGCTTGCTGTTTCATTGTGCCTCTCCACGATAGGTGACGATGGGATCGCATCCCGCCTCGGCGGGGAAGTGGTGCGAGACTCCCTCGACCTGGCATGCACCCTGCCAATCCAGACGCATGAGTTCGCCCTCTGCGGTGCCAGCGATGGCCGTCTCGCCGTCGAGGCGTACCTCGAGTGCGGCCATGCGTTGGCAGAAGGCCGCGAAGACCGCGTCGTCGCCATGGCCGACCTCGATATACCAGGCCACCCGATGCGCCTTGGCGCGATATTCGTTGCCGGCGGTCATCCCGGTCGTCACCGCGCACAGGGGCGCCGAGCAGCCGATGGCGGCGAAGGCATTCCCGGCCCGGATCAGGCAGCCGTGAGCCGTCGCGATCACCTGATCGAAGGCCTCCGCCGGCAGGTAGAGGTGAGTCCAGGGGAAGGGATCATCCTCGGCCAGCCGATAGAGCTGCAGGGTGCGGTTTTCCACCTGCATCACCCGCGGCAGTACGCCGTTGCCGGACCAGTAGGAGGGGCGCTGTTCACCGCCGGGTTCGGCTTCGCCCGGGTGGTTGACCCAGAACTTGGCGTCGTGACCGGAGGCGAACTGCACATCCACCAGATGCTGCTGATGGCCGCGTTGACCGGTATGGTGGTCGACGCAACTGGAGAGGCTGACCCCCGGCTCCTTCCAGACGACGATCTTGCCGCCACCCGCCTGATAGCAGGCCGCCAGGGTGCCCTGTTGCAGGGTCGCGTAGCGGTCAGCCTCAACCGGCGGCTGATAGTCGCTGGCACAGAACAGCGGCAGGGAGGCGCATTTGCGGTTATACCAGCCGCCGCCCCAGGCGACGTTGCCGTAGGCCGACAGCTCGGTGAGCACGCCAGCCAGCAGTTCCTTCTCGTAGACCCGCCCCATGGTGCCGGCGGCAATCCCGGCCTGATAATGCAGGGCGCTCAGCAGCATCAGTCGATCGATGAGCCCCTTGGCGCGCTCGCGCACCCAGGCATCTTCCGCCAGTTGATAGAGCGCAAACAGGCCGATGTAGTCGACCGGATAGTAGGGCGCCGAGTTCCATTCGACGAAGCCGTGCCGATCGATGGCATCGAACCACAGCGCCAGGCGCTGCGCCGCGATGGCACGCTGCTGTTCGCCGCTGCGGCCCGAGGCCAGGAAGCGCTCATGGGGGAACATCTGGCCGGCCAGGTATTGGGCGGTGTGGAAGCAGAGGGTATGGTTCTCGCTCCAGAACCACATCACGTCGTTACCCGGCTCATCCAGCCAGTAGCGATAACCGAGGATGGAGCTGCGCACCCGTCGCCACATGGCGGGCTGGAAGTGCTCGCCCTGATGGCGTTGCCAGATCCAGAGCAGCGGGACCAGGGAAAAGTCGGAGCAATCCTCGCGGGCGCTGATCCGTGCCAGGGTATCGAGCAGCAGCTGATCGGCCTCGGCCGTGAGCTCGCCGCACTGCAGCATGGCCAGCAGGCGGGCGGTGCGATCCATGCCATGACGGGCGGTGTGCCGCAGCGCCTGCTGCTTGCGCTCGGCCAGGTTGCTGGATGACTCGGCATTGCCGAGGGGCTGCATGACGTTGACACCGAAGCTGCGGCCGATGGCAACACCAGCACAGCTCATGTTCAGTACAATCTGGTAGTGCGCCGGACCGATGTCGGCGGGGAGGTCCAGAGTCAGCAGCTGGCTGCCCGGCGAGACGGTGCCGAAATCCACCCGGCGCGGTCTGAAATTGTCATTGCCCATGCCGTGGATCTCGCCTTGCAGGCGAACGGGGTGCGTCGGTGCGGCCACGCCGAGCCGGATCCTGGCCTGGTTGTGCCAGGCGGTGAGTTCGGGGCGCATGGTGCCGGCAAACTGGCACAGCTCATCGAGCACGGCGGCATCGACATGGGGCAGCGAGACCCCGAGGGGCACGTGGCCACGGTAGATGAGTCGCAGCGCAAACACCGTATCCCGCTCAAACAGCTCTTCCAGATGGACAAGCAGGGTGTTCTTGCCCGCCTGCAAGGGCAGCATCAGCTCACAACTCTGCAGCTTGTTGCGGGTGAAGGGGGTGAACTGGGTGATGGCCAATCCATCACACCAGAGCCGGACACCACCGCAGGTCGACAGCTGGAAGGGGTAGTTGCCCGCCTCGTCGGCATGTAGCTCCACCTCCAGCCAGCGCTGCACATGGAATGGCACACGCTGGAAGGAGGAAAAAGAGACGGTATCGCTCTCGCCGGTGAAGCTCACCTGGGTGCGCGGCAGGGCTTCAGCCGGCTCGACGGTGCGCTCGGCCATCTGCTGGCGGAAGACTCGTCGGCAGAATGCGTCCTCTTGCGGCCCCATGCCATTCTGGAAGCGGTAATCCATGGTCATGTCCATGGCTTCACCGGCAAAAAATTCGGCGAATCGCTCCTCGCGGGGGGCAGAAACGCAAAAACGGGTGAGTGCCGAATCCGGCTCGAGCACCCAATTACCAAGCTTCATACAACTCTCCTTGAAGCTATTAACACCCAGAGGGGGCTATCTATATTGAGTAACCAGACGAACCCCTTTTTATGTAATAAAAAGGGGTCGGTCACCTTAATAAGTCTAAAAACCAGATGGCCGTGTTTCTCAGCGGCAGTCGATGAGAGTCATTGTGGCATTTGACATCTGTTTTAAGCCTTCATTCAAAGCAATGATGCAAATTATGACGCGAGCGGCAATATGGTCGGGTCAGCCGACTAATATTTCCTGAACTGGAGCATAACAATCTCGTCCGTTCATCCGCTCGCGAAATAATGTCAATTTCAGATAAGTCGACATTCTGTGACGCAAGACCCATATTCAGCGATGCATAGCCAACCATAATGAATAACAGGGGCCATTAGATTCCCTTGTTCGCGCATCTTTCACGATTCTTAAATTCGTCGTGCAAGCGGAGTGAATTGGCACCAGCTTGCAAGAGTGCTGTCGTTATTCACTGACTCCAATGACGCTTGGTACATGGCTGATGGTGACATTGGTACATCTTACCGGCGGGGTGGGTCAGGATTAGAAGATGTACTCTATCCCTACGCGCCAGCGCCACTGCCAATCATTGGGGTAGGGGTTGTCATCTGCCGGATCGTTGTATGACACATAACCGATCTCGGTGAATGGCCGCCAATTTTTATTGATCGGGACGCGAATGGTGACGTTATTCAGATAAGAATATTCTTCGCCATTAAAGTCCGGGTAATCGAGCTTTTTATATTCGAAGTCATAGGCAACAGACCAGTTTTCCGCATTATAGCCGAGGTAATAGTTCAGCTGGAAATAATGGCCGTTTTCCTTGTTGAGCGAATCGTCGTAGTTACGCTGTCCCACCCGGAAACGTGCGGCGGTATAAAAGTTGGGATTGAACCAATAAGTGGGTTTGAAGTGAATGCGCAAATCTTGCACGTCATTGGTGATCTCGGTATTGAAACCGGCTTCCCACCACCATTTGTCATTGGGCTTGGCAAGATAGGTCAAGTCATATTCGGTGCCCGTGGTGTGAAGTTCATCGAAGGCACCTTCTCCCTCACCTCCACTGGTAAACTTGGATTCGACACCAACACCCCAGCCATTATCGAAGCGATGAGAAACCACCAGACGATCGCTTTGCTGATCCTGTTTCTCCAGGAACTCGTGTCGGTAATTGAGGCTCAATGCATTTGCATTCATGCTGGTGAGCGCCGAACAGACGGCAATGGCTGCACATGTGAATTTCAACTTCATACCTTTCGATCAATCCTATGAAAAAAAGCTACTGACGGTGGTCCCATTGCCAGATAGCGCATGTGGCTTTCAATCTGGATCGGACTCGTTAAGGTCAATTTTGGTGGCAGGCCACGGCGGTGGGTCCTGAAGGCCTGCACGATCATCTGTACGACGCGTCGACGAACTTCATTTTTTACCGGGGATTTTTTGCTTTTCAAAACGACGGTTCAAATATAATTCATCTGGTGTTTCATTTGCAATGGTGGTGGCATGACGACATCAGAAAATGGGATCTGTATCTACATAAAATAAAACGTCGTTTCTATTGTGTGTTTTGGAGGGGGCTGACTGGAGCTTGGTGGGGCGGCGAGCTTGTTCAGGGGACGGGGGTTAGAGCGAGACGTCCGCGAGGAGTCAGAAACAACCTGGCCCTCGGGAAGAGGACCAGGGGAGGGTATTAGCACTGAGTCAGCGCGTTCAGCCTTGACGTGCCTTGAATCTGGGGTTGCTCTTGCAGATCACGAACAGCTTGCCGCGTCGACGCACGACCTGGCAATCCGGGTGACGTGACTTGGCCGATTTCAGGGAGGAGAGTACTTTCATGCCGGCTCTTTTCCTTTGTTGAAGAATTGTCCGAAGCGTTGGCCGAAGCGGGCTACTTGTCCCTCCTTGCCGACTTGTTTCTGCTTGCCGGTATAGAAGGGGTGAGAGGCACTGGAGACATCCAGTGTCACGTAGGGATAGGTGTTGCCATCTTGCCACTCCTTGGTGCGATCGGTCTTGAGGGTCGACCCTATCAGGAAGTGAGTGTTGGTGGTCAGATCGTGGAACAGTACCTGACGGTACTCCGGGTGAATATTGGGGCGCATGATTCTCTTTCTGTTGTTATGTTATAACAAACCAATTGTGCAACAGGTGAGAATCAATATCAATCCATTTTATGCCGAGATCTTATCCTGCCGGATAACGGCACCTGACGGACGCAATACAAAGTTAAGGAAATGCCCTCATCCGGGCTGTTGTGGGGAGATTTATTGGACGGCACGAGGTGAAACTAGGGTGGGCGCTTTACTTTTATAGCTTACTGTATAAAAATACAGTCATATATCATGGAGAAGTATCCTATGCGTCTGGAAATCATCATCGACAGAAAACATCAGATCCCCACCACGACCATGGAGGCGCTGCGCCAGGCGCTGCTCAAGCAGTTGGGTGAGAAGTTTCCCGACCTGCACGTGCGGGTCGCGCCGGGCAGCGCCATGGCGCTGACGGTCAGTCGCGCCAGCAAGGAGGACAGAGAGCTGGCGGAGGCCATGGTGCAGGAGGTGTGGGAGAACGCCGACAGCTGGATGCCCGAGGCGGAAAACGCCGACGCCTGAGCCGTCATCGCGGATGCCCGTGCCCGGCAAATGGCCGGCTCAATCCGGATCAAGCAAAACGCAGCCCTGGGCTGCGTTTTGCGTTTATGGATGAGCTGCTGTCAAACTTGGCCGACCCTCGACCCTCGACCCTCGACCCTCGACCCTCGACCCTCGACCCTCGACCCTCGACTTTCAACCTTCAATCAATCCTCGACCCGCAGGCGTGCTCAGAGTCCGCTCCAGCGCTTGAGACTCTCCACTTGGACGCGATGGTCGGCCTGGGCGATGTCGCCATTGGCGCGCAGGGCCCTGAGGGCGATGGGCAGGGCGCTGCGCACCTCGTCGGCGGTCATGCCGGCATGCAGTGCCGGGTGATAGGCGAGTTTGAGCAGCACGTAATCGAGCCCGGTCGGGAAGCTGTCGATGCTGTGGTCGTTGAAGATGGAGGGGAACACCTTGTCCGAGTCGTTGGGCAGCCCCATCACCTGGGTGAGCTCCTCCACCACGCAGTCCAGAAAGCGGCCCTTGGTCCGGCTGTAGTCCACCGGGATGATGATGGTGGCGCGGGTGATCTCGTAGCGGGCATTGGTCGCGAAGTTGGCCAGACAGACCCCCTCCTTGAGGGCGATTTTGACCGAGTCATCCTTGCCAATGGTGCGGCTGGCCCAGCTCGCCATCTGCTGGCGCCGGGTCATGATGAGGGTGAGGTTGGGCTTGTCGCCGACCAGCAGTATGGGTTGGCCGGTGATCCTGGCCAGGTGCTGGCTCTGCACTCTGACCACCTCGGCCTGCAGCGGCTTGTCACCGAACTCGTTGATGAGCTTGAGGCGGATCGGCCCCTGCCAGCGGGAGAAGCGCACATGCTGCTCGTGGCCGTATTCCCGCTTCATGGCGACCTCAAAGAAGCTCTGGGTCAGGTAGGCATCGCTTTGCCAGCGTTCGGCCGCCGGCAAGGCGCAGGGCAGCAGCAAGGCGAGCCACAGCCCCAGCATCCGGCCTGGTGCGAAATGACGGCCGGATCGCCGTGCACGCTGTCGCCATGGGATCATGGGGCCTCCTTGCAAGCGGTATGGGTCAGCGCTGGGCTCGCTCGATATCACGCCAGGTGAGCCAGAGCCTGAGGTCGAACTCCAGTTGATGATAGTCCGGTTCCATGTGCTGACAGAGCTGGTAGAAGGCCTTGTTGTGATCCTTCTCCCTGAGGTGGGCGAGCTCGTGCACCACTATCATCTTCAGGAAGGCGGGATGGGCCTCCTTGAACAGGGCGGCGATGCGGATCTCGTTCTTGGCCTTGAGCTTGTTGCCCTGTACCCGGCTGACATAGGTGTGCAGGCCGAGGGCATCCTTGATCACGTTGATCTTGCCATCGAAGATCACCTTGGACAGTGGCGCCGAGCTCTTCAGGTAGCGGTTCTTCAGCTCCATGGTATAGGCCAGCAGCGCCTTGTCGCTCTGGACGAGGTGGGTGTCCGGGTAGCGTTTGGCCAGCATCTCGCCGAGCTTGTCCGCCGCGATCAGCTGTTGCACCTGGGCCTTGAGCGGCTCGGGATAGCCGCCCAGATAGGTCAGTTCCGCCATGATTCGTCACTTTTCACACAAAAAAGAGCGCCATTGTAGTCATCAAGCGCCGGCTTGGAAACAGACAGGCCGCCCTGGCGTCGCGCGCGCCAGCGAAAAGGGCCGCCATTGTTGCCAACGACGGCCCTCTCGGGGGTCTGTATTCACAGCCTGGCTCAGCGCCGGCGGTAGAGGCCCGGATCCACTTCCTGGTAGCGATCCGTCAGATATTGATAGAAGGCGAGGCTGGAGGGGGAGCTCGGCTGCTTCAGCTCGGCGGCCACCCGCTCCGGCTTGGCGATGATGAACTTGGGATCCTGGCGCTTGATGTCGGCCAGCACCCGTTCGCGCACGTCATAGGGCGGGTTGACGTTGGCGAAGAACAGATAGGCGGAGGCGGGCTGGCGATCGGTCCACAGATAGTATTGCGGCTGGATGCCATCGACCCAGATCTTGTCGGTCGGCACGGTTTCGGCCTTGATCCGATCGACCCGCACCTGGGCCGGCGGGTTGAACGGCTGGCCCTTCAGGGTGCCCTCCCAGGCGTTGTTGACCAGCAGGGCCAGCATGGCCAGCGAGGCCAGCCAGGGGGTGGCGCTGCGCACGTCCCAGGCGCGCCACAGGGGCACCAGGATCAGCACCGGCAGGGCCCACAGCAGGCTGTTGCCGAGCACCTCCCGCACCCGCTCCAGCGACCACTCCTTGGTACTCCAGCCATAACCGAGCTGCTGGGCCAGCAGCCAGCTGGCGGTCAGCACCACCAGCGAGATGCAGAGCAGGCCCAGCGCATCGGCCTGCTGCTCGCTGCGATCCAGCAGGCAGGCGAGCGGCAGCAGGGCCAGCGGCAGGTAGAGCACGTCGTAGTGATCGAACACATGGCCGGAGACCGAGTTGGCGACCAGGGTAAACAGCACCCCGAACAGGGTGGCGAACAGGGCGGGCAGGTACCACTCCTGGCGGCGCCCCAGCATCAGCACCATGAAGGCAGGCAGCAGCATGATGAGGCCGGTGCGCAGCAGGCCGACGGCCCCCACTTCCGGCGAGAAGCCGTTGCCGTAGCTCCCCTCGAAGAAGATGCCGAAGGCGTAATACTGGAATTCGGCCAGCAGCCCGTGGTGCTGGAAGTAGGCGAACAGCGGGCCGCCGATCAGCGCCAGCCCCAGCAGGCTGCTGCAGAGCAGGCCGAAGGCGCAGCGCCACTGCTCACGCAGACACCAGTGGCAGAACAGCACCAGATACCAGGCGCCCCAGAAGGCGCCGTTGTTGGTGCGCATCCAGGCCACAATGGCGAAGGTGATGGCCGCCACCAGCGCCGGTCCCCAGCGAAACTGCTTGTCCAGCAGCATGGTGATGAAGGCCCACTGGGCGATGAGGGCCAGGTAGAAGGTCCAGTCCTCGGTCATGTTGCCGTAGTAGTAACGGGTGCCATAGAGCGCCAGCACCGCCAGCATGCTGCCGAGCCGGGCCTGCAGGGAGAGGCCGAGCTGGGAGAAAGCCTGCCAGCTGGCGAGCAGGCCGAGCCAGCAGAGCACCCACTCCAGCAGCCAGATCCCGAAGAAGCCACCCAGGTGATAGCCGAGCGCATCGAGGGCGAAGATCATGGGGCCCTTGATGTCGATCATGTCCCGATAGAGCACGCCCCCCTCGCTCCACATCTTGCCCATCACCGCGAACAGGGAGGCGTCAAAGCCGGGGGCCATGCCGTGAAACAGCGGGTTGCGCAGGCAGAACAGCAGCGCCATCAGGGCGGTGAGCAGGACAACCAGCGGCTTGAGCCCGGGGTTGTAGCGCTGAGGGGTAAAACGGATGGCGTGATTCATGGGTGACCAGTTCCTGGAGGGAAGACGAGAAAGCGGGCCTATCTTGCCGAGGCCGGCAGTCCGATGCAATGGGGCAGGGGAATGTGCTTGAAATAATTTGCAAAAGTGCCGCTTTCACGAAGCAAAGCGGCACTTTTGCTGGGGTTCGGCCGAATGAGGGCCTCACTCCATGACGCGGTCGCCATGATATTCCACCAGGGCGGGCAGGGGGCAGAGCTCGGGCAGATGGCGGGCCCAGCGGATGAAGGCATCGGCCAGGGTGATGCCAAGCTCCTGATTGTGCTGGGTCAGGGTGCGGGCCAGCGCGGTGTAGCCCTCCTTGCCGGAGGCGGTGTAGGCGCTGGAGACCCCCCGATAGACGGCGTCGGCCTCGACCGCTTGCCACTGGCCCGGGCTCGACTCCCATTCGAGGCGGGTGATCCGGCCCCCCTTGGGGCGGTCGGCCCGGTAGCTGAAACGCACCCCGGCGGTGTAGGGGAAGCTGCCGCTGCCATTGCCGATCACGCCGTTGTTGGTGGCGTTGTCGATGGCCCCCTCCAGCGCCTCGGCCAGTTCATGACCGTGGACCCGGTAGAGGGTGAGCGGGATGGCGAATGGCAGCAGGCGGCCGGCGATGTCTGCCTCGCTCAGGGGGCCGGGTTCGAGGGAGCAGCGCACGCCGCCGGCGTTGTGCAGCGCAAAATCCACCTGACCCACCTGTTCGCGGGCGGCGGCCAGCATGGCATGGGCGACCAGGGGCGCCACCTGGCTGCCGGCGGGCAGCTGGGCGTCGGGCAGGCGCTGATGGTGCAGAGGCCCGGCGAGGCGGGTGACGATGCGCTTGGTCATGGTCTCGAGTTCGGGCCGGTAGCGCTTGGCCAGGCGTTGCTCGAGCTCGGGGGCGGGCTCGCAGAAGTGCAGCCCGGCCGGGGGCGGGGCGGCGAAGGGCCAGGGCTGCCAGGGCAGCCACTCCAGTTGGCCCTTGCTGCGCCGCACGCGTCCCTTGTCGTCGAACTCCAGCTCGCAGACCCCGAGGCAGAGCGCGCTGTGGGCGGCATGCAGGATGGCGACCCCCTCGACCATCAGCGGGTAGTCTCCCTCGCTCGCGAGCCCCAGCGGAGCCAAGTCCCCCAGCTGGCTGTGGGTGTGGCCGCCGACGATCAGGCTGAGCTCGGGGAAACGAGCCGCCAGTCGCTTGTCCTGCTCGAGCCCGAGGTGGCTCAGCAGGATGATGTGCTGGATCCCCTGCGCCGCTATCTCGCTCAGGGCGGCGGTGAGGGTCTGCTCTATGCCGTGGAACCGGGTGTGGGGATCCGGGCTCGCGATGGCGGCCATCTGCGGCAGCGTGATACCGAGCAGGGCAAAAGGCACCCCATCGATGAGCCTCTTGTGCCAGGGGCGGCTGGCATCGAACAGCATGGGCAGGTCCCGCAGTCGCAACGGGGTATCGGCCGGCTCCTGGCTGCTGTCGAGGTTGGCGGCCAGCACCGGGAAGTCGAGCTGGCGCAGAAACTCCACCAGCGGGCCGTTGCCGAGATCGAACTCGTGATTGCCGATCACCATGGCATCCGGTCGCAGCAGGCGCAGCAGGTCGGCGTTGGCTCGCCCCTTGAAACGGTTGAAATAGAGCGAGCCCTGGAAGGTGTCGCCGCCGTGCAGCAACAGGCAGGTCTGGCCGGCGGCGGCAGCCTGCCGGCGCAGGGCGTCGAGTCGGGTCAGGATGCGGGCATAACCGCCACACTGGGTGCGCCACTCGGTGTCGCCTGCGGGCAGGAAGCGCATGGGGGCGCCATCGAAATGGGAGTGGCAGTCACTGAAGTGGGCAAGTTGAACCGTAATACTCATCTCGGTCCTCCTTAGAGAAAAAGAGCACCGAGTCTACTGCAGGGAAGGGGGGGAAGCCAGCCCGGCGGACGCCGGGCTGGGAAAGTGTCAGGCGGGTACCATTATCTGGGTGGCGAGGATCACCACCAGCAGGCCGACCGCGACCGGCACCGAGGTGCGCTTGACCACCTCGAACGGTGACAGGTTGCCCATGCCCGCACAGGCGACCACCACGCCGGAGACCGGGGAGATGGTGCGGCCCAGGTTGGAGGCCTGCAGCATGGGGATGACCAGGTAGGCGGGGTTGACGCCGAGGCTGGTGGCCAGGTGCGGGATCAGCTCCACGAAGGCGTAGAAGGGGGCATTGCCCGAGCCCGTGGTGAAGGCGGCCAGGGTGGTGATGACCACCAGCACCAGCATGATGACGATGCCACCGGTGCCGAAGCTCTGGGCCAGATCCAGGAGGTGGGCGATGAAGCCGAGCCCCATCAGCCCCTGGGCGAAGACGCCGGCACCGACCAGCAGCATGACCACGCCGGCGAAGGCGTCCGCCATGCTGCGCCAGCACACCTGCAGGCCGTCGAGCAGCTCCTTGCCGTTGCGCTTGCGCACCAGCTCCAGCAGGGCGGCCAGCACCAGACAGATGACGATGATGGTCACTATGTCGAGCTTGGGGCTCACCTTGCCGTCAAACAGCAGCACGCCGATGATGGGGGTGAACGGCAGTATGGCGTAGAAGCTGGGGGCGTCGGTGATGAGATCGCTCGGGGCGACCGCCTCGTTGTGCTCACCCGACCTCTGATCCAGATAGCGCTGCCAGAAGAAGTGAGCCACCGCCATGGCGGCAATGGCCACCAGCGAGATGGGCAGGGTCAGCTTGAAGGCGAAGTCGAGCAGCTCCATGTTGGCGGCCTGGGCGGCCATCACCACGTCCCCCGAGGTGGGGGCCAGGATGATGGCGGCCGGGGAGGCGCACACTGCCGCCGCGGCGCCACGGGAGATCCCCATGTTGACCATCAGCGGGAACAGGGTGGCCATCAACAGCACGCCGAGACCGGTGGCGGAGCTCACCGCCAGCGACATGGCACAGGCCACCAGGTAGGCGGCCACCAGCAGTATGTAGGGGGACTTGATGATGCCAAGGGGCTTGCTGGCGAGTTTCACCAGAATGGTGTTGGCGCCGATATGGCTCATGTAGCCGGCGAAGCCGCACAGCACCATGATCAGCATGCCCAGGCCACCGCCTCTGTCTACCAGCAGGTAGCGCACATACTCGAACACGTCGGTGGCCACGTGACCGGTCGAGGCGACGCTGGCGGGCAGCACGGCCTTGCCCATCAGGGCGGTAATGGCCAGCAGCAGCAGGCCGCCGCTGAGCAGCACCCCGGTCGCCGAGTAGCCTTTGAAGATGTAGCGTCCCACGGCCAGAGTGACCAGGGTGCCAATAAGCAGTTCCATCATAGACAAGTTCCTGAGTACGACATGAAGGTGGGACATTTCCGGCGTTAACTTGGCGGTTAATCTGGCCTGTGGCGAAATGTACCGGTAAAAACGCGGCGATTATTATCCAATAAGAGGTAATCGACCATGATGTCGGTCATCACTTGTGATCCCGCCTGCAAATCTCGGAGCCCGGCCGGGGGGCGAGATCTTGCCCGGTTGCCGCCGCGGATGACGACAGCAGGTGACAGTCGTCGGGATCGCGGTTAATCTCCCATCCTGAATATTAATTCATTGATTCTTAATCGAAATAACGCTGGGACTCACAAGGGGCAAGGCCGCGAGCAGATGGGACTTTTCAGCAGAATAGGTATGGTGGCGGCCCTGATGTATGCCGCCTCGAGCGGGGCAGAACCCTCCCATTATGCCGGCATCCGGGTCGCCCCTGACATCAAGGTCGATTTCCAGTTTTATCGGGTGTCGGGGGCCGATGTCGCGACCGTGATGCGCCAGATAGCCAGGCAGGCACCGGCCCAGGCCGGCGGCCACATCGGCAAGGCCAGCTATCAGCTCTCCTGGCAGTTGCAGACCCGGCCGACGGCGTCGCGCTGCGAGCTGGAGCAGGCCAGGGTGACGGCCCGCATCGGGGTTCGGGTGCCGAACTGGATGGACAAGGCCAAGGCGTCCGCCGGCGAGCAGCAGAAATGGGATCGGCTGGTGGCGGCCATGTTTGACTACGAGAGTCGTCACAAGGACATACTGCTGGAGAGCGTCAGCCAGCTCGGCATCCGGCTGGCCCAGCTGCCGGTGGCGCGGGATTGCGCCGCCTTGCAGTCCGAAGGCTGGCAGCAGGGGCAGGCGGTGCTCGCCAGCACCCGCGAGCGCTTCGCCGCACTGGCGCAGCAGACCGAGCAGGGCCGCAAGCTGGGGGTGATCTGGCCGCAGGGGAGCTGAACCTGCCTATCGCGCGCTAGCGCCAAGCCGCCGCGCTAAAAAACGGGCTACCCGCAAGGGAGCCCGTTTTTTATTGGCCGAGGTGGTGATGAGGGAACGGCTCGCCTCAGTGCAGGGGTTTGCCCTTGAGCAGCTTGCGCACCCAGTAGCGGGCGGGATGCAGCGCCTCCAGCAGCTCGGCCGCCAGCGGCAGCGGCTCACCGCAGATCTCGCTGGCGACCAGCTCGCCGCAGAGCGGGGCCGAGCAGAGGCCCCGTGAGCCCAGGGCCCCCACCACGAACAGGCCGGGATGGAGCGGCAGGGGCGCCGCGTGCTGCCGATCGGACTGCAGCCCGGCATAGTGCGCCGCGAGGCTCGCCAGTCGGACGACGGGCCCTGCCACCGGCAGGTGATCCCGGCTGGCGCAGCGCACCCCGACCCGGGCCTCGGCCGCGCTCACATCCACCTCCGCAGGCCAGGTCTGCTCCGGCAGGCAGGCTTGCAGCCGAGCCTGATTCTGCCCCTGCTCCTCGGCGCTGTAGTCGGTCGTGCTCTGGTTGCGGCCATAGCTGGCGCCGATGCAGTGTTCTGCATCATGGGCTGGGGTGAGATAGCCGTCGTAGCAGAGCACCGTCTTGAGCCGGCTCAGGGTGGCCGTGGTCGGTACGTGGCTCACCTGGCCGCGCACCGGATAGAGCGGCAGCTCGGCAAAGGGCAGCAAGGCCGGCAGCCGGTGACCGGCGGCGACCACCAGATTGGGGGCCTGCCAGTGGCGACCATCCTGTGTCTCGACCTGCCAACCGTCGAGCTGCTCGTCGACAGCGGTGATGGGGATACCGTATTCCACTCGCAGCAGGCCGCTCGCCTGCGCCTCTTTGATGGCGGCGCGGGTCAGGTCCGCCGGGCAGAGCCAGCCTCCCAGCGGGTAGCCGACGCCGCCATGGCCGCAGGGCAACCCGCATTCGGACTCGACCTCGGTGGGGGTCAGCGGGCGCATCAGCGCGGGCGGGAAGGGGCCCTGACTCATCTTGCCGAGCTTGGCGACGGACTTGTCGTCATAGCCGAGCTGCACCACGCCGCACAGGTCAAAGGCGATGGGATGACGCTCGGCGAGTGCCAGCAGGCGGTTGCGGGCATAGCCGAACGCCAGGGAATAGAAGCGGGAGAGGGCATCGTGCTCGCCATTGAGCAGGGGATAGAGCGCCCCCTGCCGATTGCCGGAGGCACCGGTGGCGGGCTCGCCATCTTCACACAACAAGGTGACGTGCCGGCCCCGCTCCACCAGGGAGAGGGCTGTCATGGCCGAGGCGATGCCGCCGCCGATGATCAGCACCTTGCCGTCTCGCCCTGCCGGACGGGCATACCAGGGCGCTATGGTCTGCTGCGGTTGCTTGTCGGCCCTGTCTCCCACCAGCATCTCCCGCTTGCTGCCGTGGCCCTTGGTCTTCTTCATGGCAAAGCCAGCCTCAATGAGGCCGCGGCGCACGAAGCCGGCGCAGGTGAAGGTGGCGATGCTGGCCCTGGGGCGGGCGAGGCGGGCGAGGCCGTCGAACAACTCTTGCGTCCACATCTCGGGATTCTTGGCCGGGGAGAAACCATCCAGATACCAGGCATCCACCAGCCCCTGTGGACCGTGGGGCACCTGGGGCAGCATGTCTTTGATGTCGCCAAACCAGAGATCGAGCCGAACTCGCCCCTCGGCGAACTGCAGGCGGTGGCAGCCGGATACCGGCAGCGGCCACTGCGCGATGAGCGCCTGACTCAAATGAGCGAGCTCGGGCCAGGCCGCCAGCGCCTTGCCAAGGTCGGCCTGGGTGAGAGGGTACTTTTCGAAGCTGATAAAGTGCAGGCGAGCACAGCGATCGGGGTCGCTTCCCTGTTCCAGAAAGGCGGCCATTGTCGCCAGAAAGTTAAGGCCTGTGCCGAAACCTGTTTCGCCAATCACGAAATTGTCACTATCGTGGTGTGAAAATCGCGCCGGTAGCCGGTTTTGCTGTAAAAAGACGTAGCGGGTTTCACTTAGACCGTTATCATTGGAAAAGTACACATCCCCGAACTCACTGGAGACTGGAGTTCCCGCTTCATTCCAGTCCAATCGGGCATGATGTAAGGATGTTTGACTCACGTTTTCCTCTGCTCGCGTCACAAATTCGCGGGCATTCTACGTGAAAGCAGACCAGTTTGGCAGCCGAAAGCGGGTAGACTCGGTGCCAGTTTTTCCAGACGAGATGAATTAATGAGAAGAGCAGTGATCACCGGTATCGGCGTCATCTCCAGTATCGGCAACAACAAGGAAGAAGTGCTGGCCTCCCTGAAAGCAGGTAAATCCGGCATCACCTATTCCGAGCAGTTTGAACAATACAACCTGCGCAGCCGTGTCTGGGGTAACATCAAACTCGATCCGTCTGAGCTGATCGACCGTAAAGTCATGCGTTTCATGGGCGACGCCGCCGCGTATGCCTATCTCTCCATGCAGCAGGCCATCGAAGATGCCGGGCTGCCGGAGGATCAGGTCTCCAACGAGCGCACTGGCATCGTGGTCGGCTCTGGCGGTGCGTCCGGCAAGAACACGTCGGAGTCTGCGGATATTGCCCGTGAGAAAGGCGTCAAGCGGGTGGGTCCCTACATGGTGCCGCGTACCATGTCCTCCACCACCTCCGCCTGCCTGGCCACCCCGTTCAAGATCAAGGGTGTCAACTACACCATCAGCTCCGCCTGTGCCACCTCTGCTCACTGCATCGGTCACGCGCTGGAGCTGATCCAGCTCGGCAAGCAGGACATCGTCTTCGCCGGCGGCGGCGAGGAGCTGGACTGGTCCTCGACCATCCAGTTCGACGCCATGGGTGCCCTCTCTACCAAGTACAACGACAACCCGGAAAAGGCCTCCCGTACCTATGACGCGGACCGCGACGGTTTCGTCATCTCCGGTGGTGGCGGCATCTTGGTGGTCGAGGAGCTGGAACATGCTCTGGCTCGCGGCGCCCACATCTACGCCGAGATCACCGGTTACGGTGCGACCTCCGACGGCTACGACATGGTGGCTCCGAGCGGTGAAGGCGCGGTGCGTTGCATGAAGATGGCGATGCAGGGCGTCGGCACTGTGGATTACATCAACACCCACGGTACCTCCACCCCGGTCGGCGATACCAAGGAGCTGGAGGCCATTCAGACTCTGTTTGGCAGCAATTCGCCCAAGCTCTCCGCTACCAAGGCCATGACGGGTCATGCCCTCGGCGCCGCCGGTGTGCACGAGGCCGTCTACTCCCTGCTGATGATGCAACACGGCTTCATCGCCCCCAGCATCAACATCGAGACCCTGGACGAGAAGGCCATCGGCCTGCCCATCGTGCGCGAGTGCGAGGCCGCCGAGCTCAATACCGTCATGTCCAACAGCTTCGGCTTCGGCGGTACCAACGCTTCCCTGGTGTTCAGCCGATTCAAGGCTTGATGATCCGGAAAGTAGATTGAAAAAGGCGCCGCGAGGCGCCTTTTTTTATGGGGAAATCGATGACTCTCAGGCCGGCTCGGTCAGCGGCAGCCGCATGTAGACGGCCCCTTCTCCATACTCGGCCAGCGACTTTCGGGTGGCGGCCGGCAGGAAGCCCTGCTTGCGCCAGAAGGCCGGTGCGTCCTGTACCGCCACCAGCCCCGCGTGTTCATACCCTTGATCGCAGGCAAACTCGAGAGCGGTCTCGAGCAGGCGCTGGCCTATGCCCCGGCCCCGTGCCAGGGGCGAGACCGCCAGATCGTGCAGATAGAACTCCTCATCCCCCGCCAGGCTCGACAGGGATACGGAGAGAGGTGGGGGCTGGTGGGCGCGCCAGGGATGGCAGAGCAGGTAGCCCAGCACCTCACCGCCATGTTCGGCGACCCAGCAACAGGCCGGGGCCAGCTCGGCCTTGTTGCTCATCACCTCGAGGGGCTCGGGCTCCAGCTGGTGATAGCAGTCGCTCTGAATGCGCATGATGGCGGGCCAGTCGTCGGCCAGGGTCGTGCGGATCTTGATCATGGTGCTGTGACGTTTGCTCGTGCCGGTGGGTGACGGGAAAATTGCGTCAGCCACCATAACAGAGCGCGGCGACGAACTGAACAACCATATCCAAACGATGCCTTTTTAAGGCAGGCGCGTTAGCGGACCGGCTGCTTGCTCACCACCCTGATCAGCTGATAGCGCACCGAGGAGGCATCGGCGGGGACATCGGTCAGCTGCTCGGTGCGCACTTCCAGCTGATAGCGGAAGCCCGGCTCGAAGGTGAAGCCCTCGATCTGCTGGTAGAAGAGGCTCCAGCTTGCGCCCGGCTGGCTGCGCACCTGCATGCACTTCATGGGGGCGACACCGACGCAGTCGGCCAGCTGATCCTGGATGTAGAGGGTCTCGGTGGTCGGGGTGCTCTGGCAGGCGCCGAGCAACAGGGTGGAGCAGAGCAGCAGGGGGGCTTTCATGATGGTGTGTCCTTGACGTAAAAGGGCGCGATTAGACCCTCAAATAAAAAGGCGGTCAATGACCGCCTTTGTAACAAACCATGTCAGGTGCCGGGATCAGCGCTGATCGAGCGGGGTGAATTCCCGTTGGGCCAGGCCGGTATAGAGCTGACGCGGACGACCGATCTTCTGATCCGGGTCCGAGTGCATCTCGTTCCAGTGGGCGATCCAGCCGATGGTGCGAGAGATGGCGAAGATCACGGTGAACATGGACATGGGGATGCCGATGGCCTTCATGATGATGCCGGAGTAGAAGTCCACGTTCGGGTAGAGCTTCTTCTCGATGAAGTAGGGATCGGACAGCGCGATGCGCTCCAGCTCCATGGCCACATCCAGCAGCGGATCCTTGATCTGCAGCTCTTGCAGCACCTCGTGGCAGGTCTGACGCATGACCTGGGCACGGGGATCGTGGTTCTTGTAGACCCGGTGGCCGAAGCCCATCAGACGGAAGGGATCGTTCTTGTCCTTGGCCTTGGCGATGAACTCGGGGATGCGTTCCACCGATCCGATCTCCTCGAGCATCTTGAGGCAGGCTTCGTTGGCGCCGCCGTGAGCAGGTCCCCACAGGGAGGCGATCCCCGCGGCGATACAGGCAAACGGGTTGGCACCGGAGGAGCCGGCCAGACGCACTGTGGAGGTGGAGGCGTTCTGCTCGTGATCCGCGTGCAGGGTGAAGATGCGATCCATGGCCCGCTCGACGATGGGGTTGACCTTGTACTCTTCGGTCGGCACACCAAACATCATGTGCAGGAAGTTACCGGCATAGGAGAGGGCGTTACGCGGCTGCATGAACGGCTGACCGATGGAGTACTTGTAGCACATGGCGGCAAGGGTCGGCATCTTGGAGAGCAGACGGAAGGCGCAGATCTCGCGATGCTCTTCGTTGTTGATATCGAGCGCATCGTGATAGAAGGCGGACAGGGCGCTGACCACACCGCACATGATCGCCATGGGGTGGGAGTCACGACGGAAGCCGCGGAAGAAGAAGGCGATCTGCTCGTGCACCATGGTATGGCGGGTGACCAGGCGTTCAAATTCCGCGTATTGCGTCTTGGTGGGCGCCTCGCCGTACAGCAGGATGTAGCACACTTCGAGGTAGCTGGCCTGGGTGGCCAACTGGGCGATGGGATAACCACGGTGCAGCAAGACACCCTGATCTCCGTCGATATAGGTAATGGATGATTTACAAGCACCGGTGGCCATAAAGCCGGGATCGAAGGTGAAGTACCCTTGAGCACCCAGTTTTCTGACATCGATTACATCGGGTCCGACAGTTCCAGACAGGATCGGTAGTTCTACCGGCTCTTTTCCGGGCAGATGTAGGGTGGCTATCTTATCAGCCATAGCACGTCTCCTTTGCTCTTTTATAATTTGGTTCCAGTCCTACTTTATTACGACTTTCATGACGCTGGCAAAGGTTCTTACCCGTACCGCGGCGGCTGGAGCGCCTTATTTGAACCAGAGATCCACCTTCTTGTCAATTTTACTGAATGATCATTAATGACTTGTTAAAGCCATTGTGAGATCTGGTTTACGGTTTTGGGTTTTCTATGTAGCCAATTGATTGTCATTGGTTAAGGCCGCCGATATACTGCGCCTCGTGGGTGATGGTCGTCGGTGTTTGAAACGCTTTCGCAAAGCCAGATGTGATATCTAAAAATGTTATTTTTGGCTTTTCCGAGTTGTTTTGGTAACAAAAACCTAACAAATGCCACTCCTAGCCCTCAAAGCGTGTGAAAACAATAACTAACGTGCTCAATGGAGCTGAGTGGGCAAAGCCGTGAAAAATAAACAGAGACCTGTAAACCTCGACCTGCAAACGATCAGCTTTCCTGTCACCGCCATCGCTTCCATCTTGCACCGTGTCTCAGGGGTCATCACCTTTGTGGCGCTCGCAATCTTGCTGTGGATGCTTGGTACTTCACTCTCCTCTCCCGAAGGATTTGAGTCGGTCGTTGCCATCATGGACAACTTCCTGGTCAAGTTCGTGTTGTGGGGGATCCTGACCGCGCTGGCTTACCACATTGTGGGTGGTCTGCGTCACCTGGTCATGGACATGGGGCATTGGGAAGAGTTGGAATCCGGTAATCAGAGTGCCCGCGTGGGCTTCGTGATCACCGCGGTTCTGGCGGTATTGGCGGGGGTGCTGGTATGGTAACCAATTCTGCAACTTTCGGGCGCAGCGGCGTTCATGATTACATCCTGATCCGCGCCACCGCTCTCATCATGACGTGCTACGTCCTCTACCTGGTTGGCTTTGTCGCCATCAACGACATCAGCTACGAGGTGTGGACCGGCTTCTTCGCTAAAACCTTCACCAAGGTCTTCACCCTGCTGACGCTGCTGTGCGTCCTGATCCACGCCTGGATCGGTCTGTGGCAGGTGCTGACCGACTATATCAAACCGGTAGGACTGCGCGGTGCGCTGCAATTCGCACTGGTTGTGGTGCTGTTTGTCTATCTGATGACTGGTTTCGTCGTGCTGTGGGGGGTGTAAGGTGACTATTCCAACTCGTGAATTTGATGCGGTGGTGATCGGTGCCGGCGGTGCCGGTATGCGCGCCGCCCTGCAGATTGCCCAGTCCGGCAAGAGCTGCGCCCTGTTATCCAAGGTTTTCCCGACTCGTTCCCACACCGTTTCCGCCCAGGGCGGGATCACGGTTGCGCTGGGCAATGCCCATGACGACAACTGGCAGTGGCACATGTATGACACCGTCAAGGGCTCCGATTACATCGGTGACCAGGAAGCGATCGAATACATGTGCAAGACGGGCCCGGAAGCCGTCTATGAACTGGAGAACATGGGCTTGCCCTTCTCCCGTTTCGACAACGGCTCCGTGTATCAACGCCCGTTCGGCGGCCAGTCCAAGAACTTCGGTGGCGAGCAGGCGGCCCGGACCGCGGCTGCGGCCGACCGGACCGGTCACGCCCTGCTGCATACCCTGTATCAGCAGAACGTCAAGAACAAGACCACCGTCTTCTCCGAGTGGTATGCGCTGGATCTGGTGAAGAACCAGGACGGTCACATCGTCGGTTGCACCGCCATCGACATGGAGAGCGGCGAGGTCGTCTACTTCAAGGCCAAGGCCACAGTGCTCGCCACTGGCGGCGCCGGTCGCATCTACCAGTCCACCACCAACGCCCACATCAACACCGGTGACGGTGTCGGCATGGCGCTGCGGGCCGGGGTCGGCGTGCAGGACATGGAGTTCTGGCAGTTCCACCCGACCGGCATCGCCGGGGCAGGGGTGCTGGTCACCGAAGGCTGCCGTGGTGAAGGCGGCTATCTGCTCAACAAAGACGGCGAGCGTTTCATGGAGCGTTATGCCCCCAACGCCAAGGACCTGGCCGGTCGCGACGTGGTGGCTCGCTCCATCATGATCGAGATCCGTGAAGGCCGTGGCTGTGACGGCCCCTGGGGTCCGCACATCAAGCTCAAGCTGGATCACCTCGGTAAAGAGGTACTGGAATCCCGTCTGCCGGGGATCTGCGAGCTGTCGCGTACCTTCGCCCACGTGGATCCGGTCAAGGAACCCATCCCCATCATCCCGACCTGCCACTACATGATGGGCGGCGTGCCGACCAGCGTGAACGGTCAGTGCCTGAGCCAGGATAAAGATGGCAACGACGTGCCTGTGGTCGGCCTGTTCGCGGTGGGTGAAATCGCCTGCGTGTCGGTACACGGCGCCAACCGTCTGGGCGGTAATTCGCTGCTGGATCTCATCGTGTTTGGCCGCGCCGCCGGCATGCACCTGGTGGAGAGCCTGGGTCAGATGGAGCACGGCCGCGAGGCCTCCGAGGCCGATCTGGACGCCGCCCTTGCCCGTTTCAACCGTTGGGAAGCCAACCGCGACGGGGAAGACCCGGCCCAGATCCGCAAGGATCTGCAGCGCTGCATGCAGAACAACTTCTCGGTATTCCGTGAAGGGGATGCCATGGCAGAAGGGCTGGCCGAGCTGAAACTCATCCGCGAGCGGTTGAAGAATGCCCGTTTGGACGACACCTCCAAGGAGTTCAACACCCAGCGCATCGAGTGCCTGGAGCTGGACAACCTGATGGAGACGGCGTTTGCCACCGCGGTGGCGGCCAACTTCCGTACCGAGAGTCGTGGTGCCCACAGCCGCTTCGACTTCCCGGATCGCGACGATGAGGGTTGGCTGTGCCACAGCCTCTATCACCCGGACACCGAGTCCATGACTCGTCGCGCTGTCAACATGTCTCCGAAGACGCGCGAGGCATTCCCACCCAAGGTGCGGACCTATTGATGATGGAGCCAGGTGCGATGCAGGTAACCTCATCGATCTATCGCTACATTCGCCGGTCTGCGAAGAGGTGGGAGGCACTCCCATCTCGCTTATCCAAGGTGCGGACTAACTGATTGCGGAGCCAAGTACAATGAACGTCACATTCTCAGTCTACAGATACAATCCGGATGTTGATAACGTCCCCCACATGAAGGATTATCGTCTTGATATTCCTGAAGGTTCCGACATGATGGTGCTCGACGCACTGATCCAGCTCAAGGAGCTGGATCCCACGCTCTCCTTCCGCCGCTCCTGCCGCGAAGGGGTCTGTGGATCAGACGGTCTCAACATGAATGGCAAGAACGGTCTTGCCTGTATCACTCCGCTCTCCGATCTGCTGAAGAAGGGCAACAAGGTCGTCCTCCGTCCCTTGCCCGGCCTGCCGGTGATCCGTGACCTGGTGATCGACATGACCCAGTTCTACACCCAGTGGGAGAAGGTCAAACCCTTCCTCATCAACGAGGACAAGTTGCCGCCCGTGCGTGAGCACCTGCAATCCCCCGAAGAGCGCGCCAAGCTGGACGGTCTGTACGAGTGTATTCTCTGTGCCTGCTGCTCCACCTCTTGCCCCTCCTTCTGGTGGAACCCGGACAAGTTCATCGGCCCCGCCGGTCTGCTCGCCGCCTATCGCTGGCTGGCCGACAGCCGCGACACCGCGGCCAGTGAGCGATTGGGTAACCTGGACGACGCCTTTAGCGTGTTCCGCTGCCACGGCATCATGAACTGCGTGAGCGTCTGCCCCAAGGGCTTGAACCCGACCAAGGCCATCGGTCAGATCAAGTCGATGTTACTCAACCGGGCTGTTTAGTATCAGGGCCAGGGCGTCACGCGCCGGGCCCGACCTCTGGATAGCCATCCAACCCCCTGGTGGGATGGCTATTTAAACCCTACAAGCTGCGCTGCAGTGAACAAGATGTACAAGGGATAGAAATGCATAACGGCGTGATGAAGGCCTGGTTGGAGTCATCTCACCTGGCTGGTGCGAATGCAAGCTACATTGAGGATTTGTACGAATCCTTCCTTGAAAACCCCGAATCCGTGGCCGATGAGTGGCGCAGCCTGTTCGAACAGCTGCCCCAGGTCAATGGTCATGCGGTGGAACAACCTCACTCCCAGGTTCGCGACTATTTCCGCCGCCTGGCCAAGGACCCCTCCCGTTACAGCGCGCCTGTCACCGATCCGCAAGTGGATGCCAAACAGGTTCGCGTACTGCAAATGATCAACGCCTTCCGTTTCCGTGGTCATCAAAATGCCAATCTGGATCCGCTCGGCCTCTGGGCACGTGAAACCGTTGCCGAGCTCGACCCGGCATTCCACAACCTGCAGGGCGCAGACATGGAGACCACCTTCAACGTGGGCTCCTATGCCATAGGTCGCGAGACCATGGTGCTCTCCGATCTCTACGCCTCGCTCAAGAAAACCTATTGCAGCAGCATAGGTGCCGACTATATGCACCTTACCTCCACCGAGGAGAAGCGCTGGCTGCAGGACAGACTCGAATCCATCGAAGCCAAGGGCAGCTACAGCGCCGAGGAGAAGACCCGCTTCCTCGAGAGCCTGACCGCCGCCGAAGGGCTGGAAAAATACCTGGGCGCCAAGTTCCCGGGGGCCAAGCGTTTCTCCCTGGAAGGGGGCGATGCCATGGTACCCATGCTCAAAGAGCTGATCCGTCGCGCCGGTGAGCAGGGCTGCAAGGAAGCCGTCATCGGCATGGCCCACCGCGGCCGCCTGAACGTGTTGATCAACGTGCTCGGCAAACGGGCACAGGAGCTGTTCGACGAATTCGCCGGCAAGCATGGCGAGTCCTGGGGCACCGGGGATGTGAAGTACCACATGGGCTTCTCCTCCGACTTCGCGACCCCGGGCGGCAGCGTCCACCTGGCGCTGGCGTTCAACCCGTCTCACCTCGAGATAGTCAACCCCGTGGTCATCGGCTCGGTGCGTGCGCGCATGGACAGACGTGGCGACAAGGATGGCTCCAGCGTGCTGCCCATCACCATTCACGGTGACTCGGCCATCGCCGGTCAGGGGGTGGTGGCGGAAACCTTCAACATGTCCCAGACCCGTGCCTACGGCGTCGGCGGCACTGTGCGCATCGTCATCAACAACCAGGTGGGCTTCACCACCTCCAACATGCGTGACGTGCGCTCCACCGAATATTGCACCGACATCGCCAAGGCGGTGCAGGCCCCCGTGCTGCACGTCAACGGCGACGACCCGGAAGCCGTGGTGCTGGTGACCCAGATTGCCCTGGATTACCGCAACACCTTCAAGCGCGACGTGGTGATCGAGCTGGTCTGCTACCGTCGTCACGGTCACAACGAGGCCGACGAGCCGAGTGCGACCCAGCCCTTGATGTACCAGAAGATCAAACAGCATCCGACCCCGCGCAAGATCTACGCCGATCAGCTGATCGCCGAAGGCTGCGTCAGCCCGGAGCTGGTCACCGCTCAGGTCAACGACTATCGCGACGCCCTGGACAAGGGGGAGCGGGTGGTCAAGGAGTGGCGTCCGATGGAGCTGCACTCCGTCGACTGGACCCCGTACCTCGGCCACGACTGGGCCATGAACTACGACAGCACGGTGGCGATGGATCACCTGAAGTCCCTGGGGGAGCGCATCAGCCAGTACCCGGCCTCCCACACCCTGCAGCGTCAGGTCGAGAAGATTTACGAAGACCGCCGCACCATGGCCGCCGGCGACAAGCTGGTGGATTGGGGCTTCGCCGAGACCCTGGCCTACGCCACCTTGGTGGACAAGGGCTCCCGCATCCGCATCACAGGGCAGGATTCCGGCCGTGGCACCTTCTTCCACCGCCACGCCGTGCTGCACAACCAGAACGATGCCAGCACCTATACCCCGCTGTGCAACATTCACGACGAGCAGGGCCCGTTCGAAGTCTATGACTCCGTGCTGTCCGAAGAGGCGGTGCTGGCGTTCGAATACGGTTATGCCAGCGCCGAGCCGGCCGGCCTGACCATCTGGGAAGCGCAGTTTGGCGACTTCGCCAACGGTGCCCAGGTGGTGATCGACCAGTTCCTCTCCTCCGGTGAGCAGAAGTGGGGCCGGATGTGCGGCCTGACCATGCTGCTGCCGCACGGCTACGAGGGGCAGGGCCCGGAGCACTCCTCCGCCCGCCTCGAGCGCTATCTGCAGATGTGCGCCGAGCACAACATGCAGGTGTGCGTACCCTCCAACCCGGCGCAGGTGTTCCACATGCTGCGCCGCCAGGTGGTGCGCCCGATGCGCCGTCCGCTGATCGTGATGTCGCCCAAGTCCCTGCTGCGCCACCCGCTGGCGGTGAGCAAGCTGGAAGAGCTGGCCGAAGGCACCTTCCAGAACGCCATTGGCGAGATCGATGCGCTGGATCCGAAAGGGGTCAAACGGATTGTGTTCTGCTCCGGCAAGGTCTACTACGACCTGCTCGATGCCCGTCGCAAGGCCGAGCAGCAAGACGTGGCGTTGGTGCGGATCGAGCAGCTCTACCCCTTCCCTGAAGCGGAAGTACGCGCCATCCTCGCCGATTACACCCAGGCCACCGATTTCGTCTGGTGTCAGGAAGAGCCGCAGAACCAGGGCGCCTGGTACAGCACCCGTCATCACTACGATGGCGTGCTGCCAAGCGGAGCCCGCCTGCGCTATGCCGGTCGCCCAGCCTCGGCCTCACCCGCCGTCGGTTACATGTCTGTCCACACCAAGCAGCAGAAAGCCTTGGTGGAAGATGCCCTTACCCTGTAATACGCCTCTGGCACAGTAGTAAACAAGGAACTGATTACATGACTATCGAGATCAAGGTACCGGACCTGCCCGAATCAGTGGCAGATGCCACCATCGCCACCTGGCACAAGAAACCGGGTGATCTGGTTGCCCGTGACGAAGTGCTGGTTGACATCGAAACCGATAAAGTCGTGCTGGAAGTCCCCGCGCCGGAAGCCGGTGTACTGGGTGACATCCTGCAACTGGAAGGCGCGACCGTGCTGTCCCGCCAGCTGATCGCCATGCTCAAGCCAGCCCCGGTGGCCGGTGAAGAGACCAAGGAGAAGCCGGTCGAAGCCGCCGCCGATGACTCTGCCGAAGGCCTGAGCCCGTCCGTGCGCCGCCTGGTGGCCGAACACTCCATCGACGTGGCCAAGCTGACCGGCACCGGCAAGGGTGGTCGTGTCACCAAGGAAGACGTGGAAGCTTTCATCAAGGGGCTGAGCAAGGCGGCCGTGGCGGCACCTGTCGCGGCTGTGGCTCCGGTGGCGCCCATCGCGCCGCTGGTCGGCCGCACCGAGAAGCGCGTGCCCATGACCCGTCTGCGCAAGCGGATCGCCGAGCGTCTGCTGGAGGCGAAGAACACCACCGCCATGCTGACGACCTTCAACGAGATCAACATGGCGCCCATCATGAAGCTGCGCAAGCAGTACGGCGAGATCTTCGAGAAGAAGCACGGCATCAAGCTCGGCTTCATGTCCTTCTACGTCAAGGCCGTGGTGGAGTCCCTCAAGCGTTACCCGGAAGTGAACGCGGCGCTGGACGGTGACGACATCGTCTATCACAGCTACTTCGACGTCAGCATCGCCGTCTCCACCCCCCGTGGTCTGGTGACCCCGGTGCTGCGTGACTGCGACAACATGAGCCTGGCCGACATCGAGAAGGCCATCAAGGATCTGGCAGGCAAGGGCCGTGACGGCAAGCTGACCGTGGATGAACTGACCGGTGGCAACTTCACCATCACCAACGGTGGTGTGTTCGGCTCCCTGATGTCCACCCCGATCATCAACCCGCCCCAGAGCGCCATCCTGGGGATGCACAAGATCCAGGACAGACCCATGGCGGTGAACGGCCAGGTCGAGATCCTGCCGATGATGTACCTGGCCCTCTCCTACGATCACCGCATCGTCGACGGTCGTGAGTCGGTGGGCTTCCTGGTCTCCATCAAGGAGCTGCTGGAAGATCCAACCCGCCTGCTGCTGGACGTCTAAGGGTATTGGCAGGATCAAGAAGCCCTCGGGCTTTGGAAGATCCGAGCCACGTGTGCTACTGGACATCCAAGGGTATTGGCAGGATCGAGAAGCCCTCGGGCTTTGGAAGATCCGAGCCACGTGTGCTGCTGGACGTCTAAGCGGCATTCGGGACATGACAGGGGGCCTTCGCGGCCCCGCATCGAACGTCTGAGCAAAATTAGAAAGATAATGAGGGGCCCTCGAGGCCCCGTTCACAGGGGATTGAGAAACAACGAGCCCCGGACGGAAATACCTACAACACGGATAGAGCATCTATGAATCTGCATGAATATCAGGCAAAACAGCTGTTTGCCGAGTATGGCCTGCCGGTCTCCGAAGGTTATGCCTGCGCCACCCCGCAGGAAGCGGCCGAAGCGGCCGACAAGATTGGCGGCAACACCTGGGTCGTCAAATGCCAGGTCCACGCCGGTGGCCGCGGTAAAGCGGGCGGCGTCAAGCTGGCCAAGAGCAAGGACGAGATCCGTGCCTTCGCCCAGCACTGGCTCGGCAAGAATCTGGTGACCTATCAGACTGACGCCAACGGTCAGCCGGTCACCAAGATCCTGGTGGAATCCTGCACCGACATCGCCAAGGAGCTCTACCTGGGCGCCGTGGTCGATCGTGGCAGCCGCCGCGTGGTGTTCATGGCCTCCACCGAGGGTGGCGTGGATATCGAGAAGATCGCCCACGAAACCCCGGAACTCATTCACAAGGCGGCCATCGATCCGCTGGTAGGCCCGCAGGCTTACCAGGCGCGCGAGCTGGCCTTCAAGCTGGGTCTGGTCGGCGATCAGATCAAGCAGTTCACCAAGATCTTCATGGGTCTGGGCCAGATGTTCCTGGATTGCGACTTCGCACTGCTGGAAATCAACCCGCTGGTGATCACCGACAAGGGCAACCTGCACTGCCTGGACGGCAAGATCAACATCGATGCCAACGCCCTGTATCGCCAGCCCAAGCTGCGCCAGATGCACGATCCGTCCCAGGATGACCCGCGCGAGGCGCACGCCGCCCAGTGGGAGCTGAACTATGTGGCGCTCGATGGCAACATCGGCTGCATGGTCAACGGCGCCGGCCTGGCCATGGGCACCATGGACATCGTCAACCTGCACGGCGGTTCACCGGCCAACTTCCTGGACGTCGGCGGCGGCGCCACCAAGGAGCGCGTGACCGAGGCCTTCAAGATCATCCTGTCTGACAGCAAGGTTCAAGCCGTGCTGGTCAACATCTTCGGTGGCATAGTGCGCTGCGACATGATCGCGGAAGGCATCATAGGTGCGGTCAAGGAAGTGGGGGTCAAGGTGCCCGTGGTAGTGCGTCTGGAAGGCAACAATGCCGAACTGGGTGCCCGTAAACTGGCCGACAGCGGCCTCAATATCATCGCCGCAACGAGTCTGACTGACGCAGCTCAGCAAGTGGTTAAAGCAGCGGAGGCCAAATAATGAGCGTTCTGATCAACAAAGACACCAAGGTGATCTGCCAGGGCTTCACCGGCGGTCAGGGTACCTTCCACTCCGAACAGGCGATTGCCTACGGTACCCAGATGGTCGGCGGCGTCTCCCCGGGCAAGGGTGGCACCACCCACCTGGGCCTGCCTGTGTTCAACACAGTGCGTGATGCCGTCGAAGTGACCGGCGCCACTGCCTCTGTCATCTATGTGCCGGCGCCGTTCTGCAAGGACGCCATCCTGGAAGCGATCGATGCCGGTATCAAGCTCATCGTCACCATCACCGAAGGCATCCCGACCCTGGACATGCTGCAGGTCAAGGTGAAGCTGCAGGAAACCGGCGTGCGCATGATCGGTCCGAACTGCCCGGGCGTCATCACCCCGGGTGAGTGCAAGATCGGCATCATGCCGGGCCACATCCACAAGCCGGGCAAGGTGGGTATCGTCTCCCGCTCCGGCACCCTGACCTACGAAGCGGTCAAGCAGACCACGGACGAGGGCTTCGGCCAGTCCACCTGCGTCGGCATCGGTGGTGACCCCATACCGGGCTCCAACTTCATCGACATCCTGGAGATGTTCCAGAAGGATCCGCAGACCGAAGCCATCGTCATGATCGGCGAGATCGGCGGCAGTGCCGAGGAAGAAGCGGCCGCCTATATCAAGGCCCACGTCACCAAGCCGGTGGTCTCCTACATCGCGGGCGTCACCGCCCCGGCAGGTAAGCGCATGGGCCATGCGGGCGCCATCATCGCCGGTGGCAAGGGCACGGCGGCAGAGAAGTTTGCCGCCCTGGAAGATGCCGGCGTGAAAACCGTGCGCTCCCTCGCCGATATCGGCAAGGCCCTGCGTGAAGTGACCGGCTGGTAAGTCGCCCTTCGCTGAATGCTCAATCCGGAAGCCCAAGGGCTTCCGGATTTTTTTATGGCGGCGTACTGCGCCGCCTTCGTGTTTCTGATATCTGCGCCCGGCGAATGGCTGGCTCATGCTCCCAACCTTGAAAAATCGGGCCAAAAGGGGTATAACCACGCGCTTTCCTGGTCTATTTAGCGAGCCCCTCCATGCAGCAAGTCGAGAAAATGCAGCCAACTCCTTTTTGGCAGGAAAAGACCCTGCAGCAGATGACCGATGCCGAGTGGGAGTCCCTGTGCGATGGCTGCGGCAAGTGCTGCCTGAACAAGCTGATCGACGAGGATACCGAGGAGCTGGTTTTCACCAACGTCGCCTGCGATCTGCTCAACACCAAGACCTGCCAGTGCTCCGATTACGGCAACCGCTTCAAGAAGGAGCCGGACTGCCTGCAGATCACCGTCGACAAGATAGCCGAGTACGACTGGCTGCCCTCCAGCTGCGCCTATCGGCTGCTGGCCGAGGGGCAGAGCCTGCCCGAGTGGCATCCGCTGATCACCGGCAGCCGCAGTGCCATGCACCAGGCCGGCCAGTCGGTGCGCGGCAAGGTGGTGCACGAGGCCCATGCCGGCGACTGGATCGATCACATCATCACCTGGGCCAGTTAAGGCCAGCTGAGCCGACTCAGGCAACCATTATCCAATTCATGTGCCGCAGGGGCAGAGGAGTCACACTCTTCTGCCCCTGTTGCTATTGGCATATCCATGATGCGTCTTGAGGGTGGATGGCAGTTTAACAAGGCGGGCCGAGGTTAAGGACCATGAAGCCGTAGATATCATCCCCCGGGCGCCGCTGGTGCACTTCAAATCGCTGCTATGGCGCAGGGCAGGAGAGTCACACTCTAACTGCCCTTGATGCTTTCTGGTGCCGCACAGCGATGCACAGGCGCCATTCCCGGGGTAGAGGGAATAGTTCGAGGGATGTATGCATCTCTCGGAGTCAGTTGGCCGAGTATGGATTTGTTCTCTTCCGAAAGCGTGAAGGCGAGGGGAGGTTGGGGGGCTAACGCACATCTCGCATCAGCGAGTCAAAGGGAGGGGTTGATCCGGGCTTGGGCAAACAGGCATAAAAAAACCGGCGCCTTGGCGCCGGTTTTTGGTCACTGCGATGCTCTATTACAGAGAGGCGGTGAAGGTACGGGTGATGACGTCTTGCTGTTGCTCTTTGGTCAAAGAGTTGAAGCGAACGGCATAACCGGATACGCGGATGGTCAACTGCGGATATTTCTCCGGGTTTTCCATGGCTTCCAGCAGCATTTCACGGTTCATCACGTTGACGTTCAGGTGCTGACCGCCTTCCAGGTTGGCTTCATGGTGGAAGTAACCATCCATCAGGCCTGCCAGGTTGGCTTTCTGGGATTCCATGTCTTTACCCAGCGCGTTCGGCACGATGGAGAAGGTATAGGAGATACCATCTTTGGCGTAGGCGAACGGCAGCTTGGCCACGGAAGTCAGTGAGGCAACGGCACCCTTCTGATCACGACCGTGCATCGGGTTGGCACCCGGGCCAAACGGCGCGCCGGAGCGACGGCCATCCGGGGTGTTACCGGTCTTCTTGCCGTACACCACGTTGGAGGTGATGGTCAGCACGGACTGGGTGGCCACGGCGCCACGGTAGGTGTTGAGCTTCTGAATCTTCTTCATGAAGCGCTCGACCAGGTCACAGGCGATGTCATCGACGCGAGCGTCGTTGTTACCGAACTGCGGGTACTCACCGTCGATCTCGAAGTCGATGGCCACGCCATCTTCGTCACGAACCGGCTTGACCTTGGCGTACTTGATGGCAGACAGGGAGTCAGCTGCCACGGACAGACCGGCGATGCCGCAAGCCATGGTGCGATAGACGTCACGGTCGTGCAGCGCCATCAGGGAGGCTTCGTAGCTGTACTTGTCGTGCATGTAGTGGATGATGTTCAGGGCGGCGACGTATTGCTTGGCCAGCCAGTCCATGAAGTGATCCAGGCGATCCATCACGTCGTTGTACTCGAGGTACTCACCCTTGACCATTTCGGTCTTCGGACCGATCTGGATCTTGAGCTTCTCGTCGATGCCGCCGTTGATTGCATACAGCATGGTCTTGGCCAGGTTGGCACGAGCACCGAAGAACTGCATCTGTTTGCCGACGATCATCGGGGACACACAGCAAGCGATGGCATAGTCATCGTTGTTGAAGTCCGGACGCATCAGGTCATCGTTTTCGTACTGAACGGAAGAGGTCTCGATGGATACCTTGGCGCAGTACTTCTTGAAACCGACCGGCAGCTTCTCGGACCACAGGATGGTCAGGTTCGGCTCAGGGGACGGGCCCATGGTGTACAGGGTGTTCAGCATACGGAAGCTGTTCTTGGTGACCAGGGTACGGCCATCAACGCCCATACCGGCCAGGGTCTCGGTAGCCCACATCGGGTCGCCGGAGAACAGTGAATCGTATTCAGGAGTACGCAGGAAGCGAACCATACGCAGCTTCATGACCATGTGGTCCATCAGCTCCTGGGCTTCTTGCTCGGTCAGCAGGCCTTTCTTCAGGTCACGTTCGATGTACACGTCCAAGAAGCTGGAGGTACGACCGAAGGACATGGCGGCGCCATTCTGGGACTTGACTGCCGCCAGGTAGGCGAAGTAGGTCCACTGCACGGCTTCTTTGGCGTTCTTGGCCGGTACGGAGATGTCGCAGCCATATTTGGCGGCCATCACCTTCATCTGGGCCAGGGCACGGTGCTGCTCGGAGATCTCTTCGCGCAGACGGATGGTGGCTTCCAGATTGACGCCATTCTCCAGGTCGGCTTGCAGGGACTTGAACTGAGCCAGCTTGTCGGCCATCAGGAAGTCGATGCCGTACAGGGCGACACGACGGTAGTCACCGATGATACGGCCACGGCCGTAGGCATCCGGCAGACCGGTGATGACGCCGGATTTACGGCAGTTCAGGATGTCCTTGGTGTAAACGTCGAACACGCCCTGGTTGTGGGTCTTGCGGTACTCGGTGAAGATCTTCTCGACCATCGGGTCCAGTTGACGACCGTACACTTCGCAAGAAGTCTTGACCATCTTGATACCGCCGTTGGCGATGATGGCGCGCTTGAGCGGCTTGTCAGTCTGCAGACCGACGATTTGCTCCAGGCTCTGGTCGATATAGCCGGCATCGTGAGCGGTAATGGTGGAGGGCAGGTCAGTATCAAAATCGACCGGCGCATGAGTGCGGTTCTCGATCTTGATGCCTTCCATGACCTTGTCCCACAGCTTGGTGGTTGCTTCGGTCGCGCCAGCCAGGAAGGACTCGTCACCTTCATACGGGGTGTAGTTCTTCTGGATGAAGTCACGGGTGTTGACAGAGGTCTGCCATTCACCGGCCGCGAAGCCTTCCCATGCTTTTTGGAACTGTTCGTTAAGTTCTGCCATTTTCATTACCTCACAAGGTATTTATGTGTCAGCCGTCATCCTTAATGATGACGACGGAAGATAAACCAGTAAGTCAAACCAACCATGACACCACCACCAATGATATTACCCAGAGTGACGGGGATCAGGTTGTTTAGGACGAAGTTGGATACGGTCAGATCGGCGAAGGTGGCCGGATCCTGGCCGATGGCCTGCCAAAATTCCGGGCCTGCGACGCTGTGAATAGCGATACCGACCGGGATCATAAACATGTTTGCGATGCTGTGCTCGAAACCTGAGGCCACGAACATGGCGACGGGGAGCAGCATCACCATCACCTTGTCGGTGGCAGTGCGGGCGCCGAAGGCCATCCACACGGCGAGACACACCATGAGGTTGCAGAGAATACCGAGGGCGAGCGCCTCGAAGAAGCTGTGGTGGATCTTGTGCTGGGCCACTTTCAAGGCATTCAGGCCCCACTGACCATCTGCCGCCATGTACTCGGCCGACATGATGATGAGGCCGACGACGAGCAGGCCACCGATGAGGTTTCCGAAGTAGACCAGGCCCCAGTTCTTGAACAACTGGCTCCAGCTGATGCGGTTGGCCGCCTTGGCGACCAGGGTCAGGGTGGTGGAGGTGAACAGCTCGGCCCCCAGCAGCACACACAGGATCAGGCCAAGGGAGAAGCAGAGGCCGCCGACCAGCTTGGACATGCCCCAGGACATGCCGCTGCTGCCCGTGGTGACGGTGATGTAGAACACGAATGCGATGGCGATGAAAGCACCGGCGGTGATGGCCAGGGGAATGACCTTGTGGGCGGGCTTGGTGGCCTTGGCATAGGTTATATCTTCTGCCAGTGCAGCGATGGCTTCTGGCTTGAGACAATCAAAGGGGGATTCTGCTTTCAATTCTCATGTACCTGAATATTTTGCCTGTGGAAATCATAGCAAAGGGCCAGATCGCCAAAATTGACATCGATCAACAATTACAGATTGTGAATGTAATTTTACTACAGATTTTTGAGTCGTCTGGAAGCTTGACTTTACACCAGGTTTCAGCTGAAACAGAAATGGGTGTGTTTATAAAAACATGATTTTAAAGAATTTATAATTTTATCCTTTAAAAAGGCACCGGCAAGACATCTTTGCGGCAACCCTGCCCTATGGTCTGCACTTTAACAACCCCCTAAGAGGTATTTTTTGTTTTTTATTTCATCTTCGAATAACAAGCAGCCAAAGCGTAGACCATAAAACAGAAGGGGCCACTGGGCCCCTTCGTCACGCTAGCATATCAGGTCCACTGATGGGCTCGTTTGGCTTTTTGCAGTTTTTCGTAGGCGGCCAGCAGCTTCTGGTGCAACGGGAACTGGGACAGCGACAGATCGGCGCTCTCCAGCCCGTGGAAGCGAGCCTCGCCGCTGGCGTGCGCCCAGGCCTGCGCCAGGGTCTCTTCCCCGAACATGCGGGTGAACACCGGACGGTACTGCTCGGGGTCACGCTCCTCGTCCAGGAACAGCTCGACACAGGCACGCAGGGCACGGTAGTAGTTGGCGCGATCCGCCGGGAACACCGACTGGTTGAACTCCATGGTCCAGTCGATGAGGTCCAGCGCGCTCTCCAGCTCACCGGCGGCCAGCGCCAGCATGGCCTTGAGCTCGCCCACCCGCAGGGTGTGCAGGGCGGTGCCCTTGGCGGCGGCGATACCGAGCAGCTCGCGCACCCGGGTACGCTCGTCGTGGCCTTCCTCATCCAGTTGATCGAACAGCGCCATGTATTGCTCGGCGTCCCACTCCAGCGACGGCAGTGCCAGGATCACCTCGCGCAGGTGAGCCCCCATGGTGTTGTTGGCCAGCAGCAGATCCTCGACCGGATAGATGTCGGACATGCCGGGCACCAGGATGCGACAGGCGTAGACGCCAAGGTGCTCGTAGTCGGCGATGTAGACCGGCTGCTCCAGCTCGTGGAAGATGCCGATCAGGTGATCGAACTCCTCTTGGGAGGTACCGCGGAAGTCCCAGTCGGCGAACTCGAAGTCCGCTTCCTGCTTGAACAGATCCCAGCTGATGAGGCCGGAGGAGTCGATGAAGTGGGTCTCCAGGTTGTGGTGATCCGCCACCTGCTCGTTATCGAACGAGGGCGGCACGAACACGTCCAGATCCTTCAGGCCACGGCCCTGCAGCAGCTCGGTGACGGTCCGCTCGAACGCCACTTCGAAGCGCGGGTGGGCGCCGAAGGAGGCGAAACAGGTGCCGTTGCGCGGGTTGAGCAGCACCACGCAGATGACCGGGTAGCGACCGCCGAGGGAGGCGTCGAAGCTGTAGATGGGATAGCCTTCGGCTTCCAGCGCGGCGATGGAGGCCTTGATCCCGGGGTAGCGATCGATGACCTCGCTCGGGATCTCGGGCAGGCTGATGGCCTCGGCGATGATCTTGTTCTTCACGTGGCGCTCGAACACCTCGGACAGCCCCTGGGTGCGGGCCTCGGTCTTGGTGTTGCCGGCACTCATGCCGTTGGAGACATAGAGGTTGCCGATGATGTTCATCGGGATGTAGACGGTGTGGTGATCGGACTGACGCTCGAACGGCAGGGCGACGATGCCGCGGTCCTCATTGCCCGACTGCAGATCCACCAGCATGTCGGCGGTCACCTCACCATCCGGGTTGTAGAACTTGCGGGTGAAGCTGTCGAGCAGGCCGGCCGGCAGCTGATCGCCCTCGATGGGGAACCACTTCTCGTTCGGGTAGTGGACGAAGTCGCCGTTGGCTACCTGCTCGCCCAGATAGAAGTCGGCGAAGAAGTAGTTGGTGGAGAGCCGCTCGAAGTACTCGCCAAGGGCCGAGGCCAGGGCCGCCTTCTTGCTGGCGCCTTTACCGTTGGTGAAGCAGAGGGCGCACTCCTTGTCCCGGATGTGCACGGACCAGACATTGGGCACGGGGTTGAGCCAGGAAGCCTCTTCGATATCAAACCCCAGGGCCTGCAACTTGGTCTGGAAGCGTTCGATGGAGTCTTCCAGTGCCGCGTCCTTGCCGGGAATAAAAGTGTGGTCGGTCATCACAATATCCTGATTTTTATTGGCTCATGTTTGGTCGCAGATAATAGCATGAGTCGAAAGAGATGCGGCCTAGACAATGGCGCAGCTCGCGCTCTTTTCAGTGCCTGAAAGGGGGGAGGACAAGTCAGCCGTGCCTGTTGGTACAGGGGAAAGGCGCGAGGCCGGCTGGCCCTCATTAGGATTGCTTAATGGGATTAAGAAAAAGTAGGTTTTATTCTATCTGGCTGTTCTGCATGATGTTTCCACTTGTTCCAGAGTGAGCTGCGCGCAACACCTATTACCGCAGCGGCACCTTGAATCACCTTTATTATCGGCTCGGCCGTTGATCACGAATTGGGAGTATCTATGCCATCCATGACACCGCGAGTGGGGTCTGACATTACCAAGCTGGCCCCCGGCTTCAGAGCCCTAAGCATCCTGGTCGATGCGGCTACCATCACCAACATGAGCGTTGGTTCTCATGCGCTGCAGCGGGCTTGCCAGTCAGTCGCGGCGGGAGGCGCGCCCTGGGCGGAGGCGCACCTGGCGGCGTGGGCTGAGGTGTTCAAGCAGTTTGGCGCCAAACCACAGCGAACCCCTTGTTCGGCAGAAGCCCTGCGCAAGAGAGTATTGCGGGATGGCGAGCTGCCGAGCATCGATCCCATCGTCGATCTCTACAACGCCATTAGCATCGAGTATGCCATTCCCGTCGGTGGGGAAAATCTGGTTGCCTATGAGGGGGTACCGCGCTTGGTGGTGGCGGATGGCAGCGAACTGTTTGACACCATGAAAGAGGGCTTGCCCGCTCACGAAACGCCCGAGCCGGGGGAGGTTGTCTGGCGTGATGACAAGGGGGTGACCTGCCGCAGGTGGAATTGGCGACAGGGTGTCAGAACCCGGCTCAGCGTGGAATCCGAGCAGATGTGGTTCATCCTGGAGAGCCTGCCTGAGATGCCCCTGGCTGCCTTGCAGGAGGCCGGCGATCGATTGATTGCCGGCTTGCTGGCGATGATGCCCGGAGCCCGGATAGAGCAAGAGCTGATCGGGTGCCAGTCCGGGGCATAGGGAAGAGATGATGGCCACCGGGGGAGGGGCCATTTTTATAGGTGGTGATGGGCGCCGTACCGGGCGTCGACCTATGACCGAACGCTGAACCATGGCGGATAAAAACATTATCCGCCATCGATTTTACAGATGAAAAAATGCGTAAAACGATCACTGGTAGTGATATCTATGAACTCGCATTGGCGGGCACCTGTCACGCCGATATCGCTGGCGGGTAGGTTCATCTGGAGTCAGCCCTGTCTCCATTCAGCCGATAAATTTCAGGCCAAGGATCCCGCCGATGATCAGCAGCAGGCAGAGCACCCGTGCTAGGGTGGCGGGTTCGTTGAACAGCCAGATCCCCATCAGCACTGTGCCGACCGCGCCTATGCCGGTCCAGACCGCATAGGCCGTGCCGAGTGGCAGCTGTTTGACCGCCATGGCGAGCAGCAGCACGCTCACCCCCATGGCAGAGAGCGTCAGCAGGGTAGGGAGGGGGCGGCTGAAACCGTCGGTGTACTTGAGGCCTATGGCCCAGGCGACCTCGAACAGGCCGGCCAGTAGCAGGAGTAACCAGGGCATAAGAGTATTCCACGCGGGGCAGGGTCGTCCCTGCGAGTAAAGAAGGCCTTGGGGTCGTCCCCGAGGGGCAGTGGTTGCCAGTCGGGCATCATGATGCCCGACTGATGGGGGTCAGCCAAGAGGAGGTGCCTCGAACCTATGTTTATTGCGGCAAACGACACAGAATATTGCGCAATTCGACTTGCGCCTGTCGCCACAATCCGTAATGTGGACAGACGCATTTTTTGCAAATCATTCTTGTGACAAACTTGTGAACGGACCCGCGTCCGACAAGGGGTTACGGCGTGTTAAGCACAGTTTCTATAGCAGCTATCCAGGGTAGGACATTATGAAAAAAGTAGGTTTGGTCGGTTGGCGCGGCATGGTGGGTTCGGTACTGATGAGCCGGATGCAGGAAGAGAACGATTTTGCCCGCATTCAGCCCACCTTCTTCACCACCTCCCAGGCCGGTGAGGCCGCTCCCAACTTCGGCGTCGATGCCGGCACCCTGCAGGATGCCTTCGACATCGAGGCGCTGGCCGCGCAAGAGATCATCATCACGGCCCAGGGTGGCGACTACACCAAGGATGTCTACCCCCGGCTGCTGGCCGCCGGTTGGCAGGGCTACTGGATCGATGCAGCCTCGTCCCTGCGCATGGAGAAGGACGCCGTCATCATCCTGGATCCGGTCAACGGCGACGTGATCGACGAGGCGCTGGCCAAGGGTGTCAAGACCTTCGTCGGCGGCAACTGCACCGTCAGCCTGATGCTGCTGGCACTGGGTGGCCTGTTCAAGGCCGATCTGGTCGAGTGGGTCAGCGTGGCCACCTATCAGGCCGCCTCCGGTGGCGGTGCCCGTCACATGCGCGAGCTGGTCACCCAGATGGGGCTGCTGCGTGACGAGGTCGCGGTGGAGTTGGCGGATCCCGCCTCCGCCATCCTCGACATCGAGCGCAAGATCACCGAGAAGACCCGCTCCGGTACTCTGCCGGTGGACAACTTCGGCGTGCCGCTGGCCGGTGGCCTGATCCCCTGGATCGACACCAAGCTCGACAACGGCCAGAGCCGCGAGGAGTGGAAGGGCCAGGCCGAGACCAACAAGATCCTCGGGATTGAAGACGCCGCCATCCCGGTGGATGGCCTCTGCGTGCGGATCGGCGCCCTGCGCTGCCACAGCCAGGCCTTCACCATCAAGCTCAAGAAAGACCTGCCGCTTGCCGAGATCGAAGCGCTGCTGGCGGCTCACAACGACTGGGTCAAGGTGATCCCGAACGATCGCGACATCACCGCCCGCGAGCTGACCCCGGCTGCCGTGACCGGGACCCTCAACATCCCGGTCGGCCGTCTGCGCAAGCTGAACATGGGACCGGAGTACCTGGCGGCCTTCACCGTGGGTGATCAGCTGCTGTGGGGGGCGGCCGAGCCGCTGCGTCGCATGCTCAACATCCTGCTGGCGCGCTGATCGGCCAGGGTAGACACGACAAGAAAAGAGGAAGGTTCAGCCTTCCTTTTTTTGTGCTCGCAATAAAAAAACGGCAGCCCTTGCGGCCTGCCGTTTTCCATTGATCCAGTTCGACTCTTACATGTTCTGTGCTTCGTTTGGCACGATAACAGAGGCGTGATTTCCTTTCGGCCCCTGCTGCAGTTCAAAGTTGACTGCCTGACCTGCTTTCAAGGTCTTGTAACCTTCCATTTGTATCGTGGAGTAGTGAGCGAAGATGTCTTCACCACCGTCTTCCGGACAGATAAACCCAAATCCTTTTGCGTTGTTAAACCACTTGACTGTTCCGGTTGCCATACATCTACATCCTTTTATTGATTACCCTGAAGTCGTTGAGTAACCTGCGCCAGCCCTTTATAACTAGTAGCATATGCCCATAGCAGACGGGCGCCGATTAGCAAGTAACCAATCTAGTCTAACTTTTGAGCGAGTCAAGAAGTTGTTAACAACCGATGTGATCGGGTTAACAACTCTATTGACAATCTTCAGCAAGACGGTAGAAATCTAGAGGTACCGAAGCGCGATTATGAGCAAGCAGAAAGAACTCTTTGCTAATGAAGAGATTGCACAAGCAGAGAAAACGAAGCTGCAACCGCCACCCATGTACAAGGTCGTGTTGAACAACGATGACTATACGCCGATGGAGTTCGTGGTGGAGGTGCTGCAAAAGTTCTTTGGTATGGATCTGGACAAGGCGACTCAGGTCATGTTGAGTGTGCATTATAGTGGTAAGGGAGTCTGCGGCACTTTCACCGCCGAGATTGCCGAAACCAAGGTGGTCCAGGTCAACACTTATTCACGTAACAACGAACATCCACTGCTATGTACCATGGAAAAGGCTTGAATCTGATGACTTGATAGCGATGACGACACCACATTGTTGCTGTACTGAGGGGAGGTGCCTATGTTGAACAAAGATCTAGAAAAGACGCTGAACGAGGCTTTCAAACTGGCCCGTGACGAGCGCCACGAATTCATGACCGTCGAGCACCTGTTGTTAGCCCTGCTGGATAACAGCTCAGCCCATGAGGCGCTGAGTTCTTGTGGTGCAGACGTGGAGTTGATGCGCAAAGAGATCCGCGCATTCATCAGTCAAACAACCCCGCTTATTCCTCACGACGACGAAGACAGGGAAACCCAACCCACCCTTGGCTTCCAACGGGTGCTGCAACGGGCCGTGTTCCATGTGCAGTCCTCGGGCAATACCGAGGTCAGTGGTGCCAATGTCCTGGTCGCCATCTTTAGCGAGCAGGAATCCCAGGCCGCCTATTTCCTGAAAAAAGCCGAGGTCAGCCGACTGGATGTGGTGAACTTCCTCTCCCACGGGGTACGCAAAGACAGCAAGCCGGAGAGCGGTGGCAATAACGCCGAGTCTGACGATGATGTCTCCTCCGCCCAGATTGAGAGTTTTGCCACCAACCTGAATCAGATGGTGCTGGAGGGGCGCATCGATCCCCTCATCGGCCGCGATCAGGAGCTGAGCCGCACCATTCAGGTACTGTGTCGTCGCCGCAAGAACAACCCGTTGCTGGTGGGGGAGGCCGGGGTGGGCAAGACCGCCATCGCCGAAGGGCTGGCCTATCGCATCGTCAAGGGGGATGTGCCCGAGGTCATCGCGAACAGCACCATCTATTCGCTGGATATGGGCTCCCTGCTGGCGGGCACCAAGTACCGTGGCGACTTCGAGAAGCGCCTCAAGGTGCTGCTCAAGCAGATCGAGCGCCAGGAAGGGGCCATCCTGTTCATCGACGAGATCCACACCATCATAGGGGCGGGAGCGGCCTCCGGCGGTCAGCTGGATGCAGCCAACCTCATCAAGCCGCTGCTCTCCAACGGCTTGCTGCGCTGTGTCGGCTCGACCACCTATCAGGAATATTCCCAGATCTTCGAGAAAGATCGGGCCTTGGCGCGCCGCTTCCAGAAGATCGACATCGTCGAGCCGAGCGTGGATGACACCACCCGTATCCTGATGGGGCTCAAGAGCCGCTATGAGGCGCACCATGGCGTGCGTTACACCGTCAAGGCGATCCGGGCCGCGGTCGAGCTCTCGGCCAAGTACATCAACGATCGCCACTTGCCGGACAAGGCGATCGACGTGATCGATGAGGCGGGAGCGGGTCAGCGTCTGCTGCCCGTCAGCAAGCGTAAGAAAGTGATCAATGTGCCGGAAATCGAGGCCATCGTTGCCAAGATTGCCCGCATTCCAGAGAAGTCGGTCTCCTCTTCCGACAAGGAAGTGCTGAAGAACCTGGAGCGCAATCTCAAGATGGTGGTGTTCGGTCAGGACAAGGCCATCGCGGTGTTGACCGATGCCATCCGCCTGTCACGCTCCGGCCTTGGCAATGAGCGTCGTCCGGTGGGCTGCTTCCTGTTTGCCGGCCCGACCGGGGTGGGCAAGACCGAAGTCACCCAGCAGCTCGGCAAGGCGTTGGGAGTCGAGGTGCTGCGTTTTGACATGTCCGAGTACATGGAGCGTCACACCGTCTCCCGTCTGATCGGGGCGCCCCCCGGCTATGTCGGCTTCGAGCAGGGTGGGTTGCTGACCGACTCTGTGCTCAAACACCCTCATTCGGTGGTGTTGCTGGATGAGATCGAGAAGGCGCACCCGGATGTGTTCAACCTGCTGCTGCAGGTCATGGACAACGGTACTTTGACGGATAACAACGGGCGCAAGGCCGATTTTCGCAACGTGATCCTGGTGATGACTACCAACGCCGGCGTGCAGGAGACCCAGCGCAAGTCGATCGGCTTCCAGCAGCAGGACATGAGTCACGATGCCATGGCGGTGATCAACAAGACCTTCAGCCCGGAGTTCAGAAACCGGCTCGATCACACCATCTGGTTCAACCACTTGGACATGCAGGTGATCCACCAGGTCGTCGACAAGTTCATCGTCGAACTGCAGGTGCAGCTGGATGCCAAAGGCGTGTCACTCGAGGTATCGGAAGAGGTGCGCCACTGGTTGGCAGAGAAGGGTTATGACAGAGCCATGGGCGCCAGACCCATGGGACGGGTCATCCAGGAGCATCTCAAGAAACCCCTGGCCAATGAGATCCTGTTCGGTTCACTGGTCGATGGTGGGGTGGTGAGAGTGGAGTTGGTGAATAACAGCCTCAGCTTTGATTTTCAGGTCAATGTCGAAGCTGTTTCCCACTAAGCGTGATTGAGACCAGAAACGACAAAAAACCCCAACCGAGAGGCTGGGGTTTTTTGCTGAATTCCTGGCTTAGCGAGAGCGGAAAACAATACGTCCCTTGGAGAGATCGTACGGAGTCAGAGCCACCGTTACTTTGTCCCCAGTCAGGATACGGATGTAGTTTTTGCGCATCTTGCCGGAAATATGAGCGATAACCACGTGACCATTTTCCAGTTCCACACGGAACATGGTATTGGGCAGGGTCTCGAGAATAGTGCCCTGCATCTCAATACTGTCTTCTTTAGCCATTGAATCCTCTTGATAAGCCACAACAAAAATCCGCTGGATCATGCCGGATTTAAGGCTATGTGTAAAGTTTACTCGGGCTTGGTGTCGATCTTTTTCCATTCCCCCTGCACCAGCAGCTCGTGGGGCAGGTACTGGCGCTTGTAATTCATCTTGCGGCAGGCCTCCACCAGATAGCCGAGATACAGCCAGCTGCGACCGGTACGCTTGGCCAGTTCCAACTGACTCAGAATGGCAAAGGTGCCGAGGGAGCGGTCGGCATAGTCCGGATCGAAGAAGGTATACATGGCGCTCAGGGCATGGGGCAGCAGATCCGTGGTGGCCACCCCGATGAGCCGGCCCGCCTTGCGCATCTCAAGATAGAGGGGAGGCATCCAGTCACAATGCAGGAAGCCCTTGTACTGGGTACGGCTCGGTGGATACATGCTGCCATCGTGGTGGCGCTCGCGGATGTAGCGCTCGTAGAGCTGGTAGTACTCCGGCTTGTCGTCATAGCTCAGCACCAGTTCGAGATCCCGGTTCAGCTGACGGATCCGTTTCTGGCCACGGCTCGGCACGAAGTGCTCGCTGTGAATGCGCAGGGACTGGCAGGCGCTGCAGGCCGGGCAGTGGGGACGATAGATGTCGTTGCCACTGCGCCGAAACCCCGCCGTCAGCAGTCGCTCATAGCCTGCGGCATTGAGCAGCTCGTGATCCATCAGCACCAGCAACTGCTCCTGCTCATGGCCGAGATAGCTGCACGGGTGCCTGGGGGTCAGCCCTACCTTGAGGATCACTTCTTCGGTCATAGGCTGATGTCCCCCGGCTGCCAACACCCCTCGGTCAGCGGCTGCCGGGTGAGGGTGGCCAATTTCGTCAGAAAGCGCCTCCTGGGCCACTGCTCTATCCCCAGGGTGGCCAGGAAGTCGTTCTGCATCTGGCAGTCGATGAGGGCGCCGCCGTGGCGGGCGAAGTGGCGGCAGAGCGCCACCATGGCCAGTTTGGCACCGTTATCGATACGGCTGAACATGGACTCGCCGCAGAAGACCCGACCGAAGGAGAGGCCGTAGAGGCCGGCCTGCAGCTGACCCTCCTGCCAGATCTCGACGGAATGGGCGTGGCCGAGGCGATGAAGTTGTTGATAGGCGTCGATCATGGGCGTGCTTATCCAGGTTCCACTGGCGCTGCGACGGGGGGCGGCGCAGGCCACTATCACCTCATTAAAGGCGCGATCGATGGAAATATCGAATGAGGTGCGGCGGATAAACTTCTGCAGGCTGCGACCTATGTGCAGTCGCTCGGGTTCTACCACACCTCTGGGATCTGGCGACCACCACAGCGGCGGCTGGTAGGGCTCGTTCCACGGGAAGATCCCCTTGTGATAAGCTGCCAGCAGGCGGACAGGAGAGAGATCCCCCCCGATCGCCAGCAGCCCGTTGGGCTCTTCCAGCGCATGCCTGGGGTCGGGAAACCAGCACAGCTCATCATCCAGTTGGGTAAGATAGCGAGACATAAGACAGAGGTTCATAGATGAAGGCCATTATCCTGATAGTATCCAGCTTGCTTGGCTTTGTCACTGCACCCGCCTGGGCTGCGGCCTACGATCGCAACACGGCGCGCCCCGTGGATCAGGTGGTGTTTGGCCAGGTGGACACGGTGCGCAACATCACCCAGCGCCAGATAGTGGAGTCCGAGCATACCGGCTGGAAGACGCTGGGGGGCGCCGTGCTGGGAGGTTTGCTCGGCAATCAGTTCGGCGGTGGCCATGGCCGGGAGATCGCCACCGCGGTGGGCGCCTTGGCGGCTGCGGCTGCGGTGCAATATTACCAGTCGGGTGACAGCGTGGTGGAGAACAAGCTGGTGGAACTGCTTATCCGCAACGAGCAGAGCGGGCTCATCAACGTGATCCAGGATTATGATCCGGCCATGCAGTTCGCTAGCGGCGACAAGGTGCGCATCCTCTATTTCAGCGATGGGGTGCGGGTCGACAAGACCTATTGAGCGCGCTCAACGAGCGGCAAGAGAGGGCAAGCAGGGGGAGGGGAATTACCCGGCGGCTAGCCGGGCGGTACTACACGGGATACCTGTGTAGAGACTCGCTCAGGCGTCCTGAGACACTATCTTGTCGCGGCCGGTGTTCTTCGCCTGATATAGCTGGCGATCCGCTTCGCTCAGTGCCTCGTCCATGGAGAGCCGCCCGACGTTGATGACGCCAAAACTGGCGCGCACGAATAGCGGTATCTCCCGGGACAGCGGTTGCTGACGCATCTGTTGCCGCAGCCCCTCCAGTCGCTTGAGCAGCACGGGCACAGTGCTATGGGGCACCATGAGGGCAAACTCCTCCCCCCCGAAACGGGCGATCATGGCATCCGGGAAGAACTGGGTGAGCAAACGGGTCAGGTGACAGAGCAGCTGATCGCCGATGGCATGGCCCCAGTGATCGTTGACCTGCTTGAAATGATCCACGTCGAGCACGCACAGGGCGAGCGGTGCCTGCTGACGCTGATGCTCCTCGAACCACCTCTGCCCCTCGTTGAACCAGTAGCGCCTGTTGTAGAGCCCGGTCAGGTAGTCGCGATTGGCCGACTCCTGGATGCTGTTGAACTGCTCCAGCGCCTCCAGATTGTGGCTGACCCGACATTGCAGCTCCTCCGGCTCGAACGGCTGGTTGAGAAAATCGTTCGCCCCCTGCTTGAGGTAGCGGGCGGAGAGGCCGTGCTTGTCCGACACCGAGATGCCGATGATGGCGAGCTGCTGCTTGCTGTAGCGCTCCCGCAGCATCCGCACCAGGCTGATGCCGTCGATCTCCGGCATGTAGTAGTCCACCAGCATCAGCCGAATGGCAGGATTCTGTTCCAGGGCGCTCAGGGCGTCGCGGGCGCAGTTTGCCTCATGCACCTGCAGCAACTGCTTGCGCAACTGGGCCGCGGTACGGTGGCGGGAGGTGCGCGAGTCGTCGACCACCAGCACTTCTATGGTCTGGTTGAGGTAGAGGCGGTGTACCAGGCTGACGGCGTATTGCAGGGAGTGGCGTGAATCCTTCATCACATAGTCCAGTACCCCCGCCTCCAGCCAGGCTTCCCGCTTCTCCTCGCTGATGTCGGCGGTGAGGATAACCACCGACAAACCCCGCTCCAGCAACACCTTGACCGCTTCCCCGCTGGGGGCATCCGGCAGGGTGAGATCCACCAGAGCGACCACGTACTCCTCCCCCCGGCAATGACGGGCCCCCTCCAGGGTATCGAACGCATCGATCTCCAGCCCGGTTTGCTGCGCAATGGCCTGGATCAACATGCGGCGGATCGTCATGCTGTCTTCGACAATCAATATTTTCCGTTTCATCCGGATCCTTAAAAGAAAAAGGCATGCCTCTCGGCATGCCCTTTATAACCTTGTGCTTATTGTGCGTCCAGATATCGCTCTGCATCGAGGGCCGCCATGCAGCCGGTGCCGGCGGAGGTGATCGCCTGGCGGTAGACATGGTCGGCCACGTCGCCGGCGGCGAACACGCCGGGGATGCTGGTCTGGGTCGCGAAGCCTTCCAGGCCACCGCGTACCTTGAGATAGCCGTTCTCCATCGCCAGCTGGCCCTCGAAGATCTGGGTGTTGGGCTGGTGGCCGATGGCGATGAACACGCCCATCAGCGCCAGCTCGGAGCGGGACTCGTCACGGGTGCTGCGCAGGCGCACGCCGGTCACGCCCATATTGTCACCCAGCACCTCGTCCAGAGTCTGGTGGGTATGCAGCACTATGTTGCCACTCTCGACCTTGTCATTGAGGCGCTTGATCAGGATCTTCTCGGCGCGGAACTCGCCGCGACGGTGGATCAGATGCACCTTCTTGGCGATATTGGCCAGATACAGCGCCTCTTCCACTGCGGTGTTGCCGCCGCCGACCACGGCCACTTCCTGGTTGCGGTAGAAGAAGCCGTCACAGGTGGCGCAGGCGGAGACGCCACGGCCCTTGAACGCCTCTTCGGAGGGCAGCCCCAGATACTTGGCGGAGGCACCGGTGGCGATGATCAGCGCATCGCAGCTGTATTCGCCGTTGTCGCCCTTGAGGCGGAACGGACGCTCGGTCAGCGCCACTTCATTGATGTGATCGAACAGAATGCGGGTGTCAAACTTCTCCGCATGGGCCTGCATGCGCTCCATCAGGGCCGGACCGGTCAGCCCTTCCGCATCACCCGGCCAGTTCTCCACCTCGGTGGTGGTGGTCAGCTGACCACCTTGCTGCATGCCGGTGATGAGCAGGGGGCTCAGGTTGGCGCGGGCGGCATAGACGGCCGCGGTGTAGCCCGCCGGGCCGGAACCCAGGATCAGCAGTTTGCTATGAGTAACTTGGCTCATGATGTGATTTCCGAGACGTGATGAGTTTGCGCGATTGTAGGTAATTCGTGATCCAGGGTCAAAGGCCAGCGCGTCGATTGTGGCAATCGCCTGTGAAGGGGGTTGGCGGCGCTCGTGGTGCCATAAAAAAACCGCCCATCGCGGGCGGATTTTCACTCATCGGCGCTCCCTTGCGGGGGCGGGATCAGTTCAGCAGGGTCAGGGGATCCGTGTAGGCCAGATGATGCGCCTCGGCCACTTCCCGGCAGGTGATCTTGCCTGCCATCACGTTCAGCCCGTGCAACAGGTGGGGATCACCCAGCAGCGCATTGCGGTAGCCCTGCTCGGCCAGCCGGATGATGAAGGGCAGGGTGGCGTTGTTGAGGGCGACGGTGGAGGTTCGCGCCACGGCGCCCGGCATGTTGGCCACGCAGTAGTGCACCACCTCATCGACGATGAAGGTCGGGTCCTGGTGGGTGGTGGCGTGGGAGGTTTCCACACAGCCGCCCTGATCGATGGCCACGTCGACCACGGCCGAGCCCGGCTTCATGCGCGCAATGTGGTCACGGCTGACAAGTTTTGGCGCAGTGGCGCCGGGCACCAGCACGCCGCCGATGACCAGATCTGCCGCCAGGATGTGGCGCTCCAGGGTCTCGCGGTTGGAGTAGACCACCTTGGCCGCCCCCTGGAATTCGCTGTCGAGGCGACGCAGGGTATCGATGTTGTTGTCGAGTATGGTGACATCGGCGCGCAGGCCTATGGCCATACGGGCTGCATTGGAGCCCACTACGCCGCCACCGATGATCACCACCTTGGCAGGTTCGACCCCGGGTACGCCGCCGAGCAACACGCCGCTACCGCCGCGGGACTTCTCCAGCGCCTGGGCGCCCGCTTGAATAGACATGCGTCCGGCCACCTCCGACATGGGGGCCAGCAGCGGCAGTCCACCACGGGCATCGGTGACGGTTTCGTAGGCGATGCAGACGGCGCCGCTGTCGATCAATTCCCGGGTCTGGGCCAGGTCTGGCGCCAGATGCAGGTAGGTGAACAGGGTCTGGCCAGGACGCAGCATGGCGCGCTCGACCGCCTGGGGCTCCTTGACCTTGACGATCATCTCGGCCTTGGCGAAAACATCGTCAGCAGAGGCCAGAATTTCGGCCCCCGCAGCCAGATAATCTGCGTCACTGAAGCCAATGCCAGTTCCTGCGCCGCTTTGGACGAAAACGGTATGGTTTCGTGCTGTTAGTTCACGTACACTGGCCGGAACCATGCCTACGCGATATTCATGGTTTTTTATTTCCTTAGGTACACCGATAATCATGCTATCCCTCGTCTATCGATTGGTGGTTTATGTTGCCACAATGTTAAGCAACATTTGCGCCTAGTATATTCAGGTATTGACAGGATTTGTGACCATAATTATAAAATGACTGGTGATTCTTACCAAAAAATAGCCAAAGGATGGAATTAAATGATGGAAGCTAAGAGTCGGCTAAAGGATTTGGACAGGATTGACCGCAACATTCTGAATGAACTGCAAAAGGATGGCAGGATTTCGAACGTTGAGTTGTCCAAACGAGTTGGCCTGAGTCCTACACCGTGTCTGGAACGGGTTCGTCGCCTGGAGCGACAAGGCTATATCGAAGGATATGCCGCTATTCTGAACCCTCATTATCTGGACGCGTCTCTGCTGGTGTTCGTGGAAATTACCCTCAATCGCGGCGCACCCGACGTCTTTGAACAGTTCAACAAGGCTGTTCAGGTGCTCGAGGAGATCCAGGAGTGCCATCTGGTCTCCGGTGATTTCGACTATCTGCTCAAGACCCGCGTCAGCGACATGTCGGCTTACCGCCGCCTGCTGGGGGAGACCCTGTTGCGTCTGCCCGGGGTCAATGACACCCGCACCTACGTGGTGATGGAAGAGGTCAAGCAGAGCAGTCGTCTGGTGATCAGCACCCGCTAAGCCGGGTTATGCTGTGACTTGCAAGTTCCATGACGAGTCACGATAGTCAGAAACGAGCGGCCGGTCCGCTCGTTTCTTCTTATGAACTTGGTTGTAAAGATGGCCCCGCCCTCAGGCACAGGCTGACAATCGGTGGGCTTTTCAGGGATACTAGGCCCCCTATCCCCGCATTACATGTTTTCAGAAAGGAGCCGGAGTTTGGCCGATAAAAAGCTGTTTACTCCTTTGTCAGGTACCCAACGGATCTTCGAGGCCGTCTTGATCGCCATCACCCTGATGGCTGCCTATCTCTTGCTTGCCCTCTTGACCTACCATCCCGCCGATCCCGGTTGGTCCCAGACCTCCTGGCAGGGGGAGGTGAAGAACCTGGCGGGCAGCGCCGGTGCCTGGCTCGCCGACATCACCATGTTCACCTTCGGCGCCTTCTCCTATCTGGTGCCGCCGCTGACGGTTCTGCTCGGCTGGAGCCTGTTCTGGCGCCCGAGCCGGCTGCTGGAGGTGGATTATCTGACCCTGTCGGTGCGCATCGTCGGCTTCCTGCTGACCGTGCTCGGCATGTCGGCCATTGCCAGCATGAACTTCAACGACATGCAGAATTTTTCCGCCGGCGGCCTGGTGGGGGACGTGATCGCCTCCGCCGTGGTGCCGCTGTTCGGCGGTGTCGGCGCCAACCTGATGCTGCTCTGCTTCGTGGCCACCGGCATCACCCTGTTCACCGGCTGGTCCTGGCTCACCATAGTCGAGCGGATCGGGGCCAGCTGCACCGGCACCGTCAGCGCCATCTATCACTTCCCCACCACGCTAGGTCGCTGGTTGACCGGGGGCTGGCGCCAGCCTCGCTTCGAGGGACCGGATCCCTTGCTGGAAGGGGGCGTGGGTGCCATCGATCTGGATGAGGAAGACGAACCTCACGGCAGCTGGACGCGCAATCCCAAGGCCAAGGGCGCGGCCCAGAAGACAAAATCTGACGAATGGCTGCCGGAACTCGATGACGATACCTTCCAGTTCGAGCCGCAGTTTGACGACGAAGATGACGAGGCGCCGACGCCCGTCGCCAAGCCCAAGCGCGCGGCCAATGCCCGCCCGCAACCCGTGCTGGCAGCTGCGGATGAGGACGAGCTCGATCTGCCCTGGGCGGAGGGCGACGAGGCCCCGGCCGCGCCGGTGGCGGTTGCCCCCAAAGCCAAGCGCCGCCCGCAGCCGGGCATGGCCCCCTTGCCGGGGCTGGATCTGCTGGACAGACCGCCCGCCAAGACTCAGATGATGAGCAAGGACGAACTGGACCGTATGGGCCGTCTGGTGGAGGCCAAGCTGGCCGATTACAACGTGCAGGCCAAGGTGGTCGGCGTCTATCCGGGCCCCGTCATCACCCGTTTCGAGCTGGATCTGGCGCCGGGCATGAAGGCGAGCAAGATCACCAACCTGTCTCGCGACCTCGCGCGCTCCCTCTCCGCCAGCAGCGTGCGGGTGGTGGAGGTGATCCCGGGCAAGACCTTCGTCGGCATCGAGCTGCCGAACCGGGTACGCCAGACCGTCTACCTGCGCGAGACCCTCGACTGCGACGACTTCCGCGACAGCCGCAACCCCTTGACCATGGGCCTGGGCCAGGACATCGCAGGGGAGCCCGTGGTGGTGAACCTCGCCAAGATGCCGCACCTGCTGGTGGCCGGTACCACCGGCTCCGGCAAGTCGGTGGGGGTCAACACCATGATCATCTCCATGCTCTACAAGTCGTCGCCGGAGGATCTGCGCTTCATCATGATCGATCCCAAGATGCTGGAGCTCTCGGTCTACGAGGGGATCCCGCATCTGCTGACCGAGGTGGTCACCGACATGAAGGACGCCGCCAACGCCCTGCGCTGGTGCGTGGGCGAGATGGAGCGCCGCTACAAGCTGATGTCGGCGGTCGGGGTGCGCAACCTCAAGGGCTACAACGACAAGGTGCTGGCCGCGGCCGCCGAGGGACAACCGCTGCGGGATCCGCTGTGGCGCCCCGGCGACTCCATGGATCAGATGCCGCCGGAACTCGAGAAGCTGCCCCACATAGTGGTGGTGGTGGACGAGTTTGCCGACATGATGATGATCGTCGGCAAGAAGGTGGAAGAGCTCATCGCCCGTATCGCCCAGAAGGCGCGGGCCGCCGGTATTCATCTCATCCTCGCGACCCAGCGTCCGTCGGTGGATGTGATCACCGGTCTCATCAAGGCCAACATCCCGACCCGGATCTCGTTCCAGGTCTCGAGCAAGATCGACTCCCGTACCATCCTGGATCAGGGCGGTGCCGAATCCCTGCTCGGCATGGGTGACATGCTCTACATGCCGGCCGGTACCTCCAACCCGACCCGGGTCCACGGCGCCTTCGTCGATGACCACGAGGTGCACAAGGTGGTGGCGGACTGGAAGCTGCGCGGTGAGCCGAACTACATCGAGGAGATCCTCTCCGGCGAGTCGGATAGTGAAGGCGGCAGCGGTGACTACGGCAGCAGCGGCGACGAGGAGCTCGATCCCCTGTTCGACGAGGCGGTGGCCTTCGTGGTGGAATCCCGCCGTGGCTCCACCTCCAGCGTGCAGCGCAAGTTCAAGATCGGTTACAACCGGGCGGCTCGTCTCATCGAGCAGATGGAAAACCAGGGCATCGTCAGCAGCCCGGGTGGCAACGGTCAGCGCGACGTGCTGGCACCGCCACCGGTGCGTGACTGAGTTCCCCCTATCATCCAGGCCATGTCTCGCTAGACATGGCCTCTTATCGAGCCCTTTTAAACGGGAAGCATGATGAAGAAACAATTTTTGATGGGTACGGTGCTGCTGCTGGCCAGCAGCCAGGTGTGGGCCGATGCCGCCAGCGACCTCAAGCAGAAGCTGTCCGATGTGAGCCTGTTCTCGGCCAAGTTTGCCCAGACCGTCTATGACAGCAAGGGCAAGGAGCTGCAAAAGGCGAGCGGCGATCTGCTGGTGCAACGCCCGAACCGGTTCAACTGGCACACCACAGCGCCGGATGAGAGCCTGATCGTGGCCGATGGCAAGGACGTCTGGGTCTATGATCCCTTCGTCGAGCAGGTCACCGCCCTCAAGCTGAAGGATGCGGTGCTCAACACCCCCTTCGTGCTGATCGCCGGCAATGACAACGCGCTCTGGAAGAACTACGACGTGACCCAGCAGGGGGACGTCTACACCGTCACCAGCCGCAATCAGGACGAGCTGATCGCCTCCTTCCGCATCACCTTCGATCGGCAGAACAACATCAGCCGCTTCGACGTGAAAGAGGCGCAGGGGCAGTGGAGCGAGTTCACCCTCAGCGGCTTCAACCGCAAACCGGTGCTCAAGGGCAGCGAGTTCCAGTTCAAGATCCCGAAGGGGGTCGCACTGGACGACCAGCGCTGATGCGCGGTCTCTCTTTGGATCTCTGCTCGGGCCGTCTCCTGCTGGCGGCCCGGGTGACGCAGGATGGTCAACGCCGATGAGCAACCTCTCTTTGGATTTATCGTCGGACCGTCTGCCACTGGCGGTCGACGTGGCGCAGGACGGTCAACGCAGATGAGCAACCTGTCGCTGGACTTCTCGTCCGACTTTCGCCCTCTGGCGGCCAGGATGCGGCCGCAGAATCTCGACCAGTACATAGGTCAGCAGCATATCCTGGGGGCTGACAAGCCCCTGCGCAAAGCCATCCTGGCCGGCCACTGCCACTCCATGATCCTGTGGGGCCCCCCGGGTACCGGCAAAACCACCCTCGCCGAGCTGATGGCGCACTACTGTCAGGCCGAGGTGGAGCGACTCTCGGCCGTGACCTCCGGCATCAAGGAGATCCGCGCCGCCATCGACAAGGCGAAGGAGAACAGCTGGCGCGGGGTACGCACTATCTTGTTCGTGGATGAGGTGCACCGCTTCAACAAGAGCCAGCAGGATGTGTTCCTGCCTCACATCGAAGACGGCACCATCACCTTCATCGGCGCCACCACCGAAAACCCCTCGTTCGAACTCAACAACGCACTGCTCTCCCGGGCCCGGGTCTATCTGCTGAAGAGGCTGGAGGAGGAGGACATCCTCGCCATGATCGATCAGGCTCTGACCGACTCGCGCGGCCTCAATGACTCGACGCTGGCCTTCGCCCCCGGGGTGAAGGAGGCGCTGGCCAAGGCGGTGGACGGCGACGGGCGCAAGTCCCTCAACTACCTGGAGCTGTTGGCCGACATGGCCGAGGCCAACGGGGCAGGGCAGCGCATCATCGACAGCGCCCTGCTGGCCGCCGTGGTGGGGGAGCACGTGGCGCGCTTCGACAAGGGGGGCGATCACTTCTACGACCTCATCTCGGCGGTGCACAAGTCCATTCGTGGCTCGGCCCCCGATGCGGCGCTCTACTGGTATGCTCGCATGGTGAGCGCCGGTTGCGATCCGCTCTACATCGCCCGCCGGCTGCTGGCCATCGCCTCGGAAGATGTCGGCAACGCCGATCCGCGCGCCATGCAGGTGGCGCTGTCGGCCTGGGACTGTTTCCATCGCATCGGCCCGGCGGAGGGGGAGCGGGCCATTGCCCAGGCCATTGTCTACCTCGCCTGCGCCCCCAAGAGCAATGCGGTCTACACCGCCTGGAAGGCGGCGCTCAACGATGCCAGGAACCTGCCCGACTTCGAGGTGCCACCGCACCTGCGCAACGCACCGACCAAGCTGATGAGCGATCTGGGTTATGGCGCCGAGTACCGCTACGCCCACGACGAGCCCGGCGCCTATGCGGCGGGGGAGAGCTACTTCCCGCCGGAGCTCGCCGGCAAACACTACTACCAGCCGACCGATCGCGGCCTCGAGAAGCAGATTGCCCAGAAGCTCGACTATCTGCGTGAGCTGGACCGGCAGAGCCCGCACAAAAGAGACAAATAACGGCTCGACGCCGGATGTGGGACGCCGTACGACCGGATCGGCGAAGAAGAGGCTGCCGATGCCCGAAAACTTGGCAAAAACGACAGCAATAGTCCCTGTTCGGGCGGGGGGGCGGTCTGCTACACTGCCCCTCTGACCCCGCTTGTCTTGGCCTTGCACCATCTTCTTGATTTCGAAGGCCCGATTCCGAAGACATAGGGGTGCGCCAACCGATGTTAACTTCCGGATCTGTTCTCTCGCCCGGTCACGATGACCCAGGCCCAGATCCCATTAAAAAAAGTAGGTAAACCATGCTGGATCCCAAATATCTGCGCAGCGATATCGAAGAGGCTGCCGCTCGTCTGGCGACACGTGGCTACGTTCTGGACGTAGCGGCTGTCAATGCTCTGGAAGAGAAACGCAAGGATCTGCAGTCCCGTACCCAGGAGCTGCAGGCCGAGCGCAACGCCCGCTCCAAGTCCATCGGTGAGGCGGCCCGTCGTGGTGAAGATGTGGCCCCGCTCAAGGCCGAGGTGACCAAGATCAACGACGAGCTGGAGACCAGCAAGGCCGAACTCGAGTCCCTGCTGACCGAGATCAAGGCCATCTCCGACGCCATCCCCAACCTGCCAAGCGAGACCACCCCGGTGGGACGCGACGAGAACGATAACGTGGAAGTGCGCCGCTGGGGCACCCCGCGCGTGTTCGACTTCCCGGTACGCGATCACATCGATCTGGGTGAAGCGGCCAAGGGCGTGGATTTCAAGAACGGCGTCAAGCTCGCCGGTGCCCGCTTCGTGGTGATGAAGGGCCAGATTGCCCGCCTGCATCGCGCCCTGGCGCAGTTCATGCTGGACCTGCACACCCTGCAGCACGGCTACACCGAGTGCTACGTGCCCTATCTGGTGAACCCGGACAGCCTGTACGGCACCGGTCAGCTGCCGAAGTTCTCCGAAGACCTGTTCAACACCGGCATCAATGGGGAAGGGGATGACGAGGGCAAGCTGCGCAAGTTCTCCCTGATCCCGACCTCCGAAGTGCCGCTTACCAACATGGCCCGCGACGAGATCTTCGACGAGCAGGAACTGCCCATCAAGATGACCGCCCACAGCCCCTGCTTCCGCTCCGAGGCGGGCTCCTACGGTCGTGATACTCGCGGTCTGATCCGCATGCACCAGTTCGACAAGGTCGAGATGGTGCAGCTGGTGCACCCGGAGAAATCCTGGGAAGCGCTGGAAGAGATGGCCGGTCACGCCGAGAAGGTGCTGCAACTGCTGGAGCTGCCGTATCGCGTGATGGCGCTGGCCACCGGCGACATGGGCTTCTGCGCCGCCAAGACCTACGATCTGGAAGTCTGGCTGCCGGCTCAGAACACCTACCGCGAGATCTCCTCCGTCTCCAACTGCACCGACTTCCAGGCCCGTCGCATGCAGGCCCGGGTGCGCATCGATGGCAAGCCCCAGCTGCTGCACACCCTGAACGGCTCCGGCCTGGCAGTGGGTCGCACCCTGGTGGCGGTGATCGAGAACTACCAGCAGGAAGACGGTCGCATCGCCATCCCGGCGGCGCTGCAGTCCTACATGGGTGGCCTGACCCACATAGGGTAAGCCGCTCGTGCTGACGACAACGCCATGGCAGTGCCATGGCGTTGTGCATTCCGGCGTCGGCCAATGGTTTCGGCAGGGGCTAACATGGCTTCTATCGGCGCCGTATTGGATATTTAACACAATTTTATCAAGCATTGCGCAATCGTTTTTGTTAGACTGCGCCGCAATTTCGCAGGACATCTTTTTCTATGGTCTGGATTGATTACGCCATCATCGGCATCGTCGGTTTCTCCGCTCTCATCAGCCTGGTGCGCGGCTTTCTCAAGGAAGCCATGTCCCTTGTCACCTGGTTCGTCGCCTTTTTCATTGCCAGCCATTTCTATCCCGATCTCGCCGTCTACTTCACCTCGTTTACCGATGCCATGGTGCGCAACGGCCTGGCCATCGCCGCCCTGTTCGTGGCGACCCTGATCCTGGGGAGCGTGGTCAACTATGTGGTGGGCCTGCTGGTGGAAAAGACCGGCCTGTCCGGCACCGATCGGGTGCTGGGAGTCTGTTTTGGCGCCATTCGCGGGGTACTGATCGTCAGTGCCCTGCTGTTTTTTATGGATACCTTCACCAGTCTCTCCCAGAGCGACTGGTGGGTGGCGTCCAAGCTGGTTCCCGAGTTTAAACCGGTGATCCAGTGGTTCTTCGGGTTCATGCTGAACTCATCCAGTTTTCTCAATCAGGTACAGTGACTTCGAGGTAGCAAAGACATGTGTGGTATTGTCGGTATAGTTGGCACCACCCCCGTCAATCAGGCCCTCTACGACGCCTTGACGGTGTTGCAGCACAGGGGACAGGATGCCGCCGGGATCGTGACCATAGACAGTGGAAACTTCCGGCAACGCAAGGCCAACGGCCTGGTGAAGGATGTGTTTGAAGTGCGCCACATGCAGCGACTGAAGGGGCATATCGGCATAGGACATGTCAGATATCCCACCGCAGGCAGCTCAAGTGCCGCTGAAGCCCAACCTTTTTACGTGAACTCCCCCTACGGCATGGTGCTGGCCCACAACGGCAACCTCACCAACGCCAAGGCGCTCAAGGAGCAGCAGTTCAAGGTCGCCCGCCGCCACATCAACACCACCTCCGACTCGGAAGTGCTGCTGAACGTGCTGGCGCACGAGCTGGATCTCTGCGACAAGATGGAGCTGCGTCCCGAGGACATCTTCTCCGCAGTGCGCAAGACTCATCAGCAGATCCGCGGCGCCTATGCCGTGGTCTCCCTGGTGATAGGTCACGGCCTCATCGGCTTCCGCGATCCCAACGGCATTCGGCCGCTGATCCTGGGTCGCCGTATCGACGAGCAGGGCCAGGTGGAGTACATGCTCGCCTCCGAGAGCGTGGCGCTCGACGCCATCGGCTTCGAGACGGTGCGTGACGTCGCCCCGGGCGAGGCCATCTACATCACCGAGCAGGGCCAGCTGTTCTCCGAGCAGTGTGCGGAGAACCCGCAGATGAGTTCCTGCATCTTCGAGTACGTCTACTTCGCCCGTCCCGACTCCTGCATCGACAAGGTCTCCGTCTATGCCGCCCGCCTCAACATGGGTCGCAAGCTGGGCCAAAAGATCGCCCGCGAGTGGGAAGATCTCGACGTGGATGTGGTCATCCCCATCCCCGAGACCTCCTGTGACGTCGCGCTGGAGATAGCCCATACCCTCGATCTGCCGTACCGTCAGGGCTTCGTGAAGAACCGCTACATCGGCCGTACCTTCATCATGCCGGGCCAGACCCAGCGCAAGAAGTCGGTGCGTCGCAAGCTCAATGCCATCGGCTCCGAGTTCAAGGGCAAGAAGGTGCTGCTGGTGGATGACTCTATCGTCCGTGGCACCACCTCCGAGCAGATCATCCAGATGGCGCGGGAAGCCGGTGCGGCCAAGGTCTACTTTGCCTCCGCCGCCCCCGAGATCCGTTTCCCCAACGTCTACGGCATCGATATGCCCACCGCCAACGAGCTGATCGCCCATGGCCGGGAAGTGGAAGAGGTGTGCAAGCTGATCGGTGCCGATGGCCTCATCTTCCAGGATCTGGAAGATCTGGAAGAGGCTGTGCGGGAGATCAACCCCGAGCTGCGCCACTTCGAGACCTCGGTGTTCAACGGCCACTACGTCACCGCCGACGTGGATCAGGGCTATCTGGACCACCTCAATGCCCAGCGCTGCGACGACAACAAGGCCGTGCGCGAATGGCAGGAAGGCACCAGCAACCTGGAAATTTTTAACGAAGGCAGTTAAACGTTTTCGTTCGCCATGACCGATATGAGATGGGGGCCCTGGCCCCCATTGTCGTGTCTGAGAGGCGGGGAAGGAGGATTATCTGTTTTAAAAATAAGCACTTATGCGGCCGGGTGTGGGCAGTGGCGGCGGGATCCGCTAGCATGGGCTGCCACCGCGTCAATCGCGCCGCCGTATCAACCAGAACAGACGAGAATTCAGATGGATGACCTGCTAGCCCCCGTTCGCCAGTTCCTGCATTGTGAGACCCCGGATGCCTGGGTAGAGATGGCGCGGGATCCCGCCCAATTGCCGACCCTGCTTATCGATCACGCCAATTGCGAGAACAAGGCCGCCCTGACCGCCCACAGCCTGGTGCGTCGCTACTGCCTGCCCAAGGGCAAGCGCCACCTGCTGCCCAAGCTGGCGTTCTACCGGGAACTGGACGCCATCCCCGAGAAGGCCGAGATCCTCGGCAAGCGAATCATGGGGGAGTCGGATCGAAGCGTGTTTGCCGAACTGGAGCGCAACCCCCTGCTGTTTCCCATGGTGCGGCTCATCCAGGAGGAGCTGCATCACTTCGAGCAAGTGCTGGAGATCATGGCCGCCCGCGGCATCCCCTACGGCCCGGTCAGCGCCTCCCGTTATGCCCGCAGTCTGCTAAAGCATGTGCGCACCTACGAGCCCGCCGCCGTGGTCGACAAGATGATCATCGGTGCCTATATAGAGGCGCGCTCCTGCGAGCGCTTCGCGAAGATAGCCCCCCATCTGGACGAGGAGCTGGGGCGCTTCTATGTCTCATTGCTGCGCTCGGAGGCGCGCCACTACCAGGACTACCTGGCACTGGCGGAGCAATATGCGGAGGAGGATATCAGCGAGCGGGTGGCCTTCTTCGGCGAGATAGAGGCAGAGCTCATTAGTTCGCCGGATCCGCAGTTCAGGTTCCATAGCGGACCGCCTGTCAGATCTGACAGTTGTTGAACCCCAAGGGGGCACCTACTATCTCGGTGTTCCTACTACGAGCGACGCAATCACTTTTTGAGCGCAATTCCCGGCCCACAAGCCGGGTTTTTTTATGCCTGAAAAACGAGGGAACGGCCGCGCCGGGTCCGCGGCCTAGACATCATCTGCGGTATTCGTTGTTGTAGTTCTGGATGAGGCGGCGGGTCACCTCGTGCTGGGGATCGGCAAACACCTTGAGGGTCTTGCCGCGCTCCACCACCCGGCCGTCATGCATCACCAGCACCTCGTCGCTGATGTGGCTGACGATGCCGAGATCGTTGGCCACCAGCACATAGCTCAGCCCCGTGGTCTCCTGCATCTCCAGCAGCAGATTGATGATCTGGGAGCGTACCGAGATGTCCAGGGTCGACAGCGCCTCGTCGGCCACCACTATCTTGGGATTGAGGATCAGGGCGCGGGCCAGCCCCACCCGCTGCTGCTGACCGGCGGAGAGCATCTGCGGGTAGAAGAGGGCGTGGTCGGGCAGCATGCCCACCATGCGCAGGGTCTGCACCACCTTGTCCTTGCGCTCCTCCTCGCTCATCTCGGTGTTGAGGCGCAGCGGCGTCTCCAGGATCTGGCCGACCCGGATCTTGCGGTTGAGCGAGGTGTTGGGGTCCTGAAAGATCATCCGCAGCAGCTTGCAGCGGGTCTGATAGTCACCGTGCACCAGGGGCTGCCCCTCGATGGCGATCTCGCCGCCGCTGGGCTCTATCATGCCCGCCAGGATGCGCGCCAGCGTGCTCTTGCCGGAGCCGGCCTCGCCGACGATGGCCAGGGTCTGGCCCACCTCCAGATTGAACGAGAGCGGCTTGATGGCCTCCACCGCCTGGCGTCTGAACAGGCCGGTACGGTTCTGGTAGGTCTTGCAGAGGCCTCTGACCTGCAACAGGGAGGGTTCGATCACAGGCTTGGCTCCTTGGCGAGCGACGGCGTCGCCACAGACGGATGATTCATGTTCATTTCTTCGGCTCTGCCATGTTCAGGGGGAAGTGGCAACTGATACCTGGCTGGCCCCTGGCGTTGCTCATGGGTCCGGATCATTTCTTCGGTTCGTCCATGTTCAGGGGGAAGTGGCAGCTGATACCTGGCTGGCCCCTGGCGTTGCTCATGGGTCCGGATCATTTCTTCGGTTCGTCCATGTTCAACGGAAAGTGACAACTGAACTGATGACCCTTGACCTTGCTCATCAGCGGGGTCTGCACGCACTGCTTCTGGGCATAGGGACAGCGGGGGCCGAGGCGACAGCCGATGGGCAGGTGTTGCAGCGGTGGAATCACCCCGGGCAGGGTCTCGAGCCGGGACTTGTGGCGCACCAGCTTGTCAAAGTCCGGAATGGACTTGAGCAGGGCGTCCGTATAGGGGTGATGGGGCGAGGTCAGGATCTGCTCCCGGGTGCCCACCTCCACCATCTGGCCGCAGTACATGATGTTGATGGTATCGGTCAGGTTGGCGATGGCGGCGATGTCGTTGCTGATGATGAGGATGGTGGTGTTGCCCAGCTTGTTCATCTTGTCCAGCAGCCGCAGGATCTGGGAGTGGGTAGTCGACTCCATGGCGCTGGTGGGCTCATCGGCCACCAGCAGTCGCGGCTGGTTGGCGATGGCCATGGCGATCATCACCTTCTGGCACATGCCGTCCGACAGCTCGTGAGGGTAGGCCCGCATCACCTTGCGGTGATCCTTGACCCCCACCCGGTGCAGCAGGGCGATGGCTCTCTTCTTGCGCCACTGGAAGCGCTGCCAGAACTTGCCGACGAAGGAGTCGGTCGGGATGGCCTCTTCCAGCTGGGTGCCTATCTCCTCCGAGGGATCGAGGCAGCTGATGGGGTCCTGGAAGATCATGGCGATCTCGCGACCCATGATGCGGCGGCGCTCCTTGGGGGCCATGGTCAGCAGATCCATGTCGTTGAAGCGCATCCTGTCGGCGCGCACCGTCCAGTTGTCCTTCTGGATGCCGACGATCACCTTGGCGACCAGGCTCTTGCCGGAGCCGGATTCCCCCACCAGGCCCCGGATCTCCCCCTCGTTCAGGGTCAGGCTGACCCTGTCCACCGCCTTGACCTTGCCCTGGGGGGTGTCGATTTCTATGGTCAGGTTGCGTATGTCGAGCAAGGGCATCAGTGGCGCTCCTCATGAGGGTGTGGCAGGGCGTGCTGCATCTGGGCCATGCCGTCCTTGATGGTATAGAGCCGCAGTATCATCAATCGTTCCCCTCTTTAAGCGCTTCGCGGATCCCTTCACCCACCAGGTTAGTCACCAGCACGCTGAACAAAATGGCCATGCCCGGCAGGGTCACGGTCCAGGGGGCGAGATAGATGAGATCGCTCGAATCGGCCAGCATGGCGCCCCACTCGGGTTGCGGCGACTGGGCGCCGAGCCCGAGAAAGCCCACCGCCGAGATATCCAGGATGGCGGCGGAGAGGGTACGGGTGGTCTGCGCCACCAGGGTCTCCACTATGTTCGGCAGCACGGCGAGCCGCATGATGCGCCAAGGGGGCGAGCCGTCGAGGCGGCTGGCGATGATGTACTCCTTCTGCATCTCGGTGTGGACCGCGTTGTAGGTCGCCCGGATGAAGGGAGGAATGAGCGCCAGCGTGATGGCGATCAGGGTGTTGAACAGGCCAGGCCCCAGGATGGCGACCACTATGATGGCCAGCAGCAGGGAGGGGATGGAGAGCAGGGTATCGAGCAGGTGATGGAGCACGCTCGATTTTACCCCCTTGCTCATGCCACCGAGGATGCCGATGGCGGAGCCGACGATGAGCGCGATCACCACCACCAGCAGGGCGTTGCCGAAGGTAAGCCTTGCCCCTACCACGAGGCGGGAGAGGATGTCGCGGCCCAGATCGTCGGTGCCGAGGAAGTAGTCGATGTTGCCGGTGCTGGCCCAGGAGGGGGCCAGCAGCAGACGGCTGCTGTGTTGATCGTCGATGCCGTAGGGCACCACCAGGGGACCGACCAGGGTGATCAGCAGCAGCAGGCCGAAGCACCAGAGGCCGCCCATGGCCAGCGGGTTGCGACGATAGGAGGCCCAGGTCTGCTCCAGTGGGGAGAGGATCTTGAGCTCCGGATAGATGTTCGATTTATCTTGCATAAGTCAGGCTCCAGCCCAGGCCATGAGCAGGTTCAATCTTGTTTTGCATAGCGTTCTTTGCGTCGTGCCGGGTACAGCATGACGGCGGTGAGCAGCGCGGCGCTGACAGCATAGAGAGAGGGCAAGATGGGCTCACCATAGGTTCGTGTTCAATCTTGTTTTGCATAGAGCTCTTTGCGCCGTGCCGGGTACATGATGGTGGTGAGCAGCTCGGTGCTGACGCTGATGAAGATCACGAAGCTGGCGACCACCAGGGTCGCGCCCCGGATGGCGGCGTAGTCCTGCAGCGCTATGCTGTTGACCAGCCAGCGGCCGATGCCGGGCCAGTCGAACACCACCTCGGTGATCATGGCGGAGGTGAGCACGCTGCCCAGTTGCAGGCCGAGCAGCGGCAGCACCGGGGGCAGGGCATTCTTGAGACCATGGCGCCAGACGATCTGGCGGCGGGAGAGGCCCCGGCTTGCCGCGGCCTTAATGTAGTTCTGCTTCAGCACGTCGATGAGCGAGCTGCGCACGTGGCGGATCACCTCGGTGGTGGGCACCACGGCCAGCACCAGCGACGGCAGCACCAGATGGCGCAGGGCATCGTGCAAGGCCGCCTCCCGCCAGGGCTCCTGGCTCAGCAGCACGTCTATGATGGCGATGCCGGTGATGGAGGGCACGTCATAGAGCAGGCTGATCTGGCCCGAGGCCGGCAGCCAGCCGAGATCCAGCGAGAAGAACATCACCATTAGCAGGGCCAGCCAGAACACCGGCACGGCGTAGCCGATGAGGCCGGCGGTCATGATGGAGAGATCCAAGGAGCGGCCCTGATAGAGCGCGGCCAGGGTACCGAGCGGGATCCCCAGCAGCAGCGAGATGGCGAAGGCCGTGATGCAGAGGGTCAGGGTCGCCGGGAAGTAGTGGCGGATCTCCTCCAGCACCGGCAGGCCGGAGACGCTGGACAGCCCGAGATCGCCGGCGAAGATACGCCGCAGGAAGTCCGGGTAGCCATGGCCGAAGTCCAGCACCTGACCGATGAGGCGAGACTCCAACAGATAGGCGCCCAGGGTCAGCACCAGCAGGGTGATCAGCAGCAGGCTGATGCGGCGCAGAATATAAAAGAACATGGTTAGCCCTCCGCACTCGGGTGCGTCGATGACAGGGGAGGCCGGCTGCCGCTGCCGGGATGGGGATAGAGACGCATGCTTACTCCCGGTAGGCCTGGTTGAAGGTGGTGCCACCGAAGGGCATGAGGGTCAGCCCCTGGATATCGCTGCGGCTCACCTGGGTGCGCAGGGCATGGGCCAGCGGGATCAGCGGCAACTGCTCATTGAGCAGGGTCTGGGCATAGTAGTAATTGCGCAGGCGGAAGGCGAGCTGGGGCGTGGTCACCGCATCGTCCAGCAGCTGATCGAAGGCCGGGCTGCACCAGCGGCTGTAGTTGTTGCCCCGCTCGACCGCGGCGCAGCTCAGCAGCTGGCGGAAGAAGTTGTCCGGGTCGGCGTTGTCGGCGATCCAGCCGGAGAGCAGGCTGTCGTACTGGCCCTTGGCGAGGCGGGTCTCGATGACCGGCCAGGCCTGCTGCACTATCTTCAGCTTCACCCCTATCTTGGCGAGATCGCTGCGCATCAGCTGGGCGGTCTTGAGGCCGTCCGGGTTGTAGGGGCGCGCCCCCGGCTGCACCAGCACCTGCATCTCGAAACCATGAGGGAGGCCGGCCTCCTTGAGCAACTGGCGGGCGAGCTTCAGGTCCGGCTGACGCAGTTGCAGGGAGGGGTTGTAACCCCAGGAGAGCGGCGGCAGCAGGCTGGTGGCCGGCTGCCCGGTCTCGAAGTAGACCGCATGCAGCAGGTTCTGCACGTTGATGGCGCTGGCCAGCGCCTGGCGCACCTGCACCTTGTTGAAGGGGGCCTTGCGGGTATTGAGTGCCAGGAAGGCGACGTTCATGCCCGACTGGATCGACAGGTTGAGATCCGGATCCTTGTCGATCACCGACAGCTGGCTGGCGGAGGGGGTGCTCATCACGTCGCACTCGCCGGTCAGCAGCTTGGCGAGCCGCTTGGACGACTTGGGGGTGATGTCGTAGATCAGCTGCTCAATCTTGGCCTCGCCGCCCCAGTAGCCGGGATGGCGCAGGTAACGGATGAACTCGTTGTGGCGGTACTCCTTGAAGCTGAAAGGCCCGGTGCCTATGGGGCGATTGTCGAGCAGCGCCGGGGTGCCGGCCTTGATCATCTGCTCGCCATACTCGGCCGACAACACCACGGCGTAGTCGCTGGCCAGGGTGGCGAGGAAGGAGGCATCCGGCCGGTTGAGCTCGAACACCACCTCATAGGGGCCCTGCTTGTAGACCCGCTTGATGAGGGAGGCCAGCCCGAGGCTGTAGAAATAGGGGTACTCGCCGCCGGAGATGGTGTGGAACGGGTGGTGTTCGTCCAGCAGGCGCTGGTAGGTGAACAGCACGTCGTCGGCGTTGAACTGGCGGGAAGGGCTGAACCAGGGGGTGCGATGGAAGGTCACCCCCTTGCGCAGGTTCAGGGTATAGGAGAGCCCATCGTCGCTGCTGTGCCAGTGGGTGGCCAGGCCCCCCTCGATGCTCAGGGTATTGGCGTTCACCTCGAGCAGGCGATCATAGAGCGGGCGGGCGCTGGCATCCAGGGTCACCCCCGAATTGGCGAGCTGCGGGTTGAAGGTCTGGGGAGCCCCTTCGACGCAGTAGACGAGCCCTGTCTTGGAGGCCTCTGTCTGTTTCTGACAGCCGGTGACCAGGACCAGGAGACCGAGCAGCAGTGGTTTGAGCATTCTCATTATGGAACCATGTTTTCATGCAGAGTTGCCCGCCGGGGGGCGGGCGCGTTGCAGGAGCCTGCCGGGCAGGGACTCCCTCTGTTGGGATCAGTCGCTATCGCTGTCACCATCAAGCCGCGGGCATGTACGCAGCATGCTCCGAAATCGGTGATGACGCCGGCTCAGTCGATGTCCGCGTTGCCATTGCTGTCATCTCCCTCGAGCAGTTGGTATTTACGCAGCATGCCCCGGAACTGGTGATAGCTCAGGGCCAGTAATTGAGCCGCTTTGCGCTGATTATACTGGGATTGCTGCATCGCTTGCTTGAGTAAATTAATCTCGTATTCCGCCACCGCCCCCTTGAGATCCAGCGGCAGGTTGTGGGCCTGTTGCCCGTCCGGCGCCGCCTCGACGGGGGAGGGTGCCAGGCCATTGGCGCGGGGGCGCCAGGGTGAATCGAACGGGTTGAGCACCAGCTCCGCGAGCGGCAGCTGGGGGTTGCCCTGGCGGTAGAGGCTGCGCTCCACCACGTTTTTCAGTTCGCGCACGTTGCCGGGCCAGGGATAGTCCAGCAATAGCTGGGTCGCCTTGCGAGAGAAACCGGCAAACAGCGGATAGCCCAGCTCCCGGGTCATGCTGTGGGCGAAGTGCTCCGCCAGCATCAGGATGTCGTCCCGCCGCTCCCGCAGCGGGGGCAGGGTGATGACGTCGAAGGCCAGCCGGTCCAGCAAGTCGTGGCGAAACTGGCCGCGCTCGGCCAGCCGCGGCAGATCCTCGTTGGTGGCGCACACCAGCCGCACATCCACCTTGAGCGGCTTGGCACCGCCGACCCGCTCGAACTCGCCATATTCGATGACCCGCAGCAGCTTCTCCTGCACCCGGGCGCTGGTGGTGGCCAGTTCGTCGAGGAACAGGGTGCCGCCATCGGCGCGCTCGAAGCGGCCCTGATGGCGCTTGGCGGCGCCGGTGAAGGAGCCCGCCTCGTGGCCGAACAGCTCGGTTTCCAACAGACTCTCGCTCAGGGTGGCGCAGTTGATGGTGACAAAGCTTTGATCCCAACGTCCCGAGAGATAATGTAGGCGGTGGGCGATGAGCTCCTTGCCGGTGCCCCGTTCGCCGATGATCAACACGGGTTTGCGCAGCGGCGCGAGGCGCGAGGTCTGTTCGATGATTTCGAGGAAGGCGTTGGACTCACCCAACAGGCTTTCCGTGTCCGTGGTCATAATGATCCCTGTTCGGTGAAAAATCTGGTCAATCTTACCAAAAGTTAGTGTTTTTTATCATCTCTTGTTTCGGGCATCTTGAAACTCATAGAGAGTGCCCATATAAATCAACAAGTTAAATTTCTTTCCAGATTGGCACACAAGTTGCCATTGTCAATGGAGAAACAACCCAATGCCCATCACAGGAGTACAATCATGAGTATTTTTTCCCGCCTGGCCGACATCATCAACTCCAACCTGACGGCCCTGCTCGATAAGGCAGAAGATCCCCAGAAGATGGTGCGCCTGATCATCCAGGAGATGGAAGATGAGCTGGTGAAGGAGCGCTCCAACCTGGCCCGCTTCCTCGCCAACCAGAAAGAGATTGGCCGTCAGGTCCACCGTCACCAGGAGCGGGTGAATGAGTGGCAGGGCAAGGCCGAACTGGCGCTGGCCAAGGGTCGCGACGATCTGGCCCGAGCCGCCCTCATCGAGAAGAAGAAGCAGACCGAGCTGGCCGAGACGCTCTACCGTGAGCAGCAGGCGGTGGACAGCGGCATCGACAAGCTGGGTGACGAGATCCGCCAGCTGGAAGCCAAGCTGGAAGACGCCCGCGCCCGCCAGAAGGCGATGGCCATTCGCAGCGAGGCCGCCAGCAGCCGTTTGAACGTGCAGAGCCAGGTGGCCCGTGGCGACAGCCAGGCCGTGGTCAGCAAGTTCGAGCGCATGGAGCGCCGCATCGACGAGATGGAGGCCCGCGCCGATCTCGGCCAGTCCGACAAGGCGCTGGCCCAGCAGTTTGCCGAGCTGGAAGTGGACGATCAGATCAGCCGCGAGCTCGAGGCCATGCGCCAGAAGCTGGGCCAGGGTGACACCGCCTCGAAACAGGGAGAGTGATGAATGGAAGACATTCTTGGGATATTGGCGACGCCACTCATCGTCTTCATGGTCATAGTGGCCCCCATCTGGCTGGTGCTGCACTATCGCGCCAAGGGCCGGATTGGTGCGGGTCTCGCCGACAATGAGCGGGAGGAGTTGCAGGGTCTGCTGGTCCGCGCCGAGAAGATGCAGGAGCGGGTCGGTGCACTGGAATCCATTCTGGATGCCGAGGTCCCCGGTTGGAGGAACAAGGTATGAATACCATCTATGGCTGCCATGGCGTGACGTCTGCGTCGGTCGGTACACAGGATTTCATGGCGGATGCGGAAGTCTCCGTCTGGAGGAACAGGGTATGAGCGCCTCGAACAACTCACGCAATCTCTACCGGGATCCCCAGAAGGGCAAGATAGCCGGCGTCTGCGCCGGCCTTGCCGACTACTTCGGGGTGGAGACCTGGATAGTGCGGCTGCTGGCCATCACCGGCCTCATCTTCGCCGGTTTCATTACCTTCACCGCCTACATCGCGGCCTGGTTTCTGCTCGACAAGAAGCCGGTCACCCTCTACGGGGAGCAGGAGGCGGATTTTGCCGAGGTGCGCATGAAGGCACGCAGCTGGCAGGCGGGGGTCACCCCCCATCAGGCGCTCGGCCGCATCGCCCTGGAGCTCGACACGCTCGAGCCCAGACTGCAGCGCATCGAGAAGCTGGTGACCTCCAAGGAGTTCACCCTGCAGCGCGAGTTCAGCAAGCTGTAATGCACCATAAATGACGCCTCGCCGGCCAGACGGGCCGGCGATCTTTAGCGGGAGGATCGAACGAGCCTTGATACGCAACAAGTTAGAGCAGAAGTGGTCTGTGCTGCAGCACAAGGCCTTCGAGGCGGTAAACCGGGTACGGGATCGCCACATCCGGCTGGCGGTCACCGGCCTGTCACGCAGCGGCAAGACCGCCTTCATCACCGCGCTGGTCAACCAGCTGGAACACGCGGCTATCGACGGTCGCCTGCCTCTGTGGGATGCCCAGCGCCAGGGGCGGATCCTGGGGGCGCGCCGCGTCCCCCAGCTGAATGCCCACATTCCCACCTTCGCCTATGAGCGGGGCCTCGACTCCCTGTTTGGCGAGCCGCCCGCCTGGCCGGAGCCGACCCGCGGCGTGGCCGAGGTGCGGCTCGAGATCCGCTACCGCACCCGCCATCCGCTGCGCAAGCACCTGGGGGAGATCTCCACCCTCTATGTGGATCTGGTGGACTACCCGGGGGAGTGGCTGCTGGACCTGCCGCTGCTGGAGCTGAGCTACGAGCAGTGGAGCGAGCAGGTGGCAAACCAGCTGCGCCGCCCCGAGCTGCAAGCACTCGCCAGCAGTTGGCTTGAACCGCGCTGGCAGGCCGAGCAGGCCTTCGAGGAGCGGCCGGCCTGCGAGCTGGCGGCGCGTTACACCTCCTACCTGCATGCCTGCAAGCGCGAGCTGGGGCTGCACCTCATCCAGCCGGGCCGCTTCGTGCTGCCGGGGGAGTATGCCGGGGCACCGCTGTTGCAATTCGTGCCCTGGGTGTGGGACAAACCCGCCTCCGAGCCCGCCGATGGCAGCCTCTACGCCACCTTCAAGCAGCGCTTCGAGCAGTACAAGCAGCACCTGGTGCAGGGCTTCTACGAGCAGCACTTCGCCGGCTTCGATCGCCAGATAGTGCTGGTGGACTGCCTGCAACCTCTCAACGCCGGCGCCGCCAGCTTTGGCGACATGCAGCAGGCAATCGCCCGCATCATGGAGAGCTTCGCCTACGGCAAGAGCAACTGGTGGCGCCGGCTGTTCGCCCCGCGCATCGACAAGCTGCTGTTCGTGGCGAGCAAGGCGGATCACGTGACCCCGGAGCAGCACGCTCCGCTGGTGTCCCTGTTGCAGCATCTCGTGAGCAGTGGCCGTGGCCAGGCCCGCTTCGAGGGGATAGAGACCGAGTGCCTGGCGCTCGCCGCCATCAAGGCCACCGAGGTGGGCAAGGGGCTGGCCAATGGCCGCGAGTTCCCGGCCATCCGCGGCACCAGTCTGGCCGGCGAGCCGCTGCTGCTGTTTCCCGGAGAGGTGCCGTCCCACATTCCCCCCGCCCAGTGGTGGCACAACCAGGGCTTCGATTTTCAGGCGTTTCGTCCCTTGGCGATGAGCCCCCATCAGGCGTTGCCCCATATCCGACTCGACGCCGCGCTGGAGTTTCTGTTGGGGGATCACCTTGAATGAGCGGCCACTCCCTTTGCGGGCGCGGCGCCATGACCGAGCGCTACTGAGGAACCTATTGCGATGAACGATCAGACCAAAGTGCGGACGCCAGACGAGGGCGTCCCGTTGCAAGGCAAGGTGCTGCTGGAGCCTGCGTTTTCGGCGGCGGCAACCGAGCAGGCGCCCGCTCCAGCCCAGCTGCTGGAGGAGGAGAGCTTCGAGCGGCTCGACGAGCTCAATGACTTCGTGGAGCCGGCCCTGACCCTGCGGCCAAGGCGCCGGCACCGGTTGCTGGGCTGGGGGCTGGGGGCGGTCGGTGTGCTCTCCCTCGGCCAGTTTGGCGGCTTCCTCTACGACCAGTTCGTCGCGTCCCCGCTCTGGGGCGGCGCCTGGTTGCTGGCCTCTGGGCTGGTGGTGGTGGGCACGGCCGGGGTCGCGGGGCGGGAGTGGTTGCGGCTGCGCACACTCAAGCGGCGCCAGGATGTGCGCTCCCGCGCCGAAGACTTGCTGGCTCACCAGGGGGTGGGGCAGGGGCAGGCGTTCTGCGAGGCCCTGGCCGAGAAGAGTGGCGACAAGGGACGGGAGGGCTATCAGAACTGGCTCGGCCAGCTCGACGAGAGCCACAGCGATCGGGAGGTGCTGACCCTCTACAGCCAGCTGGTGCTGACCGAGCGGGATAAACTCGCCCAGGCCAGGGTCGCCAAATGGTCGGGGGAGGCCGCGGTGCTGGTGGCCCTGAGCCCGCTCGCCACCGTCGACATGATGCTGATGCTGTGGCGCAACCTGCGGATGATCGAGGACATCGCCGATGTCTACGCCATCGAGCTCGGCTACTGGAGCCGCATCAGCCTCATCCGCCAGGTGTTTCGCAACATGCTCTATGCCGGCGCCACCGAGCTAGTGACCGAGGTGGGCATGGACTTGCTGGGGGCCGAGCTCACCGCCAAGCTCTCCGCCCGCGCCGCGCAAGGGGTGGGGGCCGGCCTGCTCACCGCCAGGCTGGGGCTGCGCACCATCGAGGCCTGCCGCCCGCTGCCCTGGTGCGGCGATGAGAAGCCGAAACTGGGTGAGTTGCGCAAGCGGCTTATCGGCCAGCTGGCGGGCTATCTCAACAAGTCCTGAGCCCGGATAAACGCATAGTGAATGTCACAAATTGTTTACATTTGTGGCCGGCAGCCGACCTCGGGGTCGGCTGCTTTTTTAGGGGCTAAACCGTTACAGTGATCCTGACAACCAACGCAAAGGCGCCGCTCTCTGGCGCGGGATGGAACGGGATCATGGCAAGCCTCTACACAGCACATCAACCGGACGAGCAGGGCCTCATTCATTACACCGATGAAGAGCACGGCACCTGGCAGATCCTGATCGATCGCCAGCTCGCGGCGCTCAAGGGCAAGGCCTGTGACGAATACCTGGCGGGGCTGGCCCGACTCGACCTGCCCCGTGATCGCATCCCGCAGCTGATGGAGATCAACGCCGTGCTGACCCCTGGCACCGGCTGGTCCGTGGTGGCCGTGCCCGCCCTCATCTCCTTCGATCGCTTCTTCTCGCTGCTGGCCCAGCGCCAGTTTCCGGTGGCCACCTTCATCCGCCGCCGGGATGAGCTCGATTACCTGCAAGAGCCGGACATCTTCCACGAGCTGTTCGGCCACTGCGCCATGCTGACCAACCCGGCCTTCGCCCACTTCACCCATGTCTATGGTCAGCTCGGCCTCAAGGCCAGCAAGGAGGACAGGGTCTATCTGGCCCGGCTCTACTGGTTCACGGTGGAGTTCGGTCTGGTGCAGAGCCCCGCCTCCCTGCGTATCTACGGCGGCGGTATTCTCTCCTCCATCGGCGAGACCGCCTATGCTCTCTCCGGTCAACCCAGCCTGCAGCCGTTCGATGCGGTGGAGGTGCTGCGCACCCCCTATCGCATCAACATCATGCAGCCGACCTATTTCGTGCTGCCCAGCCTGGATGCCCTCTACCAGCTGGCGGAGCAGGACATCATGGCCTGCGTGGCTCAGGCGCGTCGCCTCGGCCTGCGAGCGCCGCGTTTCGCGCCAGCGCCCGGCAAACAGGCGAGCTGACGACGGCGCGCAATCCATTCCAACCCATTGTTAATGAAAGGAGTCCCTAATGTCCGAACTGGCAAGCCAACGGTGCGAAGCGTGCCGCGCCGATGCCCCCAAGGTCAGCGAGCAGGAGCTGAGCGAGCTGATGCACGCCATACCCGACTGGCAGCCGCGGGTGGAAAACGGGGAGTTGCAGCTCAGGCGTGAGTTCAACTTTCGCAACTTCAAGGAGGCGCTGGCCTTCACCAATCGCCTCGGCGAGCTGGCGGAGGCCGAGTTCCATCACCCGGCGATCCTGACCGAATGGGGCAAGGTGACCGTCAGCTGGTGGACCCACAAGATAGGCGGCCTGCATCGCAACGACTTCATCATGGCGGCGCGCACCGACCAGCTGCTGAAATAAGCGGCTGGATCAGCGCTATAGACGAGGTGGTCTGCATGGCAAGGTGTTCATCATGGTGGCACGCACTGGCCAGTTGCTGAAATAAGCGCCTGGATCAGCGCTTTAGACGAGGTGGTTTGCATGGCAAGGTGTTCATCATGGTGGCGTGCACCGATCGGCTGCTGAAATAAGCGTCAGCCATTGACTCGGGCCTGTCCGGCGAAAGCGGGGCGGGCCCGCATTTTTATGGGCGAGCGCTCGCACTGGCGGGATCGAGTCTGTATCATCCCGTTATTCAGAGTGTTAGCTAGGAAGTGTGTCCCGAATGCGTCTTGAAGTCAGCTGTGAAGACCGCCTGGGCCTGACCCGGGAACTGCTCGACCGTCTGGTGGAGCACAACATCGATCTGCGCGGCATCGAAATCGATACCACAGGCATCATCTATCTCAACTTCCCCGAGCTGGAGTTTCGAGATTTCCAGCATCTGATGCCGGAGATCCGCCGCATTCCCGGTGTCTATGACGTCAAGACCATCCCCTACATGCCCTCCGAGCGGGAACATCACGAGATAGAGGCGCTGCTCAAGGCGCTGCCGGACCTGGTCTTCTCCCTCGACAGCAAGGGGCGGATAACCCAGGCCAACCAGTCGGCCCTCACCACCCTCGCGCTACCCCAGGAGGAGGTGCGCGGTCTGGCCCTCGGCTCCCTGGTCAAGGGCTTCTCCTTTGCCCGCTGGCTGGAGGCGAGCGAGATCAAGCCGCAGACCTGCAAGCTCAGCCTCGGCGGTGAGGAGTACCTCGGCGACCTGATGCCGCTGTTCGTGGCCGAAGAGAAGGGCCGCCAAGCCCTGGCCGGCGCCGTGGTGGTGCTCAAGTCCGCGCGCCGGGTCGGCATGCACTTCAGCGCGCTGCACGCGGTGGAGGTGGGGGGCTTCGAGCACCTGCAGGCCGAGAGCCAGAAGATGAAAGAGGTGCTGGCCCAGGCCGCCAAGCTGGCGATGCAGGACGCGCCGCTGCTCATCCTGGGTGAGACCGGTACCGGCAAGGAGCTGCTGGCCCGCGCCTGCCACGGCGCCAGCCTGCGCTCCAGCCATCCCTTCATGGCTCTCAACTGTGCCGCCATGCCGGACAACGTGGCCGAGAGCGAGCTGTTTGGCTACGCCCCCGGCGCCTTTGGCAACAACACCGAGGGCAAGCGCGGCGTGCTGGAGCTGGCCAGCGGCGGCACCCTGATGCTGGACGAGATCGGCGACATGTCCCCCCATCTGCAGACCAAGTTCTTGCGGGTGTTGCAGGACGGCGTCTTCCGCCGGGTCGGTGACGAGCAGGAGGTGAGGGTCAACGTGCGCTTCATCTGCACCACCCAGAAGCAGTTGCTGGATCTGGTGCACGAGGGCAAGTTTCGCGAGGATCTCTACTACCGCCTCAACGTGCTGAGCTTAGGCCTGCCGCCCCTGCGCGAGCGCAAGGCGGACATCATGGCGCTGGCCCAGCAGTTCGTCTCCCGCTTCGCCAGCGAGTTGCAGCGGCCCCGCCCGCGCTTCACCCGCAACATGGCCGAATACCTGACCGCCTATCGTTGGCCCGGCAACGTGCGCCAGCTGCGCAACTGCCTCTACCGCGCCATGACCCTGCTGGAAGGGGACGAAATAGGCCCGGAGCACGTGGATCTGCCGGTGGCGGCCGATGCCATGCCGCTCATCGACGAGTGGTTCGAGGGCGGGCTGGATGAGGCGGTGAAGCGCTTCGAGAGCCGGCTGCTGGAGCGGCTCTATCCGGCCTTTCCCTCCACCCGCCAGCTGGCCAAGCGGCTCGGGGTCTCCCACACCGCCATTGCCAACAAGCTGCGCGAATACGGGATCGGCAAGAAGTAAGCCCATGCCTGCCGTTGGTCCGTGGGGCTCACATCCGGGTGGGCCCTTGTCATTAGTACGACACAAGGTGACACAGCCTGCGCGCAGAGCCATGGGTGGCTGGCGCGCGACTGATAAGCTTGATGCCACTCCTCTTTGGCATAGCCCTCTGGCCTCTTGGGCAGACGTGAACAGGCAGGCATCATGCAGTCACATTCTCTGATCCGGGCCATGGCGTGGCTGGCGCTGCTGTTCTGCTCGCTGGCGCTGGCCAGCGTCAGCGAGACCTCGGCCGAGGTGCGCGCCGAGCTGGTGCGCCAGACGGTGCTCGACATCCTTAGCTATACCCGCTGGCCCACCGAGCCTGCCGAGTTGCGCCTGTGCATCGCGGCGCCGACGGAATATGCCGGGGCTCTGCCCTCCATCAAGCAGCAGGCCAACGGCCGCCCGGTCGATGTGCACCGTTACGATCTGGATGACGAGGCCTTGAGCCAGCGCTGTGACGTGCTCTATCTGGGGGTGATGACGAGCGAGCAACGGGTGGCGCTGTTCCAGCGCCTGCGTGGGCACGCCATCCTCAGCATCGGTGAACAGAGCCACGAGTGCATCGCCGATGCGGTGTTCTGCCTGCAGGCCAGCCAGGAGCGGGTGCGCTTCAAGGTCAATCTGGATGCGCTCGCCCGCAGCGGCGTGCGGGTACACCCGGCCGTGCTCAAGCTGGCCAGGGCGGACGAGGACGCACGATGAAGAATCAGATCCCTTCCGAGCAGCGGATCACGTTGCGACAGAGCCTGGGCCGCACCCACATGATGACCTCCCTCACCGCGGTCTGCATGGCCGGCCTGTTCCTGACCATCACCGCCCTGCTGGCGCTGCGCCTCTACGCCGATCACAACCTCGAACTGGTGGCACGCGCCATCAGTTACACCACTGAGGCGGCGGTGGTGTTCCACGACGAGGAGGCGGCGAAAGAGACCCTGCAGGCCATCGCCTCCCACGAGGATGTGGCCAGCGCCCGCATCCAGCTGGCCGATGGCCAGGTGCTGGCGAGCTGGACCCGGGCCATCACCACCCCCTGGTCCAGCCTGGAGCAACAGCTGGCCCACCTGATCCTGCCGGGACCGGTGGAGCTGCCGGTGCTGCGGGAGGGCAAGGAGATAGCGCGGATCCACCTGGTCGGCCACGGCCAATACCTGCTGCGCTTCCTGTTGCAGACCCTGATGGCGACCCTGCTCTGCCTGCTGCTCAGCATACTGGGGGCGCTCTATGTGGCGCACCGCATGCAGTACTCCATCACAGATCCCCTCAAGGCGCTGGCGCAGGTGGCCCACAGCGTCCGCCGTCAGCGCGCCCTCAAGCAGCGCGTCCCGGCGGCCGACATCGCCGAGTTGCATGAGCTCGGGGAAGATTTCAACTCCCTGCTTGATGAGCTGGAGGCCTGGCAACTCCATCAGAAACGGGAGAATGCCAGCCTGCTGCACCAGGCGACCCACGATCCCCTGACGGGGCTCCCCAATCGCGCGTTGTTCGAAGCCCGGCTGGATCAATCCATCATGACCGGTCGCGCCCAGCATGAGCGGTTCGCCCTGCTGTACCTCGATTGCGACCGCTTCAAGCAGATCAATGACAGCCTGGGCCATGCCGCCGGTGACGAGGTGCTGGTGACGCTGGCCAGGCGGATACAGCATCAACTGCGACCCATGGATCTGGTGTGCCGGCTGGGGGGGGACGAGTTTGCGGTCCTGCTGGCGCCGCTGCAGCATGAGCGCGAGGTGCGCGACGTGATGATCCGGATCCAGCAGGCGATGATAGTGCCCGTGGTATTGGGGGATGGCCGCCATCTGGTGGCCAAGGTCAGCGTCGGCTATGCCATGTTCCCCGAGCAGGGGCTGACCGCCGATGAGCTGCTGCAGCACGCGGACAGTGCCATGTATCAAGCCAAACGACAACGCAGGGAGGAGGTCACCGACCACAAGCTGAGTATTTGATGTTTTTGCAGGCAAAAATAACAAAAGGACTATAACAATGAAAATTTTCAACCTGATGAAGGTGGGTCTGTTCGGGCTCTCGTTGAGTGCGTTGGCGGCTTGCCAGAGTGCGCCTCAGGGTCTCACGGCAGAGCAGGTGACCGTGCTCAAGGAGCAGGGCTTCCACCTCACCGATGAGGGCTGGACGCTGGACATCTCCAACAAGGTGCTGTTTGCCAACAACGTGGGCGCACTCAACCCCAATACCCGCCAGGTGGTGGAGAAGCTGGGCAAGGCCCTGCTGGACGTGGGCCTGAACCGGGTCAGGGTCGACGGTCATACCGACTCCAACGGCGAGGCGGCCTACAACGAGCAGCTCTCCCGCAAGCGGGCCCAGTCCGTGGCCGACGTGCTGGCGTCGGTGGGGATGCCGGCGGCCAACCTGGACATTCGTGGTCGTGGCGAGCAGGCGCCAGTCGCCGACAACGGCACCGCCGCCGGACGGGCGGAGAATCGCCGGGTGGCCATCATCATCGGCAACGGCTGATCCCACCCCAGTCGCAGTGCATTCGCCGCCTCCGGCCGTCGCCCGAGGCTGGCAGCAAGGCTCCCCGCTAGCCTGAATGCGTGTGTGTCCGCTCTCCTGTCGATGACCCCGATGCCGACAGGGGAGTGGTTCTCCGCCAGTACACTCTCTCCTGAACCGACCTTCGCTCAACAAACCCCCTGGCTGATGCCAGCCCGAGGGATAAATGGCGGCCCAGTGCCACAGACTTGATCTGGCACAAGCTCACCATTGAGTGATATTCGTTATCATTTGCATTATTTCCAAATGGTAACCGCCAGTGACGACAGCACAGCTCACCCCGACCATGACCGGGCTCTCGACTCCCGATCCCCTCAAGTTTGCCTTCACCGCCAAGACCTCGGCCCACGCCAGCCGGGGCGGCATTCGCCCCTTGTCGCTGGATGACGCCGCCTGGCAAGGCTGGTGGCAACAACCGAGCCAGGCGCAGGAGCGGGCGCTCTACATCCACATTCCGTTCTGTCGCAAGCGTTGCAGCTTCTGCAACTTCTTCGAGAATGGCGCCAATCCGGCGCGCATGAGCCGCTACATGGCGGCCCTGTGTGACAGCCTGCAGCGGGCCGCCGAGTCCCGCCTAGGTCAGAGTCGGCCCTTCTCGGCCGTCTACGTGGGGGGCGGCACCCCGACCGACATGGCGGCAGAGGATCTGGCGCGCCTAGCCACGGCGATCCGCCGTTTTCCCTTGAGTGAGGATGCGGAGCTGACCCTGGAGGGGCGGCTCAACGGCTTCGATGACGAGAAGTGGCAGACCGCGCTGGCGGGGGGCTTCAACCGCTTCTCGTTTGGCGTGCAGAGCTTCAATACAGAAGTGCGCCAGCAGGCGGCCCGCTTCGATGACAGGGAGACCCTGCTCGATCGGCTGGCCGAGCTGACCCGAGATGATGCAGCCGTCATAGTGGCGGATCTCATCTTCGGCCTGCCGGGGCAGGATGACGCGGTCTGGCGCCAGGACATAGCGGACGTGATGGCGAGCGGGGTGCACGGGGTGGATCTCTATCAGCTCATCGCCATGGCGGGTACCAATCTGGAGCGGGCGCAGGAGAAGGGCAGGCTCGGCTGGTCGGCCGACGGCCAGCAGCGGGCCGGCATGTATGCCTATGGCGCCCAGACCCTGGAGCAGGGAGGCTGGCAGCGGCTCTCCAGCAGCCACTGGCGGCGGGGGGAGCGCGAGCAGAGCCGCTACAACCAGATGGCCAAGCGCGGCGCCGAGATCCTCCCCTTCGGCGCCGGCGCCGGGGGCAATGTGCAGGGTCATGGCCTGATGTACGGCCGGGATCTGGCGCTCTGGCACGAGGCGCTGGCGAGCGGCGTGCGGGCGCCCGGCATGGTGATGGGGCGCAATCCCAACGCGCACATCGACGGCCTGCTGCGCGGCGCCCTAGATACCGGCTGGCTCGCGCTGACCCGGCTGCCACCATCACTGCGGACGCACCTGTTGCCGCTGTTTCAGGCATGGCAACGGCACGGGCTGGCGGAGTTGATGGAGGAGCGGCTTGAGCTGACCCTGGCGGGGCGTTTCTGGAACGTCAATCTGCAGGCCGGGCTGTTCGAGTTCCTGCAGCTCAACCCGCTGGATGGCGGGGCAGCGAGCGGCGCTCATCCGGCAGAGGCGGTGCGGCACTCGCTGGTGTAACGGGCTGGGATCAAGACGAGGAGGGGACGAAAAGGGGGCCGATTGAAGGCCCCCTTGTTTATCTATGGGTTGTGCACCTCTTCGACCCGCACCCGCAGATGCCCCTCTGCGAGGGTGGTGACCAGCGACTGCCCGGCGCTCACCTGGGCGGCGCGGCTGATCACCTCACCACCCTGTGTGCGGGTGATGGAGTAACCGCGCCCCAGGGTGGCGAGCGGGCTCACCCCGTCGAGGCGGGCGCTTAGCATGGCGAGGCGATGGTCGGCGAGACTCTGGCGCTTGGCCATCAGGGCGAAGAGGCGCTCCTCGGCCAGCTGGTGACGGCGCTTCCCGGCGGCCAGCAGCTTTTCCGGGCTCCTGGCCTGCAGCCGCAGCTCCAGGTTGGCGAGGCGCCGCTCCCCCTGATGCAGGCGCTGGTTGAGCAGCTGCTGCAAACGGCTGGAGAGCTCGTCCAGCCGTTGGGACTGCTGTTCCAGCCGACGTTTCGGATCCTGATGGTCGAGCCGCTTTTGCAGCAGCGCGAAGCCGTGGCGGGCGGCGGTCTGGTGGCGGCTGATGGCCTGGGTCAGCCGCTGCCCCAGGTGGGTGAGGCGCTGTGCGCGGGCGCCCTGATCCGGCGCCACCAGCTCGGCGGCGGCGGAGGGGGTGGGGGCGCGCAAGTCGGCGGCGAAGTCGCTGATGGTGACGTCCACCTCGTGGCCCACCGCGCTGATGACGGGGATGGTGGAGCCTGCGATGGCCCGGGCCACCGCCTCCTCGTTGAAGCACCAGAGATCTTCCAGTGATCCGCCGCCGCGACCGACGATCAGCACATCCACCTCGGCGCGGCGGTTGGCCAGATGGATCGCCGCCACTATCTGACCGATGGCGGCGCTGCCCTGCACCTGGGTCGGGTAGATGAAGACCGGCAGATCCGGGGCGCGGCGCTCAAGCACCGTCAGCATGTCGTGCAGGGCGGCGCCGGTGGCGGAGGTGACCAGTCCCACGGCGCGGGGCTCGCGCGGCAGCGGCCGCTTGCGGCCCTCGTCAAACAGCCCCTCGGCGCCAAGGCGGCGCTTGAGCTCCTCGAAGCGCAGGGCCAGCATGCCATCGCCGGCGGGTTGCATCGACTCGATGATCAGCTGATAGTCGCCGCGCGGCTCGTAGAGGGAGACCCGCGCCTGTACCAACACCTGCATGCCATCTTGCGGGCGGAACGGCACCCGGCGGTTGTTGCCCTTGAACATGGCGCAGCGCACCTGGGCCGAGATGTCTTTCAAGGAGAAATACCAGTGGCCCGAGCTTGGCATCGCCAGGTTGGAGAGCTCCCCCGTCAGCCACACCAGCCCCAGATCCTGCTCCAGGATCATGCGCACGGCGCTGTTGAGGCGGGTGACGGTAAAGATCTGTTGCTGCTTCTGCTGGCGGTCGTCGAGGTGGTTCAAGGCAGATCCTGCTGGTGCGCCCCTCTCCTTGGCAAGGCCGAGGGGGATGAAAAAAGGAGAAAGCGAATGGGGCCATCTTACCCCAGTTTGGACGCTGAGCCGAGCCTGTCGCTCGGCCCCGTCATGACTAGCGTTCGACTTCCGGGTTCACCCTGGGCTGGCTCCTGGCCGGGCTGACCACCAGCCAGACCGAGAGGCAGACGATGACGCCGCCGATGATGAAGCCCTCGGTGAGGGTCTCGCCGAGCACCAGATAGCCCCAGAAGATGCCGAACGGCGGGATGAGGAAGGTTACCGTCAGGGAGCGCAGCGGCCCGATGTCGGCGATCAGCCTGAAATAGAGCAGGTAGGCGAGGGCGGTACAGACGAAGCCGACGGCCAGGATGCTGGCCCACACCTCGGGGATAGCCCAGTTGACGGCGGGCCCCGCCGTCATGGTGTAGCCGAAGAAGGGCAGCAGAAACACGCAGGCGCCCAGCTGGCTGCCGAAGGCCACCAGCTTGGCATCGAGGCCGCCCTGCTCGGTGATCCAGCGGCGGGTCAGGAAACCGGCGCAGCCGTAACAGGCGGTGGCAAACAGGCAGGCCAGCACGCCGATGATCACGTTGCCGCTCAGGTGCACCTCGCCGGTGGTGGTGATGAGGGCGATGCCGACGAGCCCCAGCATCACACCGAACCACTTGCGCGGGCTCAGCTTCTCGTCGAAGAACGAGAAGCCGATCATGGCCCCCATCAGCGGGGTGGTCGCGTTCAGGATGGCCGAGTAGCCGGCCGGCAACCAGAGCGCGGCGATGGCGTACATCAGAAAGGGCACACCTGAGTTGATGATGCCGAGCAGCATGGCGGATCTCAGCTTGCCCTTGAACCTCATGGGGGTGCGCAGCAGCAGGAGCATGACGGCGAGCCCGATGAGGGCGAACAGAACCCGCAGGAAGGTGGTATTGACCGAGCCGAACGCCGGCGCTGCGATGCGCATGAACAGGAAGCTGGCGCCCCAGATGGCCGCCAGTACCAGCAGCCTCACATAATCCGATGTTCTCATCTTCTCTCCTTGAAATCATGGGGCTCACGCCAGCGCTCTGACATGCAGATCCCGCATCATGCAGGGATGCCCCGCGTCTGACAACCGGGTGATGGGGAGGCAAACAAGCAAGGCACCACCTGGGTGATGCCTTGTTGCCAGCGTCGCTTCGATTCGCACTGACCTAGGGCGATCACTCGGCCTCGGGTTGGCTGACAAAGGCGATCTTGTGCAGGCCATGCTGAGAGGCCAGGGCCATTACTCTGGCAATGGTGCCGTATTCGACACTCTTGTCGATGCGCAGCTGGATCTCGGGGAGCTCCTGCGCCTTCTGGTCGACCGCGCTCATCTGGGCGATCAGGGCCGCCTCGTCGACCGGCTTGTCATTCCAGTACATCTTGCCGGCCCCGTCGATGGAGAGGCTGATGTCGTCCTGTTTCGGCTGATTGGCCTGGCTGCTGGCCTCGGGCAAGTCGAGCTTGACCGCGTTGGTCAGCAGGGGGGCCGTGATCATGAAGACGATCAGCAGCACCAGCATGACATCGATCATCGGGATCATGTTGATCTCGGAGAGGGGTTGATCGTCCGAGTCACTGGATAATTTACCAAATGCCATTATCCGCGCCCCTTCCTGGCTTCACGCTCGGCGAGCTGGGTGACCTTGGGCGAGGCCTGCTCGAACCCGGTCACCAGCAAGGCGAAGAGGTCATAGGCAAACTCGTCGAGAGCCGCCAGCTTGAGGCGATTGCGGCGCACGAAGAAGTTGTAGATGAGCACCGCCGGCAGGGCGACGGCGAGGCCAAAGCCGGTCATGATCAGCGCCTCTCCGACCGGACCCGCCACCTTGTCCAGGCTGCTCTGGCCGGCGCTGCCGATGGCAAGCAGGGCATGATAGATGCCCCACACGGTGCCAAACAGCCCGATGAAGGGGGCCGCAGAGCCCACGGAGGCGAGCAAGGTCAGGCCCTGTTCGAGGCGGATCCGCTCCAGGGTGATGGCCTGGCGCAGGGCGCGCAGCAAAAAGTCGTCGGGGGATCCCAACTTGAGGGAGACGGCCCGCTCCTGCGCCCTGTCAAGCTGAGCCACGGCCGCGAGGGCAGCACGCGTCACCCGGCCATAGCCTTCCTGAGGCGGCGTCTGGGCGAGCTGGCGCTCCATCTCCTGCACGCTGGCGTGTTGCCAGAACTGGCCCACGAACTGGGCATTGAGGCGCTGCTCGCGATAGCCGAGCCAGAGTTTGAGCAGGGCGTAGTAACAGGTAGCAAGCGACATCAGCACCAGCAAGATCAATGGGATAAGGCCCACTCCCGTGTTCTGGCTGAGCAGATGAGCGATGCCCATCCCGTTCGTTTCGATTTCCGGATTCATGGTTATGTCCCTAACTTGAAGATGATGGTGACCCCGGTCCAGGCCGCGACGGCGGCGTTATTCTGCCTGGCCGGGATGAAGCGCCAGCGGCTGACCGTCTTGCGGGCAACCATGTCCAGGCGCCGGTAACCGCTGCTGTTTTCGACCTCGACCGACTCGGCCGTGCCCTCCTTGCTGACGCGAACCTTCAACACCACACGCCCTTCCTCCCCTCGTCTGCGTGACTCATGAGGATAGGGGGGCTCAGGGTTGTTCAAGCTGGCATCGCGGGCAATGGGGGCGCTGCTGCCCCCGCCGGACCCAGTCTGGTTCGTCTTGGCAGGTGCACTGCTGCTGCCGCTCTGGTGATTGGCCGTATTCAGCGGCGCGGCGGGCGCCGCTGGTGTCGTTACCGGCTGAGCCTTGGTGACGGGTTTGACCAGGGGGGCTGGCTTGGGCGGTGCCTTTGGCACAGGCTTGGGAGCGGTTTTCTTGACGATCGGCTTGACCGGCTTGTGCTGAACCGGCGCGGGCTGCTTGACTACCTTCGGCTGTGCCGGGGTGGGCGCTGGCGCCGCCGGTTTGCCCGGCGCGTCATCCTTGTTCGACTCCCCGGCCCAGCGGGCAGACAGGGTGAGGGGCTCGGGCGGCTGGATGGGGGCGGAGTGGCTCCCCTGCATCAGCCACAGGATGGCGAGGTGCAGGAGCGCGGCGATGGCCAGGCAGGTGAGCTGGACAGGGCCAAATGCCATCTTGTCGCGGCCGATGGCCGGTCTCATTGCACAGGCGCTCATCGACCTGCTTCCTTCCTGATCGTCATGTTCGTACTCAAATGTCTATGAAATAGGCGCCAAAGCCAGCCTTTGGCGCTCAGCATGCGCCACTTCAGGGCCTGCAAACAAGAAACATTATCAATCGCGTTTTAATCACCGGAGCCTGGATCGCGAGGGGGAAGAGTTGGCGTCGAGAGCCCTGGAAAGAGGGCGAGGCGGGAGCAGAAATGAAAGCGCTATCAATCACATCTAGCCAATCCCGAGGTCGATTGTGGTCACATTTTGCACTCATCTGCCATGAATAGGCCCGCCTGCGCCCTAGACTGACCGAGCTCATCTGAAGACAGGCGGTAGCGGATGGGGGGCATGCCGGGACGCATGCCCGGCCTCACACACAAAAGAATAAAGGACTATCAATGGCTAGATGGATAATGGCTGCCGGCCTGTTGGGGGCGCTCGTCATATCGCCGGCCACCATGGCGGCGGAGTGGTTCTTCCGTGGCACCGCCAATGGGTGGTCGGCGACCCACATGGTCTCGACCGACGGCGTCAATTACGACACCTGTCAGCTGTTCCAGAGCGGGGATGCCAGCGGCGGCCCGCGCTTCAAGATCGACAGATACGGCAACTGGCAGCAGAGTTACCCGGCGGCCGATTACGCGGTCAGCGCCAACACCCACTACCGGATCCGCATCAACGCCGGCAACCAGGCGATCACTGCCACGGCGGTCGACAGCTGCACCTCGTCCGGCTTCGCCAAGACATGGCCGCAACTGCAGGTGCGTGGCACCTTCAACGGCTGGAGCAGTGTGCCCATGCAGCTGGTGGCCGATCACCTGTGGCAGGCCGAGGCCTATCTGGATGGCAAGACCAACCAGCGCCTCAAGTTCGATCAGGCAGGTGACTGGGTGACCAGCTTCGGCGACAGCAACGCCGATGGGGTGCTGGAGCCCGGCGGCGGCGACATCTTCTGGAGCGGGACCGGCACGGTGCGCTTCCAGGTCAATGATCAGACGCAAGCCTACAGCATCACGCCCCTGGGGGATGACAACCAGCCGCCGCTGGCGGTCATCAGCCCGGGCGGCACGGTCCGAGTCGCACTGGGGGCGGCGCTGACCCTGAGCGGCAGCGACTCCACCGATCCCGATGGCCAGGTCACCGGCTACCTCTGGAGCAGCGGCGAGAGCACGGAGAGCATAGTCGTCAACACCAGCCAGGCAGGCACCTTCACCTATGGCCTGACGGTCACCGACGATCAGGGGGCCAAGGCCGGCAGCAGCGTCAGCGTGGTGGTCGGGGAGGCCGTCGCCGGCGACAAGTGGTACTTCCGTGGCACCCCGAACAACTGGGGTCTCACGGCGATGACCAGCCTGGATGGGGTGAATTTCTGCACCGAGCAGGCCTTTGGCAGCAGCGATCCCCGCTTCAAGATCGATCGCAAGGGGGACTGGACCGAGGCCTACCCGGCTCAGGACTACAAGGTGGCGGCCAACACCGGCTATCGCATCTGCTTCGATGCCCAGCGCAAGGCGCTGGATGTGGCGCCGCTGGCCGGGGTCGATACTCAGGCGCCGACGGTCAGCGCGACCCCGCCCGCCGGCAGCTATGCCCAGGCGCAGTCAGTCAGCCTGACGGTGAGCGACGATCAGGACGGTGCCCCCAGGCTCTACTTCACCCTGGATGGCAGCACGCCCACCACGAGCTCCACGCGTTACGCCGGACAGTCGATCGACGCCAGCGACAAGGGCAGCGGGGCCGATCTGGTGATCAATACCCTGGGCATAGATGCCAGCGGCAATCAGCAGACCCAGAGCTTCAGTTACCATATCGGTGAGCAGGGGGTGGCCAGCGGCGATTTTCGGGGCGAGAGCATCTACTTCCTGCTGACCGCCCGCTTCTATGATGGCGATGCGGGCAACAACTATTACAACCGGGATCGCTACAAGGCCGGGGATCCCCACTGGCGCGGCGACTTCAAGGGGCTCATCGGGAAGCTCGACTACATCAAGGATCTCGGCTTCACCGCCATCTGGGTGACGCCGCCGGTGGAGAACCGTTCCGGCCTCGACTACCACGGCTATCATGCCTATGACTTCTACCGGGTCGATCCCCGGCTGGAGTCGCCAGGCGCCGGCTACCGGGAATTTATCCAGGCGGCCCACGGCAAGGGGCTCAAGGTGATACAGGACGTGGTCATCAACCACTCCAGCCAGTACGGCCTGCGCGGCAAGGTGTGGATCGATCGCCTGCCGGTCAAATACTACGTGCCGACGGGCTCAAGCCAGGGGTTGATCAACAACGGTCCCTACCAGGGCAACCTGGGGGATTACGCCACCCTCAACCGCTGTGACGATGACAACCCGGCGGCGCCCGACTGGTACAAGGCCCGCTGTCAGTCCGATCCGGCAGGCCTGGTGCCGCTGGTGGATCCCAAGAGCGGCAGCAGCGTGCCGAGCGCTGGTTACAACCCGAACCGCTTCTTCGGCATCGATGCCCAGGGGCTGGATCCGAGCTGGTATCACCAGGACGGTTTCATGTCCGGCGGCGACTGGGAAAGCCCGCTCGCCCTGCAGCGCAAGCACATGGCGGGTGACTGCATCGATCTGGCGACCGGCAACGCCAACGTCAAGGCGTATCTCAACGGCGCCATCCACCAATACCTCGACATGGGGGTCGACGCCATCCGCATCGATACCCTCAAGCACATAGAGCGCGACGAGCTACTCAGCTATGTCCATGACTGGCAGGCCCACAAGCCGGGGCTGTTCGTGTTCGGCGAGAACCTGGTGAAGGGCACGGGCTGGGGCTCCGAGTTGGCCAACGACAACGCCTCGGCGGTGATCCGCCCCTGGTGGTATACCCGCACCACAGCCAACCCGGCCAATCCCCGCGCCGGCGGCGACTCCGGGCTGTCGGTGCTCGACTTCTCCCTGTTCTCGACCTTCCGTGACAACGTCACCAAGGGCAGCTTCGGCGGGGTGGGCGGCATCTTCGGCATGGATTGGGTCTATGGGGATGCCACCAAGCTCATCACCTTCTTCCAGAACCATGACGTGGGGCCGGACAACGACTTCAAGTACCGTTATGGCGGGGAAGAGGGCAATGCGGCCATGACCTACAACCTGCTGTGGACGGCGCGGGGCATCCCGACCCTCTACTACGGGGAGGAGGTGATGTTCCAGTCCGGCAAGCCGCAGGACATCGATGGAGCCACCATGACGGTGGATCAGACCGGCCGCGCCTACTACGGCGAGGTGCTGGACAACCCGGCGACCCCATCACACCCGCTCTACCAGCACATCAAACGCCTGAACCAGATCCGCAAGGCGGTGCCGGCCCTGCAGAAGGCGCCCATGAGCCAGGTCAACGAGTGGGGGAGCGGCATCAGCTTCGTGCGCGATCTCGGCGCCGAGGGCAGCTATGCGGCGGTCGGCCTGGCCGCGAACTCGGCCCAGCAGATCACCATCAGCGGCATCCGGAACGGCAGCTACACAGAGGCGGTCACCGGCAGCACGTTAACGGTCGGCAATGGCACGCTCTCGTTCCAGGTACCGGCCTATTCCGCCCGTGTCTGGGTGCTCAACGGCCCCGGCAAGATAGGGGTCGACGGCAAATATCTGAAGTGATGCACAGCCCGTCAAAGAGTCGGCCCGCGGGCCGACTTTTTTGTCTCCGTTCACCCCTGGTGGGAGGGGGAAGCCAACCTCTCATTGCACCTTAATGGCGCACCTGCACTTTTATGGTGCGCTTGTGGTGCATCATGCCACGCCGATGGTTACCCCATTTGCTCAAGACGGCGCCTCGCTCAGGGGGGCTCCGGGATCACCTCTCCCAGTCTCAGGCCTGATAGGGCAAGCCTTGCCGGCCTATTGACCCCAGCGGTGAGGGGGAAAATGCAGACTCCCGGCGTGGGCATCTCTTCTGGCATCGCAGTTATGCTGCCCCGCTGGATCCTCAGGTTTTTTAGTTGGTCGTATCATCTGGTTTAAATGTTAAATTTGGCGTTTAAATTCAAATAAACAATAGTATGCGGATTCTTGTTCCGACTGGCGTCGTTCTTGCTGCAGCATGTCGTGGGCGCGTTCTATGGAAAGGACGTCTCCTTGTACGCTATCGAATGCATCCCTCATCGGCAGAAGCCCAGGGGGAATTGCCGAGTGGGAAAGAGTCCCAATGTTGTAATTGAAAGGAGCCATATGGCCAATGATATGACCCTGCAGTCGCCGCTCTCAGCTGGCAAGGGACTGGCTCATAGCCTCAAGGATGATGTCTATGGCATGGTGCTCGGCGTCATGTTCATCGCCGTGGGCCTGAACCTGCTCAAGTGCTCCGGCATGATCACCGGCGGCATCGCGGGCATAGCGCTGCTGCTCGCCCATGTCAGCAGCCTGCCCATCGGCCTGCTGTTCTTCCTGGCCAACCTGCCTTTTCTGGTGTTCAGCTACTTCACCATGGGGCGGGGCTTCATGCTCAAGACGCTGGTGGTCAACGTGGCGCTCTCGGCCGCGACCCAGGGGGTGCCGCTGCTGCTGACGGTGAGCTACATCCACCCGCTGTTTGCCGCCTTGGTGGGGGGCACCTTCCTCGGCATGGGGGTGTTATCCCTCGCCCGCCACAACGCCTCGGTGGGGGGCATAGGCGTGGTGACGCTCTGGTTGCAGAGGCGCGCCGGCATCAACGCAGGCAAGAGCCAGATGCTGCTCGATGTGCTGGTGTTTGCGCTCTCCTTGCTCACGCTGCCGCTGCCCTTGCTGCTCTGGTCCACCCTGAGTGCGCTCGCCATGAACGCCATGCTGATGAACTGGCACAAGCCCGGCCGCTATCAGGGCGGCTGAGTGGCAGCCATGGGAGAGGCGCGGGGGAGGGGAATTGTTAAAAAGTGATCCGACGGGCGGTTCGTGGCAGATGGGATGCCAACGGCAAAAAAGATCATCATGTCGCGAAAAATGGCATGATTACGCCTGAATTTATTGGTTTTTTACCCCGTTGGTGGCGTTAAACCGGGCTACCCCATAAAAAATTCAAAAAACTTCTTTACCAGTGGCCAATGCATGAGTAAAATTTGTCGGCAATATTTTACACCCCCACTCCTCAACGGTGAGATATTGCCATGCTCAGGATTGCCAAAGAAGCGCTGACCTTCGACGATGTATTGTTGGTTCCAGCCCACTCCACTGTTCTTCCTAATACAGCCGATCTGCGTACCAAGCTGACGTCTGCTATCTCCCTGAATATCCCGATGATTTCCGCTGCCATGGACACAGTGACCGAAGCCCGTCTGGCTATCGCACTGGCCCAGGAAGGCGGTATCGGCTTCATTCACAAGAACATGTCCATCGAGCAACAGGCCTTCGAAGTGCGCAAGGTCAAAAAGTACGAGAGCGGCGTCGTTTCCGACCCTGTGACCGTACGCCCTGACATGACCATCGCCCAGATCAAAGAGCTGAGCCTCAAGAACGGCTTCGCCGGTTACCCCGTGGTGACCGAGGGCAACGTGCTGGTTGGTATCATCACCGGCCGTGACGTGCGCTTCGTGATCGATCTCTCCCAGACCGTCGAACAAGTCATGACCCAGAAAGATCGTCTGGTCACCGTGCGTGAAGGGGCCCCTCGCGAAGAGGTGGTCGCCCTGATGCAGAAGCACCGTATCGAGAAGGTGCTGGTGGTCGATGCCGACTTCAAACTGAAGGGCATGATCACCGTCAAAGACTTCCAGAAAGCCGAGCGCAAGCCGAACGCCTGTAAAGACGAGCGCGGCCGCCTGCGCGTCGGCGCCGCCGTCGGTGCCGGTGCCGGCAACGAGGAGCGCGTCGCCGCCCTGGTCGAGGCCGGTGTGGATGTGCTGCTGATTGACTCCTCCCACGGCCACTCCCAGGGCGTGCTGGATCGCATCAAGGCGACCCGCGATGCCTACCCGGATCTGCAGATCATCGGCGGCAACGTCGCCACCGCCGCCGGCGCCCTGGCGCTGGTCGCCGCCGGCGTCAACGCCGTCAAGGTCGGCATAGGCCCGGGCTCCATCTGTACTACCCGCATCGTGACCGGTGTCGGCGTGCCCCAGATCACCGCCATCTCCGACGCCGTGGACGCGCTGGAAGGCACCGGCGTGCCGGTCATTGCCGATGGCGGCATCCGCTTCTCCGGTGATGTGGCCAAGGCCATCGCCGCAGGCGCCAGCTGCGTCATGGTGGGCTCCATGTTCGCCGGTACCGAAGAGGCACCGGGCGAGATCGAGCTCTACCAGGGCCGCTCCTTCAAGTCCTACCGTGGCATGGGTTCTCTGGGCGCCATGTCCAAGGGCTCCAGCGACCGTTACTTCCAGACAGACAACGCCGCCGACAAGCTGGTGCCGGAAGGGATCGAAGGGCGGGTGCCGTACAAGGGCCGCCTGAAAGAGATCATTCACCAACAGATGGGCGGCCTGCGCTCCTCCATGGGATTGACCGGCAGCGCCACCATCGACGAAATGCGCACCAAGGCTGAGTTCGTGCGCATCTCGGGGGCCGGGATGAAAGAGTCCCACGTCCACGACGTGACCATTACCAAAGAAGCCCCCAACTATCGGATGGGCTGATAAAACGGGGCTCTGGCCCCGTTTTCACACCATTTTTATCCCACACTTTTTGTGACAACATCAGCCTGATGCAGGAATAAAATGACTAAAAATATTCACGCTCACCGTATCCTGATCCTGGATTTCGGTTCCCAGTACACCCAGCTTATCGCCCGCCGTGTCCGTGAGATCGGTGTCTACTGCGAGCTGTGGGCCTGGGATGTGACCGAAGCGCAGATCCGCGAATTCAATCCCAACGGCATCATCCTCTCCGGCGGCCCCGAGTCCGTGACCGAGGCAGGCAGCCCCCGTGCCCCCGACTACGTGTTCACCGCCGGCGTGCCGGTGTTCGGTATCTGCTACGGCATGCAGACCATGGCCGAGCAGCTCGGTGGCAAGGTGCAATCTTCCACCGAACGTGAGTTTGGTTATGCCCAGGTCGAAGTGCTGGGTCAGTCCGGTCAGGCCAGCGCCCTGCTGCGCAACATCGAAGACGCCATCGCCCCCAACGGCCACGCCCTGCTGGACGTCTGGATGAGCCACGGTGACAAGGTGACCGAGATCCCGGCGGGCTTCGCCACCATCGCCCAGACCGCGACCTGCCCCCATGCGGCCATGGCCTGCGAAGAGAAGAAATTCTACGGCGTGCAGTTCCACCCGGAAGTGACCCACACCCGCCAGGGTGCCCGTCTGCTCGAACATTTCGTCAAAGACATCTGCGGCTGCGAATGCCTGTGGACCCCGGCCACCATCATCGACGACGCCGTCGCCCGCATCCGCGAGCAGGTGGGTGACGACGAGGTGATCCTGGGCCTCTCCGGTGGCGTGGACTCCTCAGTCGTCGCCATGCTGGTGCACCGCGCCATCGGCGATCGCCTGACCTGCGTCTTCGTCGACAACGGCCTATTGCGTTTGAACGAAGGCGTGCAGGTGATGGAGATGTTTGGCGATCACTTCGGGCTCAAGATCATCAAGGTCGACGCCGAAGAGCGCTTCCTCGGCGCCCTCAAGGGGATCGACGAGCCGGAAGCCAAGCGCAAGACCATAGGCCGCGTCTTCGTCGAGGTGTTTGACGACGAAGCCAAGAAGCTGAAAAACGCCAAGTGGCTGGCCCAGGGCACCATCTATCCGGATGTGATCGAATCCGCCGCCAGCGCCACCGGCAAGGCCCACGTCATCAAGTCTCACCACAACGTCGGTGGCCTGCCGGACGAGATGAAGATGGGGCTGGTCGAGCCGCTGCGCGAGCTGTTCAAGGACGAGGTGCGCCGCGTCGGTCTGGAGCTGGGCCTGCCCTACGACATGCTCTACCGTCACCCCTTCCCGGGCCCGGGTCTGGGTGTGCGCGTCCTCGGCGAGGTGAAGAGAGAGTACTGCGAGCTGCTGCGCAAGGCCGATGCCATCTTCATCGAAGAGCTGCGCAAGGCCGACCTCTACAACCAGGTCAGCCAGGCATTTGCGGTCTTCCTGCCGGTGCGCTCCGTCGGCGTCATGGGTGACGGTCGCAAGTACGACTGGGTCATTGCCCTGCGTGCCGTCGAGACCATCGACTTCATGACCGCCCACTGGGCCCATCTGCCGTACGACTTCCTGGGCCTGGTGTCGAACCGCATCATCAACGAGATCAACGGCATCTCCCGCGTGGTGTACGACGTCTCCGGCAAGCCGCCCGCAACTATCGAATGGGAATAAGCGGTTAACGCCTCTTCCTGCCGATAACGCAAAACTGTCAAAAAGACGCCCTTGAGGCGTCTTTTCTTTTTCCAATCGTTTGCGAGAAAATTTGGCCCTAGATCTGGTGTTGCTCGGTCAAGATCCTGCATCTAGGGCGAGCGACTTTAATTTGCGTGGCCAAAGAAAAAGGCCACCCCAGCTAAGCCGCCCGCTTCCCGGATGTCCATATCTTGCTGCAATAAGCTTGTAAACCCTATGCAGTTAAGTTGAAATGAATGAACTTCAGGGGGCGATTATCGAACTTCGGCAATAGGACATCATTAGGAATGGGCGGTAGAATGACGAAAGGTGAGTTGAAAACGTGGCATTTGTGTGTTTCCGTTTTTTAAGGGGGCGTTAATTCCGTATCATATGATAAAGACAATCACTTCTCTAACACGCAGGCTTGCTAATCGCCTTGATAGTGTAGTGTCTTGGCTGGAGAGTAAAGACCGCTCCGCCAACACTCCATCTAAGTTCGTGGACCTTGCGCCAACTGATGAGGCAGACAAGACTGGCGTATATTCCGAAGCGATTATGTTTGCTACAAATAATACTAAGGTCTCCAACATTGCTCTAACTGGTCCTTATGGTTCAGGAAAGAGCAGTATTATCCAATCCTTCTTACTGAAATATCGACGGCCTGCGCTTCATATATCTTTGGCTTCGTTCGTTCCCGAGACAGATTCGGAGGGAGGGAAAGTGAGCCGCCAAGAGATTGAGAGAAGTATTCTGCAACAGATGCTGTATGGGGCTGATGCAAACAGACTTCCGCTATCACGATTTAAAAGAATTCAGTCTCCAAGTGCATTGGCTATATTTAAATCTCTCTTCATAATGCTTGGTATTTTCTCGCTTTGGTACGTTTTTCATCAGCGAGAATATATTGTCAGTGGAACTTACTTCACTCCATTCGATATCAGCAATGGCATAAATATTACTGTATTTACTCTTGCAGTGGTATTTTTCTGGGGGATGTTGCATCATTTTTATGTTGCTAGCTTTGGACTGTCACTGAAAAGTATATCGTTAAAAGATATTGAAATAAAACCTGCGTGTGATGACCAGACCTCCATATTAAATAGGCACCTAGATGAAATTGTCTATTTTTCCAGTCAACGAATTACGATCTCGTTATTATTGAAGACTTAGATCGATTTGAGAATGCAGAAATTTTCGTCTCACTTCGTGAGATTAACAGTCTGGTGAATGAGAATGCTGGTGTAAAACGCACCATCAGATTTCTCTACGCCCTGCGCGACGACATGTTTGTCAATACAGATAGAACAAAATTTTTCGAATTCATTATACCTGTCATACCGATCATCAACACATCGAATTCGATCGATATGGTATTGGCGCAAGGAAAGAGACTTGATCTCGATGGGTGCCTTGATCGGCAGTTTTTGAGAGAAGTATCACGATATTTGAATGATCTCAGGTTGATTCAGAACATCTTTAATGAATTCGCTATTTATGTGGCTAATTTGGAAACTGATGGAGAGAATTTGCTCGATGCCAATAAGCTCCTCGCGATTCTGATCTATAAAAGCGTCTATCCAAGAGACTTTGAGCAACTACACCGTGGCACGGGTACTCTTACTAAAATATTAAACCAGCAAGATAAACTGATTGAGTCTGGTGACGCTACCTATAGGGCCGAAATTACGGAAATCGAAAAGCAGCTTGAAATTGCTGAGCGACAAACACCTTCTAACCTAAGAGAATTACGGCAAATCTACGCTATGGCTCTGGTAGAGATGCTTCCAGCGAATGCAACGAGCGTCAGTAATAATCAGCAAGTGTGGATTGAACTTTCCAAGCTGGTCAGCAACGATATGTTCGAACAGCTGATAGACGATTCATATATCTACTGCTACTCCAGTAATGTTGGCTCCCAGCGGGTCTCTATTTCCAAATTGCAAATCGAAGTGGACTCTCAGAGATCCTACCAGCAACGCAAAGTGGAGATCGAAGGTAAAGCGATTGATATTAAGAACAAAAGCTTGCGCCGAATACACGACTTAAAATCAAAAATTGCAAGGCTTCGCACAACTAAGCTCAATGAGCTGTTGCGTTTGAATGCCGAGCGCGTGCAGGGTCTATTCGACAACTTCAGGGAAAACGGAGAGCTTGCCCGCTTCCTGATTTTAGAAGGTCATCTCGACGATACCTACTACCAATACACATCCCTCTTTCACTCGGGCCGCTTGTCACCTAATGACAATAAGTTTCTTATCCAGATTCGAGCATTTGTTACCCCTGACCCACGTTTTTCTATAGATAATCCACATGAAGTTATCGCAGCGATGCGAGATGAGGACTTCCGGCAAAACTATGTCTTGAACGTTAAACTTGTCGATAGTCTCCTAAGTGACCGGAGCCGATACTTTGTCCAATTGAGAAAGTTTTTCAATTTTATATCCTCAGAATTCGAGAGTTGCGAGGGTTTCTTTGACTCTTATTATACAAGTGGTCGCGATATTGCAGGGCTACTTTCGGGACTAGCCAACGCTTGGAAAGGTCTTGTACCTACTATTATGGCAAGCCCTAACAATATATCCCATGTAACCCAATTAGTTTCTAACCTGCCCGAAAGCCTGCTCGAAGAGCTGGCAAATAGTTTCGAAGAACTACCAGTATTTGTTTCGGAGAACCTCCCCGAAATTTTGATCAACTCACCTGAACTTGCACCAGATCGTCTGGTATGTCTCGGCTTTGAGGTCAAACATCTGGCCGCAATCAAAGAGCATTCTGAGATTGTACGCACCATGTTCGAGAAGGGGCGCTTCGAACTTACAATCGCCAATCTGGAGTACATCTATCAAACCATTTTGGGAGAGAACGATCTTGAGCAATTACGCGAGAGGAATTTCACTGCCATTCGTTCGAAGAACAACACTGCCCTGATGACGCGGATAGAGCGCGATTTAGACCGCTACCTCCATGACATCCTTGTGGTGCTTGAAGGGAATTCAAAGGAGGATGTCCAGGCTATTCTTGCCGTTATACGCCATGAAGGACTTGATCAAGATGATCTACTGATGTTTCTTGAACGACAGACGACCTTGTTGCCAACGCTAGCGAATGTTCCCGAGAGATTGCACGCAACACTGTTTAAGTTAGGTTTGATCGAACCAATTTGGCTGAACTGTCTAGCTTTTATTGAAGGTGAAGGGTTCGAGGCGCAGAGCCTGATAGAGTATCTTGACCGAGGTACTGTTCGTACGGCTATCCTGAGAAACCCTATTCCTAGTGATTCGGATTCATTAAGGCTATGCAGTTTCCTCTTCAAGGCTGGAACTCTGTCTGATTCCGCCTATAGAGAATATGCTCATGCTCTGCCAAAACCGTTCACAGAACCACCCGAAGGATTTGAAGCAGCCAAGCTTCGCATTCTGATTGATGAAGGAAAAATCATCTTCTCTAATGAGAGTCTTGATGCTTTCGCTGACAACAAGGAACTGCAGATAGTATTTGTAGCTGCAAACATCGACACATACCTGAAAGAGCCAGACAAGTTCACTCTCGACGATGATTTTAGAGAAAGTCTTCTTCGTGCTGAAATTGATAATGTAGCCAAGCTTGGAATAATTCAATTGATGGATTTGGATGCGCTCGTAGACCTCCCCGAACGGTCAGCTCTCATCGGTCCGATCATTAACAGTACTGATGCCGATCTATCCAAAATAAATAGTGATGTTGCCCAATCCTTAGTTATTAACTCCATGCCGATTGCGACAAAAATCTTACTATTTAATAAATACCATTCTCTTATGACGGATGACGAAGTACGTCTTGTTTTTACAAAACTACCGAAACCATATTCAGAAATAAAAATTGGATACAATATTCCGGTATTGAAAAAAACTCCTGAAAATCAGGATTTGGTCAGATGGCTAGATTCAAGAAACATTATCTCGTCATGGAGTGAGAGTCGTGTGTTCACTGACGAGATAAGAGTGAATCTTTATAGGCGCTGATAAGAGAAAGGGCTGATTGTGGAATCGGGAATCTACTCATATCTCGCGGCTTCCCAGGCGTGTATCGCCCCAGCGATAGCCGCCGAGCTTGCACTTTTGCTGGATAACCCGGTGGCAGGGGATGACAAAGGCGACGGGGTTGGCGCCCACCACGAGGCCGATGGCTCTGGCGGCCATCTGTAACAAAGCAGGCGATCTCGGTCCCAAATTCTCTATAATACCCCCCTTTAAAACCGCCGGACGCAGGTTCGGCGCGCTCTGATGGCTGGTTGCGCCGTCAGAGCGGTCATCAGGATTGAGAAACGGCTATGCATACCCTGGAACAGCTGCGCGCGGGCGAACTTGGCGGCGCCCGCCATCTGAAGCTCGCCGAAGACCTGACGGTTTTCCCCCCCGAGATCTTCAGCCTGAAAGAGACGCTGGAGGTGCTGGATCTCACCGGCAACCAGCTCTCAGCACTGCCCGACGAACTGGCAGAGTGCAAGAAGCTGCGCATCATCTTCTGCTCCGAGAACCGCTTCACCGAGCTGCCCGAGGTGCTGGGGCGTTGCCCGGCGCTCACCATGGTGGGCTTTAAGGCCAACCAGATCGCCACCGTATCGGCCAAGGCGTTGCCTGCGGGTTTGCGCTGGTTGATCCTGACCGATAACGAGATTGAGCAATTGCCCGACGAGCTGGGTCAGTGCACGGCACTGCAAAAGCTGATGCTGGCGGGCAACCGGCTCGAGACGCTGCCAGCTGCGCTGGCGCACTGCACCCGCCTCGAGTTGCTGCGCATCTCCGCCAACCGGCTCGAGGCATTGCCCCTGTGGTTGCTCTCCTTGCCACGGCTCTCCTGGTTGGCCTATTCGGGCAACCCCTTCTGTGAGGGGTGGGAAAAGCAGCTGGGCGAGGCGACGGCCATCGCCGAGATCCCCTGGCATGAGCTGGCCATCGGCGAACTGCTGGGGCAGGGGGCCTCCGGGGTCATCCATAGAGCGCAGTGGTTCGGTGAGGGGAGAAACCCCCGCGCCGTGGCGGTGAAGCTGTTCAAGGGGGAGGTGACCAGCGATGGATTGCCGGGGGCCGAGATGACCGCCTCCATGGCCGCGGGTCAGCATCCGGCCTTGATCGAGGTGGTGGGCCGGATAGGCGATCACCCCTCCGGCATCCCCGCGCTGGTGATGGCGTTGATCGCGCCTGAGCTGGTGAACCTGGCGGGTCCCCCCAGCCTCGTGTCCTGTACTCGCGATGTCTATCCGGCCTCGCTCGCGCTCTCGCTGCCGACGGCGCTGGAGATGGCCTGGCGCATTGCCTCTGCCGCCGCCCATCTGCATCGGCTGGGCATAATGCACGGCGATCTCTATGGTCATAACATCCTCCATGATGGGCAGGGCGCCGCCCTGCTCGGGGACTTCGGCGCCGCCTCTTTCTACCCGGTGCGGGATCCTCTGCTGGCCGCCCGGCTGGAGCGCTTGGAGGTGCGGGCCTTCGGTTGCCTGCTGGAGGAGCTGCTGGCACTCTGCCCGGCGCACAGGGGCACCGATCACGGGCTCGAGGCGCTGGTGCAGGCTTGCCAGCAGCGCGAGCTGGCGCTGCGGCCAGCCTTTGCCGAGATCTGTGCCCGGCTAGTCGATGCCAGGAGTCGACTCGATCGTGACAGCCATGCTGAGGAAAGCGGGGCTTGCGCACTCCTGACGGCCGGCGTCGAGTCTTGAGTAAAACCTGCCGAAAGCGGCGCTTGGCATCGCTTTCGGTTTTGCAATCGTTTGTCTTGCAAAAAGGTGGATGAGGGGGCAACAAGGCTTGCACCGTCCCGTTGAAGTTGTGATATTGATGCATCATTGCAGATGACGAGAGGATGATGATGGAAGCGGCGTTTTGGCATCAGAAGTGGGAAGAGAACCGGATAGGCTTTCATCAGGTGGAGTTCAATCGCTGGCTGCAGACCGGCTGGTCGGCCCGGCAGGGAGATGAGCCCGTGCTGGTTCCCCTCTGCGGCAAGTCGGGCGACATGCTCTGGTTCAATCAGAAAGGCCACCCCGTCGACGGCTTCGAGCTGTCCGAGCTTGCCATCAGCCAGTTCTTCGGTGAGAACCAGCTGAGCGAGACGGTGAGCGAGGTCGGGCCTTACCAGTGCCATCAGCACGAGACGTTGCGCATCTATCAGGGTGACTTCTTCGCCGCACCTACCCTGGGGCGCCGTTATCGGCTGGCCTATGACAGGGCGGCGCTGATCGCGCTGCCGACCCCCATGCGCCGTCAGTATGCCGAGTTGATGAGCCGTCTCATCGAGCCGGCTGGACAGATCCTGCTGGTGACCCTGGAGTATCAGCCGGAGCAGCAGGTGCAGCCGCCGTTCTCGGTGGGGGAGATGGAGGTGCGCAACCTGTTCGAGCGCGATTTCAGCGTGGAGGTCCTGGGCAGGGCGACCGAGCAGGATCATCCCAGGGTGCAATCCGGCCAGCTCTCTTATTTCGATGAGGTGGCCTATCGGCTGACCCGCCGCGTCTGAGCGATGGATGAGACCAGAGGGAAGGTAAGGCGAAAGGGTGACGAGGCGAGACTCTCTTTACCTCCTTTGACATAGATCAACGTGAAAGACAGGGGCCCTGTCTAAGATGATCCTGTTTCTCAATCACTGTTGGTCTCGGTCGATGAGCTCTGGTTTGCATCACCTGGCCGATCATCAACTCAGTGTCTGATTTTCACGCTCATGTTCACTTTTGGCGGCTCTGTCGCAATTGATATGGTTTTTCCAGCCGACCCTCAGGTCGGCTTTTTATTGCCTGCGATTCGCTGGGGCTCAGGCCTCGAAGGTGCTGGCGGCGAGCCGGAACGCCTTGGGATCGTCGATGAACTGGCCGGTGATCCGCTCGTCATGCTCGTGGCCCTGGCCATAGCTGCAGAGGATCAGCCGATCCGAAGTCCTCGATCTCAGCTGGGTGATGAAGCGCACCAGATCGGCCCGGTTCAGCTTGCCTACCTCCTCGCACACCCTCTCCCGCTGATCGAAGCCGAGATCCTTGTTGCCGATGCTGACCCAGAGCCGCTGGCCCCGGCTGCGCAGGTTGGCGTCCCGCTCGCTGAGCTGGGCCTGCAGGCCCGCCTTGCTGTCCTGCCACTGCTGCTCGGTGAGCTCCAGCATGGCCAGCGGGAAGAGATCGATGAACTCCTCCACCGCATCCAGCAGGATCTGGGGTCCGGCCACCGGCGACTGGATATAGAAGATGAGGCCGGGATGGCGGTTCAAGGGCAGGTTGCCGGCGCCCACCACGTAGCCGAGCTGCTGGCGGGTGCGCAGCTCGTGGAAGAAGGTGGAGGACATGATGTGGTTGGCCAGGGTGAAGCAGGCGAGATCCCGCGCCCTGGTGGTGCGGGACTGGTAGTAGACCAGCAGCGCCGAATCCTCGTGCTCACAACCCTGCTCGCGAATGAGAGTGCCTCTGTCCTGAATGGAGATGAGGGGGCGGCGGGTCTCGGCGCTGGGCTGGCTGCTGACGCCGAGGTGTCGCTCCAGCAGCGCCGCCAGCTCGAGTGCCTCGGCCACGTCCCAGTCCCCGTGGATCAGGGTCTCCACATGCACCTCGGCAAACAGCCGGGCGACGAAGTCGGGCATCTCGTCGAGGGTGATGGTGCGCAGGTGGCGCAGCAGTTGCTCGAACGGCGGGTTGTTGGGCTGCAGCAAACTGGTGAGCTGGTTGAAGAGCTGGGAGATGGGCCTCGTCTTGGACTGGTTTTCCCAGTTGCGGATGAGCTGCTCCTTGATTTCGCTGAAGCGGGCCGGATCCGGGTAACCCAGGGTGCGGTTGCCGAGGATCATGTCGAGCAGCAGCGGCTGCTTGTCGGCGAAGCCGCTCAGGTTGATGGTGAAACCCCCCTGGTGGGCATAGATCTGGTAGCCGAGTCCGGCCAGTTCGGCCGGATAGGTGAGGGCGTTGAGGTGATCCGTGAGCAGCTCAACCGCGAGCCGGGCCATGGCGATGTGGCGCGGACTCCTGACCGCGTGCTCGCTGTCGATGGAGATATAGAGGTTGCCCTTGGGCACCCCGAACAGGTGTTCGTGCAGGTGCCAGAGCCGAAAACCTGGTCTGTCGATGAGGCAGGCCGGCAGGTCGGCGCAAAGCTCCGGCATACGGGCATCCAGCCGACTGCTGATAAAGGGGTTGGGCGCGGGCAGGTGCAGCGCGGGATCCGGCTCGCTCTGCTGCCAGCGGATCTTCTCCGCCTCCGGGATGGGGGCGATGCTGTAGGGGGTCTGATACCAGCGGGCGAGGCGATCTGTGCTGACCTCCGGCGCCTGGATGGTCATGCGCAGGTTGTGCGGGGTGAGCTTGGCGAGGAAGCGGCGGATCAGCGCCTCATCATACTCGCGCATCATGTAGTCGCCGTGGAGCAGATCGTCCGGGGCATAGCTGAACAGGTTCAGCACCAGGCCGGAGACGGTATCCAGTGCCCGGCCCCGCTCCTGAAAGCGGAAGGCCGACTCGAGCACGCTGCGCTTCTCGTCATAGCGCCAGGCCTGCAGGCCGTCACGCTCGATGAGTTTCAGGTAGCCAAACAGGGCGGCGATGATGTCGTCCACCCGCGCTAGCCCGAGCGGGGTGAGCCCGAAGCTTATGCTGAAGTCCTTGAAGTTGGCGCCGCTGATGCCGCCGCCGGCGGCGAGCTGATTGACCCAGCCCCTGGCCTTGAGCAATGAGAGCAGGCTGCCGTCCCCTTCATAGCCGATGAGGTGGCTCAGGAAGGTGAGCGGCTTCTTGTCGTAAAACGCATCCACGTTGGGCAGCGGGAAGGTCAGCGTCAGCTTGCGGCTCTCCTTGACCGGCTTGATCTGAATGCGGATGCCGAGATCATCGAGCCGGTAGAGGGGGGCGGACAGGGTCGGGGTGCCCAGGTTGCGATCCAGGATGGGGCTGAAGAAGCGCTCGCACCAGCCGAGCTGGGTCTCGATGGATTCGGGCGAGATCATCACCAGCGCCATGCGATCCGCGCTGTAGTGCCCTTCGTAGAATGCAATGAGGTCGGAGCGCAGATCCCGGCCGGGCAGATCGGCCAGGGTATCCAGGTTGCCGACCGAGAACTTGGAGAAGGGGTGGGCCGGGTTGACCGTCTCTTTATGCACTTGGTAGCTGCGCCGCACGTCGTCTTGCAGCTTGAGGCGATACTCGGAATCGACCGCGTTGCGCTCCTTGTCGACCCACTCCGGGCTGAAGGTGGGGCAGATGAAGAACTGGGAGAAACGATCGAGCCCGGCTTCGAAGAAGGCGTTGTCGATATCGAAGAAGAAGTTGGTGAACTCGGTGCCGGTCCAGGCGTTGTTGCTGCCCCCGTGGCGGCTCATGAACTGCTGATACTCGCCGGGCTTGGGATAGGTGCGGGTGCCGAGGAACAGCATATGCTCAAGGAAATGGGCCATGCCCTGCCTGTCGGCCGGATCATCGAAGTGACCGGTGTTGACGGCCAGGGAGGCGGCGGACTTGTCGGTGTCGGGATCGCAGATCAACAAGACTCTGAGCCGATTTGCCAGCTCCAGATAGTGATACCGCCGATGGTCATTAGGACTGGCATGTGGGCTCATGTGGGCTGACTCGCGGTGAATTTATTTGAATTTAAACATGATTATCGACCTCGCTATCTCACGAGGCAAACCCTTTTCTGAGAGGTAGCGCAATTGTTTCCCCCTGCATGGCGGGGTAAGATCCCCCCGCTATCTAAACAGGCCCGTTGGGCGAGGTTGTAATGAAAATCTACATCATGCGTCACGGCCAGGCTGGCATGAATGCGAAAACGGATGAACAGCGTCCACTGACCGAGCAGGGCATCGAAGAGTCCATTCACATGGCCCGCTGGTTGGCGCCCCAGCTGGCGGGAACGCTGGGCTTGGTGGTCCACAGCAACTACCTGCGAGCCAGACAGACCTGGCAGGCCATCGCCCCCGAATTGCCCGACGCGCAAGAGGTGGAAGAGAGCGGCGAGATCACGCCCTATGGCGATCCGGCGCTGGTCGCGAGCTATCTGGCCGCATTGGCGACACAGCATGAGAGCATCCTGATGGTCAGCCACCTGCCGCTGGTGGGTTATCTGGTGCAGAGCCTCTGCCCGGCGGCCGGTGCGCCCATGTTTGCCACCTCGGGCATGGCCTGTATTGAGTGGCAAGATGGTAAGGGGGTATTGCTCTGGCTCGAAGGACCACATACAATACGCTAAAAGTTAATAAAAAGTTACGAATTGGTTTTTTGGGATGAGATAGGCGATTTTTCCGGTTTTTTATACAAAATTAACGGAATTATTTCGCAGAAGCTGCTGTCATACGGATACAACTGCAAGAGGTTGCAAACGATGAGAGTGTTTAAGAAGTATCTGCCGCTGATGGTGGCAAAGCATGTCAAAACCTTCTTCAAGGGGCGGATCTATATCCACGGCAGGGGGCGCTTCGATTTCCAGTCCGGCTTGTTGATGATGCCCTCGCCAGCGGACATTCCCCACCGCCAGACGGTGCTCGAGGTCAATGAGCTGATCTCGAGACTGCACATGGATGCGGCTTGATCATCGCACCCTGATGGTCGTCCTCCCCATGCCCGCCGCCGTGCGGGCATGATTGTTTTTGGCCCTGCCGCCTCGATCTTGGTTCTGTTTGATTCCCTTTCTGCAGGCACTGCCGGGCTGCCCCGTTGCCGTACTTGCTAATCCTGTTTGCCTCTTTATACTCCCGCCTAAAATACCCACCCCCTCTTTCTGGATATAGCAATGCCCCTTGCCTTTCTGTTTCCTTTCTCCTGCATGGCCATCTGGGCCGGCAACGGTATCGTCAGCAAGCTGGCGGTGGGGGTGCTCTCGCCGGCGGCGCTGGCCTGGTCGCGCTGGATGGTGGCGGCCATTGTTCTGACTCCCTTCCTCGCCCGTCGGGCCTGGCGGGTGCGGGCCAAACTGCGGGCCGGTTTTTGCCAGCTGGCCATGCTGGCTCTGCTCGGCATGGTGCTGAACCAGACGTTCGGCTACTACGCGGCCCAGACCCTGGGAGCCACCGAGATCGGTCTGATGATGGGGCTGACCCCGCTGATGACGGTGTTGCTCAGCATCTGGCTGCTGCGCGAGCGGCCCACCTGGGGGGCCCTGCTCGGCGGCGTCATCTCCATCCTGGGGCTGGCCGTCTTGCTGGGGCAGGGGGATCCGACCCGTCTGCTCACGCAGGGTATCCACATCGGCTCCGTCTACATGCTGTTGTCGGCGGCGACCTATGCGCTCTACAGCGTGCTGCTCAAGCGCTGGGATCTGGGGCTAGACAACTGGTCCATGCTCTATGGCCAGGTGCTGTGCAGCCTGCTGTTCCTCACCCCCTTCTACCTGCTGGTGGATGGACAATGGCCCGATCGCAGTGCGCTCTGGCTCATCCTCTATGCGGGGATCCCGACCTCGGCCCTCTCACCCTGGCTGTGGATGCAGGGGATAGCGCTGCTGGGCGCCAGCCGTACCGCCATCTTCATGAACCTGTTGCCGGTGATGACGGCAGCCTTGGCCATCAGCTGGCTGGGGGAGGAGCTGACCAGCTACCACCTGATCGGTGGCGGCATGACCCTGCTGGGGGTGCTGCTGGCACAACTGCTGGTCAAGCCCGTGGTCGTGCGGCGACGGGCCAGACTCGCGTTGGCCAGCTGTCAGGAAGATTGAATGAAAAGACCGCCTCAGAGGCGGTCTTTTCGTTTACGGGGTCTAGGGCGTTACTGCGCGGTGAGATAGAGGTCCTTCGAATAGACCAGATCCTGCGGGTTGTGGTAGGGATAGCCCTTGACGAAGGGCTTGAGCAGCCGTGACTTGACGTAGAAGTAGACGGGGGCAATGGGTGCCTCCTCGTCGATCAGTACCTCGGCCTGTTGATAGAGCCGGTTGCGTTCGGCCGGATCCTTGGAGTCGTGGGCCTTGGCCAGCAGGGCGTCGTACTGCTTGTTGGACCACTTGCCGCTGTTGGCGCTGCTGCTGGAGGTCATGATGTCGAGGAAGGTGGAGGCATCGTTGTAATCCCCGTTCCACGAGTAGCGGCTGACCCCGAAATCCCCCTCGTTGAGGGCCGACACCATGGTCTTCCACTCCATGTTGCTGAGCTCGGCCTTGACCCCCAGGTTGTGCTTCCACATGGAGGAGATGGCCAGCGCTATCTTCTTGTGCCCCTCGTTGGTGTTGTAGAGGATGTCCACATCCAGCGGATTCTGCGGGCCATAACCCGCCTCGGCCAGTAGTGCCTTGGCCTGGGTGAGTCGCGCCTCCTTGCTCATCTGCTCGCTGGGCGGACGCTTGAGCTCGAAACCATCCACGCTGGGAGGGGTCAGGCTGAAGGCCGAGATCTGGCCCTGGCCCAGGATCTTCCCGGTGATGGTGTCCCGGTCGATGGCCAGGGAGAGCGCCTTGCGCACCCTGACGTCGTCGAAGGGTTTGCGCTGGGTGTTGAACACATAGTAATAGGTGGCAAGCGAGGGGGCATTGATCAGCTCATCAGGGCTCTGGCTCTTGAGCTGCTGGTACTGCTCCAGCGGATAGGTGGTGTAGTGCAGCTCGCTCGAGCGATAGCGGTTGTAGGCCGCCGTCTCCGAGACGATCTCCAGGTAGATCACCTTGTTCAGCACCGTATGAGCATTGTCCCAGTAGTGGGTATTGCGCTCGGCGATCAGGCGCTCGTTCGGGGTCCACTCCTTGAGTGCGAAGGCGCCGTTGGAGACGATGTTGCCCGGCTTGACCCACTCATGACCAAACTTCTCGATGACCGCCTTGGGCGCCGGGAAGGTGGTGTAGTGGGCTAGGGTCTTCAGGAAGAAGGGAACCGGGTTTTTCAGGGTGATCTGCAGGGTATGGGCATCGAGTGCCTTGATACCGAGCGCCTCCGGTGCCTGCTTGCCCTGGATGACGTCACCGGCGTTGACCACGCCGGTCAGCTCGATGAACCAGGCGTAGTTGGAGGCGTTCTTGGGGTTGGCCGCTCGCTGCCAGCCATAGACGTAATCGGCCGCGGTGACCGGCTCGCCGTTGGACCACTTGGCCTCGGGTCTGAGCTTGAAGGTGTAGACTGTGCCGGTGCTGTCGAGCTCGTAACTGAGCGCGCCTGCGGCTCGCAGCTTGCCGTTGCTGTCCAGACTATAGAGTCCCTCGAACAGATCGTTGACGATGTCGCTGCCCGCGCTCTCTTCTGCCATCTGGGGATCGATGGAGGAGGGCTCGGTGCCGATGTTGCGCACGAAGGTTTGTTGGTCGCTGGGCAACAGCTTGGTGCCATCAGGCACCTGGGCCGCCAGGGCGGGGAGGGCGAGCAGGGTGGCAACCGTGCCGGCAATGAGAGTCCTTTTCATTGAATATCCTTATGTTTTTTTGCTTCCAAAGCCAAACCAATATGCTGTATTGGCGACGAGATCTCAAGGGGGGCTCAGGCCGCTTTTCAGGCATTGGACCGGATGGGGGCCGGGTATGGGAGAGGGGCGAAGATGAATAATTGTCACGAATTAACATGAAGAAAGAGGCCGATTGAAACCTGTTTTTCAGCGTTCCATCGCGTTTTTACGGGGCAAACTGGTGATTTATACGCCGGCTTAATTCGCTGCAAAAACAAAAAACAGGCGTTACATTAGGTTACAAAATAACGCAGCCGAGGATCGGCACTTTTTTTGCCGATGCTTGCAAACGTTTTCAAAGGCCAACGGAAACGCTCCTAAAGGAACAAGAATGCGAAACATGATCACCATGGGCGAGTTCATCGTCAAAAAGCAGGCGGACTACCCTACCGCGACCGGTGAGCTGACCTCACTGCTCAGCTCCATTCGTCTGGCTGCCAAGGTGGTGAACCGGGAGATCAACAAGGCGGGGCTGGCGGACATCATCGGCTCCATGGGGGCCGAAAACGTGCAGGGCGAGGTGCAGCAGAAGCTGGACGTCTATGCCAACGAGCGCTTCAAGGCGGCGCTGGAGGCCCGCGGCGAGGTGTGCGGCATGGCGTCCGAGGAGGAGGAGGACTTCGTCTCCTTCGATTCCGAGCTCTCCCGTCACTCCAAATACATTGTGCTGATCGATCCCCTCGACGGCTCCTCCAACATCGACGTCAACGTCTCGGTCGGTACCATCTTCTCCATCTACCGCCGGGTCAGCAAGCCGGGCGCCGGCGTGACCCTGGAAGACTTCCTGCAGCCGGGCAACCGCCAGGTCGCCGCCGGTTACGTGGTGTACGGCTCCTCCACCATGCTGGTCTACACCACCGGCTTCGGGGTCAACGGCTTCACCTACGATCCCTCCATCGGCTGTTTCTGCCTCTCTCACGAGAACATCCGCATCCCCGAGGAAGGCAAGATCTACTCCATCAACGAGGGCAACTACATCAAGTTCCCGGACGGGGTGAAGAAGTACCTGAAGTATTGCCAGGAGCGGGACGAGGCGACCCACAGGCCCTACACCTCCCGCTACATCGGCTCCCTGGTGTCGGATTTCCACCGCAACCTGCTCAAGGGCGGCATCTACATCTATCCGTCTGGCACCAACTCTCCGAACGGCAAGCTGCGCCTGCTCTACGAGTGCAACCCCATGGCCTTTTTGGTGGAACAGGCCGGTGGCAAGGCCTCCGATGGCTTTGGCCGCATCATGGATGTCCAGCCCGTCGCGCTGCACCAGCGCACCCCCTACTTCGTCGGCTCCACCAAGATGGTGGAGCGGGCCGAGGCCTTCATGCGGGAGTTCTCCGCCCACGAGGATCCGGCCAGCCAGGGTTGATGCCTGCGCCAGCCGCATAAAAAACGGGAGCCGATATGGCTCCCGTTTTGTTGTGTGCTCACCGTGATCAGAGGCTGTGGTTGGCGAGATCCGTCAGCAGGCTGTCGACCAGCTTCAGGCGCATGGCCCTGTCCTGATTCGGCACCTGGAAGCGCAAGCGGGTCGGCCCGTCCATCTTGTAGATGCGCGGCTGCTCGGAGAGCAGCTTGACCAGATAGCCGGGGTTGACCCTGGTGTCCTGGTTGAAGTCGAGATAACCGCCGCGCTCGCTCATCTCCACCCGGCGGATGCCGAGCGCCGTGGCACGCTGGCGGAAGGCCGCAATTTCCATGAGCGTCTTGGTCGGCTCCGGCAGCAGGCCGAAGCGGTCGATCAGCTCCACCTTCAGCTCGCGCAGCTCCTGCTCGTCGGCGGCGCTGGCGATGCGCTTGTACATGGAGAGCCGCATGTTGACGTCCGGGATGTAGTCGTCCGGCAGCAGGGCCGGCAGGCGCAGCTCCACCTCGGTGTGCTGGCTCATCAGCTGCTCAAGGGACGGCTCCTTGCCGTTCTTGAGCGCCTCCACCGCCTGCTCCAGCAGCTCCATGTAGAGGGTGAAGCCAATCGACTCGATCTGGCCGCTCTGATCGTCGCCGAGCAGCTCGCCCGCGCCGCGGATCTCCAGATCGTGGGTGGCCAGCGCGAAGCCGGCACCGAGATCCTCGAGGGAGGCGATGGCCTCCAGCCGCTTGATGGCGTCCTTGGTCATCAGCTTGGGATGGGGGGTGAGCAGATAGGCATAGGCCTGGTGATGGGAGCGGCCGACCCGGCCCCGCAGCTGGTGCAGCTGGGCCAGCCCCAGATGATCGGCGCGGTCCATGATGATGGTGTTGGCGCTCGGCACGTCGATGCCGGTCTCTATGATGGTGGTGCAGACCAGCAGGTTGAAGCGCTGGTGATAGAAGTCCGACATGATGCGCTCAAGATCGCGCTCGCGCATCTGGCCGTGGGCGATGCCGATGCGCGCCTCCGGCACCAGCTCGGCGAGATCGCCGGCGCACTTCTCGATGCTCTCCACGTCGTTGTGCAGGTAGTAGACCTGACCGCCGCGTTTGAGTTCCCGCAGCACCGCCTCGCGGGTGACCGCCGGCTCCTGCTGGCGCACGAAGGTCTTGATGGCGAGCCGCTTGGCCGGCGGGGTGGCAATGATGGAGAGATCCCGCATGCCGGACATGGCCATGTTGAGGGTGCGCGGTATGGGGGTCGCGGTGAGGGTGAGGATGTCCACGTCGGCCCGCAGCGCCTTGATCTTCTCCTTCTGGCGCACCCCGAATCTGTGCTCCTCATCGACGACCAGCAGCCCCAGATCCTTGAAGGTGAGCTCGGAGCCCAGCAGCTTGTGGGTGCCGATGATGATGTCCACCTTGCCCTCGCGCAGCTCTTTGAGCACGGCGGTCTGCTCCTTGGCGGAGCGGAAGCGGCTCAGCACCTCCACCCGCACCGGCCAGTTGGCGAAGCGATCGCGGAAGTTGTCGTAGTGCTGCTGGGCCAGCAGGGTGGTGGGCACCAGCACCGCCACCTGCTTGCCGCCGTGCACCGCCACGAAGGCGGCGCGCATCGCCACTTCGGTCTTGCCAAAGCCCACATCGCCGCACACCAGTCTGTCCATGCTCTTGGCCTGACACATGTCCCCCAGCACCGCATTGATGGCGTTGAGCTGATCCTCGGTCTCCTCGAACGGGAAGCCGGCGGCAAACTGACGGTAGGCCTCCTTGTCGTGCTTGAAGGCAAAGCCCTTGCGGGCGGCGCGCAGGGCGTAGACGTCCAGCAGCTCGGCCGCCACGTCGCGGATCTTCTCCGCCGCCTTGCGCCTGGCCTTGGTCCAGGCCTCGCCGCCGAGTTTGTGGCTGGGCGGATTGTCCGACCCGGTATAGCGGCTGATCAGGTGCAAGTTGGTGACCGGCACGAACAGCTTGTCGCCGCCGGCGTATTCCAGGGTCAGGAACTCGGTGGGCAGGCCACCGGCATCCAGGGTCTCGAGCCCGAGATAGCGACCGACCCCGTGATCGAGATGCACCACCGGCTGGCCCTGGGTCAGCTCGCCCAGGTTGCGGATCACCGCATCCGAGCTCAGGTTCTTGCTCTTCTCCCGCTGCCGCTTGCTGCGGATCTTGCCACCAAGCAGCTCGGTCTCGGTGATGAGCGCCAGCTCATCCTGACCGGGCTCGCGCAGCAGGAAGCCCCGCTCCAGCGGGCTGACCAGCAGGCCGTGGCGCGCCTTGCTCCCTATGAAGGCATCGAGGGAGACGAACTCCTTGGGCTGCAGTTGGATGCGCGCCAGCAGATCGCCGAGCACCTCGCGCCGCCCCTCGGACTCCACCGCAAACAGGGTGCGGCCCTTGAACTGGTCGAGGAACTGGCCCAGCGCCAGCAGGGGCTGCTCCTTGCTGTGATCCAGCTGCAGGTCGGGCAGGGGAGCCAGGGGCAGATCCCAGTGACCGGCGCCGCCGTCGGTGGCGGCCTCCTGCAGCCGCACGGCGCCATACTGGCCGAGGGCGGCAAACAGCTGCTCCACCGGCAGATAGATCTGTTGGGGCGGCAGCAGTGGGCGGGTGTTGTCCCAACGCCTGTCTTCGTAGCGCTGGCCTATATCGTTCCAGAACCGCTGGGCGGCGGGATAGATCTCCCCCACTGTGAGCAGCAGGGTGTTGTCCGGCAGGTAATCAAACAGACTGGCGGTCTGCGCGAAGAAGAGCGGCAGATAGTATTCGATGCCGGCGGGCCAGCGCCCCTTGCTCACCTCCTGGTAGACAGATCCCTCGGCGCGCGACAGCTCGAACTGCTCGCGGAACTGGCCCCGGAACAGCTCGATGGCCCCTTCGTCGGTGGGAAATTCCCGGGCGGGCAGCAGGCTGACGCTCTTGACCGGCTCGCTGGAGCGCTGGGTCTCGGGATCGAAGGGGCGGATGGAGTCCACCTCGTCGTCGAAGAAGTCGATGCGATAGGGGCTGTTGCTGCCCATGGGGAAGAGATCGAGCAGGGAACCGCGGGCGGCGAATTCGCCGTGCTCCAGCACCTGATCCACCGCCACGTAACCCGCCTCGGCGAGGCGACCCCGCAGCTGTTGCAGGTTGAGGCGCTGACCGGCCTTCACCAGCAGGCTGTACTTGTCGAGATAGACTTGGGGCGCGCAGCGCAGCATCAGGGTGGAGATGGGCACGATCAGCACGCCGCTGTTCATCTGCGGCAGCTTGTAGAGGGTCTCGAGCCGCTGGGAGATGATGTCCTGATGGGGGGAGAAGGTGTCGTAGGGCAGGGTCTCCCAATCCGGGAACATCAGCACGGGATCGTCCAGCAGGAACTGCAGTTCCTGTTCGAGGCGCAGGGCACTCGGGGTATCGGCGGTCACCAGCAGGACGGGGCGATTCGCCTCCTGGGTGAGGCGGGCGGCAACCAGTGCCAGGCTGCTGCCGACCAGCTGGCCCAGGGTTATTTTCTGGCCCGCTTTGGCGGGCAAGGCGGGGAGTTTCATTGGCATCGTTCGATTCTTTTAACGTTGACGTTGGCTGTGGTTAGCGCTGACGCTCTTGGGCACGCAGTTTTAGCTGTTTCGATTGCACATGCAGGCTGGCGCGCACCAGCAGTTCCCGGTCATCCTCGCGGATCCGCACATAGTCGAGCACCACGTGCACGCCATGTTCGCTCGGCTCCAGGTGTTTGACCTCGGCATAGCAGTAGACGGCGGAGGCTTCCTCGCGAAGGAAGATCTTGAGGCGCACCAGCTGATGGACCCTCGGCGCCTCCCCATGCCCCTGACGTGGATGCAGGTAGGTGAGCTGACCGGCGCCAAAGCGCAGGGTGTGGAAGCGATGCTCGGGGTGATCCTGCACCGCCAGCACATAGCCCATGATCATGTCGATCTTGCGCGACTGCTGGTTGATGATCTCCACCAGATCGTGCATCGACTCGTTCTGGTTGCGCAGCAGGCGGCTGCTCATCATGTCGATGGAGGTGATGGAGGAGGCGATGCGAAAGGGTTCGGGCAGCTCGGCGTCCAGTGCCTCCAGCGTCGGCAGGTGAAAGTCGGCCGGCATGGGGATCACATTGACCGGCGTGGCATGGGTGACGCTGAAGAACTGTTCCTGCATGGAGGCTATCCCTTGTTGTCATAGTCTATTTGCCTTTATTATCCGGTATCTTATTTCGTTGGCAACGTACATATCCTTGAAGACTGGACTTTTTCAGCCACTGTCGCTGGCCATCGGCCTGCGTTATGCAGGCTCACGACGCAGTAACCGCTTCGTTTCATTCATCTCCCTCTTCTCCACCTTCGGCATCGCCATCGGGGTCGCGGCCCTGATGGTGGTCATCTCTGTGATGAACGGTTTCGAGGGGCAGCTCAAGGGCCGCATCCTCGGGGTGATCCCCCATGTGGTGGTGACCAATACCGCCGGCCGGATGGAGGTGGCGCCCCCTGGCCTGCCCGATCTGGCCGGGCTGCCCCACGTGGTCGCCCATGCCCCCATGCTCGACAGCGAAGGCATGTTGCAGAGCCCGGGCCAGCTCACCGGCGTCAGCGTGCAGGGCATAGATCCGGCGCAGTGGCCCAAGGATGACATCCTGCACGCCCAGATGCTGGGCGGGCGGCTGGACAGCCTGCAGCGCGGTGAATACCACATAGTGCTGGGGCAGGGGGTGGCCAACCGCCTCAAGGTGTCCATCGGCGACCAGGTGCGTCTCATCCTGACCGAGGGCACCCGCTTCACGCCTTTTGGTCGGGTACCGACCCAGCGGCTGTTCACCGTCTCCGGCATCTTCGGGGTCGGCGCCGACGTGGACAGCCAGGTGGCGCTGATCGCGCTCGGCGACGCCCAGCGCATGCTGCGCCTGCCCGAAGGCACAGTCGGCGGCATTCGCCTCTGGCTGGATGATCCCTTCGCCGCCGATCAGGTGATCAAGACCCCCTTGCCCGACGGGCTGGAGTGGCAGGATTGGCGCCGCGAGCGCGGCGAGCTGTTCCAGGCGGTGGCCATGGAGAAACGCATGATGGGGCTGATGCTGGTGCTGATCATCGCGGTCGCCACCTTCAATATCCTCTCCGCCCTGGTGATGGTGGTCACCGACAAGGAAGGGGAGGTCGCCATCCTGCGGACCATGGGCATGAGCGAGTCCGGTATCGTCAAGATCTTCATGGTGCTGGGGGCGTCGAGTGGCGTCATAGGCGCGCTGTTTGGTGGTTTGGCGGGACTTGGCCTCTCCCTGGGGCTCAACCCCCTACTCGATGCGGTGGGGCTCAACCTCTATATGGCCGCCGGCGGCTCTGGCCTGCCGGTGATCGTCGAGCCCGCCCAGGTCGTCACCATCTTGCTGGGCGCCGTGCTGCTCAGCTTCAGCGCCACCCTCTACCCTGCGGCCCGTGCGGCCCGGGTGAAACCGGCCGAGGCGCTGCGTTATGAATAATTCATCTTCTCTTATATTGCATCCCAGTGGAGCCCCTCTTATGAATGAGTCCTTATCACGTAACGCTCAGCCGCGTGAACCTCTGCTGCGTTGCGAGGCACTGAATCATGTCTACAAAGAGGGCCATCTCGAGACTCAGGTGCTCAAGGGGATAGATCTCAGCGTGGCCCCCGGCGAGATGCTGGCGGTGGTGGGCAGCTCGGGTTCGGGCAAGACCACCCTGCTGCACCTGATGGGGGCGCTAGACAACCCTTCCAGCGGCACCGTGCTGTTCAAGGGGCAGGATATCCATCACTGGGACAGCCGTACCCAGGCCAGGTTCCGCAACCAGGAGCTGGGCTTCGTCTATCAGTTCCACCATCTGCTGGCCGAGTTCACCGCGCTGGAGAACACCGCCATGCCGCTGCTGATCGCCGGCGAATCGGTGGCGAGCGCCACCGACAAGGCGACCCGGATGCTGGGGCGGGTGGGGCTCTCCCATCGCCTGCACCACAGACCGTCCGAGCTCTCCGGTGGCGAACGCCAGCGGGTGGCCATCGCCCGCGCCCTGGTCAACGAGCCGAGTCTGGTGCTGGCGGACGAGCCGACCGGCAACCTGGATCACGCCAGTGCCACCGCCGTCTACGAACTGCTGTGCGAGTTGAACCGGGAGCTGGGCACCGCCTTCGTGGTGGTGACCCATGACTTGAGCCTCGCCGCCAAGCTGCATCGCCGGGTGACCCTGGTGAGCGGCATCATGGCGGAGGTCGCCTGATGTTCAAACCGCTGCCCCTCTTTCTGGGCCTGCGTTACAGCCGCTCCCGCCGTCGTAACGGTTTTATCGCCTTTATCTCGGCCTCCTCCCTCATCGGCATTGCGCTGGGGGTGATGGCCCTCATCCTCGGTCTTTCCGCCATGAACGGGTTCGAGCGCGAGCTCAAGAACCGGGTGCTCTCGGTGGTACCGCATGGCGAGCTGATCGGCATGGAGGCGCCGCTGCCCGACTGGCCCAGGCTGCGGGATTACCTGCTGGCCCAGCCCGGGATCGAGGCCGCCGCCCCCGTCATCCGGCTCGATGGCCTGCTGGAGCACGGCTCCGCCCTCAAGGGGGTGCAGGTGCGCGCCGTGTTGCCCGAGCTCGAGGCCAACCTGTCCGATGCGGGCAAGTACATGACGGGGCGCGGCCTGCGCGAGCTGCAGGCCGGTGGCAACGGGGTCATCCTCGGCAAGACCATCGCCGACAAGCTGGGGGTCGGCATAGGTGACACCGTCGCCTTGCTGCTGCCGCAGGGGGGAGATGCCGCCGGCATCAAGAACCCGAAGCGGGAGGCGCTCAAGGTGGTGGGGCTGCTGGAGATAGGCGGCCAACTCGACGGGCTGCTCGGCTTTATGCACCTCGCCGACGCCCAGGCCATCACCGGCATGGGCAGCGCGGTGGAGGGCTTCAGCCTCAAGGTGAATGACGTGCTCAAGGCGCAGTCCATCACGGTGGCGGCCGCCCAGAAATTTCCGCATTACGTCTACATCAGCAGCTGGATGAGCCGCCAGGGCTACCTCTATCAGGACATCCAGATGGTGCGCACCGTGATGTACGTGGTGATGCTGATGGTGGTGGCGGTGGCCTGCTTCAACATCGTCTCCACCCTGGTGATGGCGGTGAACGAGAAGCGCAGCGAGATCGCCATCCTCAAGACCATGGGGGCGAGCCCGGGCCAGATCCGGCTCACCTTCGTCATCCAGGGCATGGTGAACGGGGTGGCGGGCGCCCTGCTCGGGGCCCTGCTCGGTGGCCTGCTCTCCAGCAAGCTGACCCAGATCCTGAGCTTCATCGAGGGGGTGATCGGCCATCGCTTCCTCAATCCGGACATCTACTTCATCGACTTCCTGCCGACCGAGCTGCACCTGCAGGATCTGGTGATAGTCACCAGTGCCGCCATCCTGATGAGTCTGCTGGCGACCCTCTATCCCGCCTGGCGGGCGAGTGGCCTGGTGCCGTCCCGCGAGCTGGGACACTGATCGACGCCGGATGTGAAGACAAAGAAGAAGGGCCCGTTACGGGCCCTTCGCTTTTTCTGGTGGCGGCGATGGCAGGCTCAGTGGGCGTTGAGTTCATCCAATGGCAGCGAGAAGCTGGCCACGAACACGTCGATGAAGTAGCGCATCGCCGGGTTCATGCGGGCGGCCAGCATCTGCTCGAGCCGCTTCCTGGCCGGCTCGAACTCCCGGTTGCCGGCATTGATCTCTTCCAGGCACTTGGTATAGGCGCAGAGGGTGTCGGCATCCTTCACCAGCCGGCTGAGCTCGCCATCCTGGGCGCCGGAGTCGAGCAGGGGGCGAAAATCTTCCATCAGCTCGGGGGGCAGCATCCCCAGCAGGCGCTGCTCGGCCGCCAGCTCTATCTTCTTGTATTCACGGGCTATCTCGGGGTTGAAATACTTGACCGGGGTCGGTAGATCACCGGTCAGCACCTCGCTGCTGTCGTGGTAGAGCGCCATCACCGCAGCCAGGTTGGCATCGACTCTGCCATCAAACAGGCGATTCTGGATGACCCCGAGGGCGTGGGCCACCATGGCGACCTGCAGGCTGTGCTCGGCGATGTTTTCCGGCTGTATGTTGCGCATCAGCGGCCAGCGATAGATGAGTCGCATGCGGGCGAGGTTGGCGAAGAAGTGGCTGGGGAGCATGAATGACCTCGAACGGGGGCAATGAAAAAGGGCAGACCCTAGTCTGCCCTTTTTTTACCTCGCAGGCATAGCCCGTTGCCGCATTCTTGGTTAGCGAATGTAGCGACCGGATTCGGCCTCGTGATTGGTCACCACCATCTGACCGATGGGGGCCAGCGCGATCAAGGCGAGCTTGAGGTGCTGGATGCCGAACGGGATGCCGATGATGGTCACGAAGCAGGCCAGTGCCGAGGCGATATGGCCGATGGCCAGCCAGACCCCGATCACCAGGAACCAGAGGATGTTGCCGATAAGGCCCAGCACGCCGGAGCCGATGTCGCTCTGGCCGGTCATGCTCTTGCGGCTCACCGCCTGCTTGCCAAACGGGAAGAAGGTGAAGGTGCCGATGACGAAGCAGGAACGCCCCCAGGGGATCCCTATCAGGGAGACGAAGCAGAGCAGCCCGGCCAGCCACCAGGCCAGCCCCATGACGACGCCCCCCAGTACAAACCAGAGCAGGTTAAACAAGAAGCGGAAAAAGGACATGTGGGTCACTCCAGACTCATAAATTGGTTGTCACCATAGCGAGCGGCGTCGAGGGACGCAATGGCTGATGCGAGAAGGTGGACAATTTGGGTCGCAGCCGCCCTCGGCGGGGCCGTTTTGCGGGCCACAGGGGTGGAAAAAGGGAGGGTTGGTGCGTAAAAAGGTGAGCGAGTGCAAATTATTGCTAACCTGGCGCTTGAACTGGGGCCAGGGCTTCCCCATATAAGGGGCAGACATGCGCAAATTGTGCCGTCTGTGCCCCGGATGGGGGATGTGCGGCTCGACGCGACCAATGTGCGCCGCTATAATGTCGCGTCATATTTTCTCATCACAAAGACAGTCGTTGTCTTTATAAACAGGAAGACTCCGGGTTTTACCCAGGGGTAATAAAGGGTCAGCACACAGTGCTGAGTTGAACGAGGTAAAAGAATGCAAGTTTCTGTAGAGACAACCCAGGGTCTGGAACGCCGTCTTACCATCACTGTACCGGCTGCTACCGTTGACGCTGCCGTGCGTAAAGAATTGAATGGCCTGGCCAAGACTCGTCGCATCGACGGTTTCCGTCCTGGCAAGGCTCCGGTTGCCATCATCAAGAAGATGTTCGGCGCCATGGCCCATGCCCGCGTTGCCGATGAAATGATGCAGAACAACTTCATCAAGGCCATCATCGAAAACAAACTGAGCCCGGCCGGCGCGCCGACCATGGATCCGAAAGAGATCAAGGAAGGCCAGGATTTCGAGTTCACCGCCACTTTCGAAGTGTACCCGGAGTTTGAAGTTGCAGGCCTCGAGACCATCAAGGTCGAGAAGCCGGTTGCGACCGTCAAGGATGAAGATCTGGCCAACATGATCGACACCCTGCGCAAGCAGCACGCGACCTGGACCGATGTTGACGCCGCTGCCGCCAAGGGCATGCGTGTCACTCTGGACTTCGTCGGTTCCATCGACGGTGAAGAGTTCGACGGCGGCAAGGCCGAAGGTTTCACCCTGGAGCTGGGCGCTGGCCGTATGATCCCGGGCTTCGAAGATGCCATCCTGGGCAAGAAAGCGGGCGACGAGTTCACCATCGAGGTGACTTTCCCGGCTGACTACCACGCCGAAAACCTCAAAGGCAAGGCGGCCAAGTTTGCCTCCAAGCTGAACAAGGTTGAAGAGCAGGTGCTGCCCGAGCTGACCGAAGAGTTCGTCAAGCGTTTTGGCATCGAGAGCGGTAACGTTGAAGAGCTGAAAGCCGAAGTGCGCAAGAACATGGAGCGCGAACTGGCCCAGGCCCTGAAAAACAGCGTGAAAGAGCAAGTGCTGAACGGCCTGGTTGAAGCCAACCAGATCGATCTGCCGAAGGCTGCCGTTGCCCAGGAAATCGACACCCTGCGTCAGCAGGCGCTGCAGCGCTTCGGTGGCTTCCAGGGCGGCAACGCTCCCGAGCTGCCGGCCGAGCTGTTCCAGGCCCAGGCCGAGCGTCGCGTCCGCGTTGGTCTGCTGCTGGGTGATGTCATCCGCACCAACGAGATCAAGGCTGACGATGCCCGTGTGACCAGCATCATCGAGTCCATGGCCACCGCCTACGAAGATCCGAAGGAAGTGATCGAGTACTACCAGAAGAACGAGCAGATGCTGAATGGCGTCCGCAATCTGGCGGTTGAAGATCAAGCCATCGACCTGATCCTGTCCAAGGCGCAAGTGACCGAGAAAGAAGTGGCCTTCGACGAAGTGATCAACAAGTCCGGTGCCGCTGCCTAAGAACATTTGACTTAAGGTCAAAACTGTTAAGTATAATGGCTCGTGTGATCTCCACTCGGGCCATTTTATTTTAGGGACAATGCCTTATGTACAAGAACTATAACGATGTGACTGAATCCCCACGCAATGCGCTCATCCCTATGGTGGTCGAGCAGACGGCGAAAGGGGAGCGTTCTTATGACATCTATTCCCGCCTGCTGAAAGAGCGGGTCATCTTCCTGACGGGTCAGGTTGAGGATCACATGGCGAACCTGGTGGTGGCTCAGCTGCTGTTCCTGGAGTCCGAGAACCCGGATCAGGACATCAGCATCTACATCAACTCGCCGGGTGGTGCCGTCACTGCGGGTATGTCCATCTATGACACCATGCAGTTCATCAAGCCGGACGTCAGCACCGTCTGTATGGGGCAGGCCTGCTCCATGGGCGCCTTCCTGCTGGCCGGTGGCGCCAAGGGCAAGCGCTTCTGCCTGCCCAATGCGCGCGTGATGATCCACCAACCGCTGGGCGGCTTCCAGGGCCAGGCATCTGACATCCAGATCCATGCCCAGGAGATCCTGAAAATCAAGAATACCCTGAACGAGCGTCTGGCCTTCCACACCGGCCAGGACATGGCCACCGTCGAGCGTGACACCGATCGTGACAACTTCATGTCGGCCGAGCAGGCCGTGGCCTATGGTCTGGTCGACGGCATCCTGAGCCAGCGCGGCTGAGCAGGGTATCCCGTCCTGTTGTAAACTCAACAGGACGATCCATCCTCTATTGATAGAACGAGGTTGCTGAATGACAGAGAAACGCAAGGGTGAGGGCGACAAGCTGCTTTATTGCTCTTTCTGCGGCAAAAGTCAGCATGAAGTGCGTAAGCTGATCGCTGGCCCTTCCGTCTACGTATGTGATGAGTGTGTCGAGCTGTGCAACGACATCATCCGCGAAGAGATCCGCGAGATCTCTCCCAAGCGCGATGGTAGCGAGCTGCCGACCCCTCATGAAATTCGTGCGCACCTGGATGACTATGTGATCGGCCAGGAGTACGCCAAGAAGGTGTTGGCCGTGGCCGTTTACAACCACTACAAGCGTCTGCGCAGCGGCAGCGAAGCCGGCGGTGTGGAGCTTGGCAAGTCTAACATCCTGCTGATTGGCCCGACCGGTAGCGGCAAGACCCTGCTGGCCGAGACGCTCGCCCGCCTGCTGGATGTACCCTTCACCATGGCCGACGCCACCACCCTGACCGAAGCCGGTTACGTGGGCGAAGACGTGGAGAACATCATCCAGAAGCTGCTGCAAAAGTGCGACTACGACGTAGAGAAGGCCCAGCGTGGCATCGTCTACATCGACGAGATCGACAAGATCTCCCGCAAGTCGGACAACCCCTCCATCACCCGCGACGTGTCCGGGGAAGGGGTGCAGCAGGCGTTGCTCAAGCTGATCGAAGGCACCATAGCTTCCGTCCCGCCGCAAGGTGGTCGCAAGCATCCGCAGCAGGAGTTCTTGCAGGTCGATACCTCCAAGATCCTCTTCATCTGCGGTGGCGCCTTTGCCGGCTTGGACAAGGTGATCGAGCAGCGTTCCGTCAAGGGCACCGGCATCGGTTTTGGCGCTGACGTCAAATCCAAGAACGCCAAGGCGACCTTAAGCGAGAACTTTGCCAAGGTGGAGCCGGAGGATCTGATCAAGTACGGTCTGATCCCCGAGTTCATCGGTCGTCTGCCGGTGGTCGCGACCCTCACCGAGCTGGACGAGGCTGCCCTCATCCAGATCCTGAAAGAGCCGAAAAACGCGCTGACCAAGCAGTACGCCGCGCTGTTCGCCCTGGAAGAGGTGGAGCTGGAGTTTCGTGACGACGCCCTGAACGCCATTGCGCGTAAGGCGATGGAGCGTAAAACCGGTGCCCGTGGTCTGAGATCCATTGTCGAAGCCGTGTTGCTCGACACCATGTATGACCTGCCGTCCCTGGAAGGGGTCAGCAAGGTGGTGATCGACGAGACGGTGATCAAAGGGGACTCCGCGCCTCTGATGATCTACGACAATCCCGAGACTCAGGCCGCCGCCTCAGAGTAACTGGCTGATTTTTAATCACATAAAGGGGCATTTTGCCCCTTTCATGCTTTTTACGGCCAAGGCGATTGAATCTCATCTTAGCGCCCCCATATACTCAGCCAAGCGCTTTGCCAACGGTATAACAAGCCGAGAGGACATATATGAACCTAGAGCGTTCAGAACGCATCGAGATTCCCGTCCTGCCTCTTCGTGACGTGGTGGTTTACCCCCACATGGTCATTCCACTCTTTGTGGGGCGGGAAAAATCCATTCGCTGTCTGGAAGCGGCCATGGAGCAGGACAAAAAAGTCCTGCTGGTGGCCCAGAAGGATGCGTCGACAGACGAACCTACGGTGGAGGAGATCTTCTCCGTCGGGACAGTGGCCAATATCTTACAGATGCTCAAGCTGCCGGACGGCACCGTCAAGGTGCTGGTGGAAGGGGGTCAGCGTGCCCGTCTTGAGCGGATGATCGATGACAAGGACTTCTTCGTCGGTGAGGCGCAGTACATAGCGTCTGCCGCCATCGAGGAGAAGGATCAGGATGTGCTGGTGCGCTCCGCCATCGGCCAGTTTGAAGGTTACATCAAGCTCAACAAGAAGATCCCGCCCGAGGTACTCACCTCGATCTCGGCGATCGACGATGCGGCGCGCCTGGCCGACACCATGGCCGCGCACATGCCGCTCAAGCTCGAAGACAAGCAGAAGGTGCTGGAAATCGCCTCTGTGTCCGAGCGCATCGAGTTTCTGATGGCCATGATGGAGTCGGAGATTGACCTCTTGCAGGTCGAGAAACGCATCCGCTCCCGGGTCAAGAAGCAGATGGAGAAGAGCCAGCGCGAGTACTATCTCAACGAGCAGATGAAGGCCATTCAGAAAGAGCTGGGTGAGCTGGAAGACAGTCCGGACGAATTCGAGGCCCTCAATCGCAAGATTGAAGAGGCCGGAATGCCGGACGATGCCCGTGAGAAGGCGCTGGCCGAGCTCGCCAAGCTGAAGATGATGTCCCCCATGTCGGCCGAGGCCACGGTGGTGCGCAGCTACGTGGACTGGATGGTGCAGGTGCCCTGGAAGGCCCGCTCCAAGGTCAAGAAAGATCTCGCCAAGGCACAAGAGGTGCTGGATTCGGATCACTATGGCCTGGAGAAGGTCAAAGATCGCATCCTCGAGTACCTGGCGGTGCAGGCAAGGGTCAACAAGCTCAAGGGGCCGATCTTGTGTCTGGTAGGGCCACCCGGGGTGGGCAAGACCTCGCTGGGTCAGTCCATCGCCAAGGCGACCGGTCGCAAATATGTGCGCATGGCGCTCGGCGGCGTGCGTGACGAGGCGGAGATCCGCGGTCACCGTCGCACCTATATCGGCTCCATGCCCGGCAAGCTCATCCAGAAGATGGCGAAGATCGGCGTGAAGAACCCGCTGTTCCTGCTCGACGAGATCGACAAGATGAGCTCGGACATGCGTGGCGATCCCGCCTCCGCATTGCTGGAAGTGCTGGATCCGGAGCAGAACAACAGCTTCAACGATCACTATCTGGAAGTGGATTATGACCTGTCGGACGTGATGTTCGTGGCCACCTCCAACTCCATGAACATCCCGGGCCCCTTGCTGGACCGGATGGAAGTGATCCGTCTGTCCGGGTACACCGAGGACGAGAAGCTCAACATCGCCAAGCAGCACCTGGTCGCCAAGCAGATCCAGCGCAACGGTTTGAAAGAGTCCGAGATCACCATCGAAGACTCCGCTCTGATCGGGGTGATCCGCTACTACACCCGCGAGGCGGGGGTGCGTAGCCTGGAGCGCGAAATCTCCAAGATGTGTCGCAAGGCAGTCAAACGCATCCTGCTGGACAAGAGCATCAAGCATGTTCTGGTCAATCAGGAGAACCTCAAGGAGTTCCTCGGGGTCCAGCGTTTCGATTACGGCAAGGCCACCAGCCAGAACCAGATCGGCCAGGTGTGCGGGTTGGCGTGGACCGAAGTGGGCGGCGATCTGCTCACCATCGAGACCACCAACATGCCGGGCAAGGGCAAGCTCACCTACACCGGCTCGCTCGGTGATGTGATGCAGGAGTCCATCCAGGCCGCCATGACGGTGGTGCGGGCCCGCGCCGAGATGCTGCGCATCAACGCCGACTTCTACGAGAAGCGTGACATTCACGTGCACGTGCCGGAAGGGGCGACCCCGAAGGATGGCCCGAGCGCAGGTATCGCCATGTGTACCGCCCTGGTCTCCAGCCTGACCGGCAACCCGGTCCGTGCCGATGTGGCCATGACCGGGGAGATCACCCTGCGCGGTGAGGTGCTGCCCATCGGCGGCCTCAAAGAGAAGCTGCTGGCGGCCCATCGTGGCGGCATCAAGCGGGTGCTGATCCCGAAAGAGAACGAGCGCGACCTGGAAGAGATCCCGGCCAACGTCAAACAAGACCTTGAAATTTATCCGGTTCGCTGGATTGATGAGGTGCTGGCACTGGCGCTGCAGGACAATCCACAGGGTTTCGAACGCGTTTCTGTCGTGTAAATGTTGATGCGCCGCAAATTTGGCGCATTCGGGAGGTGGTTAAGGCTTGCATGCGCCGGATAACGGAAGTAGCCTTGACCACCGATCGGGTACTCATGATGAGTCGCAATGCGTGATGTGGCGCGGGTTTGCGCCAGATTGTCACTTGCAACTGATCAGGAGGCTTGCTATAAAACCTCCACTTGTTGTGGCCAGGGAAATCAGCGCCGCAGCGATGTTCGATAAAAGGGGAATATAAGAGTGAATAAATCTCAACTGATTGACAAGATTGCAGACGGTGCTGATATCTCCAAAGCCGCTGCTGGCCGTGCGCTTGATGCCTTCATTGAAGCAGTAGGTGAAGCTCTGAAAGAGGGTGACCAGGTTGCTCTGGTTGGTTTCGGTACTTTCGCTGTACGCGAGCGTGCTGCTCGTTCTGGCCGTAACCCGCAAACTGGCGCGACCATCGAAATCGCCGCCGGTAAAGTTCCTGCCTTCAAAGCGGGCAAGGCCCTGAAAGACGCGGTCAACTAAGCCGGGCGCTGATTCTCATCGGCACCGTCCTTGGTCGCAGACCAGACAAGTTAGAGGGCTCTCCCTCATACTGATTGACCAAGGCGCATCGCAATCGGTGCGCCTTTTCATTATTTAGGCCCATCGAGTTCGGGAGCATAAGTACAAACATGATGTTGGATAAACTACGCGAAGGGGCGCAGGGCAAGGTAGCCAAGGTTATCTTGGGCCTGATCATTCTCTCCTTTGCCTTGGCCGGTGTAGGTAGCTACCTCAACGGCCCGGCACGTACCGCCCCCGCCACCGTCAACGGCAATGACATCAGTGCCCCCGCACTGGAGAATGCCTATCGCAACGAGCGGGCCCGCATGGAGTCCCAAATGGGCGAGGCCTTCAACCAGATGGCCGCCAACCCCGATTACATGAAACAGTTCCGCCGTGGTGTGCTGGACCGGCTCATCGATCAGGCGCTGATCGATGACAAGGCCCGTGAACTCGGCCTGCGCATCAGCGACGCGCAGATCAAGCAGGCCATCGTCGCCATGCCGGAGTTTGTCGAAGAGGGCAAATTCAACAACGAGCGCTACCTGCAGCTGATCCGCCGCGCCGGCATGACGCCGGAGATGTTCCGCGACTCCCTGCGCCAGGACATGGTGCGCCAGCAACTGATGGGCGCCCTGCTGGGCTCCGAATTCGCCCTCAAGGGTGAGGCCGAGCAGCTCGACAAGCTCTACAACCAGACTCGCGATCTGCGCCTGGTGCGCCTGGCTGCCTCTGCCTATCTGGGCGAGGTCGAGGTCTCCGATGCGGAGGTGGATCAGTTCTACAAGGCCAACAGCGCGCGTTTCATGAACGACGAGCAGGTCAAGGTAGACTACCTGCTGCTGGATGCCGCCAACCTGGGTAAAGATATCAAGGTCACCGAGCAGGATGCCCAGGATTACTACGATCAGCACCAGGACCTGTTCCAGCGTGCCGAGCGTCGCCAGGTGGCGCATATCCTGATCCCGTTTGGCAAGGACGAGAAAGCGGCCGAGCAGAAGGCCGAGGCCCTGCTGGCCAAGGCCAAGGGCGGTGAAGACTTCGCCGAGCTGGCCAAGGCCAACTCCAGTGACAGCTTCTCCGCCAAGAAGGGTGGCGAGCTGGACTGGTTCGAGAAAGGGGTGATGGATCCGGCGTTCGAACAAGCCGCCTTTGCCCTGAACAAGGCCGGCGATCTCTCTGGCGTGGTGAAGAGCCCGTTTGGCTTCCACGTCATCAAGCTGCTGGCCGTCGAGCCCGCCAAGACCAAGCCGTTCGTGGATGTGATGAGTGACACCATCAGCCGCCTGCAAGCGGACAAGGCCAAGGAGCTGTTCTTCGCCGAGCAGCAGAAGATGGCCGATAGCAGCTTCGAGAACCCGGACTCCCTGGACCTGACCGCCGAGACCATGGGTCTGAAGGTCATCTCCTCGGATTACTTCGGTCAGGCCGATGCCCCGGCCCCGCTCAAGGATCCCAAGGTGCTGGCGGTGGCGTTCTCCGAACAGCTGCGCGATGACAACACCAACTCGGATGTGATCGAGCTGGCGGATGGCAAGGCGCTGGTGCTGCACATCATGGGTCATAAGCCCAAGGCGGCCAAGCCGCTGGCGGAGATCAAGGAGCAGGTGATCGCGGCCATCAAGCATGACAAGGCCAGCGAAGTGGCCCGTGGCAAGGCACAGGCCCTGCTCGACAAGCTGCACGCCGGTGAGGACATCCAGGCCGATCTGACCGCCCTTGGACTGAAGGTGGAGACCCACAACGGCGTCGCCCGCTTCACCCAGGAGATGGATCAGACCCTGCTGGCCCAGGCGTTCCGCATGCCCCATCCGGTCGACGGCAAGCCGAGCGTCGAGCTGGTGGCCGAAGCCAATGGCGATCGCGTCGTGGTGGCGCTGGACAAGGTCAACGTGACCAAGGAGCCGTCCCAGATGGTCAGCCTGCTGCAAGGCCAGCTTGGCCAGGGCAAGGCGCAGGCCTCCTACAAGTCGCTGATCGATGAGCTGCGCAAAGCGGCCAAGATCGAGTACTTCACCGACGTGGAAGCGACCGTCGAATAATCGACTCGCTCACCCATTGAAAACGGCTCCTTGATGGAGCCGTTTTTTTATCTGCGGGGGCGGGCACACCATTATTATGCTTTTATCCTCAGCATCCTCAGCATCCTCAGCATCCTCAGCATCCTCAGCATCCTCAGCATCCTCAGCATCCTCAGCATCCTCAGCATCCTCAGCATCCTCAGCATCCTCAGCCTCGGCAGAGACAAGCATAAAAAACCGGCGCCTGTGGCGCCGGTTTTCATTTAGGAACCGCGAGGGTAGGGGCGGTTATGCCACGCCCTGAGTACGCAGGTAATCCTCGTAGGTGCCGCCGAAGTCGCGGATGCCATTCTCGGTCAGTTCCATGATGCGGGTCGCCAGGGAGGAGACGAACTCACGGTCGTGGGAGACGAAGATCAGGGTGCCCTGATACATCTCCAGCGCCAGGTTCAAGGATTCGATAGATTCCATGTCCAGGTGGTTGGTCGGCTCATCCATGATCAGGATGTTGGGGCGCTGCATCATCAGCTTGCCGAACAGCATGCGGCCCTGTTCGCCACCGGACAGCACCTTGACCGGCTTCTTGATGTCGTCCTGGGTGAACAGCAGACGACCCAGCACTGAGCGTACCGCCTGCTCGTCTTCGTTGGCCTGTTTCCACTGCGCCATCCAGTCGAACACGTTCAGATCGGTGTTGAAGTCTTCGGCGTGATCCTGGGCATAGTAGCCAATCTGGGCGTTCTCGGACCACTTGATGGTGCCGCTGTCCGGCGCCAATTCGCCCATGAGCGTCTTGATCAGGGTGGATTTACCTATACCGTTGGTCCCCAGAATGGCGACCTTCTCGCCCACTTCCAGCATCATGCTGAGACCCTTGAACAGGGGCGCCTCACCATAACCTTTGGACACCCCTTCCACTTCCAGGATGTTGCGATACAGCTTCTTCTCCTGCTCGAAGCGGATGAAGGGGTTCTGACGGCTGGAGACCTTCACCTCTTCAATCTTTATCTTGTCGATCTGCTTGAGGCGGGAGGTGGCCTGGCTGGACTTGGAGGCGTTGGCACTGAAACGGGAGACGAAGGATTGCAGGTCGGCAATCTGGGCCTTCTTCTTGGCGTTGTCGGAGAGCAGACGCTCGCGGGCCTGGGTGGCCGCGGTCATGTACTCGTCGTAGTTACCCGGGTAGACCCGCAGCTCGCCGTAGTCCAGATCCGCCATGTGGGTGCAGACCGAGTTCAGGAAGTGACGATCGTGAGAGATGATGATCATGGTACTTTCACGATCGTTGAGCACCTGCTCTAGCCAGCGAATGGTGTTGATGTCCAGGTTGTTGGTCGGTTCGTCCAGCAACAGGATGTCGGGGTTGGAGAACAGCGCCTGTGCCAGCAGCACCCGCAGTTTCCAGCCCGGCGCCACTTCGCTCATGGGGCCGTTGTGCAGCTCGATGGGAATGCCGGCGCCGAGCAGCAGCTCACCCGCGCGGGCCTCGGCGGTGTAACCGTCGTATTCGGCAACCAGACCTTCCAGCTCGGCGGCCTTCATGTAGTCGTCGTCGGTGGCTTCCAGATTGGCGTAGATGGCATCGCGCTCGGCGATGGCGGCCCACAGCTCGTTATGGCCCATCATGACCACGTCCAGCACGCGCATCTCTTCGTAGGCGAACTGATCCTGGCGCAACTTACCGATGCGCTCGTTGACGTCCAGGCTCACATTACCGCCAGTGGGCTCAAGGTCGCCGCCGAGGATCTTCATAAAGGTGGACTTGCCACAGCCGTTGGCGCCTATGAGGCCGTAGCGGTTGCCGCCGCCAAACTTGACGCTGATGTTCTCAAACAACGGCTTGGCGCCGAACTGCATGGTGATGTTGTTGCTGCTTAACAAAGGAGATGTCCCGGTTGGTCTGTCAAATGGCGCGCATTATGGCACAGATCCCCCGAAAGTTTTAGTGAGAACTGTGATCTGGCACCATGACAAGTGAGTGAGATCCCATGAAAAAAGCCGGCACAGGGCCGGCTTGGGAGTGACGAGAGCAATTTAGTGGGCGGAGGCACCGGAGGCGCCGAGCCCGGTCTGGGAGCGCACGAACTGCGGGATGAATTTCGCGTGTTCGTCGCTGGCATTCTGGGACTTGTCGGTGACCGAGAAGAACCAGATCCCGGCGAAGGCCAGCAGCATCGAGAAGAGCGCAGGGTACTCGTAGGGGAAGATAGCCTGCGCATGACCCAGCACCTTCACCCACACGGTCGGGCCCAGGATCATCAGGGTCACGGCGCTGATGAGACCCAGCCAGCCACCGTAGACGGCGCCGCGGGTGGTCAGGCGGGACCAGAACATGGAGAGGAACAGCACCGGGAAGTTGCAGCTTGCCGCGATGGAGAAGGCCAGGCCCACCATGAAGGCGATGTTCTGCTTCTCGAACAGGATCCCCAGACCGATGGCGACCACCCCCAGCACCACAGTGGTGTACTTGGAGACGCGCAGCTCGTCGGTTTCGTTGGCCTTGCCCTGCTTGATCACGCAGGCATAGAGGTCGTGGGAGACCGCGGAGGCGCCCGCCAGGGTGAGGCCGGCGACCACCGCCAAGATGGTGGCGAAGGCCACGGCGCTGATGAAGCCGAGGAACAGGCTGCCCCCCACCGCATCGGCCAGATGGACAGCCGCCATGTTGGTGCCGCCCAGCAGGGCGCCGGTGGCATCCTTGAAGGTCGGGTTGGTGCTGACCAGCAGGATGGCGCCGAAGCCGATGATGAAGGTCAGGATGTAGAAGTAGCCGATGAAGCCGGTGGCGTAGAACACGCTCTTGCGCGCTTCCTTGGCGTCACTCACGGTGAAGAAACGCATCAGGATGTGGGGCAGGCCGGCGGTGCCGAACATCAGTGCCAGCCCGAGGGAGATGGCGGAGATGGGATCGGCCACCAGGCCACCCGGGCTCATGATGGCGGCGCCGTTCGCGTGCACCTTGACGGCCTCGCTGAACAGGGCACCGATGTCGAAGTTGACGGACTTCATCACCATGATGGCCATGAAGGAGGCGCCGGAGAGCAGCATCACCGCCTTGATGATCTGCACCCAGGTGGTGGCCAGCATGCCGCCAAACAGCACGTAGAGCACCATCAGGATGCCGACCAGTACCACGGCCACGTGGTATTGCAGGCCGAACAGCAGCTCGATCAGCTTGCCGGCACCGACCATCTGGGCGATCAGGTAGAGGGCGACCACCACCAGGGAGCCGCTGGCGGAGAGGCTGCGCACCGAGGTTTGCTTGAGGCGGTAGGAGGCGACGTCGGCGAAGGTGTACTTGCCGAGGTTGCGCAGCCGCTCCGCGATCAGGAACAGTATGATGGGCCAGCCCACCAGGAAGCCGATGGAGTAGATGAGGCCATCGTAGCCCGAGGTGTAGACCAGGGCGGAGATGCCGAGGAAGGAGGCGGCGGACATGTAGTCACCGGCGATGGCCAGGCCGTTCTGGAAGCCGGTGATGCGGCCCCCTGCGGCATAGTAGTCGGAGGCCGAGCGGTTACGCTTGGAGGCCCAGTAGGTGATGAACAGGGTGGCGGCCACGAAGACCACGAACATGACGATGGCCGGGACATTGAGGGGCTGGCGTTGCACCTCGCCGGTCAGCGCATCGGCCGCCAGCAGGGGGGTGGAGACCAGGCCGGTCAACAGCAGCAGAGACTTGCCTTTCATGATTGCACTCCCTTGAGGATCTTCTGGTTCAGCTCGTCAAACTCGCCGTTGGCACGCACCACATAGATGCCGGTCAGCACGAAGGAGGCGAGGATGAGGCCCACGCCGACGGGAATGCCACGGGTGATGGAAGATCCCTCGCTCAGCGGTGTGCCGAGCCAGCCGGGGGCGAAGGCGATGAGCAGGATAAACGCCAGGTAGAGCCCCAGCATCAGGATGGAGAGGGTCCAGGCGAAGCGTTGGCGTTTGCTGACCAACTCCTGGAAGACGGGATCTTGCTGGATCCTCAGATAGCGTTGCTGTTCCATTGCATTTCTCCATGACATGAATGTCGACTGTGAATGAAGGATGTCCCTACCGAGCAGGAGGTCCGCTCATGTAATGAAAATGTGAATTAAATGTTATTGGTGAGCAATTAGACTTTGGGATAAGCCAGGGGGCCGCCCAGACGCAGGCGCAGGAAGATGAGGGCGGCGGTGACCGCGTCGGCGAGGGCGTCGTGGGCGGGCAGGGGAGGCAGCCCCAGGTGACTGCAGATGGCGCCGAGGTGCAGATCGATGGCGGCATCGGGGTAGCGTCGATAGAGGTGGTCGTGATAGAGCCGGCTCACCTCTATGCCGCGCTGGGGCAGGCGCAGCCCCCACTGCTTTTGGCAGGCCAGGTTGAGGATGCGCAGATCGTAGGGGATGTGATAGCCCACCAGCTCGCGCGGGCCGATGAAGGCCAACAGCTGGCGCAGCGCGGCCTCCAGCGGCATGCCCTGCTGCAAATCCTGATGGCGCAGGCCGTGGATCACCACGGATTGTGCGCTCAGGCTGGCGGGTGCCTGCACCCGCAAGGAGAGTGCCTCCCCGGTGAGCAGCCGGTTGCCCTGGATGCGCACCGCGCCGATGGCGACGATTTCCGCCTGTGCGGGATCCAGGCTGGTGGTCTCGAGATCGAGGGCCACCCACTCATCGCGCGGGGCGGGCGCAAAGAGCGGGGCGAACTCCCCGTGACGAAAAGCCCGGCCAATCCACTGGCGTCGACAGCGACTCCACATGCTATTGCCTCAGACGAAAGTGCAAGACGAGCCACTGCTGGAACTTCTTCACCTGATGCAGGGCATGGCGCAGCAGATCCCGCTCGCTATGGCTGAGCGCCTCCACCCGCACCCTGTGGTCGCCCCCCTTGAGCTGGCTGCGCAGCCGCAGCCGAACGAACAGCCGGAACGCCTCCGCCAGATTGGCGCCGTAGTCGCTACTGAGCCGATCGCAGGCCACCAGGGCCTCGATGCGGCCCAGGGTGGAGGTCTCCAGGATCTTGGCCTCCAGCGCCAGCAGACGGATGCCGTGCACCAGCGCAAACAGGCCACCCCGCTTGAGATCCAGCCCCTCCGGCTCCTGGGCCAGCCGGCCAAACAGGGTGAGGGGGGTGTGAAAGGCGACCGCGGCGCGGGCCATCTCCGCCAGCAGGTCGGGCCGATCGGCGAGCTGCTCCCTTAGCCTGCGGGCGATGGGGGGCAGCAGGCTGCGATCACCGGCGATGGGCTGGGCATCGGCCAGGGTGGCGAGCCAGAGCAGCTCGGCTTCGCTGGCCCCCAGGCAGGCGCGTTCGATCTCCTGTTGCCAGTGCGCGGCCTCCTTCACCCAGGCCGGGTTGCTGACCATCACCCGACCCGGGCAGGGGGGATAACCGAGCCGCTCCAGCAGGGCGCCGAAGGCGGCCAGATCGGCCTGCCGATCGGGCCAATGCAGATCATTGGGCAGGATCAGGGCGTTGTCCTGATCGGTCTTCTGGATCTGCTCGCCGCGCCCCTCAGATCCCAGCATCAGCAGGCACACCTTATCCTGCACCTCGGTCGGGATCGCCAGGGCGAAGGCCTTGGCGATCAGCTGTTCGTTGAGGGTGGCGATGAGCCTCATCAGGAAGGCGGTGTGGATCCCCTGACCGAACAGGGAGCGGGTCAGCTGTTGCTGCTCCCGGGCGACGGCTTCCAGGGCGGCTGGGCTGTCTGCCCTGGCGATGCGCAGGGTCAGCACGTGGGAGTGGGCGGAGAAGAGGCCGAGCACCTGGGTCAGGTGCAAGACGCCCGCCACCTCCTGCCGATCCCAGACCACCAGCCGCTTGATGCGGTGACGGGTCATCAGCAGCAGGGCATCGAACAGGTAGCTGCCAAGGGGCAGGCCGATCAGCGGCGCCGGGCTCAGCACCGCGAGCGGCGCCGTCAGCGGCAGCCCTCTCAGGGTCAGGGCATGGAGCAGGGTCTTGCGGGTGGCCAGGCTCAGGCTGCCGTCGGCGGCGGGATAGAGCAGGCAATCGCTACCCTGGCTGGCCATGGCTTCGGTCGCGGCCAGCAGGCTGAGCCGGCTCTCGACGAGGAGCGGTGGCTGCAGGTGGTTGGGCTCAATCCGGGTCAGGATGAACTCCGCCAGATTCTGCTGGCCAAGCTGCTCCCGCCGCGCCTGCTGGTGCTGGCGCTCGGCCAGGGTCGCGGTGAAATAGTGCGCGAGCTCCGGGTTGCCGGCGCAGAGCTCCGCGAACACCTCGCGGGGGATCAGCTGGCAGAGGCAGTCCTCCAGGGCGCTGAAGCCATGGCGGCAGCGGCCATCGAACTGGGCACGGACGTCGAACAGGTCGTCGACCCCGTAATCGCCGAACGACTGGTGGGGGCTCGACTCCTCCACCGCCCCCTTGATGATGAGGTAGAGGCCGGGAGGGCTGTCCCCCGGGCTCAGCACCCTCTGGCCCGCCCGAAAATAGCAGACGCTGAGGCTCTGCCCGAGGCGCTGGCGCTCCGCTTCCCCGAGGCAGTCAAACGGCGGGCGGCTGAAGTTGAACAGAATGGTCATGGCGGGTCTCGGCCGGGGGCGTGAGGCCAGTCTGACAAAGGCGCCGGAGCGGGGCCAGCCGACTTTAGTCGCAGAGCCGGGCTGGCCTCCCTGTACCTGCCGATAACACTCTGGTAACGTTGTGGTATGACCAGTGTCGGCACAAGGAAGAGGAAGGAAATGGACAAGCCAAGGATCAGGTGCGAGATCCGGGACGGCATCGCCGAGGTGATGCTGACCCGGGGGGACAAGCTCAATGCGCTGGACAGGGCCATGTTCGGCGCCATCGACGAGACGCTGAATCAGCTCGCGCAGCACAAGGGGCTGCGGGCTGTGATCCTGCACGGTGAGGGGCGGGCGTTCTGCGCCGGGCTGGATGTGAAATCCATGCTGAGGCAGCCGGTGGCGGCCCTGGACATATTGAGACGCGAGGCGGATGAGGCGACCAACCTGGCCCAGCGGGTCGCCTATGGCTGGCACCAGTTGCCGGTGCCGGTGATCGCCGTGACTCAGGGGGTCTGTTTCGGCGGCGGCCTGCAGATAGCGCTCGGGGCCGATTTTCGTTTCAGCACCCCGGATTGCCGCTTCTCGGTGATGGAGATCAAGTGGGGCATCATCCCCGACATGAGTGGCAGCGTCACCCTGCGCAATCTGATGGGGGTGGACGTGGCCATGGAGCTGGCCATGAGCGGCCGCGAGCTGGATGCCCAGGAGGCCAGGGCGCTCGGGCTGGTGAGCCGGGTCTGCGAGGATCCCCTCGACGCGGCGCGGGAGTTCGCCAGGACCCTGATCACCAAGTCGCCGGATGCGCTGGCGGGGATCAAGCAGCTCTACCATCAGGCCTGGGCCCGCAGCGATGAGGTGATGCTGAAGGAGGAGACCCGGCTGCAAAAGCAGATCCTGGGGCGCCCCAACCAGTGGCGGGCGACCCTCAACAGCCTGTTTCGCTGGCGGCTGCCGTTCGGACCCCGCCGCAACGCGCTCTGAACCGGCGCTCACTCTCAAGAGAGCACAAATAAAAATGGCAGCCTAAGCTGCCATTTTTTTATCTGTTTATGGGTCAATGGTTCAGGTGGACTGGCGGTCCGGCTCGAACGGATGACCGGATTGCTCCTGCTCCAGGTTTTGCTCGGAGCGGCGACCCGTCCAGTAGTCGGCGTTCTTGATGCCGAGTTTCTCCGGGTGGAACACGGGATCCAGCCCCAGGGCCTTCTGGGCCTCATAGTCCTTCAGGCAGGCGAAGGCGGGCTTTTGCAGCAGCAGTATGGCACCGATGTTGAGCCAGGCCATCAGGCCGACCCCGATGTCACCCAGACCCCAGGCCAGATCGGCGGTCTTGACGGTGCCGTAGACGGTGGAGGCCATCAGGGCCAGCTTCAGCAGGAAGGTGAGCCAGGGGCGGTTGATCTTGCGGTTGATAAAGGCGATGTTGGTTTCGGCGATGTAGTAGTAGGCCACTATGGTGGTGAACGCGAAGAAGAACAGGGCGATGGCGACGAAGTAGTTGCCAAAGCCGGGCATCATGCTCTCCATGGCGGTCTGCACATAGCCGGGGCCTGCCGCGATGCCGGCGATGCCGGTATAGATGGCCGCGCCGTCCGGTCCCTGTACGTTGTACAGGCCGGTGATCAGCAGCATAAAGCCGGTGGCTGAGCAGACGAACAGGGTGTCGATGTAGACGGAGAACGCCTGCACCAGGCCCTGTTTGGCCGGGTGGCTCACGGCGGCGGCGGAGGAGGCGTGCGGGCCTGTGCCCTGAGCCGCTTCGTTGGAGTAGACGCCGCGTTTGACGCCCCACATGATGGCCAGACCCAGGATGGCACCGAAACCGGCTTCCATCCCGAAGGCGCTCTTCCAGATCAGCAGGATGACGCCTGGCAGCTGGCCGATGTTGAGGGCGATGATGACGCAGGCGACAATGATGTAACCCAGCGCCATGAAGGGCACCACAGTACTGGCGAAGCTGGCGATGCGTTTGACGCCGCCGAAGATGATGAAGCCGAGCAGCAGCGCCAGACCGGCGGCGGTGACGTTCGGATCGATGTCAAAGGCGGTCTGCAGGCTGGAGCCGATGGAATTCGCTTGCACCCCTGGCAGCAACACGCCGCAGGCGAAGATGGTGGCGATGGCGAAGGTCCAGGCGTACCACTTCATGCCGAGCCCTTTCTCGATGTAGAAGGCCGGGCCGCCGCGGTATTCACCGTTGATCTTCTCCTTGTAGACCTGACCCAGAGTGGACTCCACGAAGGCGGAGCTGGCGCCGAGGAAGGCGACCATCCACATCCAGAACAGGGCGCCCGGGCCGCCGAAGGTGATGGCGGTGGCGACGCCGGCGATGTTGCCGGTACCGACCCGACCGGCCAGGGTCATGGCCAGCGCCTGGAAGGAGGAGACACCCGCATCCGTGCTCTTGCCATCAAACATCAGGCGCACCATCTCTTTCATGTGGCGCAGTTGCAGGAAACGGCTGCGCAGGGAGAAGTAGAGGCCCACCCCCAGACACAGATAGATGAGCGCTGGGCTCCAAATCACGCCATTGATGGCATTGACGATCTCATTCATGTACAACAACTCCTTTGTTGCGCTGTCTTGGCGAGGTCTATGCCTCGCTCCCTTAACATTGAAATATGCGGTGACCAAGGGGGCCACTCAGTATTGTGCGGGACTTTCGACTGGTTAGTCCGCGGGATTTAACATATCGGTTTGTATCGGCCCTTCCTAGTGAAAAGTGTTGTCACTTTGTTAATTTGTGAATTGACATTAACAAATGGTGCGTGGAACTGGACAAGATTCGGAACTTACCCATCAGGTGCATCTTTTCCAGATCCAGGGGCCCGCAGGGTACAGTGCAAATAGGAGGCCAGGAGTGACAATGAGAGAAGATAACTGCACCATTCGTCTCGCCGAGCGGGGGGATGGCGCCCTGCTGTCAGCGCTGTTCGCACAGCTGGGTTATCCGACCCCGGGCGAGGAGGTGGATGGGCGGCTGGCCGAGCCGGATCCGGCCCGGGAGGTGCTGGTGGCAGAGCGCCATGGAAACATGGTAGGGGTGCTGATCTGGCATCGGCTGCAACCCATGCACCTTGCACCCGCCTGGGGCCTGATCTCGGCGCTGGTTATCGATGAGAGTGCAAGAGGGAAGGGGGTAGGCGCCCTGTTGCTGGCGGCGGCAGAGGCGCGGGCGCAGGCGCAAGGCTGTGGCCAGCTGGAGCTCTCCAGCAGCCTGAAGCGGGAGGGGGCCCATCGTTTCTACCTGGCGCAGGGCTATCTTGAGCGCCCGAAGCGGTTCGTGAAGTTGTTCTGATGTGGCAAGAGGAGTCCGTGTGTTTTGGTCCCGATTATGGAAGTGGTTTTATCCTTCATCCCCCCGGCAGGAGAACGCCCCCGGGGCGCTGGAGTGGCGGCAGGCCCTGGCGGCCGTGCCCATATTGCAAGGTTTCTCCGAGGAGGACGAGGCGAGGCTGACGAAGCTGGCCCAGCAGTTTCTGGCCCGCAAGACGCTGACCCAGATCGGGGTCGAGCTCACGTCCCGCCAGCAGGCGGTGCTGGCCCTGCAGGCGGCGCTGCCTATCCTGCACCTTGGGCTGGACTGGTATCGCGGCTTTCACGAGGTGATCATCATCCCCGAGCCCGTCACCCGCCGCCAGCAGGTGCAGGATGAGTTCGGCCTGGTCAGCGAATGGGAAGAGGAGAATGCCGGGGAATCCTGGCCCCAGGGGCCGCTGGTGCTGGCCTGGAGCGAGCTGCAGCAGGACGGGGACTGGGACGGTTTCAACCTGGTGATCCACGAACTGAGCCACAAGCTCGACATGCTGGGGGGGAATGCCGATGGGGCGCCGCCGCTGCCGAGCGGCATGGATCCGCGCCGGTGGACCCAGGCCATGCAGCGTGCGTTCGATGAGCTGGGTGCCCAGCTGGCCCGCCACGAGCCGACCGCCATCGATCCCTATGCCGCCGAGCATCCTGCCGAGTTCTTCGCGGTGTGCTGCGAGAGCTTCTTCACCGATCCGCTGGGGCTGCGGGGGGCCTATCCCGCCGTGTACGAGCAGTTCGTGCTGTTCTTCGGCCAGCAGCCGGCGGCCCGCTTCCCGGCCACCCGCCTGCTGGCGAGGGAGTAGGGGCCCGCAGCGAGGCAAGCAGCCGGATAAACAAAAGGCACCCCAAGGGGTGCCTTTTTTGCATCGGCGCGGGCGCCAGATGATCGCGGATTATGCGGCGGCCTTGAGCTGCACTGTGGCGGCTTTCTTGTGATCGCCGATGGGCAGCACGGTGCGGCCATACTGCTCGTTGATCACGGTGGCCATGGCCAGGTAGATGGCGCTGGCGCCGCAGATGATGCCTTCGAAACCGGCGATGGTGCCGATCAGGGCGCTGCCGGTGAAGTCACGGGCGGCCAGCAGGAAGAACAGCACGGTCAGGGAGGCGAACACGAACTGCTTCACGCGCGGGTAGTTGATGGTGCCGACCAGCATGAACAGGGTGAACATGCCCCACATCAGCAGATACCAGCCCATGAAGGCGTGCGGGGTGGCTTCGGCCAGACCCATGCCCGGCATCATCAGCAGGAACACCAGGCTCCACCAGAAGGTGCCGTAGGAGATGAAGGCGGTGACACCGAAGGTGTTGCCACGCTTGTACTCCATGATACCGGCGATGATCTGGGCCAGGCCGCCATAGCACAGGCCCATGGCCAGGATCATGGCGCTGATGGGGAAGAAACCTGCGTTATGGATGTTCAGCAGAATGGTGGTCATACCGAAACCCATCAGACCCAGAGGGGCAGGGTTGGCCAATTTTTCGCTCACGTGGTGTTCTCCAGCAATAGAGGTAGGGGTTGATAAAAGACGCGCGATTTTAGGCAGGCTCTGGACCCTGGGCAAGGGGAGAAATGCAGAAATAGTAAAAAAACGACACGAAAAATTACCCAGGCCATGATTCGTGCCATCCAGGTAGAAAACAGGTAAATGAATAGGGGCGGTGAGGTTGATTTTTTGTGTGAATTACCAGGATCTGAAACTGAATAACGGCACCCGAGATGGAGTCTGGCCGTCTCATCGCCTCCGGCAAGTCGGTATTTAACCCCATTTCGATTGAAAATTAGTCTCATATGCCATCAGACAAGAGATCTTTAACACTATTTGAAACGGGACGCTGCGGCATAGTGCCAGCACCGGCACTATCCGGGAGGGTGTCAACGACGGCCACCATCATGGCTGGTGGCTGGTGGCTGGTGGCTGGTGGCTGGGGCGCCGAGCGAGGCGATATGGCCGAGCAAGGCGATATAAGCGAAATGGAGGCGAGCGGGGATGGCGGGGCAGGCGATGGGAGAAGAGGGGAGAAGGGGGGAGCCCAGGCTCCCCCCGCCGGCTCAGTCATCCAGCGTCAGCACCACCTTGGCGTCCTTGTCCGCCTCCTTTACCTGGCTGTCGAGCACGAACAGCCGCTCAGGCGCTATGCCCTGGGTATCCACCAGGAACTCCTTGGTGTTCTGGGCGCGGCGCATGGCGAGGTTGCGCAAGGACTTGGCGGTGATCAGCTGCTGGTCCCGCAGCAGGATCACGGCCTGGGCACGCAGGGCCGGGCTCGCCTCATCCAGGGTCAGCCGACTGGCCAGGCTGCCGAGATCCTCCTTGAAGCGCGCCTCATAGGCCTCACCCAGCGCGGCCTGCAGGGCGGGGTCCTGCTCCAGCACGCCGAGATCGACCGGGGCGCCGGTGAGCTTGGCCAGCACGCGCTCCAGTTTCTGGCGTTGCAGTATGGGGCGCTCCTCGTTGAAGTTGACCTTGCCGCGGATGTTCATGCTGAGCTTGGGGCGCTCCTTCAGCGCCTGGGCCAGGGTGCCGAGCTTGGTCTGCTGGCTCGGGGTGAGGCTCGGATCCCCCAGCAGGAAGGGCAGCTCATCGAGATCCTTGGTGCCGCCGGTCAGGGAGGCCAGCAGAGAGAAGGGGGAGGTGATGGCCTTGCCGAGGGTGTTGCCGAGCACGTCCCAGAAGATGTTGCCCAGGCTGAAATCCGGCTGATCCAGGTTGCCATTCACCTTGAGGTTCATCTTGATGACGCCGCTGGCGTCGCTGAGCAGGGCGATGGCGAGCCCGAGCGGCAGATCCTTGGCCTGCTCGCTCTTGACCTTCTCCCCCAGCTGCAGTTTCTTGATGGTGATGTCGTTGTCCCCTTCCAGCCGGTTGCCCTGCAACTTGTAGTTGAGCTTCATGGAGAGCTGGCCCTTGTCGATGGCGTAGCCCGCATAGGTGCTGGAGTAGGGGGTGAAGGTGGTGAGCTCCAGGTTGTTGAAGGCCACGGCGATGTCGAGCACGGGATCGTCGATCAGCAGGTTGGTGCCGCCGCGGATGGTGACGGGGGCGTACCTGTCCACCTTGCCGTTGAAGGCGAGATCGGAGCGCTGGCCGGGAATGTTGCTGATGTGGCGGCTCTGGCCGGCGAGCGAGGCGATGTCCACCACGAACTCCGGGCTCAGGCTGCGATCGGCGAAGCGCAGATTGCCCTGCTCGGTGCGCACCTGATCGATGGTGATGCGGGGGGCAGGTCCGCCGGCCGGCTTGGCACTGGCCGGCTGTGGCAACAGCAGCTGCTGGACGTTGGTGACCCCAGTTTCGCTTATCTCGATGCGGGCGAAGGGTTGGCGCAGCAGGATATCGGCGATCCTGATCTGCTGGCTGATGCCGTCATAGCGCAGGCCACTCAGTTGCAGGCGCTCTATCTGCAGCAGGCGCTGGTTGTCGGCCCTGTCCAGCACCTGCAGCTTGTCGATGTCGAAGCCGCCGGTGACCTCCAGTTGGCGCAATGCCCCTTGCGCATCGGTCGCAATGGCCAGCTTGGTGCGGCTGCTGAGCAGGCCATCCTGCACCTTGACCCTCAGCAGATCCTGCAGATAGGGCTGGGCCCAGCTCAGCGGCAGCCCCTGCTGCTTGATCTCGCCGTCAAGCGCGAAGGGGGCGAGGCTGAGGGCGCCGTCGAAGTTCAGCTGGCTCTGGCCGTTGAGGGTGCTGGCGAGGGTCAGCGTCGTGGGTTGGCCAGTGGCGCTGCCCAAGGTGCCCAGATTGAGGTTCAGCCCGGAGAGCGAGCGCGCCAGCGCCTTGCCGCTGCTCGACTCGGTCAGCTTGAGCTCGCCCTGGCTGATGCGGGTCTGCTTGAGCTGCCAGCGCCAGGGCTTGCCCGGCTGCTGTGGCTTGGCCGTCGCCTTGGCGGCGGGTGGCGGGACGAGCAGCTCGGCCAGATCCAGCCGCTGTCTGTCATCGAGCACGGCCATCACGGCCGGGGCCTTGAGCGCGATGGCGTCGACATCGAGGGACTGCTTGCTGCCATCGAGCCGGATCCCGGTCAGGGCCAGCTGGTTGAAGCGGGCGAATTCGGCCCCCTTGGGCCGCTTGAGCTGCCAGTTGTTCAAGATCAGCTTGCCCTTCGACAGCCGCCAATCCAGCCCCTGCTTGCTCTGGCTCAGCCGGTAGTCCAGCTCGGCGCTGGCATCCCCCTTGGCCAGATTGACCTTGAGGTAGGGAGCCCAGAGCGGCGCGAAGGGGGAGAGCGGCAACTTGCCGAGGCTGAGTCGCCCCTTGCCGGCCCCGGTCAGGAGATCGAACTCCCCCTCGGCCTTGAGCGGGCTCTTCTGATTGAGGGTCGCACTCAGCCGGTAGCGATTGGCAGATGCCTGGGCCGTGGAGAAGTCGGGCAGCTCCAGCGCCACGGCCTGCAGATTGAGCGCTGGCACCCAGCCCGGGCTGCTCTGCTTGCGGCTATCCCGATATTGGATCTGGCCCTGTTCCAGGGCCAGCCGGTTGATGCGCACCAGCACAGGCTCGGCGGCGGCGGGGGCCTGAGCCGGATCGGCAGCCAGCACCCCGGCCAGCGCCTCGGTCAGGTTGAAGCGCGGCTCGTGCTGGCCCTTGGCATCGGCGAGGCGGACCAGATCCAGGGTCGGCTTGGTCAGGATGGCGTCGGCCAGGATGATGGATTTTTGCTGCCAGCTCTCGCGCGGCAGGGGGATTAACTGGAGCCGCTCGAACGTCAGCAGGGGTTGCTGCTGCTCGTCGAGCAGGGCGGAGGGGCCGATGCTGAGGGAGGGATGGCGCAGATTGACCTCGATCTCCCCCAGGGTCAGCCGCAGACCATAGTGCTTGGCCAGCCAGCCGGGCAGGTGGCGTTGGGTGAGGTTGGGGGCTTGCCATAGCAGGATGAAGAGGGAGATAAGCAAGGCGGCGCAGAGATAGAGGGTATAGCGCAACAGACGAGCGGGCAGCGGCTTGAGCATGGTGGTCTCCGTTTGATGCGCACATGGTAGCAATTAATCGCCGGGGAAGCATGGGTTGCCGGATGCGCTACGCCGTACTCTGTCCAGCGCGTGGAGTGTGTCGCGTTCTGGTCGCGCCCTCGGCCCGCCACCCGCCATAGGCGGCGCCCTGCCATAGCGCGAGATGACTGCGTCTCTGGTGAAACGGAGTCGGGTTGGAGAGATAGATAGGGTCGCCGGGTCCTGACATTCCCCAGGCCGCTCGGCCACCCGGCCGGGGATGAGCCTGCCGGCGCCATCGGCCGGTGGCACCGCACAGCCCCAGCGTTTTCAGTGCCGCACCGGGGCGCGAGGGCTCAGCTCCGGTTAATCTGCGCTGGTCTTCAAGCCGTCGAGTGAATTGACGCAGCGCTGCTCGGCGGCGTCCAGCTCGGCCATCACCATCTGGATGTCTTCCAGTTGCTGGCGCAGGGAGTGACGCCGAGCCTCGATGAGCTGGATCATGGAGTGCAACTGCATCCGGCTCGAGCGGTCGGTGTCATACATGTCGAACAGCTCGCGGATCTCCGCCAGGCTGAAGCCGAGCCGCTTGCCACGCAGGGTCAACTTCAGGCGGATCTTGTCCTTGTGGCTGTAGATGCGGGTCTGCCCCTCCCGGGACGGGGTGATCAGCCCCTCATCCTCGTAGTAGCGGATGGTGCGCGGGGTGATGTCAAACTCCTGCGCCAGCTCCGAGATGCTGTAGGTGACCTCCTTGCCGGAGAAGGGGCTGGCTTTCATGGTGTGCTCCTGCGCATATCAAACTCCCGGTCAAGCACCGAGATGCTGCAAGTGATCGCCTTGCCGGAGAAAGGACCGGCTTGCATGGCGTGCGCCTTGGGCATCTCAAATCCCCAAACAAGTACCGAGATGCCGCGAGTGATCTCCCTGTCGGAGACGCGATTAAGGACCATGGCACTCTCCCTGTGCGATCTCATGCTGTGCCGCCAGTTGCAGGGCCCTGGCATGGAGCGCCCGACCGACCCGGGAGCCGTTGCCGTGGCCGAGACGCTCGCTCACCCATTGGCCGGTGGCGGCCAGCTTGTCCAGATCCACCCCGGTACTCATGCCGAGGCCGTGCAGCAGATAGACCACCTCCTCCGAGGCCAGGTTGCCGGAGGCCCCCGGCGCATAGGGGCAGCCGCCGAGGCCGGCCACCGAGCAGTCGATGGTGCGGATGCCGCGCTCCAGCGCCGGCAGCAGGTTGGCCAGGCCCTGGCCGTAGGTGTCGTGGAAATGCACCGCGAGCCGCCCCGCCGGTACCTCGTGCAGCACCGCATCCAGCATGGGCGCCACCGTGCCCGGGGTGCCGACGCCTATGGTGTCACCCAGGGAGATCTCGTGACAGCCGAGATCCAGCAGCCGCTCGGCCAGGGCGGCGACCCGTTTCGGGCGGGTCGGGCCGTCGAACGGGCAGGCGATGACGGTGGAGAGGTAGCCCCGTACCTTGATGCCGAGGCGGCGCGCCTCCGCCACCAGGGGGGCGAAGCGGATCAGGGACTCCTCCACGCCGATGCCGATGTTGGCGCGGGTGAAGCCATCCGAGCAGGCGGTGAAGAGGCCGATCTCGTCGACCCGGGCGGCAATGGCGGCCTGCAATCCCTGCAGGTTGGGCACCAGGGCGCCGTAGCGAGTCGGGCCCTTGCGCGGCAGGGCATTAAAAAGTGCGGCGGAGTCCGCCATCTGCGGTACCTTCTTGGGGGAGACGAAGGCACCCACCTCGATCCGCTGCAGGCCGCTTTCGGCGAGGCGGGCGATCAGCTCAAGCCGCTGGTCGAGCGGCAGGATGCGGGCCTCGTTTTGCAACCCGTCCCGCGGGCCCATCTCCACCAGGCTCACCCGATCGACCGGTATCCCATGTTCTCTGCTCATGACGCGCTCTCTTGTCTGTTCTCGCCAGCGCCCGTATTGGGGCCCGTATCGGCGTCGGCAAAATGCACCAGCACAGTGCCCTGGCTCACCTGATCCCCTTGCTGGCAGAGCAGGGCGGTGATCATCCCCTCATGTTCTGCCCGCAACGTGTGTTCCATCTTCATCGCCTCCAGCACCAGCAGGGGCTGGTTCTTCTGGACGGACTGGCCGGCCTCCACCAGCAGCGCCACGACTATGCCGTGCATGGGGGCGACGGCGCCGCTGCCCTTGTGGTGATCATGATGCGCCTGATGCTGCTGATCATCGGCCTCAAAATGGATGCTCTGCTCGCCGAGGCGCAGCAGAAAGGCCCCGGCCGCACCGGGCTGCACGGGGTAGCGCAACCAGCGCCCTGCCTGTTGCAGGCGGATATGATCCGGGCCCAGCTCATAAGGGAGCCGGCTCCCTTGCCAGTCGATCGCGCCCTCGGCGCCGGTCAGGCTCAGCACCCGACGTTCCTCGCCGATGTGCACCGCCGCCGTCCAATGCTGGCGATGGCCGAGTCGAAAACCGCTCGCCCGCTGCCAGGGCGCCGCACCGGCCACGCGGCTGGCGAGCCAGAGGGCGGCCAGCGGCCAGGCGAGCGCGGGAATGGCCTGCGGCTCGGTGGGGATGGGCCACTGGGTGTGATGGCGCATGGCCAGCACGTCGGGCTCCTGGCACAGGCGCTGCAACAGCGGACCGTTGTGCACCAGCGGGCCGAGCGCCAGGGTACCCAGGGCCTCGGCCAGGCGGGCAAAGGCCTCGGCGCGGCTCTGGCCGTGGGCGACGAGCTTGGCGATCATGGGATCGTAATAGGGGCTGACGGCATCGCCGGCGGCGACCCCGGTGTCGATCCTTACCCCCTCCGGCCAGTGCAGCCAGTGGATGGGGCCGCTGGCGGGCAGGAAACCGGCTCCTACGTTCTCGGCGTAGAGGCGCGCCTCCACCGCGTGGCCGTGCAGCTGCACCTCATCCTGGGTCAGGGGCAGGGGCTGGCCCTCGGCGACCGCCAGCTGCCAGGCCACCAGATCCTGGCCGGTGACGCACTCGGTGACCGGGTGCTCCACCTGCAGGCGGGTGTTCATCTCCATGAAGAAGAACTCCCCCTCGTACAGCAGAAATTCGATGGTGCCGGCCCCGACATAGTCGATGGCCCTGGCGGCGGCGACCGCCGCCTCACCCATGGCCTGGCGCAACTGGGGCGGGATGTCGGGGGCGGGGGCCTCCTCGATCACCTTCTGGTGGCGGCGCTGCAGCGAGCAGTCCCTGTCCCCCAGATAGATGGCGTTGCCCAGGCTGTCGGCGAAGATCTGCACCTCCACGTGGCGGGCCTTGGGCAGGTAGCGCTCCAGCAGCACGTTGTCATCGCCGAAGGCGGCCAGGGCCTCGCGTTTCACCGCCGCCAGCGCCTGGTCGAACTCGTCTATTTGCTCGACCCGGCGCATCCCCTTGCCGCCGCCGCCGCTGGCGGCCTTGATCAGCAGCGGGAAGCCGGTCTGGCTCGCCTGATCACGCAACAGTGCAGGGCGCTGATCCTGGCCGTGATAGCCGGGCAGCACGGGCACCCCGGCCGCCAGCATCAGCGCCTTGGCACCGGATTTGTCCCCCATGGCGAGGATGGCGGCGCCGCTCGGGCCGATAAATCGCACTCCCTGGGCCTCACAGGCGCTGGCGAAGTCGCTGTTTTCCGACAGGAAGCCATAGCCGGGGTGGACGGCATCGGCGCCCGCCTCGCGGGCGATGCGCAGCACCTTGGCGGCGTCGAGATAGCTCTCCCGCGCGGGAGCCGGCCCCAGGTGCCAGGCCTCGTCGGCCTCGCGCACGTGCATGGCACCCTGGTCGGCATCTGAGTAGAGGGCGATGGTATGAATGCCGAGGCGGCGCGCTGTCTTGATGATGCGCACCGCGATCTCGCCACGATTGGCGATAAGAAGGCGTCGAATGGGCTTGCTGTTTGTCATGCTTCATCCTTGAAACGGGGGCGCCAGCTGGGGGGGCGTTTGTCGAAGAAGGCCTGCATCCCCTCCTGAGCCTCGAGTCCGACCCGCACCCGGGCTATGGTCTCGACGGTTTTCTCTTCATGAGGGGTAACCCCCTGCTCATCGATGGCGGCCAGCAGCCGCTTGGTCTCCTTCATCGCCTCCGGGCCGTTGCGGCACAGCCGCAGGGCGAGGGCGCGGCCCTCCGCCAGCAGCTGCGCCGGTTTGGCCAGCTGGTGCGCCACATGGAGGCGACAGGCGGTGATGGCATCGAACGGTTCGGCGCTCAGCATGTAGCGGCGCGCCTGACGCATGCCCATGGCGCGTACCACATAGGGGCTGATCACCGCCGGTACCAGCCCCAGGCTCACCTCGGAGAGGCAGAAGCGGGCATCGTCGCTGGCCAGCACTATGTCGCAGGCACAGACGAGGCCAAGGGCCCCGCCATAGGCGGCCCCTTGTACTAGGGCGAGGGTGGGGAAGGGCAGGGTGTCCAGGGTCTGCATCAGCCGCGCCAGCACCCTCGCATCCTCGCGGTTGTGCTCGAAGTCGGCGTGGGCCAGGCTGCGCATCCAGTCGAGATCGGCGCCGGCGCAGAAGTGCTTGCCCTCGGCCCGCAGCAGCAGGGCACGTGGCCGCTCGGCGAGGGGGTTGTCATGGTGGTGGACCAGCTCGTCGAGGCAGTCGAGCAGCCCCAGCATCAGCGCCGCATCGAAGGCGTTATGGCGGGCGGGGCGCGCCAGGATGAGCTCCGCCAGCGGGCCATGGCGTTCCAGCCGAAAACCGGCCTGGGGCAGATTGTCAAAGAGGGGGTCGGACATGCTGAACTCCTTACATCCGGAAGATGCCGTATTGTTCTGGGCCAAGTTCGGCGCCCTGACAGGCCGCCAGCGCCAGGGCCAGCACGGTGCGGCTCTGGGCGGGATCGATGACGCCGTCATCCCACAGCCTTGCGCTGGCGTAGTAGGGGTGACCCTGTTGTTCATACTGGGCGATCACCGGCGCGCGTATGGCCTCGGCCTCCTGCTCGCTCACGCTTTTGCCCTCGGCCGCCAGCTTGTCGCGTCGCACCTGCACCAGCACCCCGGCTGCCTGCTCGCCCCCCATCACAGAGATGCGGCTGTTGGGCCAGCTGAACAGGAAGTCGGGCTCATAGGCGCGGCCGCACATGCCGTAGTTGCCGGCGCCGAAGCTGCCGCCGACGATCAGGGTCAGCTTGGGCACCCGGCTGCAGGCCACGGCGGTGACCAGCTTGGCGCCGTGCTTGGCGATGCCCTCTTTCTCCGCCGCACTGCCCACCATGAAGCCGGTGATGTTCTGCAGGAACAGCAGGGGAATAGCACGCTTGTTGCAGAGCTGGATGAAGTGGGCGCCCTTCTGGGCGCTGTCGCTGTGCAGCACGCCGTTGTTGGCGAGGATCCCCACCGGCATGCCGCAGATGCGGGCAAAACCAGTCACCAGCGTGGTGCCGAACAGCGCCTTGAATTCGTCAAACTCGGAGCCGTCCACCAGGCGGGCGATGAGCTCCCTGGCGTCATAGGGGCGCTTGAGGCTGGTGCCCACCAGGCCGTAGATCTCCTCTATGGGGTAGCGGGGGTCGTCGTAGGTTGGGGCGGGTGGTGGCGGTGGCGCGCCCAGATTACTCACCCCTAAGTTGCGAACTAACGTGCGGGCGATGGCCAGCGCATGGGCATCGTCCTCGGCCAGGTGATCCGCCACCCCGGAGTGGGCGCAGTGCACCAGGGCGCCCCCCAGGGCCTCGGCGCTGATCTCCTCGCCGGTGGCGGCTCTGACCAGCGGTGGTCCCGCCAGGAAGATGGTGGCCTGCTCCCTGACCATGATGGATTCGTCGGCCATGGCGGGCACATAGGCGCCGCCGGCGGTGCAGAGCCCCATCACCACGGCGAGCTGGGGGATGTTTTGGGCCGACATGCGGGCCTGGTTGTAGAAGATGCGGCCGAAGTGATCCCGATCGGGAAACACCTCGTCCTGCATGGGCAGGAAGGCACCGCCCGAATCCACCAGATAGAGGCAGGGGAGGCGCAGCCGCTCGGCGATGGCCTGGGCGCGCAGGTGTTTCTTCACGGTGAGCGGGTAGTAGGTGCCGCCCTTGACGGTGGCATCGTTCACCACCAGCAGGCAGAGCCGGCCCGCGATCTGGCCCAATCCCGTGATGATGCCGGCGGCGGGCACCGGCTCCTCATACACCTGCCAGGCGGCCAGGGCCGAGAGCTCGAGGAAGGGGGAGCCGGGATCGAGCAGCCGATCGATGCGCTCGCGGGGCAGCAGCTTGCCGCGGGCCTGATGGCGGGCCTGATTAGCCGCGCCGCCTCCCAGGGCAATCTCGTCGAAGCGGGCGTTGAGATCGGCCACCAGGGCCTGCATGGCCTCCCGATTGGCGGCAAACTCGGCGCTCGCCGTGTCGAGGAGGGAGTGAATTTGACTCATGTGTTCTCTCCCATCAACTCGCGGCCGATCAGCCAGCGGCGGATCTCCGAGGTGCCGGCGCCAATCTCGTACAGCTTGGCGTCCCGCAGCAGCCGGCCGGTGGGGTATTCGTTGATGTAGCCGTTGCCGCCCAGCAGCTGGATGGCGTCCAGCGCCATCTGGGTGGCGTTCTCGGCGGCAAGCAGGATGGCGGCGGCGCAATCCTTGCGGCTGGTGTGGCCGAGATCGCAGTCGCTCGCCACCGAATAGACCAGGGCGCGGCTGCTGGCGAGGCGGGTATACATGTCAGCCAGCTTGCCCTGCACCAGCTGGAACTCACCGATGGCCTGGCCAAACTGCTTGCGCTCGCGCACATAGGGCAACACCACGTCCAGGCAGGCCTGCATGATGCCGAGGGGCCCCGCCGCCAGCACGATGCGCTCGTAGTCCAGCCCGCTCATCAGCACCCGGGCCCCGCCGTGCAGGGCACCGAGCAGGTTCTGTTTCGGGATCCTGCACTCCTCGAACACCAGCTCGCAGGTGCTGGAGCCGCGCATACCGAGCTTGTCGAGCTTCTGGGCCGTGGTAAAGCCAGGCGTGCCCGCCTCGACGATGAAGGCCGATATTCCTTTGGCGCCGGCCTTGGCATCGGTCTTGGCATAGATGACGAAGGTGTCGGCGTCCGGGCCGTTGGTGATCCACATCTTGGTGCCGTTGAGCACGAAGTGATCGCCCCTGGCCTCCGCCGTCAGGCGCATGCTGACCACGTCGGAGCCGGCTCCCGGCTCGCTCATGGCCAGCGCCCCCACGTGCTTGCCGCTGACGAGATCAGGCAAGTAACGCGCCTTCTGATCGGGGGTGCCGTGACGGTGGATCTGGTTGATGCAGAGGTTGGAGTGGGCGCCGTAGGAGAGGCCGACCGAGGCGCTGGCACGGCTCACCTGCTCCATCACCAGCACGTGGGCGAGGTAGCCGAGGCCGACCCCGTCATACTCCTCCGCCACCGTGATGCCGTGCAGCCCGAGCTCGCCCATCAGGGGCCAGAGGTCGCGCGGGAAGGCGTTGCTGTGGTCAATCTCGCTGGCGCGGGGCGCTATCACCTTCTGGCAGAAGGCCTCGACCTGTTCGGTCAGGGCGCGGAGGGTCTCATCCATCAGGGCATGCATCCTTGCTCTCCTTTATATCAAGCGGTTGGTACTCACCGGCAACGTTGCCAATGGCAACAAACTGGTCAGTCCATTCATGGGTTAAGTTTACGTTAGCGTAAACGTAAATTGATTGTTAGTCTAAGGTAAATTCGTTGAGCGGTGGCGGCAAGCGGTGCATCCCCCTCGAACGGTCGAACGCAAGGAGTGAACAGCATGATCAGCAAGTGCAGATCTTGGCCTAGCGGCAAGAGGGGGGCAGCATGAGTCACCAACACACCCAGTACGGCGACCTGCCGCTCTATATAGGCGGTCAGGCCCATGCCTCCGAGAGCCAGGCATGGATCGAGGTGACCAACCCGGCGGATCAGAGCCTGCTGGCGCGCCTGCCCATGGCCACCCCGGCCGAGGTCGAGCTGGCGGTGCGTTGCGCCCACGACGCCTACCTGCTGTGGCGGGAGGTGCCGGCGCCTGAGCGGGCCAGGGTCATGTTCAACTACCAGCATCTGCTCAAGACCCATCATGACGAGCTGGCCGAGTTGCTGGCCCAGGAGACCGGCAAGAACCTGGCGGATGCCAAGGGGGATGTCTGGCGTGGCATCGAGGTGGTGGAGCAGGCCTGTGCCATCGCCAGCCAGACCATGGGGGAGACCATGGGCAACGTGGCGCGCCGGGTCGACGGTCACTCCTGGGTGCAGTCGCTCGGGGTCTGCGTCGGCATCACCCCGTTCAACTTCCCCGCCATGATACCGCTGTGGATGTTTCCGCTGGCGGTCGCCTGTGGCAACGGCTTCGTGCTCAAGCCCTCGGAGCAGGATCCGCTCACCCCCATGCGGCTGGCCGAGCTGTTCACCGAGGCGGGGGCCCCCAAGGGCATCCTCTCGGTGGTGCACGGCGGCGCCGAGCAGGTGGATGCGCTGATCACCCATCCGGATGTGAAGGCGGTCAGCTTCGTCGGCTCTGCCCGGGTCGGGGCCCACGTCTATCGCACCGCCACCGATCACCTCAAGCGCGCCCAATGCTTCGTCGGCGCCAAGAATCACATGGTGATCATGCCCGATGCCAACAAGGGGCAGGTGCTGAGCAACCTGGTGGGGGCCGGGGTCGGCGCTGCCGGCCAGCGCTGCATGGCCATCAGCGTGGCGGTGTTCGTGGGCGGTGCCCGGGAGTGGATCCCGGAGCTGGCCGCCGAATTTGCCAAAGTCAGGCCCGGGATCTGGCACGATCCGCAAGCGGCCTATGGCCCCCTCATCAGCCCTGAGGCCAAGGTGCGGGTGGAGAACCTGATCGAGGTGGGGATCAGCGAGGGTGCCGAGTGCCTGCTCGATGGCCGCTTCTGTGACGTGGCTGGTTATCCGGTGGGCAACTGGGTGGGGCCGACCCTGTTTCGCGGCGTGACCCCCGAGATGCGCATCTATAAAGAGGAGATCTTCGGCCCCGTGCTCGCCTGCCTGGAGGTTGCGGATCTGGACGAGGCGCTCGCCCTCATCAACAACAACCCCTATGGCAACGGCACCTCCATCTTCACCGGCTGCGGCGCCGCGGCCCGCAAGTTCCGCCACGAGGTGGCGGTGGGCCAGGTGGGGATCAATGTGCCAATTCCGGTGCCGCTGCCGTTCTTCTCCTTCACCGGCTGGCGCGGCTCCTTCTACGGGGACTTGCACGCTTACGGCAAGCAGGCGGTGCGCTTCTACACCGAGACCAAGACGGTGACCGAGCGCTGGTTCGACGAGGACATTCCGCACGGCCCCAATATGACCATCAGCCTGCGCTGAGCGGCGATCAGTGGTACTGAGCTGACGCCGATCGAGGAAAGAGCTCGGCAGGCTCGGAACCAGATCATAGGCCGGCACCGAGCGACAGATGGCAGCGACAGATAAACCAAGGACAACGAGGAAGCGAACGAGATGGATTTTACCCTGACCGAGGATCAGCAGGCCTACATGGAGGCCGCCACCGCCTTTGCCAATGAGGCGCTCAAACCCCATGCCGCGCGCTGGGACAGGGAGCACGAGTTTCCCATTGCCACCATCAAGCAGGCGGCCGCGCTCGGCTTTTGCGGCCTCTATACCCCGGAGCAGTACGGCGGGCTCGCGCTGCCAAGGCTGGATGCCAGCCTCATCTTCGAGCGCCTGGCCATGGGCTGCACCTCCACCACCGCCTACCTCACCATCCACAACATGGTGAGCTGGATGCTGGGCAGCTGGCTGCCCAGCGACGTGGCCGAGCAGTGGGTGCCGAGGCTCGCCAGCGGCGAGTGGCTGGGCTCTTACTGCCTCACCGAGCCGGGGGCGGGATCGGACGCTGCGGCCCTCAAGACCCGCGCGGTGCGGGACGGCGATGACTACCTCATCGACGGCAACAAGGTGTTCATCTCGGGGGCGGGCAGCACAGAGGTGCTGGTGGTGATGGCCCGCACCGGCGGCGAGGGGGCCAAGGGGATCTCAGCCTTTATGGTGCCCGCCGACACGGCGGGGATCCACTACGGCAAGGCGGAGGAGAAGATGGGCTGGAACAGCCAGCCGACCCGGGAGGTGGCCTTCAACGGGGTGCGCATCCCCACCCGTTATCGCCTCGGGCAGGAGGGGGAAGGGTTCAGGTTCGCCATGCAGGCCCTCGACGGTGGCCGCATCAACATCGCCAGCTGCTCGGTGGGCACAGCCCAGCAGGCGCTGGACGATGCGCTGGCCCATGTGCAGCAGCGCCAGCAGTTTGGCCGCCCCATCGCGGAATTTCAGAGCGTGCAGTTCCGCCTCGCCGACATGGCCACCGAGCTGGCCGCCGCCCGGCTGCTGGTGCGCCAGGCCGCCGACAAGCTGGACCACGGCAGCCCGGACAAGAGTGCCTGGTGCGCCATGGCCAAGCGCTTCGCCACCGATGTGGGTTATCGCGTCTGTGACGAAGCCCTGCAACTCTTTGGCGGCTATGGTTATATCCGCGAGTACCCGCTCGAGCGCTACCTGCGCGACACCCGGGTACACCGCATTCTGGAAGGTACCAACGAAGTGATGCGGCTGATCATCGCCCGCCGCCTGTTGGCGGATCCCGGTCTGTCGCTGGAGTAACGGACTCCTGCGCCATCTCTGGAAGACGCCAGGCAAGAAGTGATGCGGCCGATCAGCGCCCGCTGCCTCGCATGATGAATCAGGCTTTGTGAGCCAGCCGAATTTCGGCTCCATTCAACCCTGTCATCATGGCGGCAGGTTTAATGACAAGGACAGTGCAATGACAAGGATCAGGCTCGAATATCACGGTCATGTGGCCTACATCACGCTCGACCACCCGCCTGCCAACACCTGGACTCTGGCCAGCCTGCAAGCCTTCTTGCAGATGATGGTGGAGCTCGACAGCCGCCCCGACGTGGTGGCCCTGGTGATCCGCGGGGCGGGTGACAAGTTCTTCTGCGCCGGGGCCGATCTCAACATGTTTGCCGACGGCAACCCGGTACACGCCCGTGCGGTGGCCGAGGCCTTTGGTCGCGCCTTCGAGGCGCTGGCGCGTTTCCACGGTGTCAGCATCGCCGCCATCAATGGCTATGCCATGGGCGGCGGGCTGGAGGTGGCACTGGCCTGTGACATTCGCATCGCCGAGCAGCAGGCCAAGCTGGGGCTGCCTGAGGCCTCGGTGGGGCTCTTGCCCTGCGCCGGCGGCACCCAGCGTCTCACCGAGCTGGTGGGGCCGGGCTGGGCCAAACGCATGATCCTCTGTGGTGAGAAGGTGAGCGCCACCCTGGCCTACGAGATGGGGCTGGTGGAGGAGGTCGTGACCGAGGGCCATGCCTGGGGAGCGGCGCAGCAGATGGCGCAGATGGTCGAGCGCCAGAGCCCGAGCGCCCTGCGTGCCAGCAAGCAGCTGATCAATCAGGGCCGCAGCGGCCCGCGCGACGCGGCCCTGCCGCTGGAGCGCAGCCTGTTCCTCTCGCTGTTCAGCGATGCCAATCAAGGTGAGGGGGTGGCCGCCTTCCTGGAGAAGCGAGCGCCACGCTGGCACTACGGGATGGGCATAGACCCCTCATCAAAGCCGGATGGAGCCGTTCATGAGTAATAAATCCCCCTGTTTCAGGTTGTTTTCCCCATCGTTATCCCGCGAATCAGGGAGGCGCCACCGATGACTGAGTCGGTAAAGGCAAGCCTCCATCCCAGCCGGGATGGCCATCGGATCGGCGTGCTGACCCTCGACAGCCCCGCCTCCCTCAACGCCCTGAGCCTGCCGATGATCCAGGCCCTGCAACGGGTGCTCGATCGGTGGGAGCAGGATCCGACCGTGGTCTGCGTGCTGCTGCAGGGGGCCGGGGAGAAGGCGTTCTGCGCCGGGGGCGACATTCGTTCTTTTTATTACCGCCGGCAGGAGGAGAGCGAGCAGGCGCTGTTTGGCTATGCCCGCGACTTCTTCGAGCAGGAATACAGGCTCGATCACCACATTCACCGCTATGCCAAGCCACTCATCTGCGTGGCGGATGGCATTTGCATGGGGGGGGGCATAGGGCTGTTTGCCGGCGCCGGGTTCAGGGTGGTGACCGAGAAGAGCCTGTTTGCCATGCCGGAGGTGACCATAGGCCTCTATCCGGATGTGGGGGCCAGCTGGTTCCTGAGCCGGATGCCGGGGCGACTCGGGCTCTGGCTCGGCCTCACCGGGGCGCGCTTCAACGGCGCGGATGCCATCGGGCTGGGGCTGGCGGATCACGCCATCGCCAGCGATGCGCGCGCCGAGCTGCTGCCGCGTCTCGCCGCCTTGCCCTGGTCTGCGGATCCGGACGGCCGACGGGATCAGATCGATAGGCTGCTGGGCAGCCTGTGTGCCAGTTCGTCCTTGCCGGCCCCGGTGATCCTGCCCCTGCAGGCCAGGATCGATGGGCTGATGGCCGGCCGCACCCTGCAAGGGGTGCTGGAGCGGCTGTTCGATGCCGAGCTGGACGAGGCGAGCCTGGTGGCGGCGCGGGAGACCTGCCGCGGCGGCAGCCCCATCAGCCGCGCCATCCTCTGGCGCCAGTACTGGCAGGCCCGCCGCCAGTCCCTGACCGAGGTGTTCGCCGATGAGCTGGCGCTGTCGGTCAACTGCGTGCTGAAGGGGGACTTCGTGGAAGGGGTGCGGGCGCTGCTCATCGACAAGGACAGGTCCCCCCGCTGGCAGGCGGCCCAACCGGGCAGCGACTGGCTTGACGCTTTCTATCGCTGGCCCGAAGGGAAGAATCCCCTGATCCCTTAACAGCGAGTCGACAAGACAAGAGCGCCGGAAAGGCCCGGCCAGATAACGAACGGAGCAAGGAGCAAAGGATGACAAGGATCGGATTTATCGGGCTCGGCAACATGGGGGGCCCCATGGCCGCCAACCTGGCCAGGGCCGGCCACGCCGTGCAGGTGTTTGATCTGGTGGCGGAGAACCTGCAGAAGGCGATCGCCGCCGGTTGCATCGCCGCCGGCGATGCCCGCGAGGCGGTGGGTGGCTGTGAGGTGGTCATCAGCATGTTGCCGGCCGGCGAGCATGTGTGCTCGCTCTGGCTGGCAGAGGGGGGCGGTCAGGATCTGCTGGGGGCGCTGCCGGCGGGGGCCCTGGTGATCGACAGCTCCACCATAGACGTGGCCTCGGCCCGGCGGGTGGGGGAGGCGGCCAGGGCACGCGGCATTCGTTTCATCGATGCCCCCGTCTCGGGCGGCGTCGCCGGGGCGGCGGCGGGGACCCTGACCTTTATCGTCGGCGGCGAGCAGGCCGACTTCGAGGCGGCCAGGCCGATTTTGGCCCAGATGGGGCAGAATCTGTTTCATGCCGGGGCGCTGGGGGCGGGCCAGATCGCCAAGATGTGCAACAACATGCTGCTCGCCATCCACATGGCGGGCACCGCCGAGGCGCTGGCGCTCGGGGTGAAGGAGGGGCTGGATCCGAGCGTCCTCTCCACCATCATGGGCAAGAGTTCGGGTAACAACTGGAGCCTGGAGCGCTACAACCCCTGGCCCGGGGTGATGGAGAACGTGCCTGCGGCACGAGGCTACCAGGGGGGCTTTATGACCCGGCTGATGGTAAAAGATCTGGGGCTGGCGATGGCGCTGGCCGAGCATGCCCACAGCGCCGTGCCCCTGGGGGCGCTGGCCCGTAACCTGTTCAACCTGCATGCGAGCCAGGGTCAGGGGGCCAAGGATTTTTCCAGCATCCTGGAGCTATATCTCGATAAGGCACCCAGTGACAAATAAGCGCCAGGGTCAAGGACTGCTCCGGCATCGTCGCACTCTATCTGGATAAATCGCTGATCAGTCCCAAAGCGGTTGAGTCGAGGCGACACCGCCCTCGGCCCGTTCACCCAACCATTTATGGCCAGTCAGCTGGCAAGGAGTCTCCATGGATATCAAGCAGAAGGTTATCGCCATCACGGGGGCGGGGCGAGGACTGGGCCGCGCCATCGCCCTCAGCCTGGCCGCTCAGGGGGCTGTGCTGGCCCTCATCGACGTCAATCGCGCCGATCTGGAGGTCACCGAGGCCGAGCTGCGCAGTCGGGATGGCCGCTGCGCCCTGTTCGTCTGCAACGTGGCGGACGAGCCCGAGGTGGAGGCGACCTTCGCCGCCATCAAGGAGCAATTTGGCGTCTTGCACGGCCTTATCAATTGCGCCGGGATCCTGCGGGACGGCATGCTGATCAAGGTGAAGGAGGGGGAGCTGGTGGAGAAGATGAGCCTGGCCCAGTGGCAGGCGGTCATCGACGTCAACCTGACCGGCACCTTCCTCTGTGGCCGCGAGGGGGCGGCGCTGATGGCCAAGGGCGGGCAGGGGGGGGTCATGATCAACATCTCCTCCATCGCCCGCGCCGGCAACATAGGCCAGAGCAACTATGCCGCCAGCAAGGCGGGGGTGGCCTCGCTGGTGGTGACCTGGGCGCGGGAGCTGTCCCGCCACGGGATCCGGGTGATGGGCATAGCCCCCGGCGTCTTTGCCACCGACATGACGGCGGCGATGAAACCGGAGGCGATGGCCCGGATGCAGCAGGCCATCCCGGTCGGCACCCTGGGGCAGGCGGCGCAACTGGCCCAGACGGTGCAATTCATTCTCGCCAATGACTATCTGTCCGGGCGGATAATCGATCTCGACGGTGGCCTGCGGCTCTGACGCGGGTCGCCGACCAGGACCTCGCCCCTTGCCTTCGGCACAGGGGCGTTTTTATTGGCTGTCTGCGCCGCCGGCCCCGCCTGGCGGGGCCTCGGGCACCTGCATGTCCATGCAGCGCTGATCTGGAAAAGGCGGGGCGAGGTCATGGAAAAATGAGAAATATCAATGGGTCTTTCTGAATTTGAACCAGCTCACAGGCCTCAGGGGTCAGTGCTGTAGAATTGCGCGCGGTCAAGGTGGCGCATGATTGGCACCGCGAGGGATTGCGGTCGGAATAGTCATGCAATATAGTTGCCGCCTTTTTCACGGGGCTCGGACTCTTCGCCCCTCCCATGTCGCGCGCAGTATGAATACGGACGCTCTGCAGCCGCCTAATCAAACAGGATTGAGATGGACAAGAAACTAGGGCTTGGCGCCCTCATCTCGCTGGTGATCGGCTCCATGGTCGGCGCCGGGGTCTTCAGTCTGCCACAAAATATCGCCGCTCATGCCAGTGCCGGGGCCGTCGCCCTGGGTTGGGCCATCACCGGTCTTGGCATGATCTGCCTCGCGCTGGTCTACCAGAATCTCTCCATGCGCCGCCCGGATCTCGACGGCGGTATCTTCAGTTATGCCAAGGCGGGCTTCGGCGACTTCGTCGGCTTCAACGCCGCCTGGGGTTACTGGCTCTGCCAACTGCTGGCCAACGTCTCCTACGCCATAGTGGTGTTTAGCGCGCTGAGCTACTTCTTCGATACCCCCGACAACGTCATCTTCGGTGACGGCAACACGCCGGTGGCCATCACGCTCGCCTCCCTGCTCATCTGGTCGGTACATGCCCTGGTGCTGCGCGGGATCCAGGTCGCCGCCCTGGTGAACATAGTCACCACCATCGCCAAGATGGTGCCGCTCATCGTGTTCTGTGTCGCCGTCCTGCTCGCCTTCAACATGGAGACCTTCACCCTGGACATCTGGGGACAGGGCAACATGGAGCTGGGATCCGTGATGGATCAGGTCAAGTCCACCATGAAGGTGACGCTCTGGGTCTTCATCGGCATCGAGGGGGCCGTGGTGGTCTCCGCCCGCGCCCGTCATCGCAAGGACGTGGGCCGTGCCACCGTGCTGGCGCTGCTCGGCGCCCTGGCGCTCTATGTGATGGTGACCCTGTTCTCCCTTGGCGTGATGAGCCAGCCACAACTGGCCGCCCTCAAGAACCCCTCCACCGCCATGATCCTGGAGGCCGTGGTCGGCCCCTGGGGCGCCTGGCTCATCAACATCGGTCTGGTGATCTCGGTGATCGGGGCCCTGCTGAGCTGGACAGTGCTGGCGGCGGAAGTGCCCTACATCGCCGGCAAGACCGGGGTCTTCCCGGCCTGGTTTGCCAAGGAGAACAAGAACGGCTCGCCCAAGGTGTCGCTCTGGTGCTCCACCTGTCTGGTGCAGATCTTCCTCATCATCATCTATTTCCAGAGCAGCACCTACCTGGCGCTGGTCAACATCGCCACCTCGGCGGCCCTGGTGCCTTATGTCTTCTCCGGCGCCTATGGGCTCAAGCTGGCGCTGAGCGGGGAGACCTATCAGGGCCAGCCGCACCAGCGCAAGCGTGACCTGCTGCTGGCGCTGGTGGCCACCGTCTACGGCTGCTGGCTGGTCTATGCCGCCGGGGTGGAATACCTGCTGCTGGTGGCGCTGCTCTACAGCCCGGGCATCTTCATCTATTGGAAGGCGCGCCAGCATCATGGGCTGCGCAGCCTCAACCGGCTGGAGCAGGGGATGACGGCGGCCCTGCTCGGTTGCGCCGTGCTGGCCTTCTACAAGGTGATGGACGGTACCATTCCCCTGCATTAATCGGCACAATAAAGAGATGGCCTCCTGGCCATCTTTTTTTTCAGGTGTCGACTGGCAGAAACGGACGGTGACGCCGCTTGGGAAGGACATTCTATGCTGTTTATGGGTTATCTGCTGTTGGGGGCCTTCGCGGGCATATTGGCGGGGCTGTTCGGGATCGGGGGGGGGCTCATCATAGTGCCGGTGCTGGTCTTCACCTACCATGCCCAGGGGGTCTCCCCCGATATCATCACCCATCTCGCGCTCGGCACCTCGCTGCCCACCATGATCTTCACCGGCTTCAGCTCGCTGCGAGTGCATAAACAGGCGGGCGCCGTCGACTGGCTGATCATCCGTCGGCTGGCGGTCGGCATGCTGGTCGGCGCCTGGCTCGGCGGCATGACGGCCAACCTGCTCAGCGCCAGCACCCTCAACGTCATCATAGGTTGCTTCGCCTGGACCATGGCCGTGCAGATGGGGCTCAACCTCAGACCCAAGGCGGAACGCCATCTGCCTGGTCCGGTCGGCACCGGCATCGCGGGTACCGTCATCGGCTGGATGTCGGCGCTGTTTGGCATCGGCGGGGGCTCCCTGACCGTGCCTTACCTCAGCTGGAACAGCGTGCCGATGCGCAACGCCGTCGCGGCCTCCGCCGCCTGCAGCATCCCCATTGCGCTGGCGGGCAGCCTCAGCTATCTCTACGCCGGCTGGGGCCATGCCGGTTTGCCCGAGTGGAGCCTGGGCTTCATCTATCTGCCGGCCTTGCTCGGCATCATCCTCACCAGCACCCTGTTTGCCCGCATCGGCGCCCGGCTGGCACACCGTCTTCCCCCTCAGCGACTCAAGCAGGCATTCGCCATGCTGATGTTGGTGATAGGGGCAAAATTTATGCTATTTAGCTGATTTATTGGCTAATTGCCGAAAAAGCAGGCAAACGCACCATCCCCGGGCAGAAAGCCATTGCAATGAAACGGGACTTTGCTATTCTCGTCGCCGGTGGTCCCATTGGTCCTCTCGCATTGATAACCCGTCGACCTGGTCAGGACCGGAAGGTAGCAGCCAAGGTGGGGGACTCGAGTGCCGGGATGTGGCTGGTGGGGCCACCACCTGTTTCTGAAAATCAATAAGTTACAGCATTTAGCTCTCTTGGTGATCCACTTTGTGTGGATGATTATAGGGAATCTAAGTGAACCTTTGCCTTAGCCGTCACGGCATCTGGTACTACCGGAAAGTCACCACTCTTCCCTGCGGTCGTCGGAAAGAGATCAAGAAATCTCTGCAGACTCGGGACAAACTGGTCGCACGAAGCAAGGTGGCTCAGTTGCTTGCCTGTGTGCGATCTAGTGCTATCTCATCCCCCTGTAAGCAATTCCAGAACGATCCTGAATCCCTGCAATCTGAGCAGAAGCTTCTGCCTCTTGTACCCCTCCTATCAGCCCTATGTGACCGCTATCTGAAAGAGAAAGCCATCTCTTGGTCGCCCAAAGAGCTCAGCAACCAGAAGAACTACATTGGCTACTTCATCAAAATGCTGGGGGACAGACCTCCAACCGCGTACAGCAAGGCCGATGTGGTCAAGTTCAAGGACGAGTTGCTGAACTCGGGTAAGAGCCCGACGACTATCAACAAGTATCTCCAGAAGCTCTCCCTGCTGTTCGTCTGGCTGGGCAATCACCACGAAGGCATCGTCAATCACTTCGCAGGGCTCAAGCTACAACGGGTCAAAGAGGTTAATGCTCGAAGCGGGTACACATCTGTGGAGAAACAGCGGTTGATCCAGTGGGCGAAGGAGCAGGAGCTATACCGCAAGTGGATAGCGTTACTTGGCCTATATACCGGAGCGAGAGCCAATGAAATTTGCCAGTTGTACGCGGACGATGTGCAGCAGGTTGACAAGGTGTGGTGCCTGAACATCCGAGACAACCGCCCAGACCAGAAGCTCAAGACGGCCAACAGTGCTCGCCTGATCCCGATTCATTCCTCGTTGATCTCTGGTGGTTTTATCGACTTCGTGCAGGATAGGGCAGGGGGGCGGCTATTCCCTGAGTTACCCCACCGACAAGACGGTTACAGCCATCTCTGGGGGCAGTGGTTCAGTCGCCATCGTCCCGTAGACAAAGACTTCCACAGCCTGCGGCATACCGTGGCAACAGCGTTGAAGGATCATGGTGTACCGCTACAGTACGCGGCTGCCATCCTGGGCCATACCAATGGAGCCATCAGCTATGATCGGTACGGTGGTGGGGTAGCAGTCGAGAAGCTGCAGGCTGCTATCGAAGTGGCACTATGAGGGAGCCATGATTAAGATCCGTGTGGTGCGATAGTTGTTTCAACCTCTTGATTTTTACCCCTAGTATCATCCCATAAAAGTTTAATCGTGACTGCAGAGGGAGTCGCTAAAGCTGTTGAAACTAATAAGTCAAAGTTTCCACCTGGTTGTATAATATCTAAGGGTAATGCATCCTCTTGAATCCAAAATTCTTTTACTGCAGGGCACACTAGCCTGATATTTCTTGCTGGAGATTTCCCTTTGTTATATATCTTCAGTCGATAAGTTTTACCTATCTTAACTACACGAGCATTCAAGTCTGCACTAATAGCGTTAACAGCGTTTTCTTGTTCTCTTCGCAATATAAGTTTGTTTAAATAATCTGCAGTGTTTGCAATCTCATCCTGACGCTGATTAAATTTAATGGTTTTGTAAATAGAATACGCGGATAGTAACAATGCTAAAAGAGCTATAGCATCAGTTAATGTCATCATCTCAATCCTTTAATATTTTTTAATTTCTTACTCAGGTCTGAAATAAACTCATTATGGAGTTCTTTTATCGCTGCTTCTGTCGATTCTGTATTTTGATAGATCAACGAATCTTTATCCAACTCAGATTTACAGTCTGAGCAACGATAAAATTCTTCTGATATAGACTCAAATTGAGAGTTACCACATACAGGGCAAAGTAAAGTTATGTGTGTCGAATAGTCATTTTTCATACTCAGCTCTCTTGGTTAAACATACAATGAAAATATTCTATTTTTTATTATCTTAGTTACTTTTTATCTATTCATATCTGAGCTCACCAAATAGTCCAATCATCAAATCGTCTTCGAGAACTTCAAAAGGTAACTCGATATAGTCATTTGGATGTCTTAATAGTGCTTTGCCATCATTAGGTGCATTTTTAGTATGACCTTTTACATGTTCATCATTTTCTTTGATGTAAGGAAAAACAACTATTCTTCCATGATTCTTAGAAAGAATTTTACCTTCTTTCCACAATGTATTTCCGGCGGAGTTAGAACCTGAATCACCAACAGCCTTTACTTCCCATCCAACATTTCCATTATCTTCATACCAGAACACAAAGTCCCCGGCCAGCAACACTTTTTGTCCACGTGCTTTAGCATCAGCTAATAGCAACTTAACGCTCGCAAGCTGGAGAAGTTTATTAGCCCTTGGTAATAGCATGGTCCGTATCTTAGCTTTAGTTTTACCCCAGTGCTCTGCACCAGATAAACCAAATCCACCTGCTATGCGTTCACGATAGCACAGTTGAATAGCTTTTTTAGTTTTTATATTTCGCTGACTCCAATCATTATGCTCTTTAAGATGAAGAATAACTCCATATGGTGGAACATAAAGAACTTTAATGTATGGTGTTTCATTTAATATTTTGACTGCAGCATCTTTGAAGTCTTGTGATAGATTAGGGAACACAAAGTTATCAGCAGTCTTTTTTGGCACATTCTTATGCAATCTAATCGCCTCTCGAAGCATTAAAACCTCTTCATTCAAAAGACGCTCCTTAGAGGTAACTGCTTTTTCAACTTTGAGGCGTAGAGATTTTTTCTCTTCAACACTTAAAGGAAATTGGTCAATCTCCTGAATGTAAAGTTTGTTATTCTCAGTCGCTGTTGAACTTGCTATTTTAAGATCATCATATAAATCTAGACGAATAGAACCATTTTCGTCTTGTTTGTATTTTTTATACCAGTGCAATGTTAGATCATCTTTGATCTTCAAGACTGACATGAAGAATTTTGTATAACTGGATTCAATGAACATGCTTGGCCACTCAGCTAAGGTTATAAATCTGGCACCTGGCATTTGTTCTAATTTCATCTGTGATACCTCATGAGTATACCAAGACAAAGGGCTCTAAAGAGCCCTTTTCATCATTCAACGATCTTTGTCACTTTGGGAAACGATAGAACCAGCGAGGCTTTTAGTCAGGTCACTGTATTTGTCACTTTGTAACGCTGCACCGGCCCTAGTTTCCATTTCGGCACTGGGCTGTTTACCAGTACGAGTCTGAGCAAGCACAGAACCAGCAAAGGATTTCTGGATGTCAGACGCATGAGGATCGTTCAAAACCTGAGCCGCTTGGCTGGCAACAGAGGAAGAGGTTTGTTTCTTGTTTGTCATAACAACGAGGCCTTTTGTTGGGTTTGCAATTAACACTGTATATAGTGCATGTCGTGAGATTACATACAATATATTGTGTGTTGGAGACCTTTTCAAGTCCTCTTGTTCAAATTCCAAACACTGATTGCAATGGCTTTTTTGAGTCCTTACCGCTTATGTGAAAGCCTTTCAAACTGACTCTTTCAGCTCTGGTTAATAGTCTCAATTGGTGCAGCATGGTAAAGTGTGGTTTTTGGCCAGTGGAGCACAAGGAGCCGTAGTTTTGAGTAAAAATGCCGCAAAAGTAGGAGATATTGGGACAGATCATGATGGCTTTCACCCTACAGCCATCACCGCAGGGTCACCAGATGTGTTCATAGATGGGATTCCAGCTGCCCGAGTTGGTGATCCTCTAGCTCCTCATGACAAGCCAAATAATCCCCCTCATCCCCGTTCCATCGCTTCCGGCTCTTCTACGGTGCTAGTGAATGGAAAACCTCTGGCAATCACTGGTGGTGACGTTGATTGCGGTGGAGTAATCATTGGTTCAGGCACTGTCATAGTGGGAGACATGGCCCCATCAGGGCAATCAAGCTTCATTCCACGAGTAACTCCGTGGTTTGATACCCATGTTCGTCTACTTGGCTCTACTGGTGAGCCTCTAGCAGATTTCAAATTCACCTATACCGACAATGCAGGAAAAACACACCATGCCATGACTGGGTCTGATGGGGTAGCTACTGGTCTTGCCAAGTCACAGAAGCCACAAAAAATCACTGTTGAGGGTAATAATAAACACTGGCTCGCGAAGGGGAAATGATGAACAACATACTGACTACACCTCTTGAGGATTTTTTCATCACAGATATTCGTCTGAATACTGATAAAGATTTCTTGATTCCGTTGATTTTTACCTCATATCGTATCGCAGTTCGTGGGCAGTTTGGACTCTATTATCTTGGACATGCCGGTGTTCTACTTGTAAATGGTGCAACAGGTCAAACACGATACTATGAATATGGCCGTTACCCCGACCCAAAAGCATTCGAACCAGGTATTGTGCGAGGTAGCATTAAGCAACCAGTTGAGCTTGATAGCGGGATGATTGTTGAGAGCAGTTTTAAATCAACACTACATGAAATTTCACAAAGCCATGGTCAATCTAGTAACATTGCTGGTGTAGTAATGCGAGGCTATTTCTACGAAAAAGCTTTAGATTGGATTAATAAAAAGAGACGCGAAAACCATAGCCCAACCAAAGAGGGGTATGGGCTTTTCCAAAATAACTGTATGACGTTCGTTATTGATCTTGCAGAACACTTAGGGCTTGATACCTATTGGCGTCCACCGATTGTCGTCCCAACGTTATACGCAGAGCAGTTCCAGCTTCAATATACTGATTTGGACTACGATTTTAAGAATGATATCTTAGAGGTGTCAGAATGAATAGGTTATTCGTCATAACAAAAAAACTATACCACATCTTTTCTTTTTTATGTGTTCTTGGTGTGGTCTTGATTTTTATATTTTCAGTTGATATTCCCGTGTATGATGATGAACCGTTTACGGATGGGAATGGTATCACCTGGATAAAGAACAAGGGAGTAATAAATGGCTACAAAGTGATAGAATCGAAGCCAAGCACATACAACTTAAAAGTCTTTGAACTAGACAAGAATAAGAAACCTGTTGTTGTCGCCAATAGTGATTTTAAAGTTGACTTGCCATTAGTATCACCATTACAAGCTAGCGACTTCTCACTTTATGATGGTCAAAAGGTTCTGTTGAAAGCAAAATTAAAATTAAGATGATTACTTGCCATCATGAAAAAGCCCCCAACTAAGGGGGTTTTTCAACTTCTTTAGGTGGTGTGCTATCCCATCCCAAGTAGAAAGTATAAAAATCAACCTAGTTGATTAAGAACTAACACTGGCTCGCCTAGAATTTCGAAGATGCTTAGTGATTCATCAGTAACAACTATTTCGTTATACTTTTTATTATCACTGGTCAAGCTATACCCTTCAGAAACTATCTGCACTCTCTTGTATAAGTAGCTTCCCGCCTTACGCATAACAACTACTTTGCTATCCCTGAGCTCTTTCTGGCCCTGGTCTATGACTAGAACACTCATCACGCCAAACGTGGGCACCATCACATCACTGTCTACTAGTAGGGCTGCAAGACGGCCAGCATTCTCCTGGAGAGTCGGGAAGGTTTCTAAATCCAAAAAAAGGAATTCACTTTTATTCAAAAAAGGAATTTTAAGTATCCTGCCGCTCTCGGCGTCTCGATCTACAGCCAGAGCCCCCCCTCTAAATTCTTCACCTGTAGCCAGCCATTCCACTGAGACGTTCCCAGCCTTAGCGAGCAGCACAAGATTCTCTAGAGTAGGGCTAGAAACGCCCTGTAGGTAGTTATGGACAGTGCTATACCCAATGCCTGCCCTCTTAGCGAAGTCGCGGCCAGAGCCTGCCGGAACGATGGATTTAAGCCTCTCGCTGAATTGCAAAATGCTCTCTTTCTTATCAGTCATAGCGTCACCTATCACCACAACAAAAGGAACAAGAGATCCTTATTATGGTTTGACATGTTCCATATAATGATCAATCATGTGCTTAATGTAAGTAACGAGTGGTCATTATGAGTATTCATAATCCTGAAGAATCGCAGAAAAAGGAGCCGGATGCCAGCAGTAAGAGCTGGCATAGAGCAGACATACTCGCAGCCATAAAGAAGAAGGGAGGAACTCTGGCACAGCTATCGAGAACAAATGGCCTACACGAAAGGACACTGTATAACGCACTAGAACGACATTGGCCTAAAGGTGAGCGGATCATTGCTGAACATATCGGTGTAGCTGTCCATATTATTTGGCCTGATAGATATAAATGATTAGACGATCACAAAGGATAAATTATGGCAAATTATTTCACTATCGCTTGTCCACACTGCCGTAGCACAACCACCGTTCAGACTGGTATCGCTAAAAGTGGAACAGGCATTGGTCAATGCCGAAATTGTTCGAAGATCATTAAAGTTACCGTCGATGGAAAAGGTAATGTAATCAAAGTCTCTTGGGGAAAACTGCATTTACTAACTGGACTTAAGATATGGATAAAAACGAAAACCAGATCAATTGCATCTACTGTAATGAATTGATCGCAGCTAAAGCAAAAAAATGTAAGCACTGCGGTGAGATAATAGATCCCCAGATGCGAGACATTGAAAGACTCATGAGGGAAAAGAACAATTCCAATATAGTGGTTAGCAATAACAATAACTTACAAAATTCATCATCCCAAGCAAAAAAATTCCCACACATAGCCCACGGCATTATGGTTCTACTCACTGGGGGGATTTGGATTTTTGTCTGGATAATCCATTATATATTCAGAGACAAGAACTCATATTCATAATTTCAAAACTGTTCCCAATAGAGCACATATTGTGATAAAAATACTTTTACTCTCATTAACCATATCAGCATCGTGCAATGTATTAGCAACGACTGCCTCATCTGGTAAAATTGAGCCACCATTCAAGATTGGCAATGAGGTTGTGTGCCTAAAAGAAGTTCAGCAACACATGACCCCTTTCTTACAAAATTCCGAACAGGAAAGCGGTGTTAAGTATAAGTTCATCGTCAAATCTGGATTATCATACAATGAAATGGCAGGCCTACGCATACAAATAAACCGTGTGGATTCTGGGCTAGATGTTCGAGTGGCTGATATGGATTACTACTGGCTCCAAGAACGTGGAAGCATGTGCCAGCCAAGTTACTTAGTGCTTGATAGAACCGAAAGTTAATACTCAAATAGCAAAAGGATATGTGGTTACTTTTTCCACATATCCTTTTTCTTTAGATATCATCCCTGTTCAGCACTAATCATTTCCTTTTTGACACGAAACACGGTTGCTCTACCGCAGTCGCACAGCTTCGCGATCTCATCAGGTGTGTTCTTCCCAGCCAAGAGCATTTCAGTGATCTTGCTATGAAGTTCCTTGTTCTTCTGTTTTCCCTTGTATCGGCCAGCATCTTTAGCAATGGCTATGCCTTCATTACGTCTCGATGCGATCATGCCTCGCTCAAACTCTGCAACAGCCCCCATCATGGTTAGGATCAGACGACTTTGCGGGGAGTTGTCAAAGCTCATGCCGTTAGCCAGGAAGCGAACAACGATACCCCGTTCAACAAGGCTATCTATCATTTCCAGTAAGTCGCGGGTGTTACGTGCAAGACGGTCAATAGAATGGGCTACAAGGGTATCGCCTTCGCGGAGATGTGAAAGCAGGTTCAGCAGTTCTGGCCTTTCACTAGTAGACTTCCCTGATTCCTTCTCAGAAATGATCTTATCGCAAACAGGTTCCAAGACTGCTAATTGACGTTCAAGGCTTTGATCTTTTGTCGAAACTCTCGCATATCCAAAAATCATGTCTTACCCCTGTCTGCCATCAAGTATCGTTTAGATTGAATCAATGATACTGTATCATATAGATTCCTTCAACATATAAATGATACTAAACGAGACTCAGCAGAGCGGTATCACTAGGGAGTAGTCAAAAGAGATTTCTGTTTAGTGTCTTTTTCAACCCGGATCGCAAAAAAGATACGTGATTACCCATGATCCTCAGCCTCTGGTACGCAGGACTGCTATCAGGCCAGAAACAACTTCGAACGAGGTATTCCAACTGAAGTTTCGCACTCCATAGAGTCCATATCGAGAATCAGTAATTGCCATTTACTCAGGATGGTTGAGTTTAATGGGTTATCACGAAACGCTTTTCTGCTGTTGAGAGTTGGGATAGCCTTAAATCTGTAGAATGCCCTATTAAAAGTTATTTTAGGTAGGCTGATATGCTCTTTAATCAGTTGCTTGCACGTTCTGCGGTATTGGAGGAGCGACTAGCTGACTTCTTCTCGTTACCGCTGGTAAATGATTCCAGTCGTCTACAGGCTGCTAGGGCACTTGCTAGTCTTAGCTTTGAACATGCTCAAAGCTTGAAGTATCTAGTGGCAGCAGGCCTACATACATCTGCCGCAGCCCTACTTCGTGTGCAGTATGAGTCGCTGGTTCGTTCTCTTTGGGTGCTTTACGTTGCGACGGACAGCCAAGCTGAATTGATGCTCGCTGAGCTCACGCAGGATACTGCTAAGCAAGCCAACAAAATTCCGATGCTCAGCCAAATGCTAGAAGCAATCGAGGAGAAAGCACCACATGCACCAGTGGCTCATCTCAAGGAGTTCAAACATTACTCGTGGCGGCCTCTGAGCTCTTTTGTGCACGGTGGCATCCATGCAGTGAATCGTCATGGTAGGGGCTTCCCGCCGGAGCTGGTTCTGATGCAAATCCGACACTCGAATGGGCTGCTGGGGATTGCAGGTAATCTGCTTTTGATCCTAGCCGGCGTGCCAGCAGAGGCCGGTAAAATGGCTGGCATATATGCTGAGTTTCAAGACTGTTTTCCCCCGGCCGATTCACCTTACCCGCGAACCACTGAGCCATCTTACTAATTCACAGCTGAGGCTCGTGGGTAATCACGAAAAGATAAAGTATATCTTGACATTTTTCAAAAATGTCACATTAAATATTATTCCAGTGGCTCAGATGATTTTTGACTAGTGCAGATAAAAACAGGCTAATTTCTGTTCTGAGTATGAGATTCCTTAGACTTTCAGATTTCGTAGTGAAGGGGCTGGGGTTTGATCAGGGTCAGCCTTAAAGGCCAGTCAGCATAGGTCGAGAGAGTAATACTTGAGGGATTTATAAAATTAAGGTTGACACCGACAGCTTAATTATTATTTTTCTGAAAAAACGGCTCCATTTTTGCTATAATAGAAAAATCCAGAATTACAACGCTTCAAACTCTAGCAGCTTCCAGCTCTAGGGCATTGGTGTATTCTTAAAAATAAGATCCAAAAGGATGTATTTAGCTGAATAATACCATATGCAGTGCCATCTATATTTTCAGCTAATAAATATTTGAATAACTGAGAATGCAGTTACATTAAAGTCTATTTGGAATAACATCCATACAATAAAAAAAAAGGCAGAATACCTAACTAAAAGTATCCTGCTCTAGGAGATATGTTTTCTATAAAAACAATAATATCATAAAGTATTTATAGTTTCAGTTTCCCCAAAAAATCAAAACAATAAAAGGGGCATAGTATGTCAAAAGGAAAATTAAAATTTATCAGTAGTGATTGTGGTAGTGGTAAGACCAAAGCAATGGTTGAACTAATCAACAGTGACAAAGTTAAAACTATCGTAACTCAGAATACAATCAAGCTAATGGAACAAACCCATCAATACATAAAAGACTCAATCCTAATCTGTTCTACCAACGTTGGCTCTGATGAATGTGTGATGGATCGGGTGGTTGAGTTTTTAAAGAGCCCAACTCATAAAGTTCTGATCATCAGTGACAAGTCATTTAGTAATATCTCTGTGTCTCTTCTTCAAAGTTGGAGAATATTCGTTGATGATGTGACTACCTTTAGTGATTTCAAAAATATCAATGAAATTGATCCAGATATGAAGAAAATTGTTCAAAACAAGGTATTCAGTTCTGTTGAGGTCTTTGGTGATGATGCAAATTTCATTACTGCACAGAAGACTAACAACAAAGGGGACTTGCTTGTAAATCTAACTAAGTCATTCAGCATTGTTGAGAGTAATGATAAGTTCTTTATGAATAGTAGTTGGTTTCTTGAGGCTGAGAAAATTCAATTAGGTATTACTGCATTTCGTGATATGAGTAAGTATCTTGGTTTTGATATTACATTCATGGCAAACAACTTTGAGAAATCAACAGTCTATCTTGCTCACCCAGAATTGTTTGAGAAAATTAAATTAGAGGGACTCTCAACAAGAGTTATTCCAGTAAAAGAAAGACTAAAAGTGTTCTACTTCACCAAGAGAATTCTGAGTAAGACATGGAAAGATGCAAACCCCAATGAACTAAAGAAAGTTTATGATCACCTCAGCCATGAACTACCAGAAAAATATTATTGGACTAATAACAATTCTGATACATTATCTCTAAGTGGCACTAAGATTAGTCCAGATGCAAGAGGTATTAATTCTCTTCAAAGTTATGATACTTGTGTATGGCTTGCCTGTATGCGTCCAAACCCTGTTGACGTTATTCATAGCAAGTATGCTTTTGGAATTGATGGCGAGCAGTTAGTTGTTGCACGAGAGCATGAGAACATCTATCAATTTGTCAATCGTGGTGTTGTTCGTGATTATGATAGTTCTGAAATTCAAACTGTGTATGTGTTCAGTGAAGAACAAGCACTGAGTCTGGTGGATAAACCAGAGTATATTGATTTGGGTTTAGATAATAATGAACCAAAGAAGGTAGGGGCACCAGTGAAATTAGTAACTGTTCCCAATTCAGTTAACGCAAACATATCTAGATACAAAAAGGAGAATCCAACTCTTGAACAGTTCAGGGCGTGGGTATTAAAGAAGAAATGGGATGATGAAGTCAAAGAACTTGTAATTGAGAATTTCATGAAGAAAGTTAAGTGACATCGTTATAAAACCAATAATGTTAACTTTTAATGCCTTAATACTTATAGGGGTTTTTAGTTAACATTTTAGAGAGACGTGGAGTAATCAACCTTAGCGAGTGCCTAGAGGCCGAGCGACCCACTGACTTCGAGTGAAACGAGTTAGTCAGCCAACAAGCAAGCGAAGCGAGTGCGGGAGTTACTCCGAGAGAATATCCCCAGTTACTATTTGGAAGTAGTTCTTAATGTAGTATCCATCTATTGAATATCGAGTTATCCACTTCGTTACTAACTCTCAACTCGTTCAGCAATCCGAACAAGTCGGATTACTTCTCTTTGTTTTTTTAATTTTTAGTATTTCTATTAATGGAAACTCATTTTAATAAAAACTAGTTGGGCATATGAGGAACTGCAAGTTCCGAATAGGCGGAATGAATCGACGTAGGAGATTCAGACCTAAATTATAGTAATTCATCTTGAATAATTCTACTCACTTCCTTTACTTCGATCAGTCAGCTCATTGGAACTCGCAATTACTTCGAGATCTACAAGCTGTTCTCTTGTAATGGCTTCTCTTTTTTTGAGTCTACTTATATAGGGAAAAAATATTATCTCAATGCGATAGCAATACTCCATTCGTGCGATAACGACTGACCGAAGGGCGGAGGTGAAGCAGAACCCGACTTATACAATGGATCTCCATGTTGGTGTTTTGGCTGTGTGGACTGTAGAACCCTTTTCACTTGATTTATTCCTCTTGAAGTAAAGAGGCTAGGAAGATAGTATTTTAGAAGAATTAAATGGTGAGCCACTTTGTGTGGCTCACTCAGTTTGAGAGCTTGTGTTGAACCTTTTGATTCGTAAACAGTATTCAAGGCACTACAACCGATATACGTTTGACCTAAGCGTATGATTATTGGTGAATTTTATTGATGAATTCTAACCTGGTCAGGACCGGAAGGTAGCAGCCAAGGTGGGGGACTCGAGTGCCGGGATGTGGCTGGTGGGGCCACCACCTGTTTCTGAAAATCAATAAGTTACCTTCCAATTCCCCTTCAGACCTCTTGGTAATCCACTTTGTGTGGATGACTGATCGCATCTGCAATGCGTTTCTGGCTCAGTTCCCGATACATCAGTCCCTAAGACATTGCTTCCTTCGGAAGGTCGGCACACCTGCTGTCGTTGCCGACGGACATCAATATATCGCTCGGCACGCGGGATAGGCTGGCAGTCCAAAACAAGCTCGCCCAGTTATTTGTCTGTGCGCGTGCTCGCGTAAAACCCAGCCGTCATCTCTGCCATGGTTCCAGCCTCCGCCCCCTATGATGTGAACGTCCGGATTGTTGTGAGCAAGCGGCCGATCCTCTCTGGTATCTGCCGGTTCGGTGACATGTGTATCCCGGCCCAAGCGACTATGCAGGAGCAACAAGGGCGAACGAGCGCTGTTGAGCACCTTCAGCAACAGCTGAAAGCAGGCTTGCTCAGATGACAGCCCGCCGTGCGTACTCGATGAATGCCTTCAACTTGGACGGTTGATCATGCCGGCTGGGGTAGTACAGAGAGAAGCCTGGAAAGGTCGGCGAGAACGGTGCCAGGACTCGCGTCAGGCGCTTTGCCTTGATGTGTGGCAGGGCCAGCTGCTCAAAGGTGTAGGCGATCCCGACGCCTTCCAGTGCCGCCTCCGTACTGAACAGGGTGTCCGTGATGGTCAGGTTGCCCTTGACCTCGTACTCGACGATTTCCTCATTCACCTTGAACTCCCATTTGTGGATCGCGCCTGTTCCGGCGAAGCGGAAGCGGATGCAGTTGTGCTGCACGAGGTCGTCCGGATGGCTGGGCGCGGGGAAGCGCGCGAGATAATCAGGAGAGGCGACGATGGCGACTGTGATGGGGCCGCCAAGGGGAAGGGCGACCATGTCCTTGTGCAGATCTTCTCCCATGCGAATGCCCGCATCGAAACCCCGCTCGACGATGTCGACGAAGCCTTCGTCATTGGTCAGTTCAAGTTTCACGTTCGGATGCTCACGAAGGAAACCTGCCAACAGCGGTTGCAACACCATTGAGGTCGAAATGCGTGCGGCATTGATGCGCAATGTGCCGGTGGGTCCGCCCTGCAGGACGTTCAGCTCTTCACCCGCCACAATGACCTGACCGAGTGCCGGGCCGATGCGGGCAAGATAGTCCTCCCCAGCCTCCGTCAGGCTCACGCTGCGGGTCGTGCGATTGAGCAGGCGTACGCCGAGACGCGCTTCCAGCTGCCTGATCGCCTGGCTCAGCGCCGAAGGCGATACCTCCAGTTCGGCAGACGCGGCAGTGAAGCCGCGATGCTCCGCGACTTTCCAAAAGGCCATCAGGCCGTCGAGTTGATTGAGTTTCATATCTTGAAGCATAACTTCATATGGTGTGCAGGATTAAGCTATTTTTCTGCACTAATACGGCGCCTATAGTTGCCTTCACCGTGAAGGAGGCACCCATGAAAATCAATCCGCAAGATTGCCATGCCCTCGGGCCTCTTTCCCTCAGGTGTCAGCGTGATGGACCCCACGACGCCGAAACCAACATGCAAGTGAGAAGGCGCATCAGACCATTGATTATTGAGGAAAAGAAGACGATGAAAAACGTATTGATCATCAACGCACATCAGTTTTTTGAAGGCATCTCCGGCGGCAAGCTGAACAGCACCCTGGCAGGCGTCATCAGGCAAGAGATGGCAGCGCGCGGCTATGGGGTGAAGGAGACATATATAGAGCAGGGCTACGACGTTCAGGGCGAGGTCGACAAGCATCTGTGGGCAGATATCATCATCCTGCAATCGCCGGTCTTCTGGTTCGGCATGCCGTGGATCTACAAGAAGTATGTCGATGAGGTATTTACCGCGGGCATGTTCCAGCAGCGCTTCCTGTCGGGTGATGGCAGGACGCGCGAGGATCCGCGCAAGCAATATGGCTCTGGCGGCAAGATGCATGGCAAGCAGTACATGCTGTCGCTGACCTGGAATGCGCCGAGGGCGGCATTTGGCGATGCTGGGCAGATGTTGTTCGAGGGCAAGACGGTGGATGACGTCTTCGTCAGCAACACGGCCAACTACAGGTTCTGTGGCGTAGAGGTGTTGCCCTCCTTCTCGTGCTTCGATGTGATGAAGCAGCCGGATGTTGCAGGGGCTATTGAAGAGTTGCGTGGCCATCTGGATGCCATCCTTGATCCCGTGGCGAGCCCCCAGCCTCAGGTGCAGAGCAAGATGGACGAGGCACTCACATCTCCTTGACGACGTCGGATACTGGTCGACAACGAGGTGACGGTGACCGCTCAGTGGCTGGGCGTTCACCGTCTGCCTTGGCCTGTGATGTGCGATGAGCTGTCGCCACCAGTGACTACCGTACTGGCCAACCTCGCCAACCTCGCCAACCCCCTGCCACCCGGCGTATGCGTCAAGGATCTCGAAGGCTCAACAGGCGTCTCCTGGCCGACGACCAGGTTGTCATTGGCGTCGAAGTAAAGCCCGGGTCAGTCAACCAGGCTCCTTGGGCTGATGCTGGAAACATCCTGGGGCACCCTTGCGTCACCGTGAGCCCGCCTATCTTTCGTGGAGGGCTCTTCGTCAGTTAGCCGTCGCCTGGTACTCCTGTCTCTGTGACAGCTCGATCACCTGCTTATCGCTCCTTATCCGGGCATTGCATCCCCCGACTCCCCGAGCATGGGCAAGGCGCAGCTCCTCGGCACCGAGCACGAACTCCGGGTTGTCGGTGAGGCGCTCGACCGCCAGATCGATGAAGCTGCGTACCCGGGCGGGCTGGGCCGCGCGACTGCCGTAGTAGAGAAACAGGCTGTGCATCTGGGTCATGTGGTCGAGCAGCAGGGGAACCAGGCGACCGGCCCGGATGTGCGCCGCCGCAGTCGGCCCGGCGATCTGGCCTATCACTTCCCCCGCCAGCACGGCGCCCAGCTCGACGGTCTCGTCATTGGTGGAGAGCGCCGGGCGAACGAGATGATCCTGCATGCTCTCCCCAAGCTGCACATGCCAGGGAATAAGGTGGCCGGAGCCAGCATGACGAAACACGCTGCAACGGTGCACGCCCAGATCGTGCAGCGTGTGCGGCACCCCATGTTTGCGCAGATAGGTGGGGGAGGCGCAGATGATGAGCTGCAAGGGAAACAGGCGGCGTGCGATCAGCCCGTCCTGCGGCGAGAGCCCGATCCTAAGGCCCACATCGACTCGCTCCTCTACCCAGTTGCCGATACGGTCATCGAGCTGCACATCCGGCTGGACCTCGGGATAGAGCCGGCAGTACTCGTCCAGCACTGGGCCGATGATCATCTGCGCGACCGAGCGTGGCCCCACGATCCGCAGCGGGCCGGCGAATGCCTCCCGGGTCTGCCTCGCGGCTGACAACGCCTGTTGCAGGCCAAGCAGGGCGGGTTGGGCTGCCTCCAGAAAACGCTGGCCCTCTTCGGTCAACGACATGCTGCGGGTGGTGCGATGGAACAGCCTCACCCCGAGATAGGTCTCCAGTTGCCTCAGTGCCTTGCTGGCGGCCTGAGGGGAGATCTGCTGGGCCTCGGCGGCCTTGCTGAGGCTGCCCAGTTCCACCGTGCGCACGAAGGTGGTGATGGATCTCAATTCGCTGATCATGGTCTTTCTCGTCGATTTACATCATTTAGTTGTAACTGATTCATCCATTTGCCGTCTAGTTCGATGTTTATTGCCCATCTATAGTTCAGCTCATCGACAAGCCTCCCGGCATGAACCCAGACAGAGAGACGAGCAAGATGGACAATTTCAGCTTTTACAACCCGACCCGGATCGAGTTCGGCACCGGCAAGGAGCGCCTCATCGGCGAGATCCTGGCCCAGCACGGCATCAAGAAGGTGCTGCTGGCCTATGGCAGCGATCGCATCAAGGGCGATGGCCTCTTCGCCAGCGTGAGCGCCAGTCTGAACGAGCAGGGGATCCCGTTCGTGGCGTGCGGCGGCATCGTCAGCAACCCGCTCATCTCCAAGGTGCGTGACGCCATCGCCTTGGCGCGGGAACAGGAGGTCGACGCCATTCTCAGCGTCGGCGGCGGCTCCGTGCTCGACAGCGCCAAGGCCATTGCCGCAGGGGCCCTCTATCAGGGGGATGTCTGGGATCTGTTTGTCGGCAAGGGGCAGATCGAGGCGGCGCTGCCGGTGTTTGCCATCCTGACCCTGGCTGCCACCGGCAGCGAGATGAACAGCGGCGCCGTGGTGACCAACGATGACACCAAAGAGAAGTTTGCCATCAACTCGGTGCACACCTTCCCGAAAGTCTCCATCGTCAATCCGGCGCTGATGCAGACGGTCTCCCGCGACTATCTGGTCTACTCGGCGGCGGACATCATAGCCCACTCCATCGAGGGCTACTTCACCGCCAAGGTGCAGCCGAAAATTCAGTCCCGCCTGGTGGAGTCCGTCATCGCCACCGTGCTGGAGACCACTGAGCAGTTGCTGGCGGATCCCGCCGACTACAACGCCCGCGCCGAGTTCGCCTGGGCTGCGACCCTGGCATTGAACGGTCTGACCTATGCGGGTACTTCGGGTTTTGGCTACCCCAACCACATGATCGAACACGCGCTCTCCGCCCTGTTCAATGTGCCCCATGGCGCTGGCCTGTCGGTGGTGATGCCCGCCTGGATGAGGTGGTATCAGGGCCAGAATCCGGCTCAGTTCGAGCGCTTCGCCCAGCAGCTGTTTGGCTTGAACACCGCCGAAGAAGGCATTGCCGCCCTTGAGAAATGGTTCGACAAGATAGGCACGCCGACCCGCCTCTCCCAGCTCGGCATCACGGAGGCGGACCTGCCTGCCATCCTGGAGAACCTCAAGGGCAACGCCCGCTGGTTTGGCCTGGCTGAAACCTACACCCAGGACGTGCTGGCCACCATCCTTCGCAATGCCATGTGAGTGGCGGTGCCTCCAGGTCCTGCGTCAGGACTGAGCCGCGCGTCGCCAGCCATCACACCATGGCGCTCTCCAAGGAGAGCGCCTTTCAAGAAAAGGGATCCATCATGCAAACACGTACTTTGGGTAACAGCGGGCTGGCAGTGTCGGCCATCGGTCTGGGCTGCATGGGGCTGAGCTTTGGCTATGGTCCTGCCACCGACAAGGCACAGGCCATCGCCCTGATCCGCCGCGCCCATGAACTGGGGGTGACCTTCTTCGATACTGCCGAGGCCTATGGCCCTGGCGATAACGAACTGCTGCTGGGGGAGGCTCTCGCCCCGTTCCGGGACAAGGTGGTGATCGCCACCAAGTTCGGTTTCAAGCACGGCAAGGTCTCGGAGGGGCTGGACAGCCGCCCGGCCACCATCCGCGCAGTGGCGGAGGCGTCGCTGCGCCGCCTCAACACCGATGTGATCGATCTCTTCTACCAGCACCGCGTCGATCCCGATGTCCCCATGGAAGAGGTGGCTGGCACAGTGCGAGATCTTATCCAGGAGGGCAAGGTGCGCCACTTCGGTCTGTCCGAGGCCGGTGTCGACTCCATTCGTCGCGCCCATACCGTGCAGCCGGTGGCGGCGTTGCAGAGCGAATACTCCCTCTGGTGGCGCGAACCGGAGCAGGCCATCCTGCCGTTGCTGGAGGAATTGGGGATCGGCTTCGTCCCTTTCAGCCCCCTCGGCAAGGGCTTCCTGACCGGAGCCATCAAGCCCGATACCCGTTTCGATGACTCGGATTTTCGCAACATAGTCCCACGTTTTGCCGAGGCGGCGCGCCAGGCCAACCAGCATCTGGTCGAGGTATTGAGCGACCTTGCGGCCAGCAAGGGGGTGACGTCTGCCCAGATTGCGCTCGCCTGGCTACTGGCACAAAAGCCCTGGATCGCCCCCATTCCCGGCACCACCAAGCTGCATCGGCTCGAGGAGAACCTGGGTGCAGCTCGGGTTTCACTGAGCGCCGCCGATCTGGGAGACATCCAGCGTGCCCTGGCCGGGATCAAGGTGGAGGGGGATCGCTATCCGTCACACCTGCAGCACAACGTGGGTCGCTAAGGTCGGATCGTCAAAGGAGTCTCATGAATGCAGAACCCCTCTGTGCTCTCTCGCGCCGTCCCAAGGGGCCGGCGTTCTCTCTGGTTGCTAACAGGAGCCGTGATGGCAGGCATCTTTTCCTATGTATTGAAACCGGGCCTGCCCGCGCACCCTGACTCTTCCCAGTATCAGGCGGGTCAGTTCAGCAATGCCGTGACACTGCCGCAGCGCAGCACCTGGGAAGGGGTACGGCTCTGGTGGGATTTTCTGTTCGCCAAGCCTGATGGCACAGTGCCGGATCGCGCCATCCCGGTGCAGGCCATGAGCCGTGAGGGGCTGATGGCCGCCTCGGATAACAGTGTGTGGCGCCTCGGCCACTCCAGTCTGCTGTTCAAATTGCAGGGCAAGTTCTGGCTGACGGATCCCGTGTTCAGCGAGCGCGCCTCGCCGGTGCAATGGTTTGGCCCCAAGCGCTGGCACGCACCGCCCATCACCTTGGATGCGCTGCCCCCCATAGAGGCGGTGATCCTCTCCCATGATCACTACGACCACCTCGACCATGACGCCATCCTTGCGCTGCAAGAGAAGGTCAGCCACTTCATCACGCCGCTCGGCGTGGGGGCGCGCCTGGTTGCCTGGGGTGTCCCCCGGCACAAGGTCAGGGAGCTGGATTGGTGGCAGAAGGCCCGGGTCGGCGGCATTGAGTTCATCGCCACCCCAGCCCAGCACTTCTCCGGCCGTGGCCTTGGCGATGGCAATCAGACCCTGTGGGCCTCCTGGGTCATTCGCGGGGAGGGAGCCAATCTCTTCTTCAGCGGTGACAGCGGTTACTTCGATGGCTTCAAGGAGATCGGCAAGCGTTTCGGCCCGTTCGACGTGACCTTCCTCGAGACCGGGGCCTACGACAAGCGCTGGGAGTACGTGCACATGTTGCCGGCGCAGACGGCGCAGGCGTTTCACGATTTGCGCGGGCAGTGGCTCTATCCGATCCACAACGGCACCTTCGATCTGGCCATGCATGGGTGGGATGACCCGCTCGAGCAGATAATCCGTCTGGCCGCCGAGCAGCAAATCCCATTGACCACTCCGGTGATGGGGGAGCCCCTGAACATGCTGATCCCCCATGAGGGCAGCGCCTGGTGGCGCGATTGACACATTTTTAAAACGCAGGAGTCGACAATGAACCCAATATCCGCAACCACGCTTGCCCAGGCTGAGGCAAAGGATCAGACGATACAGGTATTTTCCCCGGGGCTGGTGCCTGCAACCCAGGGTGCCAGCGAGTTCTTCGTCGGGGATGTCTATGTGGATCAGCGCTACCAGGGCACGGCGCCAGCCGCTATCTCTGGCGGTCTGGTCAGCTTCACGCCGGGGGCGCGCACCGCCTGGCATACCCATCCTTTGGGCCAGACCCTCTACGTGGTCAGCGGGGTAGGGCGGGTGCAGATGGCAGAGGGCCCTGTCCAGGGGATCCGGCCAGGGGATCTGGTCTGGATCCCGGCTGGCGTGAAGCACTGGCATGGTGCGGCACCAGATACTCCTATGACCCACCTGGCGCTGGCTGAACGGCAGGATGGCCAGGTGGTGACCTGGCTTGCGCAGGTGAGCGAGCGTGATTATCGCGCCTCCGTCGCTGGGGACCGGAATTGAGCATGCAGGGGAATAATAGTCAGCCCGATCCCCAATCAGTGCACCTTGATACCGCTGGCGGGTAAGCGGCTCGTTCCTTTCATCACCCACGGTGGCTATGGCATCGGGGATAGCGAGGCGGTACTCGCCAGACTGGCGTCAGGTGCCCGGCGAGATGCACCACTGATCATGGAGTGCGATCAGGAGAGGCGAACGACCGAGACAGTAGCCCGGTGGCTGGAGGCCAGAGGGACTTGATCTCATCTTTGGGCGAGGCAGACAGGTCATCGTCGTGATGGCGACAGGTGACGTTCATGACGTAAACAGGATTGATGCTTGATGCCAAACAAGGGAACACAACCATGAAGAGACTCAGTAAATCATTGCTTTTTTGCATGCTGGCAGAGGTGCTTGTGGCCCCCGCTCATGCCGATCCCCTGGTTATTCAGGAGCAAGGCAGCTTTGCCGCGGGGGGCGCCGTCGTCACCGCACCCGGCAAGTTTGACCGCAAGAAACCACTGGAGCCTGCCGGTCAGACCTACCATGGGGATCACGCCAGCGTCTTCTATCAGATCCCGTCCAACCCGCACAAATATCCGATCGTCATGCTCCACGGTGCCGGTCAGTCTTCCCGTACCTGGCAGACCACGCCGGATGGCCGGGAAGGTTTCCAGACCCTGTTCCTGCGCCGGGGTTTTGCGACCTATCTGGTCGATCAACCCCGTAGAGGCAGCGCGGGTCGCAGCATGGTGGAGGGGACGGTGGCCCCCAAGCCGGATGAGCAGTTGTGGTTCAATCAGTTCCGTCTTGGCGTCTGGCCGGATTATTTCAAAGACGTCCAGTTTTCTCAGCATCAAGCGGTGCTGAACCAGTATTTCCGCCAGATGACGCCCAACACCGGGCCCTTTGATGTCAATGTCATCGCCGATGCCATGGCGGCGGTGGTGGACAAGAGTGGTCCGGCCATCCTGTTCACCCACTCTCAGGGGGGCGGACCTGGCTGGCATACCGCCATAAAAAGCAACAAGGTGAAGGCCATAGTCGCGTTCGAACCAGGCAGTGGCTTCCTCTTCCCTGAGCAGGCGTTGCCAGCCCCTATGCCGAGTGCGTTCGATACCCTGAAGGGGGAGCCGGTGGCGATGGCGCAGTTCATGAGCCTGACCAAGATCCCGGTGCTGATCCTGTATGGCGACAACATCCCAAGCCAACCGACTGCCATGCCCGCCCAGGACAGCTGGCGAGTACGGCTGGCGATGGCCCGCCAATGGCGGGATCTGGTCAACCAGCATGGAGGGGATGTCACTGTGGTTCATCTGCCCGAAATCGGCATCAAGGGCAACACCCACTTCCCCTTCTCCGATCTGAACAATGTGCAGATCGCCGATCTGGTGAGCGAGTTCCTGAAAGAGAAAGGTCTGCAATAACCACGGGAGACAGCAAGGGTGATGACGCGATTCATGAATATTGCTAATAAACCCTAGCAAGATCCCGGGTCTAATCTAGTCAATCCCCTTGCGTTATGCTGGGCACACATTATTGGAAGGATATAGTCATGCACACAGTCAGACTCAATAACGGTATCGAAATGCCCCTGCTGGGCTTTGGGGTCTTTCAGATGACAGACGCGGCAGAGTGCGAGCGTGCCGTCATCGAGGCCATCGACAGCGGCTATCGGCTGATCGATACCGCCGCCTCCTATCAGAATGAGACCCAGGTCGGGAACGGGATCAGGCAGAGCGGCATCGTGCGCCGCGAGCTCTTTGTCACCACCAAGCTCTGGTTGCAAGACGCCAGTTACGAGGGAGCCAAGGCGCAGTTCGAGCGCTCCTTGAATCGCCTGCAGCTCGATTATGTGGATCTCTATCTCATCCATCAGCCCTACGGGGATGTCCACGGTGCATGGCGGGCGATGGAAGAGTTGCTGCAAGCCGGCAAGATCCGGGCAATTGGTGTCAGCAATTTCCAGCCGGACCGGCTGGCGGATCTCATGGCGTTCAACAAGCTGGTGCCTGCCGTCAACCAGATAGAGGTGAACCCCTTCAATCAGCAGTTGCATGCCGCGCCCTGGATGCAGAGTCGACACATACAGCCACAGGCGTGGGCTCCCTTCGCAGAGGGCAGAAATGGTCTGTTCCAGCACCCGGTGCTGACCGCCATCGGCGCGAAGCGGGGAAAGAGCGTGGGGCAAGTCGTGTTGCGCTGGATCTTCCAGCGAGGCATAGCGTCGCTGGCCAAATCGGTGCGCAAGGAGAGGATGAAGGAGAACCTCGATATCCTCGACTTCGAGCTCAGTCAGGATGAGATGGTGCAGATAGCCGCGCTGGATACGGCAACCAGCGCCTTCTTCTCTCACCGCGACCCCGCCATGGTGGAATGGTTGACCCAGCGCAAGCTCGACGTCTGACAAGGGCAATCAGCAATGGCGCCGGGAGATGACAGACGGTTGGTGGCGCGGCGCGCCGCCAACCGTTTTTCCTGCTGAGGGAGCACAGTGCCCACGGTCGGGGAGGGACAGGGATCATGTCCGCTGGCGTAGTAAAATGACAACGCAAAAAAGTAAGAAACAGAGGTCGACGCCACGTTATGTCAGCTTATGGGTAAATTTTATGTCTGCTTATAGGTAAAGTCATGGATGTAAGTTGCTGATTAATAATGGTGTGTCATGTCAACTTATGGGTTAAGCGACACAATAAGTTACGACTAATAGCCCCCTTCAGACCTCTTGGTAATCCACTTTGTGTGGATGGATCAGGAGTCTTCATAGTGAATCTCTGGCTCTCTCCGCAAGGTATCTGGTACTACCGCAAGGTCACCATGCTCCCCTGTGGGCGCCGCAAGGACATCAATAAATCTCTCCGTGCTCGGGACAAACTCGCCGTACGTGAAAACGTGGCTCAGTTGCTAACCTGCGCTCGTTCTCGGGTAAAGCCTGAGTCTATCCAGCTAGAGCCTTAGTCAAACTCCCTGCCGGTGCCTCCGCAGCTACAACAACAGAGACAACCTGCGGCCCATCCTGCCCCTCAGTCAGCCCCTGTGGGACCCTCTGCTATTACATCCCCTGTACTCTCAGAACTCAGTGAGCGTTATCTGAAAGAAAAGGCTCTGTCATGGGCCCCCAAAGAACTCAGTAATCAGAAGAACTACATCGGCTACTTCATCACGGCGCTGTGGGGTAGATCTCCCACCGCGTACAGCAAGGTCGATGTGGTCAAGTTCAAGGACGAGCTACTGAACTCAGGCAAGAGCCCTACGACCATCAACAAGTATCTCCAGAAGCTATCTCTGCGGTATGGTCAGCTTTTCCGATACAGTTCGAAATAGCCAAACGCCAGTTTTTGCGCCTCTACCAGTGCGGCAGGGGCTAGTTTCTTAACCATCTTGTCACGCGATACTATGGCTGCGTGATCACCCTTGGTTGCTGCGAGAGAAAACCACGCATAAGCCTGCCTGTAGTCCTGTTCTACTCCAAAGCCATTTTTATAGAGGTATCCAAGGTGGCGTTGTGCCTCTTTGCCCCCCTGTTCGGCGGCCTTGCGATACCAGACAGCCGCCTGTCGGTAGTCCTGTGGCACCGTCTCCCCCTTCTCACACATCATGCCGACGTTTAATTGGCAGTCTGCATTGCCCAGTTCGGCCCCTTTCTGAAACCAGAAACAGGCCTTCTGCCTGTCTTGCGGCCCATCCAATCCCAGGCCAGTGTCATACGCATGTGCCAAACAGATAGCAGCAGTCACATCGCCCTGTTCAGCTAGCTCAATCAAGGTTTCAATCGCATCGTTCATCTTAAACACCTCCTGCAGCTGGCTCATCCTGCGTCAGATATCTGTACCGTATTTGGCAGATATCCGAGTGGTATGATTCAACCTCTCCCGCCATTTCAATTTAGCCCTAAAAACACCCCTTAAGAGGGCCGCATTGAGTGCGCCCCTTGTGGGTGGGCGTCTTGTTATTACTGATGGGGATAGGGTAGGGGGCTGCTGAAAATAATCCTCCATTTCGCGATGACTAGGGAGGCTGTGAACACGCATCCTCTGTGAGGAGACTGGGAGGTTTAGTTATTTTAATTCAACAAATTACAGGGTAGCGACTCAAGGTGATGTGGCGATGATCTCACGTCAGGGACTTGTCCGCGCCTTCCTTGGTTTATCGACTATCCTAGAGCATCTCCGATTTGTTCAACAGCATCAAGACTCGGCTATAGGCGAAGCATGATGGCTTGGATTCGGATGGGTTAACTCTACAAAGGAGATCTTCATGGTTAAATACAAAGTTGGTTATTTCGTCGGTAGTCTCTCCAGTACATCAATCAATCGATTGCTGGCCGAGGCGCTGGTGCGTTTGGCACCACCCGAGTTGGAGTTGATTGAGATCCCCATTCGGGACTTGCCCCTGTACAGTCAAGACTATGATGCGGACTTCCCCCCGGTGGCACGAAAATTCAAGCAGTCCATTAGCGAAGTCGATGCGGTGTTGTTCGTGACGCCGGAATTCAACCGATCCATCCCAGGTGGCCTGAAAAATGCGATCGACTGGGCCAGCCGGCCGTGGGGCCAAAATTCGTTCACACGTATGCCTTCGGCAGTAATAGGTACGTCGCCCGGTGCCATTGGCACCGCGGTCGCGCAACAGAGCTTGCGTGGAGTGCTGTGCTTTTGCAATTCGCCACTGATGAATACGCTGGAAGCCTACATTCAATTTAAACCCGGTCTAATCACCGAGGGCGGACAGGTCACGGACGATTCGACAGCTGACTTCCTGCGCAACTATATGAATGAGCTGCATGCATTCATCGTGCGGGTGCTGACCGTGTTGCCGCGCAATGCCTGAGCCGTTACCGATAATTCAGCGGCCAGGGCCAGTAGAAGTACCATTTCGTGACTGGCGCCAAGGGGATCGCGCACACCTAGGTGGAGGGCAACGTCAACAGCAATGATGCAGCCGACTTCCAGATCGACCTAGTTGGCACACATGGTGCTGACCGATAGTGACTTCATCGAGAACAAGACACCGGCCTGAGGCCGGTGTCTTGTTTATGTAGCTGTCGTATCTGCTTAGCCCAATTCAGTCGAACGAGCCCATTGGCCCGGGGTAGGCCACCTCTTCGAGCATCCCGGTATCGACATCGTAGATGAAGCCGCGCACGCTGACCGCATCCGAGCCGCTCGTCGGTATCCAGGGGTGGTTCAGGACGGCCGACATGCCGCGCCGCACATCCCAGGCGAGGCGCTCCATGTTTCGCTCATCGCGAGGAGAATCAAGCGGCTCTATTTGCCCACGGAACGCGTGGAATGCCGACGGCGTGGCAGAAGACTTCTTGCAGCTCGTGAACGCGCGGCCGGTGGCTTGGCCGAGCAGTGCCTCCGCCCTTGGGTCCCCTTCCAGACCGGCTTTGAACAGGTCGTCGGTGAAGGCGAGCATGCCGCAGCGAGTGTGATGGATCAGGATGATTTCGTCGGTGTTGAGCAGGTGATGCGAGATGATTAGGCAGCGAATGGTGTCATCACTGACCACCCCGCCGGCGTTGCGGATGATGTGGGCGTCCCCTGTCTGCAACCCGAGCAGGTCCTCCACGTCGATCCGCGCATCCATGCAGGTCACGACCACTACTCGCCTGGCCGGCTGGATCGGCTGTTTGCCCGGATAGAGAGGCTGGTGCACGGCCTCACCCTGCGCATACCTTTTGTTGTTCGCCAGATACTGATCCGTTTTTGACGTTGCCATGTTCGGCCCTCCGTTTCGCAATGACTGGGCGCCATCTTCAGGCTCCAGAGACGATGTGCTCTTTCACGGCTCGCACGGACGGGGTCAACAGTTTTGCGGGGAGGAAAGAATCTGTGCAGCTATGAGTGTAGCCAAGGCGTCTGGCCCTATTGGTAAAGGCCCTTTATCACCCAGATCCTCATGCAGGGGCGCGAACACACGGTGGCTGCCCGTGGATCGAACAGATTCGTTTAGCCACCGCTCATCTTCCTGATCGCCTCGGTTTGGGTCATGACAGTTTGCTGCCGCGCCCACCCATCAGCTGAGCACCTTTGGGAAAGGGCACCATAATCAGTTGTCAGGTGCAAACAAAAAGGTGGCGCCATGAAGCCGTTACGAAATGCCAATATCGACGAGTTCAAAGCGCACTTCCGGGGGGAGGTGCTTCTTGCTGCAGACGCGGATTACGACGAGGTGCGCCAGATCTGGAACGCCATGATCGACCGCAAGCCCGCGCTGATCGCCCGCTGCACCTCGCCCGAAGATGTCATGCAGGCCGTCGAGTTCGCGCGAAAACACGACCTCCTCGTCTCGATCCGAGGGGGTGGACACAATATCGCGGGCAATGCCGTGTGCGACGGTGGTCTGATGATCGACCTCTCATTGATGAAGAGTGTGCAAGTGGACCCGGCCACTCGCCGGGCCAGCGTCGAGCCCGGCTGCACCCTCGCCGACGTCGATGCGGCCGTACAGGCCCACGGCCTCGCCACGCCCCTGGGCATCAACTCGACCACGGGGGTGGCCGGTCTGACGCTCGGCGGCGGGTTCGGCTGGCTGAGCCGGAAGTTCGGCATGACCATCGACAACCTGCTCTCCGCGGAAGTCATCACGGCGGATGGCCGCCAGCTGCATGCCAGCGCAACGGAAAACGCGGATCTCTTTTGGGGGCTGCGGGGGGGAGGTGGCAATTTCGGTGTCGTCACCCGCTTCGAGTTCCAGCTCCATCCCGTCGGGCCGGATGTACTGAGCGGGCTCATCGTCTTTGCGTTCGATCAGGCGAAGCTCGTGTTGACGCGGTTCGCCCGTTTCACCGAGACGATGCCGGACGAGCTCAGCGTCTGGATGGTCACGCGCAAGGCGCCTCCGCTGCCCTTCCTGCCCGAAGACGTGCACGGCAAGGAGATGGTCGCGCTCGCCCTGTGCTATGCGGGCGATCCCAAAGAGGGGGAGAGGCTGATCGAACCGCTGCGCGGGTTTGGCACCGTGCTCGGCGAGCACATCGGGGTACAACCATACGTCGCCTGGCAGCAGGCATTCGATCCGCTCCTGTCGAAGGGGGCGCGCAACTACTGGAAGTCGCACAACTTCTCGCAGCTCAGCGACGGCGCGATCGACGCCATCATCGAATACGCCGGCAAGTTGCCGTCGCCCCAGTGCGAGATCTTCATCGGCACGATCGGCGGCCAGACGGCCCGCGTCGCGCCCGAGGCGATGGCCTACTCGAGCCGGGATGCCAACTATGTGATGAACGTGCACGGTCGCTGGGAGTCGGCCGGCGAGGACGAGCGCTGCATCGCCTGGGCGCGCGAGTTCTTTACCAAGTCGCAACCCTTTGCCAGCAGCGGCGCCTACATCAACTTCCTCACCCAGGACGAGACCGACCGCATCGCCTTCGCCTACGGTGCGACCTACGATCGGTTGGTGGAGATCAAGAAGAAGTACGACCCGACCAACCTCTTCCGGATGAACCAGAACATCAAACCGGTATGAGCAGCGATCATGCGCCATGCAACCTAAGCCAGAGATCGTTATTCGACCTCCACAACCACCATCGAGGAGCGTAGATATGCGTATTTCCAAGCAGGACGTACCCGTCAGAATCCAGGTGCCGGGCGCCATCGCGCGGCAACAGACCGAATTTGGCGACGCGACCGGATACGGCATGATCAGCGGCGAATACTTTTCCCTCGGCGCGGGCACGGATATAGCACCGCTGCTGCAAGGGCTGAAGGACGATCTGTGCCAGGCCCCGCACTGGGGCTATGTATTGCAGGGCGAACTGTCGGTCACCTATGGGGATGGTTCGAGCGAGGTGATCAGCGGTGGGGATCTGTTCTATTGGCCACCCGGGCACACGGTGAGGGTCGGTCAAGACGCCGAGGTCGTTCTGTTCAGTCCGCAGCACGAGCACAGTGAGGTGATCGATCACATGCTCCACAAGCTGGGCAGCTGAGTCAGTTCTCACTATTCAATCGAGAGGACCATCATCGGTGCGATGATGGTCCCTGAATTTCCCCCAGTTCCAGACCCTCCAACGCGTTCAAATGAGACAATCCCCTCAGGGATTACGACTCATCCACTTCCGCCATATCGAGAAACGCGCGCATGGCCGGGGTGACGCTCTGCTTGCGGGTGATGAAGGCGGTGGTGCCCGCCGTCGCGTCCTCCAGCGGCTGGCAGTGCACCTTGAACAGCTGGTTGGCGGTGCTGGCGATGCCGGCGCTGACCACGGCGCTGCCCAGACCATGGCTCACCGCATTGACCAGGTGGAACAGGGAGTCGGTCTCGAGCACCACCTTGAAACTCAGCTGCTGGCGGGCGGCGGCCTGCTCGAAATGGTGGCGAAACTGCATGGTCCTGCTCGGCAGGATCAGGGGGAGGGGTTGCAGATCGGCCAGTTTCAACGGGCCCTGGTTGGCGGTGCCGCCCGCCGCGGGCCGGGGGCTGAGCACCGCCATCGGATTGGGGCGGCGCAGCTGCACGTCGAGGGAGCGGCGCTGGCCGTCGGTGAGCGGCTCGTCAAAGCCGAGCCCGATGTCGGTCCGGTGCAGGTCCAGCTGCTCGAGCAGGGTGCCGTGGGTCATCACCGACAGGCGCAGAGTGACGTTGGGGTAGAGGGTATTGAAGCGCTTGATGAGCGGCATGATGTCAACGCTCGACTGCGGCACTATGCCGATGCGCAGGGCGCCACTGAGCTCGCCGCTGAACAGGCTCAGCTCCTGGCGCATCGAGTCCTGCTCCAGCAGCATCCGCTCGGCGTGGCGCAGCACCACCTCGCCGGCCTGGGTCAGCGCCACGAACTGGCTGTTGCGCACCACCAGTTCGGTGCCGAGGGATTTCTCCAGGGTAGTGATGCTGGCCGACAGGGTCGGCTGGGTGATGAAGCAGGCCTTGGCCGCCCTGGCGAAGTGGCGGTGCTGGGCCAGCTCGTAAAAGTAGCGTAACTGATTGATATTCATTGAAGCTATGCGGATGGGTACCATGAATGGGCGACAAACTTAATCAATCGAGCCTCCGTCCGCAATAGGATTGTTCTATTGGTGAATAGATTTGTTTCATTGGTTTTGCCGCCATGACTTCTCTAAACTTGGTTCTCGGATACATTTTTAAGCGTGTCGTATGGACCCTTTCAATGCATGGTTGCCCAGGCTGGACGAGCTGGTGGAAGAGGCGGCCCTGTCAGTCAATATCAACGGCATCAACCATGCCGTCATGATGGTGACCCCCGACGATCTCGATGATTTCGCCATAGGTTTCCTGTTCGGCAACGGCATCATCGCGAGCAATCAGGATGTGCACGACATCCAGACAACCTCCTCCGAGCAGGGTATGGTGCTCGATGTGACCATCGCCAACCGTTGCCTCGCCGCCCTGAGCCAGCGCAAGCGCCGCCTCACCGGCGCCACCGGCTGCGGCATCTGCGGGGTCGAGGCCATCGAACATGCCTTGCCCGCCCTGACCCCTCTAGCACCGCTGGCACCACCTGCGGCCGTGAGCCTTGCCAACTTGCGCGAGCGCATCGCCCCCTGGCAGTGCAAGGCCCGCCAGAGCGGCGCGCTCCATGCCGCGCTGGCGCTGGATGAGCAGGGTGAGATAGTGGCCTGCCGGGAAGACATAGGCCGGCACAACGCCCTGGACAAACTCATCGGCATGCAGTTGCGCCAGCCCGTGCGCGCCAGCACCCTGGTCATCACCAGCCGCTGCGGCAGCGAACTCATTCACAAGGCCGTGCAATTTGGTGCCGCTCACCTGATAAGCCTCGCATCCCCCAGCCAGCTCGCCGTGCGACTGGCCCTGAAATACAACCTGAACCTCATTCATGTGCCCAGGTTTGACGCCCCGGTCTACTATTCCCATGGCCGGCCCTCAGACCAGATCGGAGAACCCAATGTCCAGTCATATTGAGAAACCAGCCAAGGCCGGTGGATTTTCTTCTCTGCAATCCACCTTCAAGCAGGTGCTGCGCAGCCAGAAGACCCGCCAGAACATCAAGAACCTGCTGCGGGTCAACCAGACCGATGGCTTCGACTGCCCGGGCTGTGCCTGGGGTGACAACAAGCAGGGGGCCTTCCAGTTCTGCGAGAACGGCGCCAAGGCGGTGGCCTGGGAGTCGACCGGCAAGACGGTGGGGGCCGCGTTCTTTGCCGAGCATTCGGTGCGCCGCCTCGCCAGCCAGAGCGACTACTGGCTCGAATATCAGGGCCGTCTGACCGAGCCGCTGCGCTACAACCCGGCCAGCGATCACTACGAGCCGGTAAGCTGGGACCAGGCCTTCGCCATCATCGCCGCCAAGCTGCAGAGCCTGGCCAGCCCGGACGAGGTGGAGTTCTATACCTCGGGGCGGGCGAGCAACGAGGCCTCCTACCTCTATCAGCTGTTCAGTCGCCTCTATGGCACCAACAACTTCCCGGATTGCTCCAACATGTGCCACGAGGCGAGCGGCGTCGGCCTGATCCAGTCGGTCGGGGTGGGCAAGGGCACTGTGGTGCTGGAGGACTTCGACGTCGCCAAGGCGATCTTCGTGTTCGGCCAGAACCCGGGTACCAACCACCCGCGCATGATGAACGCCCTGCGCCAGGCGGCGCGCCAGGGCTGCCAGATTGTCACCTTCAACAACCTCAAAGAGGTGGCGCTGGAGCGCTTCGCCAGCCCCCAGAGCCCGGCCGAGCTGCTGACCCAGGCGGCCACCCGCATCAGCCACCAGTACCTGACCCCCAAGCTGGGCGGTGACATGGCGGCGGTGCGCGGCATGGCCAAGTACATCCTGGAGGAGGAGGGCGGACGCATCGATCTCGCCTTCATCGAGCAGCATACCGCGCACTTCGATCAGTACCTTGAGCAGGTGCGCGCCACCGACTGGGCCCAGATAGAGGCCCAGTCCGGGCTTGGCCGGGACGCCATCAGCCAGGCGGCCAGGATCTTTGCCCAGAGCGACAGCGTGATCAGCTGCTGGGCCATGGGGATCACCCAGCACAAGCACTCGGTCGACACCATCCGCGAGATCGTCAACCTGCACCTGATGTGCGGCCAGATTGGCAAACCGGGGGCGGGGCTCTGCCCGGTGCGCGGCCACAGCAACGTGCAGGGCAACCGCACCATGGGCATCAACGAGAAGCCGAATGCGGCCTTCATCGACCGCCTCGAGCGCCGTTTCTCGGGGCTCAAGCGCACGCCTGGGCACAACGTCTACGAGGCGCTCAAGGCCCTGCACGCAGGCCAGAGCAAGATGATCGTCTGCCTCGGCGGCAACCTGGCGGCGGCCGCGCCGGACACCGAGTTCACCTATGAGGCGCTGCGCAACAGCGAGCTGAACGTGCAGATCAGCACCAAGCTCAACCGCAGCCACTTGATGGTCTCCCGGGATGCGCTGATCCTGCCCTGTCTCGGTCGCACCGAGCTCGACCGGCAGCGCACCGGCATCCAGAAGATCACCGTGGAAGACACCTTCAGCATGGTGCACGCCTCGACCGGCATGAACGATCCTGTCTCCCCGCTCTGCCTGTCCGAGATCGACATAGTCGCCCGCATGGCCGAGGCGACCCTGGGGAGCGAGCGGGTCGACTGGCTGGCCCTGCGCGATGACTACGGACTGCTGCGGGATCTGATCGCCGAGACCATCGCCGGCTTTGACGACTTCAATCGCCGCATCGAGGAGCCCTGCGGCTTCCACCTCGAGAACGCGGCGGCCAAGCTGCGCTGGAATACCCGCAGCGGCCTCGCCGAGTTCAGGCCGAGCCGGTTGCCGGACTCCATCCTGCCCGACTGCACCCGCCACGCCGAGCAGATGGTGGATCAGCCGGTCTTGCTGCTGCAGAGTCTGCGCTCCCACGATCAGTACAACACCACCATCTACGGCATGGACGATCGCTATCGCGGCATCAAGGGGCGGCGCAACGTGGTGTTCATGAACGAGGCGGATGCCCGCGCGCTCGGGTTGGCCGAGGAGCAACAGGTGGACATGGCCGCCATCTGCAACGACGGGCGCGAACGGGTGGTGCGCGGCTTTAGCGTCATCTTCTACGAGATCCCGCGGGGCAACATCGCCGCCTACTACCCGGAGACCAACCCGCTGGTCGCCATCGAGAGCATAGGCGAGGGCTCCTTCACCCCGACCTCCAAGTCCATCCCGGTGCTGGTGAGCCCGACCAGGGCGCCGGCCAGCCTCGCCGTCAACCTGTAGCCTGTCGCGCCATCCCATTCGACCCCTGCCATCGGCAGGGGTTTTTTCATCTCTGGCGTTCGTGCTAACCCAGAGTGCGGCGAAGCTGTATGGCGATTGTACGGCTAACCATCTTTGGGTAGCTGGGGTCCGGGCTTGCCGATATGCTTGCCCCCCTTTCCTGGTCGCCCGTGATGAATGTCAGCGGCCGGCAACCTGAATACGGAACACGCCTGCGAAGCTGGGTGGCCCAGCGCCGCCGCAGTACCGCGCGTGACCCAGTGCGGATCCCATACATGCGTAACTCGACCTCCCCTCTGCTGGCCGGCCTGGCCCTCACCATGACCCTGGCGGCGGCCCCCGTGACCGCGGCAGAACCCGCCAACGAGGATGCGAAAGCCGGCCAGGATGGCAAGCAGGGCGAGGAGACGGCGAAGGCCGATCGTTCCCCCTGGCTGTTCGTGCCCCTGCTGAGCTCCAGCCCCAAGCTGGACACGGCGGCGGGCCTGATGGTGGGTTATCTGCACCAGTTCGATGAAGAGTCGCGTCCGTCGCTGTTCACCCTCTCGGCCAAGTACACCACCTCCGAGTCCCTGATCGCCAGCGCCTTCGCCAAGACCTCGTTCGGGGCGGATCACCACCGTATCGTCGGTGGCATCATCTCCGGCGACATCAACAACAGCTACGAGGACTACCTCGGCACCGGCCGTGCCCTCGAGACCAATGACAACTTCCGCTCCGCCTTCTTCCGTTACTTGTACCGGGTGGAGGGGGACTGGTTCGTCGGCGGCATGGCGGCGTACTCCAACTACGAGATGCAGGGTCAGGATCCGCAGTCGGATCAGATCCTCGACGAGCTGGGACTGGAGGGCTTCACCTCGGGGGGGCTCGGGCTGGTGGTGCAGCATGACTCTCGCGACAGCGACTTCAGCGCGACCAAGGGCTGGTACCTCAACGTCAACAACCTGGCCTATCGGGAGGGCTTGGGGGGAGAGCAGGACTTCGACATCTACCGGGTCGACTACCGGGGCTACTGGAGTCACGGGGAGGGTAACGTGCTCGCCTGGCGCAATCGCAACCAGTTCTCGCACGACGCGCCGAGCGGATCCTATTCCCCCATCTATCTGCGCGGCTACACCCCGGGCGAGTACTTGGCCCAGAACATGTCGGCGGTCGAGGTCGAGGAGCGCTACAAGCTGGCGGATCGCTGGACCCTCACCGCCTTCGCCGGGGTGGCCTGTCTCTACGGCGACGCCGTCAACGGTGAGTCACTGGACTGCTCCGACAGTGACAACATCTATCCCGCCTGGGGGGCGGGGGTCCAGTATCTGCTCAAGCCGGAGGCGGGCATAGTCGCCAACCTCGAGTATGCGATGGGCAAGGATGACAACTCGGGCATCTATCTGAAGATGGGTTACAGCTTCTGACGCTGGGCCCCGCCCATCAACACATTCCCACCACCACGCAATTCCTGCCTTGGTGCTTGGCTTCATAAAGCGCCTTGTCCGCACACTTGAGCACCTCCCCCAGGGTGGCGCTGGCATGTTCGGGCCAATGCGCCACGCCGAGGGAGAGGGTGACTCGTCCCACCCTGGCCATCTCATGGGCCGCTACCTTCAGCCGCAGCCGCTCGGCGATCGCCTGGGCCTGCGACAGCGAGACCCCGGGTAGCAGCAACAGAAACTCCTCACCGCCGCTGCGGAACAGGGCCGCATCCGGCCTGATCTCCTGCTGCATCAGGCCGGCCAGGGCGATGATCACCTCATCCCCGACGTCGTGACCGAAGTTGTCATTGATGGCCTTGAAGTGATCGATATCCAGTGCGATGACGGACAGGGCCCGGCGCTCGGCCTGATATTCATCCAGCATCTGCTGCATCGCCCGCCGATTGAGGAGCCCGGTCATGGGATCGGTGTGACTGTCGTTGTGCAACTTGTCGATCTTGGTATTGAGCAGGCCCAGCCCCTTGAGGATGGCCTGCTTCAACTGGGCCGCCTCGAAGTACCAGGCGCGGATGCCGGCGATGTTGGAAATCGCCTCCTGCTGATCCATCAGCCTGGCCCGGTTGGCCAGCTGGCGCAGCGGCCGGGAGATGAAGGTCGCCGAGAGCCAGATGACGAAGAGGATGAAGAGGGTGAGAGGGACCATCTGCATCAGCACGCCGGACAACTGCTCGTCGAGCCCCGCCAGGGTGGCGCTGCGCGGGCGCTGGGCGACTATGCCCCAGCTCGCGCTGGCAACCGGTGCGAAGCCGGCCAGCATGTCGGTGCCCCCGGAGTTGATCACACTCAGCGCCCCCTGCTGCCCGTTCAGCACCTCGTCGACCACCTGGTTGTCCTCGATCTTCTGGCCGATGCGCTGGGGATCCGGGTGGTAGATCAGCGTCTTCTCCCGATCGACCACATAGAGGTAGGAGCCATCCTGGTAGTAGTGCTGGCCCAGCATGCTGGAGAGGATGCTGGCCGACTGCAGGTAGATGGTGCCGGCGACGTAGCCGAGATAGCGCTGATCGGCCGCAAACACCGGGTAGGAGAGGCTGATGAGGTAGTTGCCGGAGAGCGAGACGAAGGGGTCCGAGATCAGCGGCTGCTGCAGGTTGAGGGCTTGCCGGGAGATGGGGGAGCTGAGCTTGGCCCCCTTGAGCTGCAGCGTCTCGGGGGAGACGGCGACTATGGTGGCGTCGCGGTTGACGATGACCACCGAGTTGAAGGTGTTGGTCTGCAGGCGCAGGCGGCTGACCTCCTCGTCGAGGCCCCCCAGGTCCCTGGCCTGCAGCAGCGGCGCCAGCAGGGAGGCGCTGTAGGCCAGCTGCCCCTGGGCGGATTGGAGCATGGCATCGGCGGAGGCGGCCAGCTTGGCGGCATAGACCCGGTTGGCCTCCAGGGTGCTGGCGATCAGCAGCTGTCGCTGGGCCTGGTGGACGGCGTAGAAACTGTTACCAAAGGTGGCCAGCACGCCGAGGACGGCCAGGGCCAGGATGAGGCGGTGCAAATCGAATTTCAGCAGCCAGTGAGGTGGCATGGGGGACAGGGATCCTTGTCGGGCGGCGCATCGAGCGCCGGGGTCTATGGGGAGATTCTAATGGGCTTGTCCGCCGAAAAGCTACTGCTAATCAGGCGGCGCGCCCATGGCGCTCAGCACTTTCTGGCCACCCGAGCCTCTTTCATCCCGAATCCATCCTTCCGTTCAGCCGTCGAGCTCCGCCTTGCGCAACGAGGCCGACCGCAGGCTCAGCCGGCAGGGCGCTACGCTATCGACTCTGAGCCAGGGCCATGTCTCGGCCGCGGAGCTCGGGATCCCCGAGTTCGGCCACCGTCTGCCAGAAGGCGTCGATGAGCGGGTTGTCGCCCTGGGGCGGGCGGGTGAGGCCGATGATCCAGCTCGCCTCGGGCTCCATGAGCGGCAGGGCGATCACGTCCGGGTGCTCTATGGTGGTGGAGGAGGGCACCAGGGTCCAGGCGATGCCCGCCGCCGCGGTGGCGATGCCGGCGGCGAAGTCGTTCACATACTGGATGTCGCGAAAACGCAGCCCGCTCTGGGCCAGGTAGTGCACGAATTGATCGTGGAAGGAGGGGGCTTTGTCCCGGCGCAAGATGGCCAGCGGCTTGTCCACCAGATCCGCAAAGCCGCCTATCCCGCGGTAGCTGGCGGGCAGCACGGCGACGAAATGGGCGCGCACCACCGGCAGGAAGTGCCAGCCCCTGGGGGCGGGCAGGCGGCAGAAGCCGAGATCCAGCTTGCCCTCGGCGAGCGCCATCAGCTGGTGATGGGTGGAGAGATCGTTGAGCTCGATATTCACCCGGGGGCGGGTCGCCCGAAAGCGGGCGATGGCGGCGGGCACCAGCAGCTTGGTGGCCACCCCGAAGCCGATGCGCAGGCTGCCGCCGCTGCCCGCCAGCACGTCGCGGGCGGTGCGGCCGAGCTGCTCGCTCTGCGCCACCAGGGCGCAGGCATCCGCATAGAGCGCCCGCCCGAGCAGGGTCAGCCGGGTGCTGCTGGCGTTGCGCTCGAACAGTTCGCCGCCAAACTCCGCCTCCAGCCGCCGTATCTGCTTGCTCAGGGCCGACTGGGTGATGTGCTGGCGCGCCGCCGCCTGGCCAAAGTGCAATACCTCCCCCAGGGTGACGAAGGCCTTCAGGTCTCTCAGCTCCATCGCTGCTCCTTCATTCCTGTTTGGAATGTTGAATGGTCAAAATTGTCATTGGACGGAATTTTAAAACTGTTCGATGCTTATGCCAATTCATTCGGGGTGCCTATCTGATCGGCACCCGTTCATTCGAGGTGGCCAGCGCCATCGCAAGCAGAAGGAGACACACCAGATGCATCATCCCAAGATCAATGACTTCCCCAAGGACTTCCTGTGGGGGGCCGCCTCCGCCGCCTATCAGGTAGAAGGGGCCTGGAAGGACGATGGCAAGGGCCCCTCGGTGTGGGACGTCTTCACCAAGCTGCCGGGCAAGACCTTCCAGGGCAGCAACGGCGACGTGGCGGTGGATCACTATCATCGCGTAGAGGAAGACGTGGCGCTGATGGCCGAGATGGGGCTCAAGGCCTATCGCTTCTCGGTGAGCTGGCCGCGCATCTTCCCCACCGGTCGCGGTGAAGTGAATGAGGCGGGGCTCGCCTTCTACGAGCGGCTCATCGACAGCCTGATCGCCCACGGCATCGAGCCGGTGCTGACGCTCTACCACTGGGATCTGCCCCAGGCGCTGCAGGAAGAGTACGGCGGCTGGGAAGACAGGCGCATCATCGACGACTTCGAGCGCTACTGCGTCACCCTCTATCAGCGCTTCGCCGGCAAGGTGAAGTACTGGGTTTCCCTCAACGAGCAGAACTACAACCTGACCAACGCCTACCAGCTCGGCACCCATCCGCCCGCGGTGCAGGACAGGAAGCGCTTCTTCGCCGCCAACCACATCGCGTTTCTGGCCAACGCCCGGGTCATCAAGGCGTTCCGCCAGCATGTACCCGGCGGCCTCATCGGCCCGAGCTTCGCCTATTCCCCCGCTTATCCGGCATCCTGCTCGCCCAGCGACATGCTGGCCTATGAGAATGCCGAGGAGTTCACCAACCTCTGGTGGCTGGATGCCTACTGCTTCGGTCGTTACCCCCAGGCGGCGCTCGCCTACCTGAGGGAGACCGGCGAGGCCCCCGAGATCCTGCCGGGGGATCTGGCGCTCTTGCGAGAGGGGACGCCGGATTACATCGGGGTCAATTACTACTACACCCTGACCTTCACCGACAACCCGATCGGCGGCCAGACCATGCAGCGCATCAACACCACGGGCCAGAAGGGCACCACGCCGTCGAGCGGTGTCCCCGGTCTCTACAAGACCACCCCGAACCCGCACCTTGAGACCAGCAACTGGGACTGGGCCATCGATCCCACCGGGATGCGCATCGCCCTGCGTCGGCTCTCGTCCCGCTACGGCCTGCCGCTGATGATCACCGAAAACGGCCTCGGCGAGTTTGACAAGCTGACCGCGGACGGCCGGGTGCACGACGACTACCGCATCGCCTACCTGCAGAGCCACCTGAAGGCCTGTCAGGAGGCGCTGCAGGACGGGGTCGAGCTGCTCGGCTACTGCGCCTGGTCCTTCACCGACATCCTGAGCTGGCTCAACGGCTACCAGAAGCGCTACGGCTTCGTCTATATCGAGCGGGACGAGCAGAGCAGCGGCTCCTTGCGCCGCATCAAGAAAGACAGCTTCCACTGGTATCAGTCGGTGATCGCCTCCGGCGGCAAGACGCTGTAAGGCGTCGCCCCGGCGCACGGACGGTGCCAGCCCGCTGGGCCAGTCATGCAAGCGGTCAGGTAAAACCGGGCAGACACAAAGAGGCCCCACCTTATGGTGGGGCCTCTTGTTTTTGCGCTCTCCAGGGCTCCCGAGACGATGGGGTCCGGGATGGACACTCAGATAAAGATGCCGCCCGAGACCTCGATGCGCTGGGCGTTGAGCCAGCGGTTGTCATCGGAGAGCAGGGCGGCGATCACGCCGCCGACGTCGTCGGGCTGGCCGACCCGCCCCAGCGCGGTCTGGCTCGCGATGCGCTCGTTGACCGCCTTGTTGTCGCGCACCAGGCCGCCGCCAAAGTCGGTCTCGATGGCGCCGGGGGCCACCACGTTGACGGCGATCCCCCGCGGGCCCAGCTCCAGGGCCAGATAGCGGCTCAGCACCTCGATGCCCCCCTTCATGGCCGCATAGGCGGCATAACCCGGCAGGGCGAAGCGGGTGAGACCGGTGGAGAGGTTGACGATGCGCCCGCCGTCCATGATCAGCGGCAACAACTGCTGGGTCAGGAAGAAGGTCCCCTTGAGGTGGATGTTGAGCAGGGTGTCGAACTGCTGCTCCGTGGTCTGCTCGAAGTCGGCGTGGATGCCGATGCCGGCGTTGTTGACCAGGAAGTTGAAGCGCTCGCGCTGCCACTCCCGTTGCAGCAGCTGGCGCACCTCGTCCGCAAAGGCCGTGAAGGAGGCGCTGTCACCCACATCCAGCGCCAGCGCCTGGGCCTTGACCCCGAGCGCCCGCGCCTGGGTCACCACGCTGGCGGCCTCGTCGGCCTGACTGCGGTAGGTGATGATGAGGTCGACCCCCTTCGCCGCGAGGGCCAGGGCCGAGTGTTTGCCGAGGCCGCGGCTGGCACCGGTGATGAGGGCAATGGGGTGGGTCATGCTGTGACTCCTGTCTGGGGGATGTAAGGGGGTGTGTTGAACTTACCTCTTCACTCTATTGGTGCTTTCATGCGAGATAAAGAGGGTGATAATGAATGCACTGTTCCGTTTGAAAGGATAATAGCCCATGGATCAACTGGATGAGATGAGGCTCTTCATGCGGGTCGCCGAGCTCGAGAGCTTCAGCCGCAGCGCCGAGCAGCTCGGGATCCCCAAGGCGACCCTCTCCGCCGCCATCCGCCGGCTGGAGGAGCGAATGGGCACCCGCCTGCTGCAGCGCACCACGAGGCGGGTGCAGCTGACCACGGATGGTCAGCTCTGTTACGCCCGCTGTCGGGATCTGCTGGCGGACATGGAGGAGTTCGGTGGCCTGTTTCGTCAGGAGGGGCAGATCTCGGGGCAACTACGGGTGGACATGCCGAGCCGGATGGCGCGCCATCTGGTGATCCCGGCGCTGCCCGCCCTGCTGGCGGCCCATCCCGCCTTGCAACTGATGCTGAGCAGCACGGACAGGCGGGTCGATCTGGTGCGCGAGGGCTTTGACTGCGTGGTGCGGGTCGGAGCGCTGGAGTCCTCTAGCCTGGTGGCGCGCCCCCTCGGCCAGTATCGCCAGATCAACTGTGCGAGCGCCGGCTACCTGGCCGCCCACGGGCTGCCCCAAAGCCTGGCGGATCTGAGCCGTCACCGGCTGGTGCACTATGGCACCGGGCTGGGGCGCAGCGAGCCCGGTTTCGAGTACCTGGCCGAGGATGGCAGCCGCGCCCTGTTGCCCATGGCGGGGGCGCTCACGGTCAACGACAGCGAATCCTATCTCGCGGCGGCGCGGGCGGGGCTTGGCATCATCCAGATGCCGCGGGTCGGGGTGGAGCCACTGCTGGGCAGCGGCGAGCTGGTGACTATATTGCCTCGGTGGCAGGCGCCGCCGCTGCCCATTCACGCCCTCTATGCCCATCGTCGCCAGCTGGCCCCCAGGGTGCAGCTGTTCATCCGCTGGCTGGCAGAGTTGCTCGAGACGGCCCTGGCCACCGAGTCAGGCTCGGCTGCGCCTTGAGCGGTACTGACTGGGGGACTGGGCGAAGGCCCCCTTGAAGAAGCGGCTGAAGCTGCTCTGGCTGGCGAAGCCGAGCCGTCCACCCACCTCCTGCAATTGCAGGCCAGGATCCTGCAGCAGGCGGCAGGCCTCCTCCCGTCTGACCTGATCCAGCAGCGCCGAGAAGTGGCAGCCCTCCTCGCGCAGGTAACGATTGAGGGTCCAGCGGGTCAGCTTGAGCGTCTCGCAGAGCTCGCCGAGCAGCCGGTGGGGCTCGCCGTCCCCCTGCCAGAGCCGCAGCCGGATCAGCTCCAGCACCCGCTCACGGTAGCGGGTCGGCGGGTGGAGCAGGCTCATCTGGTTGCCAAGCTCCCCCAGCAGCAGGGGCTGCAGGGCGAGGTTGTGGCCGGCATAGGCGAGATCGAGCAGGGCGGCGGGGAAGCGCAGCTCAAAGCCCGTTCCCAGTTGCAGCCGCCCTCCCAGCCAGGCGGCCAGCTCGCGCCACAGCTTGGGGCGCACCGGCGTCGGCAGCACCAGCTGGCCCTGCCCCGGGTGGTAAAACTGGAGCAGGGCATAGAGGTGGCAGAGGTTGGCCAGGCTGCTGATGGCGATCACGTCCGGGTGAGCGGACTCCGAATGGTAGCTGAGCCTGGCTTGTCCCTCTTCCTCCCGCAGGAGGATCCGGTCGCACTCGCCGATCAGGGGGCGGTAGGAGAGGAAGAAGTGCAGCGCCTGGCGCAGGGTGGCGGCATTGCAGCAGAGGCTGGCCAGGGGCAGGAAGTCGGCAAACAGCCCGGTCAGCGAGGGGGGCGCCCAGCCGCGGGCGAGATCCGCATGGGGGGCGACCTGGGCCAGCAGCCGGAAGTGGCGCTGGGCATCGATCCTGCCCTGGGGCAGCTGCAGCTCTTCTCTGGCTATCCCGGCGGCGAGCAGGAGCTGGGCCGGATCCCGCCCTTGAGTCTGCCAGTGGGCGAGGCAATGCTGGGCTATCCGGTTGGAGACTGTCTTCACGGCGAAATCCTTGTCGGCGGTGGCCCACCATGATCCAGCACCGGCCACAAATTGCTGTGACTCAGGTGCGGTTAATTGTTTCAATATTGTAACCAAGGGTAACCCTGCAACCCTTTTCACAGTTTTGCATGCTGCTCCCAGCGGGCAATTTCCTGCACCCGGCGGGCAAGTGAAGGGGCTGGCTTTTCCATAGAGTGGCCTGACCTACACACATGGAAGGTCACAATAATGAAATACCACCGTCTCGCCCTGACCATAGGCGCCCTGCTGCTGGCAGGGTGCAACAATGACAACGACTCCACCCCCAAGCCCGAGCAACCCGACCTGGGGCACCGCTCGGTGGCCCTGATCGAGCAGGATGGCCTGCAATTCAAGGATCTGGATGCCAGCGGCGACCTGACCCCCTATGAAGACTGGCGCCTCGGTGCCGACGAGCGGGCGCGGGATCTGGTGGCGCGACTCACCCTGGCCCAGAAGGCGGGGCTGATGATGCACGGCACCCTGGTGCTAGACGGAGAGGGGCGGGTCAATCTGGCCGCCATGGACAAGATGCTGAAGAGTGATGGGGTCAACACCTTCATCACCCGCATGGCCGGCGATCCGGCGGCGATCGCCGAGGACAACAACCGGCTGCAGGCGCTGCTGGAGGGGGTCGGCCTTGGCATCCCGATGACGGTCAGCACAGATCCGCGCAATCACTTCACCCATGATCCCAATGCCACCAGCATCGGCGCCGGCGCCTTCTCCCAGTGGCCAGAGACACTGGGTCTCGCCGCCATCGGCGATGCCGCCCTGGTGCAGCGCTTCGGCGACATCGCCCGCCAGGAGTACCGCGCCGTGGGGATCCAGGAGGCCCTGTCACCCCAGGCGGATCTTGCGACCGAGCCGCGCTGGGGCCGCATCAACGGCACCTTCGGCGAGAACAACCAGCTTGCCAAGTCCCTGGTCAAGGCCTACATCGAGGGCTTCCAGCAGGGGAGTGACGGCATAGGCCCGCAGAGCGTCGTTACCGTGGTCAAGCACTTCGCCGGGGCCGGCCCGCAGAAGGACGGGCTGGATGCCCACAACCCCTGGGGCAAGGAGCAGGTCTATCCGGGGGGCCAGTTCGCCTACCATCTGGTGCCCTTCGAGGGAGCCTTCGAGGCCAAGGTGGGGGCTGTCATGCCCTACTATGCCCTGCCGGAGGGCTTGACCCATGAGGGACAGGCCATCGAGGAGGTGGGCTTTGGCTTCAACCGCCAGATCCTGACCGAGCTGTTGCGGGGCCACTTCGGATTCGAGGGGGTGGTGCTCAGCGACTGGGGCATAGTCAACGACTGCAACGCCCGCTGCGAGGAGGGGTTGAGTCAGGAGGAGGTGGCGGCCGGCGTCAGCCCCTGGACTGTGCCCTTTGGCATGTCCTGGGGGGTGGAGAACCTGACCAAGGCCCAGCGCTACGCCAAGGCCATCGCCGCCGGGGTGGATCAGTTCGGTGGTGTTGAGGATCCGGCCCCCCTGCTGGCGGCCGTGCAGGCGGGTCTGGTGACCGAGGCGGCGGTGTCGAACTCGGCCCTGCGCATCCTCGAGCAGAAGTTCGCACTGGGACTGTTTGAGAACCCCTACGTGGATGCCCAGGCGGCGGTGACCCTGGTCGGCAACAGCGCCTTCCAGCAGGAGGCCCAGGCGGCGCAGGCGGCGGCCCACGTGCTGCTGAAGAATGACGGCGCCTTGCTGCCACTCAAGGCCGAGGGCAAACGGGTCTATCTCCATAACGTCAATGCCGAGGTGGCGACGGCCAATGGCTATACGGTGGTGACGGATCTGGCCCAGGCCGATCTCGCCATCGCTAGGGTCAATGCCCCCGGCGAGCAGGATCCCCGCTTCCCGTTTGGCAGCATCCACTTCGGTCAGCTTGGCTTCGCCAGCAGCGATCAGGTGGAGCAGGAGACCGCCCATGAGGGGGTCTACCATGGGGCGGACGAGCTGGCCGCCATCCAGGCCATCGAGCAGGCCGGGGTGCCGCTGGTGCTGTCGGTCTATCTGGACAGGCCCGCCATCCTGACCGAGGTGGCCCCTGCGGCCCAGGTGTTGCTGGCCAACTTCGGTGCCCTGGATCAGGCGCTGTTCGACGTCATCAGCGGCAAGGCCAAGGCCAGGGGCAAGCTGCCGTTCGAGCTGCCCTCCAGCTGGCAGGCGGTGCTGAACCAGCAGTCGGATGTGGCGAGCGACTCTGCCAGCCCGCTCTACCCCTATGGTGCCGGGCTTGACTACTGAGCCTTGGCTGACCACCATCCTGAACGAGGCGCCTGCGGGCGCCTTTTCTATGGTGGCCATCGACAATCCCGGTTTGGCGCGGGCGGGGGGCTTGGGCATAATGGCGCCTCACAACGCAGACCCCATGAGGCGCCGCATCGGACGTTCAGCTTGGCGCGGGTCTGCCTGATGACGGTTCACAGTGCAGAGGAGATGTTATGAAATTTATCGGAGCCCACGTCAGTGCCGCCGGCGGGGTGGAAAACACCATCGCCCGCGCGCAGGCCATCGGGGCCAATGCCTTCGCCCTGTTCACCAAGAACCAGCGCCAATGGCAGGCGGCGCCGCTCTCCGAGGCCAGCATTCGCGCCTTCAAACAGGCCTGCGACAAGGCGGGCTTTAGCCCCGAGCAGATCCTGCCCCACGACAGCTACCTCATCAATCTGGGTCATCCGGACCCCGATGCCCTGGCCAAGTCCAGGGATGCGTTTCTGGACGAGCTCAAGCGCTGCGAGCAGCTTGGCCTCTGCTACCTCAACTTCCATCCCGGCAGCCACCTGAAGCAGATCCCCGAGGCCGTCAGCCTGAAGCTGGTGAGCGAGTCCATCAACTGGGCGCTGGAGCGTAGCCAGGGGGTCAGCGCCGTGATCGAGAACACCGCCGGGCAGGGCACCAACCTCGGCTGGTCGTTCGAGCACCTGGCCACCATCATCGACGGGGTGGAGGACAAGAGCCGGGTCGGCATCTGCTTCGACACCTGCCACGCCTTCGCCGCCGGCTACGATCTGCGCAGCGCCGAGAGCTGTGCCCAGGTGTTTGCGGATTTCGATCGCATCGTGGGCTTTCAGTACCTGAAGGGGATGCACATCAACGGTGCCAAGTGTACCTTCGGTAGCCGGGTCGACCGCCACCACAGCCTGCTGCAAGGGAATCTGGGGGAGGCGGTGTTCCACCACATCATGAACGATGCGCGCTTCGACGGCATTCCGCTGATCCTGGAGACCATAGACGAGACGATCTGGGGTGACGAGATCCGCTGGCTGCGCAGTCTGGTCAAGGCATAACCGGTGCAGGAGAGAGAACGGATGCAAACAGAGGAACTGACGGGGGCGCCACTGCGCTGGGGCATCGCCGGGGCGGGGGCCATAGCGCGCCGTTTCTGCCAGGATGTGAACCTGCACGCCGGCGCGGGCCGGGTGGTGGCGATCGCCGCCCGTGATCAGGGGCGGGCGAACGCGTTTGCCCGGGAGCAGGGACTGGCGCTGGCCTATGGCAGCTACCAGGCGCTGGCCGAGAGCACCGAGGTCGATGCCGTCTATGTGGCGGTGATCCACCCGGAGCATGCCGGGCTGATCAGGCAGATGTTGCTGGCAGGCAAGCACGTGCTGGTGGAGAAACCCGCCGTCACCCGGGTGGCGGATTGGGATGCGCTGGTGGCGCTTGCCCATGAGCGTGGCCTCTTGCTGCTCGAGGCCATGAAGGTGATGTGCTTCCCGGCCATGCGCGCCCTGCTGGCGCGGCTGCCCGCCTTGCCCGCTCCCCGCTCGCTGCGGGCGGCGTTCGGCTCGGTGCAGGAGCGAGGCGGCAAGCTGTTTGATCCTGGCCTGGACGGCGGTGCCGGCTGGGACGTCGGCGTCTATCCGCTCTGGCTCTATGCCGCCTTCTGTGAGCGACTGGGGCTGGCGGCGGGAGAGCCCGAGCTGCGTCTGGTGCGGGCCGAGGGGGAGGTGGATCTCGCGGCGCACTTCGTGTTTAACGGGCCCCTTGCGGCCGAACTCGGCGCCTCCATAGTCGAGGATCTCGACAAGAGTGCCTATCTGAGCGGAGATGTGAACGGAGAGCGCTGGGAGCTGGTACTGGAGGGCAAGTGGTGGAACCCGCAGCATGTTCGCCTGCTATCCGCCGGGCCCCTGGCCCATTGGCCTGAGGATATTCACCTGCCGGTGCTGGGGGGCGGCATGCAGCATGAGGCGGATCACTTCGCCGATTGCGTCCGCCAGGGGCTGCTGGACTCCCCCTGGCTGCCCCAGGCCCTGAGCCGCCGGGTGCTGGGCTGGGTCGAGGCGGGGCTGCAGATCGGGCGCTGAGTGGCCCGCTGCCATCCTGTCTGACCGAATGAAAGAGGGCGCCACGGCGCCCTCTTCGTCATGGGGTTATCAGGGCTTCAAGGCACCGGCTCGTGCCTGCTCAGGGCCTTGCTGGCTGCGGCAAAATGCCAGGAAGCGGCGCAGGGCGGCGGAGTGGTACTTCTGCTTGTGCCAGATGAGGGAGAGTCGGCGGGGGAAGGACTGGCTGAGGGAGAGCGCCACCAGGCGGCCGCTCTGCAACCGATCCGCCACCGCCAATCGGGAGACGAAGGAGAGGCCGAGGCCATGCTCCACCGCCAGCATGACGGCCTCCAGGGTGTTGAGCTCGAGCCCCGCCCGCCAGTGCGGCAGCCTGGGCTGGAGCTGCTGCTCGAACTGCTCGCGGCTGCCGGACTGGGGTTCGCGCAGCACCCAGGTTTCGCCGTCTAGCCGCTCGGGGGAGAGGGCGGCGTGCGCGGCAAGGGGGTGGGTTGGCGGGGCTATGATCAGCATCTCGTCCTCGAGCCAGGGCTCGGTCACCAGATCCGGGTGATGGTTCTCTCCCTCGATCAGCGCCAGATCCAGCTCGAAGTTGGCGAGGGCATGGCACAGCAGATGGGTGTTGGCGATGGTCACCCTGGGGGGCAGCCCCAGCTCGTGGGCGCTGTCGGCCAGCAGGCTCGGCAGCAGGTAGTTGCCTATGGTCTGGCTGGCGCCGAGCCGCAGCTGGCCGCTGGGCTCGGCATCCGGGCGAAACAGCTGCTCTATCTCCTGCATCCGGGTCAACAGCTCCTCGGCGGCCGGCTGCAGCAGGCGCCCCTCGTTGTTGAGTTGCAGCCGCGGATGCACCCGGTCGAACAGCGGGGTGGCGAGCTGGCGCTCCAGCTCCTGCAGCGACTGGGAGACGGCACCCTTGCTCAGGCAGAGCTCGCCCGCCGCCAGCCCCAGGTTGCCGTGGCGGGCTATGGTGGCGAACACCTTGAGTTGTTGCAGGGTCAGCTTCATTTTTGTTTGGTTTTCCTGAACGCTTAATTCAATTCATTTAGATATCGTAAACGATAGACCCTCATTATCCTATGCACATCGTCATCAATAAGAGGGTATCAGACATGATCGCAAGAACCCGCCGCTCCCTGGCCGCCGCCCCGACCCCCATGGCAGGGCTGGCACTCGGGATCGCCAGCCTTGGCTGGTGTTGGGAAAACGCCGGTCAGTTCGATGGTCGCCTGCAACTGCTGGGCGGGGCCATCGCCGCGGCCCTGCTGCTGATCCTCACCTGCAAGTTCGTGCTGCACCCGCGGCTGCTGTGGCAGGATCTGGCCCACCCCGTGGTCGGCAGCGTGGTGCCCACCTATGCCATGGCCACCATGGTGGTCTCCAAGGCCGTCGGGTTGCTGGCGCCGGCGCTCGGCCAGGGGCTCTGGCTGTTTGCGGTGGTGCTGCACCTGCTGTTCCTGGCCACCTTCATCTGGCACCGGGCCAAGGCGTTCGAGCTCCATCACATGGTGCCGAGCTGGTTCGTGCCGCCGGTCGGGATCATAGTGGCGGACGTCGCCTATCCGGGCGGCCCCTTCGCCGGGCTGGCCAACGGTCTGCTCTGGTTCGGCATGATCTGCTACGGCCTGATGCTGCCGTTGATGCTCTATCGCCTCATCTTCAGCCACGAGGTGCCGGATGCCGCCAAGCCGACCATCGCCATCCTGGCCGCCCCCGCCAGCCTCTCCTTGGCCGGCTACCTGACCGTGAGCCAGGATCCGTCGCTGCTGCTGGTGGCCACCCTGCTCGGGATAGCACTCCTGATGACGGGCATCATCTACCTGGCCTTCGTCAAGCTGCTGCGTCTGCCGTTCTCGCCAGGGTTTGCCGCCTTCACCTTCCCGCTGGTGATAGGTGCCACCGCCCTGTTCAAGGTGGCTCACCTGCTGGCGCAGTGGCCTGAGGCGGCGCACTATGCGGCGCAGATCACCCGGCTGGCCTATGTCGAGCTCGGTGTGGCGACCCTGATCGTCGGTTACGTGGCGCTGCGTTACCTGATGTTTTTCTTGCCCCTTGGCCAGGCGCGCATGACGGTGGCAAACCCGCCTCTGGCGCGTCGCTGAGGGCGCTGTCGGACTTAGGCTGACCGTCCAATCTTGTCATCGGCAAAACACCCCCTCATGCGGGGTGTTTTGCATTGTACATGGCCGGCTGAGTTGCTTTTCTGAGCGGGAGAGGTCCGCCCTCGGGGGAGGGGCGCCAGGCCCCTTGGCCAGAGGCGTGAGCGGGATCAGGAAGCCGATGATTCAGGTGACATTAAGATAGCTTTAACTGGTATTACCTGTCAGGATTGCCACAATTGCCCATTTTCATCATTCGATAGTATCCATGTCCTCCCAAGATCCCGTTTTTGACTCCTCTTTTCAGCCCCGTTTGCTGCATCCCCGTTACTGGCCGAGCTGGCTGGCCCTGGGTGCCCTCGGCGTGTTCGCCTTCGTGCCGCCGCGCTGGCGCGACAGGCTGGCCGACGCCCTGGCGCCGCTGGTGCTCAAGATCTCGAAGAAACAGGTCTATATCGCCAGGACCAACCTCGCCATCTGCTTCAAGGAGAAGAGCGAGGCCGAGCGGGACGCCATCCTGATGGCCTCCATCCGGGTTGGCCTCAAGAGCCTGCTTGGCTTCGGCGAGTTCACGGTGCGCAGCCCAAAATACCTGATGACGCGGATCCAGGTGAGCGGCTGGGAGTACATAGAGGCAGAGCAGGCCGCCGGCCGACCGGTGATCCTGGTGGTGCCCCACAGCTGGCCCATCGATGCGGCGGGTTACTACTTCTCCCAGCGTGGCGTGCCCATGTGCACCATGATGAAGAGCGCCCGCAACCCGGTGTTCGACTGGCACATCAACCGCGAGCGGGCCAAGAATGGCTGCCGCGTCTATGAGCGCAGCGCCGGCATCAAGCCGGTGATCAAGGCGGTCAAATCCGGCCTGAGTTTCTTCTACCTGCCGGATCAGGATCATGGCCGCGAGGCGAGCATCTTTGCCCCCTTCTTCGACTATCCCAAGGCGACCCTGCCGGCCCTGCCACGGCTGGTGAAGCTGACCGGCGCCAAGGCGGTGCCGGTACTGGCCTGCTATGACGAGGCGGCGCACTGCTACAAGCTGGAGATAGAGGCCCCCTTCGCCGACTACCCGAGCGAGGATCTGCTGGCCGACACCTGTCGCATGAACGATTGCGTCGAGCGGCAGCTGACCCGTCACCCCGGGCAGTACATGTGGTTCCTCAAGATCTTCGATACCCGCGAGGGACAGGAGGGGCCGGACGGCCTCTACGAAGAGGGGATCCGGCGCATTCGCCGTGGGCTCTCGCCCCATCCCTGAACCCCAGCTTAATGCGCAGTTGCGAATGGCCCCAAGTGGGCCATTATTTATTTCTAACTAGTCTGATCAGTGACTTGGCGGCGGCTCTGGGCGGCCTTGGAGTAGAAAAAAATGTCAGGATCACTAAAATAACCCTCTGTTTTGATGATTCGATGGCGACCATGTCCTCACAAGATCCGGTGTTCGACACCTCATTTCATCCGCGCCTGTTGCACCCGCGTCTGTGGGGAAGCTGGCTGGCACTCGGCCTGCTCTCCCTGTTGGCCTGGACACCGGCCCGCTGGCGGGACAGGTTGGCCGACGGGCTGGCGCCCGTGCTGCTGCGGTTTTCCAAGAAACAAGTCTATATCGCCGAGACCAACCTCAAGATCTGCTTCCCCGCACTGGATGCGGCCGGGCGCAAGCGGCTGTTGCTCAAGTCCATCCGGGTCGGCCTCAAGACTTTCATGGGCTTTGGCGAGCTCACCTGGCGCGGCAAGACCTTCCTCAAGAGTCGCATCAAGGTGCGTGGCTGGGAGCATATAGAGGCCGAGCTGACCGCCGGACGCCCCATGATCTTGGTGGTGCCCCACACCTGGGCGGTGGACATGATAGGTCGCTACCTGACCGATGAGGGGGTGCCGCTCTGCACCATGATGAAGAGCCCCAAGGATCTTGTGTTCGACTGGTATATCAACCGCGAGCGCAGCAAGGGCGGGCGGGTGTATGAGCGCAGCGTCGGCATCAAGCCCGCCATCAAGGCCCTGCGCGGGGGGGACAGCTTCTTCTACCTGCCGGATCAGGATCATGGCCGCGAGGCGAGCCTGTTCGTGCCCTTCTTCGGCCACCCCAAGGCCACCCTGCCGGCCCTGCCCAAGCTGGTGAAGCTGACCGGTGCCAGGGCGGTGCCCATCCTGGCCTGTTATGACGAGGATGAAGGCTGCTATCGGCTGGAGGTGGAGCCGCCCTTCGACCCTTATCCCACGGCGGATCTGGTGGCGGACGTCAATGCCATGAACCGTATGGTGGAGCAGCAGCTCAGCCGCTTCCCGGAGCAGTACATGTGGTTTCTCAAGATCTTCGAGACCCAGGAGCATCAGGAGGGGGAAGACGGCCTCTATGAAGAGGGGATCCGGCGCATCCGGCAGGGGCTGCCCCCCGAGCCCTGACCGGTGCGGCCCTCACAAAGGTGGCTTGGCGGGCATGATAGTGTCTCATTTGTCGCCATTTTCTGCGCCCTCCGGCCGGTCCGGACGGGAAGAGGCGGGGGATAGCGACGCCAGAGGGATATGGGATGGGAAAACGAGGCTGCGCCGGACTGTCTTGTCCTACGCAAACAAGGTGCAAACAAGGTGCAAATAAGGTAAAAGGGCGGTCATGAAAATTCCAAATCGAATCCAACCTCTGGTTGATGACGGCCTGGTCGACGATGTCATCAGCCGGCTGATGAGCGGCAAAGAAGCCGACGTCTATGTGGTGCGCTGCGGCGACGAGATCCGCTGCGCCAAAGTCTATAAAGAGGCGGCCAAACGCAGCTTCAAACAGGCCGTGGTGTATCAGGAAGGGCGCAAGGTGCGTAACAGCCGCAGCGCCCGTGCCATGGAGAAGGGCTCCAAGTACGGTCGCAAGCAGCACGAAGAGGTGTGGCAGAACACCGAGGTGGACGCCCTGTTCAAGCTGGCCGCCGCCGGCGTGCGGGTGCCCAAGCCCTATGTCTGCCTCGATGGCGTGCTCCTGATGGAGCTGATCACCGACGAGGAGGGCAATGTGGCGCCCCGCCTCAACGACGTGGCGCTCAGCCCCGAGCAGGCGCTGGCCGATCACGCCAAGGTGATCCGTTACGTGGTGCGCATGCTCTGCGCCGGCCTCATCCACGGGGATCTCTCCGAGTTCAACGTGCTGGTGGATAGCAAGGGCCCCGTCATCATCGATCTGCCCCAGGTGGTGGACGCCGCCGCCAACAACCAGGCCAAGGCGATGCTGGAGCGGGATGTCAACAACATGCGCAACTACTACGGCATGTATGCGCCCGAGCTGCTCCAGACCCGTTATGCCAAGGAGATGTGGGCGCTGTTTGAAGATGGCAAGCTCAGCCCGGAGAGCGAGCTGACCGGTCTGTTCGAGGAGAGCACCGAGGCCATCGATCTCAGTGCCGTGCTGCACGAGATCGAGAGTGCGGAGGAGGAGGCGATGGAACGCCGTGCCCGCATGAATGCCGAGCAGGAAGAGGAGTTCTGATGCGAACTTGAGGTGCTCCCTCTGCCTACACCCCCTGTGTTGGGGTGCCGGTCTTTAGCAGGCTGGTTGTGGAAGGGTACTGCAATAATGATGAGGGGCAATGTGCCCCTCTTCGTTTAAACGGCGGACCCAGCCGGGAGCCTGAGCCCACTGAACAAGTCGGGTCAGCAAGCCAGCCGATTGGCGCGGCGCGCAACCACAAACACCAGCGTACACAAGACGATCGGCACCAGAAAATCCAGAACACTCCCCAGTTCCCAGACTCTGGGATCGAATCCGCCCCACCAGGGCATGTTGGCCCTCCGCCCCTGGCCGAACAGAGCTATCCACCTGTATTCCGCCTGTGTCTGCTCCCGTGCCACAAACCATATGCACCCAATGAGGCCGCCATATCCCCAGTGCCCCAGACGATATCCGATCAGAGCCTGTATCGAGACCGCTGCGCTGGCGTGATAGAAGGGAGATAAATCCATAAGCAATCCTTGGTACTCACCGAGAGAGCCCGCCACCTGCTTTGTGTAAACGGCCTGTGCCAATGCGGGTAAGCGGGTCTGCGGGCAGCTTTTTGTAGATATATGCCGTTACGACATGCCTGCCTCGCCGGGATCAGAGCCCGGCAAGGGGCGGGGCGATGAGACGGGGGCCGGGGTAACCTGTCACCTCACCGAAGCGCGGATGACCGCTCTCCCAATCCAGGGCGGCGCTGCGGATCTCCTCCCTGTCGAAACTCACGAAGTTCCACCAGATCTGCAGCGGCTGGGTCAGGGGCTCGCCGCCGATCAGCAGCAACCGGGCGCCGGCCGCCAGCTCGACCTCCAGGCTCTGCGTACCCGGCAGCAGGTAGATGAGCTGCTCGGGGGCGAGGGGCTCCCCGGCGATGCTGACCTGACCCTGCAGGGCGAACAGGCCGTGCTCGAACGCGGGATCGAGCGCCAGCCGCAGGCGCTGCGCCTGGCGACTGTGCAGGTCCAGCCCCAGGATGGGGGAGAAGCAGAGGGTAGGCGCGCTGCGGGCCTGATAGTCACCGATCAGCAGGGTGAAGCGGGTCTCGCCCTCCTGCCAGCTGGGCAGCTCGGGGTAGTGATCGAAGCGGGGACGGGTATCCTTGTCCGCCTCGGGCAGGGCGATCCAGAGTTGGGCGGCATGCAGATCGGGGTGGCCCGCCACCGACTCCTCGGTGTGCACTATGCCGTGACCGGCGGTCATCAGATTGACCTGCCCCGGGCGGATAAGTTGCTCGTGCCCCAGGCTGTCGCGGTGCAAGATCTCCCCAGTCAGCATCCAGGTGAAGGTCTGCAGACCGATGTGAGGGTGGGGTCCCACGTCCAGGCCCGCATCCCCGGGGGCAAAGCGGGTCGGCCCTATGTGGTCGAGAAAACACCAGGGGCCTATGGTGCGCCGCTCCTTGACCGGGATGGCGCGGGCCACCGGGATGCCGCCCACGTCGGTGAGGCGGGAGGCAATGCGTTGCCACTGTTGTTCCATGTCATGCTCCTTGCTGGGCGGTGTTCCTGCTGCATCAGGATAGTGTATCCCTCACGCTCGCCGAGAGGGATGGGTCAGGGCTAGCGGCGGCGACCTCCACCTCCGAAGCTGCGCATGGGGGTGAAACTCGGCCTTATCGCCGGTCTGACGGTGGGTATGCGCACCGGGGTGACCATGGAGCGGGGAAGGTGCGGTCTGGCATCCACCCTGGACGGGGTCCCGGGGGTCAAGATGCCGTTATTTGTCTTGGGCAGGGTGGAGGGCGTCAGTGCACCATTATTGACCCTGGGCGGGGTGGAGGGCAGCAGGCCGCCGTCGACCTTGGGCTGTGCCCCGGGTGTCAGCAAGCCATTATCGACCTTGGGCTGTGTCCTGGGTGTCAGCAAGCCGTTGTCGACCTTGGGCCGCGGCGTTGGCGCCAGCATGCCGTTCTCCCCCCTGGGGAAGGTGCCGGCTCTATAGTCCAGTGGCGAGCGGGGGCCTTTGTCGGGGTTGCTCAGGCTCGGTCTGTTCTGGCGGTTGTCACGCAGGGCCTGTTTCTGCTCCGGCGTCATGGCATTCCAGCGCATCGCCAGCTCCCCCCGCAGCGCGGTCAGATCCGGCTGGCCATTGTTGTCCTGCCAATCCTGGTACTTGTCCTTGATCTCCTGCTGGCGCTCTTCATCGAGCCCGCTCCACCATTTCTTGATCAGTTCGTCGAAATCCCCCTCGTTATCACAGCACCAGGGGTATTGGTCATCCCAGTAATGGTAGTAATCGTCATACCACCAAGGATAGGAGCCATAGTAGCTGCCATAGGAAACACCGACGCCAGCAGTGCCGACCGTTGACGAGGTCGTCGAGCAGCCTGCGAGGCCGAGGGCCAGCAGGGGGACAAACAGGGCGATACGCATGGGGACTCCGCAACCTTGAAATGACGCAATGAACTGATGATAAAGTAAATATGCACTAATCCCGGCCCCGATGGCAGGCCCTTGCCGGATAAAACGGCCGCCTCCTCCCTTCGCCACCTCGCGATAATTGCGGCCTGGCACTGTATGAACGTACAATAGTGCCATTCCAGAACCAATCCCTAGCCTGCATGACTGCGACTCAGACCCTAGCCCCCCTCAGCCCACCCGTAGATGGCTTCATCCTGACCCGCCATGGGCGGGATGTGCGCGGCCGCACCGAAATCGTGATGTGGCTGTGGAGCGAGCAGGGGCCGGTGCGACTGGTGGTGCCGGGGCAGGAGCCGGTGTTCTTCCTGCCGGAGCGCCACATGGAGGAGGCGGCCCTGCTGTTCAAGGGATCCGGCGTGCGGGGCCGGTTTCGCCGGCTGCCCATGCACACCTTCGACGGCAGCAAGGTGGTGGGGTGCTATTTTTCCACCCTGAGTGCCTTCCACCGCGCCATCGAGCTGCTGCTGATCCGGGGGCTCGAGCACTTCGAGGCGGATATCCGGCTGCCGGAGCGCTTCCTGATGGAGCGTTTCATCACCGCCGGGGTGCGCTTCGGCGGCAAGACGACGCGCAAGGGGGGCAAGCAGGGTTACTGGGAGGTGAGCGAGGCGCGCTGCGCGCCCCAGGCGGTGACGCCGGCGCTCTCCTGGGTGTCGCTGGACGTGGAGTGCGCCATGGACGGGGCCCTGTTCTCGGTGGGGCTCTACAGCGAACGGGACGCCAGGGTCATCCTGATCGGGGAGCCCGAAGCCGGCTCGGATGAGTGGGAGACTTGCATCGAGTGGGTGGCGGACGAAAATGCCCTGCTCGGGGCGTTGGAGCGCTGGTTCAGTCAGCACGATCCGGATCTGGTGATCGGCTGGAACGTGGTGAACTTCGACTTTCGTCTGCTGCTGCGCCGGGCCGAGCTCAACGGGCGGCGACTGCGGCTGGGGCGGGGGCGCGAACTCTGCTTCTGGCGCTCGTCGCGCAACGATCCCCAGACCGGCAACGTCATCATCCCGGGCCGCATGGTGCTGGATGGCATCGACACCCTGAAGAGCGCCACCTGGCAGTTTCCCAGCTTCAGCCTGGATGCGGTGGCGAGCGAGCTGCTCGGCCGCGGCAAGGACATCGAGGATGTGGCGAACCGGGGGGAGAAGATCACCGAGCTGTTCCACTCCGACAAGGAGGCGCTGGCCCGCTACAACCTGGAGGACTGCAAGCTGGTGTGGGAGATCTTCGATCACTGCCACCTCATTGCCTTCGCCATCGAGCGTGCCTCCCTCACCGGGCTGGAGCTGGACAGGATCGGCGGTTCGGTGGCGGCCTTCACCAATCTCTACCTGCCGAGGCTCCACCGCGGTGGCTACGTGGCGCCCAATCTACCTGCCGATGGCGGCCTGGCGAGCCCGGGCGGCTATGTGATGGACTCCAAACCCGGCCTCTATCACCATGTGCTGGTGCTCGACTTCAAGAGCCTCTATCCCAGCATCATCCGCACCTTCTGCATCGATCCCATGGGGTTGGTGGAGGGGTTGCAGCAGCCCGCTACCGCCATCCCCGGCTTTCGCGGCGCGCTCTTCTCCCGCACCCGCCACTTTTTGCCGGATCTCATCGCCACCCTGTGGGCGGCGCGGGACAGGGCCAAGGCGGCCAGCAACAAGGCGCTCTCCCAGGCCATCAAGATCATCATGAACTCCTTCTACGGGGTGCTGGGCTCGGGGGGCTGCCGATTCTACGATCCCCGCCTGGCCTCCTCCATCACCCTGCGCGGCCACGGCATCATGCAGCAGACCCGGGAGTGGATCGAGGCGCAGGGCTATCAGGTGATCTATGGCGACACCGACTCGACTTTCGTCCACCTCAACCGGGCGGTCAGCCCGCAAGAGGCGGACGAGATCGGCCGCAAGCTGGCCAGCATGATCAACGAGAACTGGATAAGTCTGATCAAGCGCGAGTTCGACTTGCCCTGCTATCTCGAGATCGAATACGAGACCCACTACCGCCGCTTCCTGATGCCCACCATCCGCGGGCTGGAGAAGGGTAGCAAGAAGCGATACGCCGGGCTGGTTGGCAAACAGGGGGAGGGAGAGGGGGAGCATCTGGTGTTCAAGGGGCTGGAATCGGTGCGCACCGACTGGACCGCGCTGGCCAAGCAGTTCCAGACCCGGCTCTTCGATCTGGTGTTTCACGATGCCGATCCCAGCGGCTATGTGCGCACCATGGTGGACGAGACCCGGGCCGGTCAGCACGACGAACTGCTGGTCTATCGCAAGCGGCTGCGCCAGAAGCTCGAGGAGTATCAGAAGAACGTGCCGCCCCACGTGCGGGCCGCGCGGCTGGCGGATGAGGAGAACCTGCGCCGCGGCCGGCCCCAGCGTTACCAGCACAGGGGCACCATCGCCTATCTGATGACCCTCAATGGACCCGAGCCGCTGGAGTACAGACGCAGCGCCATCGACTACGAGCACTACATCGACAAGCAGCTGCGGCCCATCGCCGACGCCATCCTGCCCTTCATCGGCGAGTCGTTCGATCGGATCTGCGGCCAGCAGCTGGATCTCTTCTAGCGCACTCGTCGCTCCTGGAGCAGGGTGGCAGCAACAGGCGGGCCGACCCTGGTGGCCAGACGCCGACGAGAAGGTGTGATGGGGTAGAATGCAAAAAGCCCGCTCGATGAGCGGGCTTTGCTAATTTGGTGCGTCCTAGTGGATTCGAACCACCGACCCCCACCATGTCAAGGTGATGCTCTAACCAGCTGAGCTAAGGACGCAGGGTGCGCGATGCGGCTTTTTCGTTTGCGAGGAGTGGTGGGTTTAATTGGATTCGAACCAACGACCCCTACCATGTCAAGGTAGTGCTCTAACCAACTGAGCTATAAACCCACATCAGGCAAACCTGTCTATTCACATGAGGTTGAACCGAAAGGGGAGTCAACTCACGGGAATATGGTGCGTCCTAGTGGATTCGAACCACCGACCCCCACCATGTCAAGGTGATGCTCTAACCAGCTGAGCTAAGGACGCATATTCAATGTGCTGTGATGGTGCGTCCTAGTGGATTCGAACCACCGACCCCCACCATGTCAAGGTGGTGCTCTAACCAGCTGAGCTAAGGACGCATCACAGAAAAAGTGGTGGGTTTAATTGGATTCGAACCAACGACCCCTACCATGTCAAGGTAGTGCTCTAACCAACTGAGCTATAAACCCACTGTATGAATCGAGCCGCAGGCCCGCTTCACCACGCCAGCATTGCTGGCGTGGTCGGCATACTACCCATGCCCCCCAAGGCTGTCAACAAGGGACATGCACAAAGGAGACTGTTTGCCCAGTTCTTGCGCAGCCTGTTGATTTTGCAGGCGAGCAGCTCACGGGAGCGGGTCCGGACGTCCGTCACTGGGCCTGGGAAAGGGTGGTGCAGGCCTCGGGACTCGCGAAGCGGCCATAGATGAGTCGCAGCCGGGTGCCCAGCATCAGGGCCGCGCCGGTCAGGCCGACGATGAAGCCTATCCAGAAGCCCTGCGGCCCCATGCGTGGCACCACCCAGTCGGTCAGCCCCAGCATCATGCCGGTCGGCAGCCCCAGTCCCCAGTAGGCGACTATGGTGACGTAGAAGATCGCCTTGGTGTCCTTGTAGCCACGCAGGGCCGCGGCCGCGACCACCTGCACCGAGTCGGACACCTGATAGATGGCGGCGAAGAACAGCAGGGTGGCGGCCAGCGTGATCACCTGGATGTCATCGGTATAGATACCCGCGATATGCTCGCGCAGCAGCACCGTCAGGGCGGCGGTGCCGGCGGCGACCGCCATGCCCAGCATCAGGCCGGTACGGGCGGCGACCCGGGCGTGGGCTGGCTGGCCTTCCCCTATGCTGTGGCCGACCCGGATGGTGACGCCGACGCCAATCGACAGCGGCAGCATAAACACCAGGCTGGAGAAGTTCAGGGCGATCTGGTGGCTCGCCACCGTCTCCGCCCCGAACGGTGCCAGCATCAGGGCCACCACGGTGAACAGGGTCACCTCGCAGAAGATCGCCATGGCGATGGGGAAGCCGAGCCGGAACAGGCGCCAGATCCGGCTGCCGTTGGGGCGCGCGAGCTGGGCGAACAGGTTGATGGTCTTGAAGTGAGGGGAGAGCTTCACGTAGAGGATCATCGCCAGCAGCATGGCCCAGAGCACGATGGCGGTGGCCACCCCACATCCGACCCCGCCGAGCTTGGGCATGCCGAAGTGGCCGTGGATGAAGATGTAGTTGGCGGGGATGTTGACCGCCAGCCCGACGAAGCCTATCACCATGGTGGGCATGGTGTGGGAGAGCCCCTCGCTGAAGTTGCGCAGCACCTGGAACAGCACGAAGGCGGGCAGGCCCCACAGGATGGCGTGCAGGAAGCCCGTGGTCTTGGCGGCCATGACCGGATCCACGTCCATCATATGCAGCGCCAGCGGGCTGAAGTAGAGCGCCAGCATGGCGAAGGGGATCACCATCAGCGCCAGCCAGAAGCCCTGGTGCACGGCCGGGCGTACCTCGTCCCGTTTGCGGGCCCCGTTGAGCTGGGAGACGATGGGGGTGAGCGCCATGATGATGCCTTGCGTCAGCAGGATGATCGGCAACCAGAAGCTGGAGGCGACCGACACCGCCGCGAGATCCACGGCACTGACCTGTCCCGCCATCACGGTATCGACGAAGCTCATGGCGATCTGAGCCACCTGGGCCACCAGAATGGGGCTGGCTAGGCGAACGAGCTGCTTCGCCTCGGTCCAATAACGTTGCACTGACACCTCCGAGTGGATCAGATAAAAGAGAAAAGAACGGGTAAATGAGAAGAGCTTTTGTCTCCTCACCGGGAGGAGACAAAATGCGGGGGTGTCATTCTAGCCTGAAAATCAGCCAACGTGAAACGGTTGGCGGGCCCTGCGTGGGGGGATCAGGCGTCTTCGTGATCGCTGATCAGCAGGTTGGCGGCGGCGTAGGCGGCCTGCTGGCGTAGCTCGGCGGGGACCCGCTCGTCGCTGGCCACGGCGTCGAGTGCCCGGATGCTGGCGGCGATGGCCTGCGGCACATAGCCCTGCTCACCGGACCCAATCTGGTTATAGGCGATGCGAATGGCCTCACAACATTGATATACCTGCATTATTTCATCCTCAATCGACAGAGTGCATAGTTCGCCACTATAGCGATCGGACCGGTGCTTGTCAGCCGGCGCGCTTGTCTGAGCCGGTGGACGGGGTTAACCTGCCAGCGATTTTTTGTCATAGCAGGAGACGAGACATGTTCACCGGCATAGTACAGGGGACCGCCGAACTGGTGGCCATAGAGGCGCTGCCCAACTTTCGCACCCACGTGATCCGCATGCCGAACCCGGCCTGGGGAGAGGGGCTGGCGCTCGGCGCCTCGGTGGCCCACAACGGTTGTTGCCTGACGGTCACCCGCATCGAGGGGGAGCTGGTCAGCTTCGATCTGATGCAGGAGACCCTGGCGGTCACCAACCTCGGCAGCCTGCAGCTGGGGGACAAGGTGAACCTGGAGCGGGCCGCCCGTTTTGGCGACGAGATCGGCGGTCACGCCATGTCTGGCCACATCATGGGCACGGCGGAGGTGAGCGCCGTCATCGACACTCCCAACAACCGCCAGGTCTGGTATCGCCTCGCCCCCGAGCTGATGAAATACGTGTTGACCAAGGGCTACATCGGCATCGACGGCATCAGCCTGACGGTGGGCGAGGTGCGGGGGGCTGAGTTCTGCGTCAACCTGATCCCCGAGACCCTGGCTCGCACCAATCTGGGCTGGGTCAAGGCGGGTTGGCGCACCAACATCGAGATCGATCCCCAGACCCAGGCCATCGTCGATACGGTGGAACGGGTGCTGGCGGCGCGCCAGCCGGCCTGATCCGCCGGAGTTCACGCCTCAACTTCAAAATGGCCCGCATCATGCGGGCCCTGTTCGATCCCGTGAACGGAAGACGAGACGACGCACCAGTCACGGCAGAACGTTCTGCCGTAATGGGTCCGTTCCCCGCGACTCAGCAATGGCACTGCCAAAAAAAGAAGCCCATCGAGCTGACGGGCTTAAAGGAATGAACAGAAGAACCATGTGGCGAGGATGAACGCCATCCCCAGTGTGGCTGTTAAACCCCTGGCCTGCTTGGCCTGACGGACCCTGAGCGTCAGACTCTGGCCGATGGAGGAAACCGGGCCTACACTTCATATGTCTGGCACATCCATGAGCCGACAACCATCACATAAGCGACAAGGCCCCTTGGCGAACTTCAGGATGATTTGAGGTTCTCCGAGGGGCTTTTTTCTATGGGGGAATTGGTTGAGCAGGGACATGTGAGGGGAGGTGGGCATGGTCTCGACGGCATGGCGCCGCTGCCGTCACTCATTGTCTGCGAAGTACCAGCCACAGGACAGGGTGAGCCTGCTGCGACCAGGCTGTGATACGCCCCCCGCAGGCTGTCTGCCATGGGGCGAGCGCCATCATCATGATCGCGTTGACACTGGCCGCCTGATTTAGGCCAGGCCATCGAAAGCGCAATCAGAACATCTGCTCGTCGTCCGCATCCACAAACAGCTGCAGGCAGTCGCGCGCCTCATCCAGGTGCAGACGCAGGTGGATGGGGTTGCAACAGGCCATGCAATCCTCGTAGAACTCCTGATCCCCCTGGCTGGCATCCAGCTCGACCCGGGTGTGATGGCCGCAGTGGGGGCAGACGATGCGCTTGCTGGTGTACTCGATCATGGTGACCTCCTCGGGCCGAACTGGCCGCCTCTCTCCTGATTCTAGTCGGCGAGAGGCGGCGCAACCGCGAGCAGGCGCACGTTTACGGCAGCCCCTGCCGGGCCTGGTCGTGAGGAGGTCGACGTCACTAGGCCTAGCTGGCCAGCTAGGCGGCATCCAGCTCGGCCAGGGTGCGCAGCTGGTGATCGGCGATGGCGGGACGGGGATCCCCCACCAGCGCCGGGCTCATGGAAACGATCAGCACCTCAAGCCATTCACGCTATCCAGTTGGCCAAGGTGGCGGCATCCAGCTCGGCCAGCGATCGCAGCTGGTGATCGGCGATGGTGGGACGGGGATCCCCCACCAGCGCCGGGCTCATGGAAACGATCAGCACCTCAAGCCATTCACGCTATCCAGTTGGCCAAGGTGGCGGCATCCAGTTCGGCCAGCGATCGCAGCTGATGATCGGCGATGGCGAGACGGGGATCTCCCACCAGTGCCGGGCTCATGGAAACGATCAGCACCTCAAGCCATTCACGCTATCCAGTTGGCCAAGGTGGCGGCATCCAGCTCGGCCAGCGATCGCAGCTGGTGATCGGCGATGGCGAGACGGGGATCTCCCACCAGTGCCGGGCTCATGGAAACGATCAGCACCTCAAGCCATTCACGCTATCCAGTTGGCCAAGGTGGCGGCATCCAGCTCGGCCAGCGATCGCAGCTGGTGATCGGCGATGGCGAGACGGGGATCTCCCACCAGTGCCGGGTCCGGTACGATCAGCGCCTGCATGGAGGCCGCCTTGGCCGCCAGCAGACCGGTGAAGCTGTCCTCGATGGCGAGGCAATGCACCGGCAGGACCCCGAGCTTCTCGGCCGCATGGATGTAGACATCCGGGTGGGGCTTGCCGAAGCGCTCCACCTCGGCGGAGTGGACCGCGAGGAAGCGATCCTTGATGCCGAGCTTGCCGAGCACCGCCTCCACCATGTTGAAGGGGGAGGAGGTGGCCAGTCCTATCTTGAGCCCCTGCGCCTCGATCAGGGTCAGTGCCGCCAGCACCCCCTCCTTGGCCTCGCCCTCCTGCAAGATGAGTGCGATGACCCGATCCAGGATGCGCTGCACCACCTCCTCCTGGCTGGGGCCGCTCCAGGGGCGCAGCCGATACCAGTGCGCCACCAGCTGATCGATGCGTACCCCTATGGTGGAGTGGCAATCCTCTTCCGTGTGGGGGTGGCCCAGTTCGGAGAACACGGCCATCTGGGCCCGTTGCCAAAAGGGTTCAGAATCGATCAGAACACCATCCATATCGAAGATCACGGCAGCTAACATCATCTACTCCTGACTAAATTGAACTCTGGATTATAAGCCGGCCGCAGAAATGCAAAAGGGGCATTTCGATGCCCCTTGCGCCCGATCATGCCGGCGTGGCTTTCCCTAGAAGATCACCTCGACCCTGGCGGCGACGGCCTTGGCCCGCTCGACCGCCTCGTCACAGTGCTGACCACGGGCCAGTGCCACCCCGAGCCGGCGGCGACCGGCGATCTCGGGCTTGCCGAACAGTCGCAGCTGGGCACCCGGCACCAGAGACAGCGCCTCGCCAATCCCCTGATAGCGAAGGTCCTGGCTGTGGCCCTCCCGCAGCACCACGGCGGAGGCGCTCGGCCCGAACGGTGTGATGGTGCCGATGGGCAAGCCCAGGATGGCGCGCACGTGCAGGGCAAACTCGGAGAGATCCTGGGAGATCAGGGTCACCATGCCGGTGTCGTGGGGGCGAGGGGAGACCTCGCTGAACCAGACGTTTTCCCCCTGGACGAACAGCTCGACCCCGAACAGGCCGTAGCCGCCGAGCGCCTCGACCACCTTGGCTGCGACCTCTTTGGATCGGGCCAGCGCCAGCTCGCTCATCTGCTGGGGCTGCCAGGACTCGCGGTAGTCGCCATCCTCCTGGCGGTGGCCGATGGGATCGCAGAAGTGGATGCCATCCACGGCGCGGATCGTGAGCAGGGTGATCTCGTAGTCAAAGGGCACAAAGCCCTCGACGATCACCTTGCCACGGCCGGCGCGGCCACCCTCCTGGGCATAGGTCCAGCTCTCGCCGAGCTTGGCGAGGTCGCGCAGCAGGCTCTGGCCCTTGCCGGACGAACTCATCACGGGTTTCACCACGCAAGGCAGGCCGATGGCCTGGACCGCGGCGACAAACTCCTCCTGGCTCTGGGCGAATCGATAGGAGGAGGTGGGCAGACCCAGCTCCTCGGCGGCGAGGCGGCGGATCCCCTCCCGGTTCATGGTGAGCTGGGTGGCACGGGCGTTGGGCACGACCCTGACCCCTTCCTGCTCAAGCTGTGCCAGGGTATCGGTGGCGATGGCTTCAATCTCGGGGATGATGAGATCGGGTTTGACCTCGGCCACCAGGGCGCGCAGGGCGTCGCCATCGAGCATGTCCAGCACATGGGAGGCGTGGGCCACCTGCATGGCGGGGGCGTGGGGGTAGCGGTCGGCGGCGATCACCTCGATCCCGAACCGTTGCAGCTCGATGGCCACTTCCTTGCCGAGTTCCCCTGAGCCAAGCAGCAGGGCGCGGGTGGCGCCGGGGCGGGTAGCGGTTCCAAACATGTGATCTCTCCTGAAGTCGATGTGGTTGATGGCCAAGAGTTAGACAAAAAAAGAGGCACGCATGGCGTACCTCAGGAAACGGATCTGTGGGCACGCTGCTCCAGATGGGTCAGCAGCGTGATGGCGCCAATGATGATGGCGGCGCCCAGCCACAATCGGCCGGGGGGCGCCCAGCCAAACACCAGCCAGCCTGCCAGCACGTTCATCGGCAATTTGGCAAAGTCGAACGGCTGCACGAAGGAGGCCTCGGCCACGCTGTAGGCGCGGGCGATGGACATCTGGGCCAGCGCCGAGAGTACGCCGGAGGCCGCCACCAGCAGCCACTGGGTTTCGCTCGGCCACTGCCATTCCGGCAGGGCCAGCATGGCGTTGAACGGGGTGCTGAAGATGAGCAGGTAGACCACTATGGTGTGGGACGACTCGCTCGCCGCCTGGTAGCGCACCAGCAGGGAGTAGCCGGCCCAGAACAGCGCGGCCGCCACCGGCAGCAAGGAGGCCCAGCTGAAGTCGTCGGTCCAGGGAGCCAGGATCAGCATGGCGCCGACAAAGCCCGCCAGGGTGGCCAGGATGCGCGCCCGGCTCACCTGCTCCTTGAGCAGCAGGGCAGACCCCAGGGTGGCAAACAGCGGGGAGGTCATCAGGAGCGCTATGCCCTGCCAGATGGGCACGGGCACCGCCAGCGCCCAGAGCCAGAACTGGATACCGACGACGGCGAGCAGGACGCGCAGCAGGTGCAACCGCAGCTGGTTGGTCATCAGGGATTGGCGCAGGCCATGGCGGATCAGCCAGGGCAGCAGACAGATCAGGGCAACCAGGTACTGATGAAAGGCGACCTGGGTCGAGGGGAGGCCGAGCTTGAAGCTGACATACTGGCTCAGGCTGTTGACGGCGGCGAAGCAGAGACCTGCCACCATCATCCAGATTGCGCCGGCAAAGGGGGAGTGCCTGCGGGAGGGTTCCATGGGATCCGGGTCGCTGAAAAAAGTGCGGCAAATCATAACGGCAATCGTTTGTTCTGCCAAGGGTGGGGCGCGAGGTCATCGCCCCCTTGGCGATGAAATGAACAATCGTCAAAAATTTTGAATAACTTGAGCATCTATTTTCGCTATCAGGCTTGTAGCTCAATGTTTATAGTGACCTCCATCGACAGTCGTACTGTCCAACTGACAACCAAATGGAGCGTTACCATGGCCAATATCCTCGTACTCAAGTCCAGCATCCTGGGTCAATACTCTCAGTCCAACGCCCTGATCGACGGCTTCCTTGCCGATCACCAGGATGACAGCGTCACCGTACGTGACCTGGCCACCCTCAATCTGCCGGTGCTGGATGGCGAGCTGGCCCTGGGTCTGCGTGGTGGTGAGAACCTGAGCGAGCGTCAGCTGGCCGTGCTGGCACAGTCCGATGAGCTGGTTGCCGAGTTGAAGGCGAGCGATCTGGTGGTGATTGCCGCCCCCATGTACAACTTCAACATCCCGACCCAACTGAAGAACTGGATTGACCTGGTGGCCCGTGCCGGCGTGACCTTCCGCTACACCGAGACCGGCCCGGTCGGCCTGGTGGAAAACACCCGCGCCCTGGTGATCAGCCCCCGTGGCGGCATGCACGTCGGCAGCGCCACCGATCTGGTGACCCCTTACATGCGCACCGTGCTCGGCTTCATCGGCATCAACGAGGTAGACTTCATCTACGCCGAAGGCATGGGCATGGGCCCGGACGCTCAGGCCAAGGGCCTGGAGCAGGCGAAAGAGCAGCTGGAAACTCTGGCGATCTGATAAGACTCTTCGGTGTGTCACACACCGGATGCCGCTAAACAACAACGCAGCCTGATGGCTGCGTTGTTGTTTCTGGAAGGCGAAGAAGAAGAATGTAGAGGGCTCAATCCCAGATGAAGCGGCGACAGCCGCTGCCGACCATCAGGCACACCGCCACCAGTGAGCCCAGCAACAGGCAGCTGAGCCACTGCTCGGCACTCTCGGGCAGATGAGGGGAGAAGAGGCTGATCATGAAGATGGCGCTGAGGATGATCAGGCTGGTCTGTCGGGTCAGGATCATAGTGTCGTCCTTGGCTATGAGGTCTCAGGTAAGGCTAGTCCCCCTGTATGACAACCTGATGTATCCGTACCTCAGGTTTTGGTCGATGCGGGGTTGCTCTCACCTTAGCAGCTTTTGCCGCCAGAGCCAGCCCCCTGCGACAGCTTGTGATCCGGATCCCTATCTGAACTGCTTCTGATCCGGCCGATAGTGAAAATCGGCGCTGGCGAGGCGGGCGATCAGCGCCGCCTGATCGAGATCCTGCGCCTTGCAGAGATCGTCAAGATCATCGTAACGATCACGCAGCTGCATGTTGACCAAGCTCAGCAGCATGTTGACGTCCATGGTGGTGAAGTTGTTCAGATTCATGGCTGTTGCTCATTGTCCAGCAGGTGCAGTTGTTCGATGGCATCGCTGACACTCTGCAGATGCAGTCGAATGGTCTGGCGCGCCTCGCTCGGCAGATAGTCGGTGAGGGTGTGTTGCCAGCTGCCCGCTTCGGTCTTGAGCTGCTGGAACAGCGTGAGCCCCGCCGGGGTGAAGGAGACCAGACTGATCCGCTTGTCCTGGGGGCTGCTCTCGGTGAACAGTATCCCTTTCTCCACCAGGCGGTGGATCTCGCGGGAGATCCGCACCTTGTCCATCCCGCTCGCCTCCACCAGCTCCTTCTGGCTGATGGGGTAGTTGGGACCGAGCACCATCATCAGGCGCCATTGGGGCACCGTCAGCTGGTAACGTTGTTGGTAAAACTGTTCAAAGGTGTCGCGCACCATCTCAGCGGCATGCACCAGCTGATAAGGGGGGTAGTGTGCGAGCAGCTCTATGATCTTTGACATATGACATCCTGCTGTGACGGCTGCATCGGGTGCAGTTTCTCTTGATACTTTGACCTTGATGATACGTAACACAAGGACATTTGTCTGAACAAGTACCAGAGAAATGTGCGGTCGCGCACGTGTTCTGTTTCACCCGGGTCTGTTCGAGGCTTAGTTTGCCTTGGTGACGGCGTGTTTACGTAACCAGATCAAGGCATTGTGGTCGAGCCAGGCCTCGCGACTCTGCAGCGTATAGAGCGCCGCCTCATCGCGACTGCCCGCCTGCCAGTGGCTGGGCTCCTGCCTTGGCAGCTTGCGCTGACCCAGCAGACAGGCCGGCACATGGGGGTTGGCCGCGAGGGCGGCGACCAGATGGGGACGGGCCGCCTCGCTTCCCTCGCAGACAAACACCATCAGCGCCCGGTTGTAGAGCAGCCAGCTGGAGGCCTCATCGAAGCGCAGCAGCAGGGCGCGCAGGGCGGCCCAATCCCCCAGCCTGGCATAGAGGCTGGAGAGGGGATGACGACAGCCCGGCTCATCGGCCTGGCACAGGCGCAGCAGGGCCAGGTACTGCTCCCTTGCTTGCGCCAGCTGCCCCAGTCGCAGCAGGCAGTCGGCCCGACCGGCCCTGGCCGCCAGCAGGGGACGCGCCTCCGCTGCGCCCCAGCCATGGCCCTCATGCTGCTGCCAGAAGGCCTCATCGAGCAGCGGGGCGGCATCGTCAATCACCTTGTCAAACCAGCCGAGGCGATCCTGGGGGTCGCGGCAGGCATCGGCCAACTCGAACCACTGCTGCCATTGCTGACTCTGCTCGGTGTTGAGCGCTTCCTGGGCGGGTGGTGTCGCCTCATCTTCATCCAACTGCAGCAACCGGTTGAGGGCCGTCTTCATCTGCTGGCGCTGGCGCTTGCAAAACGCCATGAAAGGCAGCTCGCTGGCCGCGGCCTGATGCAGCATCCGGGCCATGGGCCTGTCACGAAACAGGCAGAGCTCGGCGGCGAGGCTGAAACGCTGCTGGGTGACGGGATCGTTCAGATCCTGAGGGGGGGGCCAGCGGGTGACGCCCTGGCTGAAGCCGTAACTCCACTGGCCGAGGGGGTGGCTCTGCGCGAACACCTGCTCCGGCGTCTCATTGGAGAGGCGGCATTGGCTTGGCAGCGCGAGCTGGGCGGCGTCGGCCTGGGCCTCCAGCTCGCCGATGAGGTGCCGTAGCGCCGCCGCACTCTCCTCATCCAGCTCGACTTCATGGGACAACAGACCGGTCAGCGGTGCCTGCCAGTCGGGGGCCTGCGGCCCCGCCAGACGGGCACAGAGAAAGCCGTGCAGGGCCGGGTAGCTCATGTCCTGTCCGCTGTGGTGCTGGATCCATTGATTGAGATGACGGGTTCGAGTGGCTGGATTCATCGACGCTTCCTCTGGATTTAACGGCGGCGCAGTCTACCCAAAAATGGGGTCAAATGCAGCAAATCGGCAGCCGAATGCCGATAATATCGCCAACCGGGGGCCGGTTTGACGCGAAAAACGTGCGCGGGATCGGGCAAGGGGCTAGGTCCTGTCACGGCTCTGAGGTAACATGCGCGCCTGCATGAGAAATGAAGCTGGCTGTCATCGTCCACGGGATGACAGGGGCAATGCGCATCTATTTACGGGCACGAAATGCGGGCCCATCCGGATATTGAAAGAAGAGATCACCATGTTACAGATTGGCAAGATGAACACCCTCACCGTCGTTGAACTCGAAGATCGTGGCGCCTGGCTCGCCGCGGGCGAATATGGCGAACTGCTGCTGCCCAAGCGCCAGTTGCCGGAGGGCGTTGCCGAGGAGGGCGAGGTGTCCGTGTTCCTCTATCTGGACGCCGATTGCGAGCCGGTGATCACCACCGACAAGCCGTTTGCCATGGTGGGCGACATCGTCGGCCTCAAGGTGGTCAACGCCAACAAGATCGGTGCCTTCCTCGACTGGGGCATGAAGAAGGATCTGTTCGTGCCAAGCCGCGAGCAGAACAAGCCGATGCAGGTGGGTCACGTCTATCTGGTGCACCTGATGCTGGACAACGAGGGGCGCATGGTGGGCACCAGCCGCCTCGAGCGCTTCCTCAGCACCGATCTGCCTCCCTTCAAGGCCGGTGACGAGGTGACCGCCCTGCCGGGCGAGCATACCCCCCTCGGCATCAAGGCGATCGTCAACGGCCAGTATTCCGGCATGCTGTTCAAGAATGAGGTGTTCGGCCGGCTGATGACGGGCCGGCCGCTGACGGCCTGGGTCAAACAGGTGCGTGAGGATGGCAAGCTGGACCTGACCCTGCAAAAGCCGGGGCTGGATCGGATGGATGATGCCGGTGGCCGTATCCTCACCCGTCTGCAGAAGCAGGGTGGCAGCCTGGCGGTGGGGGACAAGAGCGAACCCGAGCTCATCTACAAGATGTTCAACATGAGCAAGGGCACCTTCAAGAAGGCCATCGGCGGCCTCTACAAGCAGGGCAAGATCGTTATCGAAGACAACTGCATTACGCTAGTCGCGGCAGAGACCACATCGGCGCCGGACGGCGAATAAGTGCCGAGTCCCTGCATCGGCCACTGCCAGGCCAAGGACGGGCTCTGCCTCGGTTGCGGCCGCACCCTGACCGAGATCGGCCACTGGTCAGCCATGGACGGCGACGCCCAGCTGGCGCGCATGGCCGAGCTGGATGGCACCCGCAGCACCCATCGCTGTCCGGGCTGCGGTGAACCGGCCTTCTGCGCCGTGTCAGCCGGCGAGAGCATCTCGGCGTGCTGGTGCAGCCAGTTGCCCGCCTTGCCCATGAGCGAGGCGAGCGCCTGCTGGTGCCGCCGCTGTCTGGCCAAGGCGATCACCGCGCGGCCATGAACGGGGATGTCTAACATCAGAAACGAGAAAGGCGCCTATATGGCGCCTTTCTTATGGCGCTGTCCCAATTACATGTTGAAAGGCTAACCTTGAAGTAGGTCATCACCCTGAGGGCCGTCGTCATGGATACCCAAGCCTTTCAACACCTGCTGTCTCTCTTCCCACAGCTCACTTTGCGCCAGCGCCGTCTCGCAGAGCAGGAACTCACAATCCCCCATCTCATCACCTCGCTTGCCGCTCAACTCCCTGCTTGCCGATGTTGCCCCCACTGTCAGGCCGAGGCCGCGCAATTGGCCCCCTGGGGTTGGAGCCGAGGACTGCGCCGTTATCGCTGCAAGCAGTGTCAGCGCACCAGTTCCGTCCTGACCAAGACGCCCATGACCAGACTGCGCAAGGCCCAATGCTGGGAGGACTACGCCCAGGCACTCATCGACGGGCTTACCGTCCGACAAGCCGCCCTCCGCTGCGGGGTCTGCAAAAACACCGCCTTCTTGTGGCGTCACCGTTTCCTGAAAGCCATGGCAACCCATCAGGCGGTACGGGAAGAGGGTATCGTCGAGGTCGATGAAACCTTCTTCCTGGAATCGTTCAAGGGGCAACGTGGATTACCCCGTCCGGCCCGCCGCCGTGGTGGCAAAGGCCGCACTCGTGGCACAGGGCCGGATTACATCCCAGTGATGGTGGTGCAGGACAGAGCTGGCCATCTGGCCGACTTCCAGCTGGAGCGGCTGGATGCCAGGACCGTCAGGACGGTGCTGCAGCCGCTAGTCGCGCCGGATGCGGTGCTCTGCAGCGATGGTGCTGGGGTGTATGCCAGTTTCAGCAAGTCGCAGGGCATGACCCACCAAGTGGTGCACAACCGTGCGGGAGGGCGAGTGGTGGGGGCGTATCACATCCAGCATGTGAATGGTTACCACCGGCGGTTGAAGGAGTGGATGGAACTGTTCCATGGGGTAGCGACCCACTATCTGAGGAATTATCTGGGCTGGCGTAGGATGCTGGAACGTTATGGGCAGGAAGTGGATGTTCCACATTGCTTGCATGAGGCGCTGGGGCGCCCCATGCAACACGTAATTGGGACATAGCCTTTCTTATGCCTGCTGCTGACGGTGCCAGCGAACATACACCTCGTGCTCGGTCTGACTGCGGGGTAACAGGAAGGTGGCGTAGATCACCTCAAACTCCTCCTGATGATCCAGCAAGCCGACCCACACCTCGGCCCAGCGCTCCATGTCGACCGGCACGCCGAGTTCGGCCGACCAGTCGGCATTGGGCAGGGTCGCCTCGACGGCGCCACGCTGCTCGAACTCGAGGGTGATGTCGACGATTTGTTCGGGGGCCAGCATGTCTGCGGCCTGCTCGAGAAACTGATCATAGGCCCATTCGACCAGCTGATCCGGGGTACGCTGTTCCATGAAATCACTCCAGATACATCCAGGTTCGCCACTGTAGCAATTATTGTGCAGGGCGGCCAGAGTGGGGCTGCAACGAGTCGGCCCTACCCAAGGGGGGCGTCAGGGCATAAGGTTAACAGACCTGTCTTCATCCGGTGGCAGGACGAGGCGTGGGCAGCATGAAACGACGACAGCACAGGCGGCAGATCAAGCGGCGGCGAGAGACCTGGTGGTGGCACTATCTGCCGCTGCATCGGGAGACGATCGGCGGCCACCTGGGGCCGGCGGCCGAGCGTGCAGACAAACCCTAGCCGGCCTCGTGCACCTTGTTCAGGGTGACCTGGCCGAGTTGCCCCATCTGTCGACGGATCCAGGCCGAGCGCTGCTGGACATAGGGGGAGGGGGGCTTGACTCTGTAGCGCCAGGGGTTGGGCAGGGCGGCCGCCAGCAGGGAGGCCTCGTAGCGGGTCAGGCGTGCGGCCGGCTTGCCAAAGTAGTGTTGGGCGGCGGCCTCGGCACCATAGATGCCGGGCCCGAACTCCACTATGTTCAGGTACATCTCGAGGATGCGGGACTTGTCCCAGCCCAGCTCCATCAGCAGGGTAAACCAGGCCTCTATCCCCTTGCGCAGGAAGCTGCGATCGCTCCACATGAAGAGATTCTTCGCCGTCTGCTGGCTCAGGGTGCTGGCGCCACGCACCCGCTCGCTGCGCTGGTTGTGCTTGAGCGCCGAGCTGATGGCATTCATGTCGAAACCGTTGTGCTCGGCGAAGCGCTGATCCTCGGCGGCGATCACCGCCAGCTGCAGCTCCTTCGAGATCCGCTCGAGTGGCACCCAGTCGTGTCTGACCTCGGCCACCTTGGCGGGCGGGAACAGGGCCCGCTCGATGCGCCAGGTCCACATGGGGGGATCGATGAAGCGCAGCAGTGCCACCGAGACGATGGAGAACAGCAGGGCTCCCAGCAGCAGCCTGCCGAGCCAGCTCAGCAGGCGGCGCATCAGCGCCGGCCGCACGGGGTCAGGCTCCGACTCCCAGGCATAGTGGCCAGGATCATCGGGGTCGGGAATTATTGGGGCAGCCATTCGATGTGGCAGAACTTCTCGTCGACGCGGCGGGAGAGCAGCATGCGGGCGAACAGGTGCTCATACTCTTGCTCGTCGTTGCCAAGCCCGATCCAGATCTCGGCGTACTCGGCATCGCTCACGGCAAAGCCCACGTCCGCTTCCCAGTCATCGGCCGGATCGCTCTCGGCCAGCAGGCCGCGGCTGTTGAATTCCTGGTTGAAGCGGGCGATCTCCTGCTCCGGCAGGTTGTCGGAGGCCAGCTCCATGAAGAGTTCGAGGGCGGTATCGAGCAGTTCCTCGACGCTGTGCATTTCGTCGTTCAAAGACATATGTCATCTGTTCCAGATAATAAAAATAAGAAGCCCCGTCGTGAGCGAACGGTGGCGCGCGGTATTCTAGCTGGCCTCTGCGCCCTTGGCGAGATGCAGCGTCACGCCGGGACTCTTGAGGGCAATAAAAAACCGGATCCTGCTACAGGATCCGGTCTTCATTGAGGGAAGGGGTCACGCATGGGGCGTCAGCTCATCCCTTTTTGTCATCGGCGAAGGTGATGTTGAGCTCCAGTACCGACAGCTCGTCACTCTTCTTATCGAGCTGGACGGTGATCTTGTCCGGATCGATCTGCACATATTTGCGGATCACGTCGAGGAGGTCCTGCTTGAGCTGGGGCAGGTAATCCGGCCCCCCTCTGGATGAACGCTCGTGCGCGACTATGATCTGCAACCGCTCTTTGGCCAGTTGTGCGGTGTTTTGTTTCTTGTTGGAACGAAAATAATCCAATAATGACATGTTTAACTCCCGAACAGTCGGCTAAAGAAGCCCTTCTTTTCTTCTTCCAGAAAACGAAAATCCTTGGTGTCGCCCAGCAAACGCGAGACGGCATCTTCATAGGCCTGACCGGCATCGGACTCTTTGTCCAGAATGACCGGCTCCCCCGAGTTGGAGGCGCGCAGCACCGCCTGGGACTCCGGGATCACCCCGAGCAGTTTGATGGCCAGGATATCCTGCACATCCTGCACGCTCAGCATGTCGCCGCGGTTGACGCGGGTCGGGCAGTAGCGGGTCAGCAGCAGGTGCTCCTTGATCGGGTCTTCACCGCGCTCGGCACGGCGGGACTTGGAGGCCAGGATGCCGAGGATGCGATCCGAGTCACGCACGGAAGAGACTTCCGGGTTGGTGGTGACGATGGCCTCGTCGGCGAAGTAGAGCGCCATCAGCGCGCCCGACTCTATGCCGGCCGGGGAGTCGCAGACGATGTAGTCGAACTTCATCTCCGCCAGCTGATCCAGGATCTTCTCGACCCCTTCGCGGGTCAGCGCGTCCTTGTCCCGGGTCTGGGAGGCGGGCAGGATGAACAGATTTTCGCAGCGTTTGTCTTTGATGAGCGCCTGGTTGAGATTGGCTTCACCATTGATCACATTGACGAAGTCATACACCACGCGCCGCTCGCAGCCCATGATGAGATCCAGATTTCTAAGGCCAATGTCAAAATCGATGACCACTGTCTTGTGGCCACGCTGAGCCAAACCGGTGCTCAGGGCCGCGCTGGTTGTGGTCTTGCCAACGCCACCTTTGCCCGATGTAACGACTATGATTCGCGCCATTCTCGCTTCCTTGTAACTCTATTTGATACGGTCTATACGGAGTTGTTCGTTGTCCAGCCGGATATGGACCGGCTCTTGTATCAGGCCTGCCGGCAGAGCATCGCTCAGCTGGAAGGTGCCAGCGATGGAGAGCAGCTCGGCCTGCAATTGTTGGCAATAAATACGGGCACGGGTGTTGCCCTTGGCCCCGGCGATGGCCCGGCCACGCAGGGCACCATAGATATGGATGCTGTCGTCGGCGATGACTTCGGCGCCCGGACTGACCGAGCCCAGCACCACCAGCGAGGTGCCGGCAGCATAGATCTGCTGGCCGGAGCGCACCGGCCCGACGTGGACCTTGCTCGGCACCAGGGGGGCCGGCTCTGTGGCCGGGGTCTCGACAGCGGGTGGGACTGGCACGGGTTGTGGCTCGGGCTCCACCTTGCGGCTCTTGCCCGACACCATGACCGCCAGCCCCGCCGCCTTGGCCGCCGTCTTCATCGCCTCATCGCGCGCCCCCGTGATGCCGACCAGCACGAAGTCTTCCGACTCGACCAACTCCCTGAGTTGCTCGAAGTCCGGGATCGCAGCCAGTCGCTCCACATTGATGACGAGGGGGGCGCAATTAAAAAACTGGGGGGCCAGCGCGACCTTGGCCGCCAACAATTGACGGATCCGCGCCGGATTGCCATCGCTGAGATGCAACACAGAAATAGTGAAGGTAGTCCCTTTCAATTCGTTATCGCGCTCAACCATGAATCTTCCCCGAACCGAGACGGTAATACGTTATTGTTATTCAATTCCTGATGTTATAGTTTGCCACCATCAGAGGCAATAAACCCGTCGGATTATATCAATTTCCATGTTGTGTGCAGTCTATAAAAGTCGCAAAAAAGCCGAGACCTATCTTTTTATTGAAAGAAGAGAGGATTTCTCCCGTGTGCCAGAGGCACTGATGAGTACCTTCGGTCGTCCCGAGCTGGTCTTGATGACCAAGCTGGACCCGGCCAAGCCCTTGGGGATCGCCTCGACCGAGCGCGTGATGGAGGCGCTGCAACGGCAGGGCTTCTATCTGCAGGTCCCCCCACCGCCGGAGAATTTGCTGGAGCAGCACAAGGCGCAATTAAAGGCCTCTGCCTGATGCAGGGTCGGTTGGCGCTGTTATTGCTTGGGGCGCTATTAAGCGCGCCGCTGCAGGCCAGACCCGACTTTGCGCAGTATGTGGCCGGGCTGCGACAGGAAGCGCTCGCGGCCGGGATCCCGGCCGCCACCCTGGACGCCGCCTTTGCCGATATCCGGATCATCGAGCCGGCCATCAAACACGATCAGAACCAGCCGGAATTTAAACTGACGCTGGATACTTATATTCCCCGCGCCGTTCCCCAATGGAAAGTCAATCAGGCGAGAGCCTTATATCGCCGGCATTTGCCGTTGCTCACCAAAATAGGCCATGAATATGGGGTTCAACCCCGTTTTATTGTCGCCTTGTGGGGCATAGAAACCAATTTCGGCAAATTGACCGGACACTTCCCGCTGATATCGTCGCTGACGACCCTGGCCTGGGAAGGGCGGCGGGAGGCCTTCTTCAAGGCCCAGTTGTTCGATGCCCTGCGCATCATAGAGCAGGGGCATGTGAGCCCGGCTGACTTCAAGGGCTCCTGGGCGGGGGCCATGGGGCAGGTGCAGTTCATGCCTTCGTCCTTCCTCAAGTACGCGGTCGATCAGGATGGGGACGGCAGGAAGGATCTGTGGGGCAATCTCGCGGATGTGTTTGGTTCGGCTGCCAATTATCTGCATCAGAACGGCTGGCGCGAGGATGAGACCTGGGGGCGGCGAGTCAGGGTGCCGGCGGCGCTGGACCCCGCCCTGCTCGGGCTGGAGCGGCGCAAGCCGTTGTCGGCCTGGCAGGCGCTCGGGGTGCGCCAGCTCGATGGCTCGCCCCTGCCGCGGGTCCGGATGCAGGCCTCCCTCGTCCGGCCGGACGATGTCCAGGGGCGCAGCTATCTCGCCTACGACAATTATCGGGTGCTGCGTCACTGGAATCGCTCCCACTATTTCGTGGTGGCGGTTGGGACCCTGGCCGATCGCATCGTGGAATAATGGGCCGGGTCTGTGTCGCCTTGGCCGAAATAGCCGAGGCTGGCCGCGCAATATCGGTGGTGGCAGTTTGATCAGCAGGGCCTGAATAACAGGCAATAAAAAAGGCGGGATTTCCCGCCTTTTTTGCATCTCAGATTTGCGATTTATTCGCAGGCAACCTGCATCACCTTGATGGCCAGGCCACCGCGGGAGGTCTCACGGTACTTGGAGTCCATGTCCTTGCCGGTGATGTACATGGTCTCGATCACCTTGTCCAGTGACACGCGCGGCTTGGAGGTGCGACGCAGCGCCATGCGGGAGGAGTTGACCGCCTTCATGGCGGCGATGGCGTTGCGCTCGATGCAGGGCACCTGCACCTGACCGGCGACCGGATCACAGGTCAGACCCAGGTTGTGCTCCATGCCGATCTCGGCGGCTTCACACACCTGCTCCGGGCTGCCACCCATCAGTTCGGTCAGGCCGGCGGCGGCCATGGAGCAGGAGACACCCACTTCACCCTGGCAGCCCACTTCGGCGCCGGAGATGGAGGCGTTCATCTTGTAGAGCATGCCCACGGCGGCGGAGGCCAGGTAGAAGCGGGTGTATTCGTCGCGGCCGACCGGCTGGATGAACTTGTCGTAGTAGGCCAGCACGGCCGGGATGATACCGGCGGCGCCGTTGGTCGGCGCGGTGACCACGCGGCCACCGGCGGCGTTCTCTTCACTCACCGCCAGGGCAAACATGTTGACCCAGTCGACGATGCTCATGGGATCGTTGGAGAGATGCTCGTTGGTGGTCAGCTGACGGTAGAGCGGGGCGGCCCGACGGGGGACGCGCAGCGGGCCGGCCAGGATCCCTTCGGTGCGGCAGCCGCGCTCGATCCCTTCCCGCATGGTGGTCCAGATCTTGCCCAGCTTCTTGTAGATCTCTTCCGGGGTGTTGAAGCACTTCTCGTTTTCCAGCATCAGGGCGGAGATGGAGAAACCGGTCTGGCTGCAGTGGGCGAGCAGCTCGGCCGCACTCTTGAACGGGTAGCTCACCGACATGTCGCCGCTGTCGGCCTTGCCGAAGTTCTCTTCGTCGACGATGAAACCGCCACCGATGGAGTAATAGGTCTTGCTGTAGACAGCCTCATCTTCGATGAAGGCGGTCAGCTTCATGCCGTTTTCGTGCAGCGGCAGGGCCTCGTCATGGAACACCATGGCACCCTGCGGGAAGCTGACGGTGTGGCAATGCAGGCCGATCGGCAGGCGGCCGGTCTGCTCGACACGGGAGATGAATTCGGGGATGCCGTCGATGTCGACATTTTCCGGCAGGTTGCCGGCCAGACCCATGATGATAGCGGTATCGGTATGGTGACCTTTACCGGTCCAGGAGAGGGAACCATAGACGTCGACCTGGATCCGGGTGATGTCACGGATCTTGCCGCCAGCACGCAGATCATCCACGAACTGCTTGGCTGCTTTCATCGGGCCGACAGTGTGGGAAGAGGAGGGGCCAACACCGATTTTGAAGATATCAAAAACGCTGATCATGTAACAATTACCTCAGGGTAGAAGGGGGCGCCATGCCCGCTCGCAGAAAGGGGGTGATCCATGGGACGGGTCTGTCGTCACAAAGGCCAATGAACCAGATAACCGCAGTGTAACGGTTCAATACCTAAAAAAAGTTGAAACAGATCTATTTTTGTTGAATCTCTGGCGCGAGTATAAAATTAATTTTGATGGTTATCCATTTTGTTAAGTGCTTGGCAAACGTTTCGCGAAAAAATACCCGGCCAGGCCGGGTATAGTGGGACGAAGTGGAGTCAATTGGCATTTTTTAACATTCTGTAATGTTAACAGCCAGGCCGCCGCGCGCCGTCTCCTTGTACTTGGTCTTCATGTCGTTGCCGGTTTCCCACATGGTCTTGATCACCTTGTCCAGCGACACCTTGTGTTCGCCGGTGCCGCGCAGGGCCAGCCGGGCGGCGTTGATCGCCTTGACCGCCCCCATGGCGTTGCGCTCGATGCAGGGCACCTGCACCAGGCCGCCGATGGGATCGCAGGTCAACCCCAGGTTGTGCTCCATGCCGATCTCGGCGGCGTTCTCGACCACCCCCGGGCTGCCGCCGAGCAGCTCGGCCAGGGCCCCGGCCGCCATGGAGCAGGCGACACCCACTTCGCCCTGGCAACCCACCTCGGCCCCCGACAGGGAGGCGTTCTTCTTATATAGGATGCCGATGGCGGCGGCGGTGAGGAAGTAGTGCAGCAACAGCTCGTCATCCACCTTGCGCACGAAGCGATCGTAGTAATGCAGCACCGCCGGGATGATGCCGGCGGCGCCGTTGGTGGGTGCCGTCACCACCCGGCCACCAGCGGCGTTCTCTTCGTTGACGGCCAGCGCAAACAGATCCACCCACTCCATCACCATCAGGGGATCCTTGTTGAAGTTGGTCTCGCCGTTGAGCTGGCGATAGAGGCCAGGGGCGCGGCGCTTCACCTTGAGGCCGCCCGGCAGTATCCCCTCGCTGCGACAGCCGCGCTCGACACAGCCCTGCATCGCCTGCCAGATCTTGCGCAGGCCCGCCTTTATCTCCTGCTCGCTGCGAAACACCTTCTCGTTGGCCAGCATCAGGCCGGAGATGGAGAGGCCGCTCTCCTGGCAGTGGGCCAGCAGCTGGGCACCGCTCTCGAACGGGTAGGGGACGGGGTGGGCGGCGTCGAACCTGGCCGCCTCCTCCTTGGCGTTGGCGAAGTGGCTCTCCTCGATGATGAAGCCGCCACCGATGGAGTAGTAGGTCTGCTCGAACAGCAGCTCATCGGCTGCGAAGGCGCGCAGTGTCATGCCGTTGGAGTGGGCGGGCAGGGTCTTGCGCCGGTTGAAGATGATGGCGCCGACCCGGGGGAAATGGCTCGGCTGCTCCCCTGCCAGGCGCAGCGTCTGGCTGTGCTCTACCTGGCCCAGAAAGGCGGGGATGGCCTCGATATCCACCAATTCCGGCTCAAACCCGGCCAGCCCCAGGATGATGGCCTTGCCGGTGCCATGACCCTTGCCGGTCTGGCCGAGGGAGCCATAGCACTCGACCACGACCCGCTCGGTGCGGGAGAGGTGCCCTGCCTGCTTGAGTGCATTGACGAAGGCACAGGAGGCCCGCATCGGTCCCACTGTGTGGGAGGAGGAGGGGCCGATCCCGATGGAAAACAGGTCGAAGACACTGATCATGACGTACTCCGATTATGGATTTCGTCTAAACATTGTAAATTTTTTGTAGTCGATGGAAAGGGGGGAAGCGACGGCTTGTGATGGCGGTGTGGAAATGGGGCACTACAGGCTGGGCTAAAGGAGCCACGGGGAGCGGGTTGGCGCCTCGTGGCCCGCATTGCGCCGCTATCAGTCGAGGAACTCGCACAGATAGGCGGTCGGGGTCTTCACGACCAGCTTGAAGGAGGAGTGGCCGGCCACGTCGAAGGATTGGCCCTGGCCATAGCTGTGCCACTCATCTTCATCGGCCAGCTGGATGGTCAGGGCACCCTTGATCACCGTCATCCGTTCGGGGGCGGCGGTGTTGAACAGGTAGTCACCCGCATCCATCACACCGACGGTGGCTTTCTCGCCTTTCTGCTCGAAACCGATGGATTTAACATTTCCATCGAAATACTCGTTAACTTTCAGCATCTTTTCTTCCCTGTATGCACGTTTGCCAAGCCAACGTAGCACACTTTTTTGGCGGTTGTCATGGTGAAACAGGGAAAAAAACGATTGCTTCTTATGAGTCTTCACTTTGTGGTCACTATGCAAATGTTCGCTACGTTCAGGAATCACGATGTTAAACGGAGAATAAATATGAGATAAAGCGCGCCGCCAGCGTAATGGCGAGGCTTTATGGCCCCAAGTGGTCGATTGCACTGGGAAAGTGTGAATAATTGCTAATTAAAGGAACATTCTGTGTTAACAAAAGGACTCATTAAGAACATTGGCTTCCAGGTCGTGGTCGCCATGGTACTGGGGGCACTGGTCGGGGCGTTCATGGGTGAACAGGCCACCGTCTTCGCACCGCTCGGTACCCTCTTCATCCAGCTGATCAAGATGCTGGTGATCCCGCTGGTGGCGGTGGCCATCTTGTCGGGGGCCGCCAATCTGGGGGCCAGCCCGGCCGCGGGCAAGATCGGCATCACCACGCTCGCCTTCTTCCTCGGCACCTCGGCGCTGGCGGTGTTGCTGGCTCTGGTGATGGGCCAGGTCTTCAAGCCCGGGGTCGGGGTCGAATTCGGCACCATGGCGGAGATGTTTACCGGTGACTACGCCGACAAGGGAGCCCTGCCGGACGCCGTGGCCACCCTGCTCGGCATGATCCCGACCAACGTGTTCCAGTCCCTGAACGAGGCGAACATCCTGCAGATCCTGGTGTTCTGCATGTTCCTCGGCATCGCGCTGGCCAAGCAGCCCCGCGAACGGGCCAAGCCGCTGGTGGACGGGCTCAACACCCTGGTCGACGCCTTCGTCTGGATGATCAACAAGGTGATGCTGATCGCTCCTATAGGGGTATTCGGGTTGATGGCCGATGCCATCGGCACCTACGGCTTCGATGTGCTGACCCTGGTGCTCAAGCTGTTCCTGGTCTATGTGGGCGCCATCCTGATCTTCGGCTTCGTGGTCTACCCGCTGCTGATCGTGATCTTCTCCAACACGCCGGTGCGCAAATACTTCTCGGCGATGAAGAAGCCGCAGATCGTCGCCTTCTCCACCGCCTCTTCCATGGCGACCCTGCCGGTCAACATGGAGACCTGCGAGCAGGAGCTGAAGGTCACCAACGCCACCGCCTCCTTCGTGCTGCCGCTCGGCGCCACCATCAACATGAGTGGCAACGCCATCTATTACGGCCTGGTCGCCATCTTCTTCGCCCAGGTCTATCAGATCGATCTGACCATGGGCGCCTGGGTGGCCATCATACTGACCGCGACCCTGGGGGCCATCGGCCAGGCCGGCGTGCCGGGGCCGAGCTTCCTGGTGGTGGCCGTGCTGCTGGCGGCCGGGATCCCCATCGAGGGGCTGCCGCTGCTGTTTGCACTGGATCGCCTGTTCGACATGATCCGCACCGCGCTCAACATCACCGGGGATGCGGCCTGCGCCATCATCGTCGACCGTTACAGCCCGGATTACGATCCGGATCGCTGGAACAAGTGAGCCTGAGCTGAACTGCCGCCTGCCTCTATGGCAGGCACACCAAAAAGAAGAGGGAGGCCTATGCCTCCCTCTTCTTTTATTCGCGACGAGGCGAACGGCCTGCTCGCCGGCACCTAACAAACCGGCACCGACCGAGCGTCTCTCGCTACTGCAACTGCGCCAGGGCTTGCTGACAGCGCTGCTCGGCGGCCTCGAGCTCCAGCAGCACCATCTTGATGTCCTCCAGCTGCTGCTCCAGCGTCTCCCGCTTGTCGGTCACCAGGCCCAGCATGGTCTGCAGCTGGGTGCGGCTGCTCTTGTCTGCGTCATAGAGATCGAACAGCTCGCGAATGTCCGCCAGACTGAACCCCAGGCGCTTGCCGCGCAGGGTCAGCTTGAGGCGCACCCTATCCTGTCTGCTGTAGATCCGGGTCTGGCCCTGGCGGGTCGGATTCAGCAGACCCTGATCTTCATAGAAGCGGATACTGCGGGTCGTCACATCAAATTCACGGGCCAGCTCGCTGATGCTGTAGGTCCGGGTGTCATCCTTGGATATGGTCATACGGCTGTCTTGGCTGCCATCTTGGTTGTCAATGCAGGCTGGCACCTTACCCAAACGTCAACTTCCCCGCAAGTCTTGTTCCCGCTCCGGCATCAGCATATGTTATCCCTATGTAACAAGGAGAGCGTGACCGATGGATATTGTGATAGTGGCGGCCAAGCGGACCCCCATGGGCGCCTTCCAGGGCGCCTTGAGCAGCCAGAGTGCCCCCGAGCTGGGGGCCTGCGCCATCGCCGCGGCCCTGGCGGCGGCCGGGCTCGGGGGAGGGCAGGTGGATGAGGTCTACATGGGCAACGTGCTCAGTGCCGGGCTGGGGCAGGCCCCTGCCCGCCAGGCGGCGCTCAAGGCCGGGCTGCCAGACAGCGTGCCCTGTACCACCATCAACAAGGTGTGCGGCTCCGGCATGAAGGCGGTGATGCTGGCAGCCGACAGCCTGCGGCTCGGCGAGGCCGAGGTGGTGGTGGCCGGCGGCATGGAGAGCATGACGCGGGCGCCCTACCTGCTCGACAAGGCGCGCGGCGGTTTTCGCATGGGCCATCAGAGCGTGCTGGATCACATGTTCCTCGACGGGCTGCAGGATGCCTACGAGGGGCACCTGATGGGGCATTATGCGCAGGCGAGTGCCGATCGGGCCGGACTGACCCGGGCCGACATGGATGCCTTCGCCATCGCCTCCCTGGAGCGGGCCCTGGCGGCGCAACGCAACGGTGCGTTCGAGGCCGAGCTGACCCCGGTGATGGTGCATGATCAACTGCTGCTGGCTGAGGACGAACAGCCCGCCAAGGCCAGACCCGACAAGATACCCACCTTGAAACCCGCCTTCGGCAAGCAAGGCACCATTACTGCGGCCAACGCCAGCTCGATCTCGGACGGTGCGGCGGCGCTGGTGCTGATGCGGGCCGAGACCGCCGCCCGGCTGGGGCTGCCGGTGTTGGCGAGGATAGTGGGCTATCAGAGCCATGCCGCCCTGCCGGCCGAGTTCACCAGCGCTCCCGTCGGGGCCATCGACAAGCTGCTGGCACGCGTCGGCTGGCGGGTGGAGGAGGTGGACCTGTTCGAGGTGAACGAGGCCTTCGCCATGGTCAGCATGCTGGCCATGTCGGGCTGCAACATCCCCCACCACAAGCTGAACGTGAACGGGGGGGCCTGCGCCCTTGGTCATCCCCTCGGCGCCAGCGGTGCCCGCATCCTGGTGACCCTGATCCATGCCCTGCGTCTGCGAGGCTTGCGGCGTGGGGTGGCTAGCCTGTGCATCGGTGGTGGGGAGGCGACCGCCCTGGCCGTCGAGCTGGGCTGAGCCAGCCAATCACATAGGCGCCTGGCCACCTCGGTTCTTGAGGTGGCAACACTCTTATAGTGCTTGTCATGCTGGCCGCGACGGCGGCCAGCCTATCTGACTCGCGCATCCCGAATCGGCGATTCAGTGCATATCAATCCCCCCTTATCTCTGCCCGGCTCACCCACGCCATTCTTAGTCGCGTCATGGCGGCTAAAAGCCCTGTTATTGGATGGAAAAGGCAGGATCTTGCGCTCATTCAGCCGCGATTAAGCTTGGTGGCCAATTTGGTCACTGGTCTGATTTGTTGGCGGGGGCAGGGATCCCTACCATGCGCCGACGCATTTTGCCGCCCTCATCTCGAGCCGGCTGCCCGCCGACTCAGGGCCGTGCCACGCCAGCCCAGGCTGGCGCGATGATATCTATCCCGAGTGCCCGCCCTGCGGTGGGTACCAACACGAGAATCCCCATGACCACATTATTCAAGAGCCGCGCCCTCGCCAGTACCCTGGCGCTGTTGGCCAGCAACAGCTTCGCCTCCGGTTTCCAGATCAACGAACACTCCGCCGCCGGCCTCGGCCGCGCCTTTGCGGGGGAGGGTGCCATCGCCGACAACGCGTCGGTGCTGGGCCGCAACCCGGCCGCCATGATGATGTTCGACAAGACCGCCGTCTCCATGGCCGCCACCATGGTGGATCCGGACTACAGCGTGGACGGGGCCTTCGTCACCGATCTGCCGGGCAGCCGGTTTGATTCCAGCACCGCCGCCAGCCATGGCAACGCCGGTCCCAATGCGGTGGTGCCCGCCGCCTACCTGATCCACCCCATCAACGAGCAGTGGGCGGTCGGTTTCGCCATGATGACCAACTATGGTCTGGGCACCCGCTTCGACGACAGCTTCGGGGCGGGCAGCAATCCTGCCGCCGGCCTGTTGGCGGGGGAGACCTCGCTGATGAGTGTCAACCTGAACCCGAATGTGGCCTACCGCATCAACGAGCAGTGGAGCCTGGGTGCCGGCGTCAACTACACCATCGCCACCGGTTATGTGGATCGGGTCAATCCCAATGCGAACCCCAATGGTTCCCACAATACCCTGGCCAACTTCGATGGCTCTGGCAACGGCTGGGGCTGGAACATCGGCGGCCTGTTCGAGATCAACCAGGACAATCGCCTGGCGCTGACCTACCGTTCCCAGATCGACGTGGAGCTGGAGGGTGACTACACCGGGGCCGTGGGGGCGCCCGGTTACCAGGCCGATGCCAAGGTCGATGTGCCCATGCCCGCCATCGCCGAGTTCTCCGGCTATCACCGTCTGAACCAGCAATTTGCGCTGCACTACTCGGTGATGTGGACCGACTGGAGCGCCTTTGAGAAGCTGGAGGCGACCAGCGCTCAGTGCAACCTGCCGGGCGGCATCTGCCTGAGCAAGAACGAACAACTGCAGGATGCGATGCGCTACGCGGTCGGCGCGACCTGGTATGTGAACCCGCAGTGGGAGGCGCGCGTCGGCGTCGCCTATGACGAGTCGGCCGTACAGAGCGAGCACGCCACCATGAGTCTGCCGGATGCAGACAAGTGGTGGTACAGCGCGGGGGCGACCTACCATCTGGATGAGACCAAGAGCATCGACTTCGGCATGACCTATATCAATGGGGAAGCGAGTGAGGTGAAGGAAGGGGTTCACAACAACGACCCGGGTCAGCCGTTCTATTTCGAAGGCAACAACGAAGGCAACGCCTTCCTGGCCTCGGTTCAGTTCAACATGCTGTTCTAAATGAAAAAGGTCCCTCTTGAGGGACCTTTTTTCTGGGGCCTGATGGGCGGCGAGGGGCCGATCGCCACCTGCTTGGTTGGCAGCGGCTTCGTCTTTCAGTCAGTCCCCGCCATGGCCTGGATCTGCTCATTGACCCAGGTGGTGGCGGCCAGATAGAGGTGGCTGACCTTCTCCTCAGTGAGCTCGAGCCGGACCGTGCTGGCCGCGATCCGTGGCCAGTTCGCATTCTCATAATCTTCACAAAAGGCAAGGTAGAAACCCAGGCTGCCCTTGCGCTCCAGCAGGGCGGCGCGGATCTCGGCCGTCAGCGGGATGGAGCCGAGCAACTGATCCAGCGGTTGACCCAGCAAGACATCCAGCAAGGAGAACAAGCCGGTGATGAAGGCCTGCTGCGCCTGCCGGGTCGGGGCGTGGCTCTGCGCCAGCAGTTCGCAGAAGCGGGCCCGGATGAGCGACATCTGATAGAGCTCACCACTCTTGTCATGGCCGGCGCTGGTGGCGGCGACCAGGGCCACGAAGCGTTTCAACTGGGCGTGACCCAGGTAGCTGGCCGCCTGGCGAAACGAGGCGATGGGCTGGGGGAAGCGCTTGAGGTGATTGACGTAGCGCAGCAGCTTGAGGGAGAGGGAGACATCCTGGTTCAGCAGCTGCTCTATCCTGTCCAGATCCGGATCCGCCTGATTGGCGACCTCGAGCAGTTGCATCACCACCAGCTGATCCGGCTGCAGGGTGGTCTGTTGCACCATCTCGGGCCGGCTGAAGAAGAAGCCCTGAAACAGCTCGACCCCCAGGCTCTTCATCCGTTCAAACTCCAGCTTGTCCTCCACCTTCTCGGCAAGGTAGGTGAGCGGCAGGTGGCGGTGACTCAGGATGAAACCTTCGATCTTCGCCAGCGAAGTGGCCCGCAAGTCGAACTTGATGATGTGGATGAAGGGCAGAAAGCGCTCCCAGGCGGGGGAGAGGGTGAAATCATCCAGGGCCAGTCGATAGCCCAGCTGGTGCAACTGGCGCACCTTGGCCAGCAGCGCGTCGTCCGGGGTGGCATCTTCCAGTATTTCGATGACCACCTTGTCCTGGGGCAGGCACTCGGCCAGCCCGTCCAGCAGCAGGGAGTGGGGAAAATTGATGAAGCAGAGGCGCCCGCCGAGCAGTTGATCGATGTTCTGTTGCAGAAACTGTTCGGCCACCAGCCTGGCGGTGGCCTGTCGGGCGGAGATCAGGGGGAACACGTTATCCAGACTGTCGCGAAACAGCAGCTCATAGGCATGGGTGTTCAATTCCCGATCCAGGATGGGCTGCCTTGCTACATAGGAATACATGCATCTCTCCAGCATGGGTGCTGGCTTGATTCTATTGGGAAGCGGATCACTATGCCAGCGCTGGTCGGGTTGCACCGGTCAACAACTGGCATAGTGCTTGATAAGATCGGGGCGGTTAGAAGAGGTAGTTCAGCTGCAGGCCGGCCAGCCAGGCGTCCCCCTCCGAGGTGCCCTGGAAGCTCGAGCTGGTCTGCGGCACGCCGGGCTTGAGCTGCATGGTTTCGGTCACATCGACCTTCTTGCCGTCGAGCAGGGTCAGGCCAAGGTCCAGCGAGAGGTTGCGATCCAGCTGATAGCCCAGCCCGGCGCTGTACCAGATCCGGTCCGAGTCGGGGATGGAGATGGTGCGGCGATCGGCGGGTACCGGGCTGCGATCATAGGCAAGGCCCGAACGCAGCTGCCACTGGGGCGCCAGCTGGTAGGTCAGGCCGACGGCGTAGCGCCAGCTGTCTTCCCAGTGCTCATCCTTGATGTGCATGGTGCCATAGTGATCGAGCTCGGACTCCAGCTGGACGAACTTGCTCCAGTTGGTCCAGTTGATGCTCGAATGCAGCGCCAGCGCCGGGGTCAGCTGGTGGAACAGCGCCAGCTCGGCGGTGGCGGGCAGCGGCAGATCCAGGCTGCCGGTGTCGGTGAAGGTGCGTCCCTGCAGATCGGTGCCGATGGCGTCGCCGGACAGGGTCAGGGTCACATCGTGGCGATAGGAGAGGCCGATGCGGGTCGCCTGTGACAGCTCCAGCAGGGTGCCCAGATTCCAGCCGAGCGCCCAGCCATCCCCCTTGAGGTGCTTGGCTATCTTGTTGTTGGAGGGGAAGGTGCCGCCCACTTCCCCCTCGCCCTGAATGGCGGACAACCCGCCCCCCACGGACCAGAGCCGGTTGATGCGATAGGCCAGCGAGGCACCGAGATCCATGGTCTTGATGTCGGACACGTTGCCGAAGTGGCCGGCGTTGTAGTTGGCGGGCATCTCGACGCCGAGGCCATAGTAGGAGGTCGCCGCCAGTCCCAGCCGCCAGCGCTCGTTGAGCGGCACTATGAGATAGGCATTGGGCACCCAGGCGGAGGCGGCGATGTCGTGGGCGCTTGCGTCCAGAGTCAGGGGGCCCATGGCGGTCGGCACCCGGGTTGTGCCCTCGATGTTGACGTCGGGGCGAATATAGATGAAGCCGCCGGAGAAGGCGGTGCGCTCGAAGCGGGTCATGGCCGCCGCGTTGCGGGAGAGCACGCTGGCGTTGTCGGCGATGGCGGCTTCACCGGCGAAGGCGCGCCCCATGCCGGTGGCCGATTGCTCCGCCAACTGGAAACCGGCCGCCTGGGCCTGGCTCGACAGCACCAGCAGGGCGATGAGAGAGGGCTTGATGGAGGGATGCATAGCGTCTTCCTTGGGATGAACTTGTGGTTCATTCTGTTATTTGGTTGGGGGCGGGATTTTATATGGTATGACCAGTAAGGCAATGGAGGCGAGGGCGCTGGCGATAAAACGGGATTAAATGCTGGGGAGTGTGGGGCTAACAGGCTGATAAAAAACGAAAAGCGTACAGCTGTTTGCTACAGCTGTGCGCTGAAAACCGGATCCGGTATAAAAAAAGAGCGCCCTGAGGCGCTCTTTTTGCTGATCCCTGGATCAGAACTTCATGTTGAACTGGGCTGAGGCCAGGAAGGCGTTGCCGTGGGAAGTCCCCTTCCAGCGTAGTAATTCGTTACTTTCTGACAATTTCTCATTCACATCCACTTCCTTGCCATCCAGGTAGGCCATGCCGAAGTCGATGCTCATGTCCTGATCGATATGATAGGTGGCACCGGCGCTGTACCAGACACGGTCGGAGTCCGGGATGCTCAGGCTGCGATACTCCGGCTCGACCGGGCTGTTGTCGTAGGCGAAGCCGATACGGGCTTCCCAGGCCGGGTTGATGTACCAGGTGCCACCCAGGGCATAGCGCATGGAGTCTTTGAACTTTTCTGGTTTGTTCAGGCATTGGCCCGCAGTGCCATCATTACAGGAATTACTAGTAGCTTTCAGCTCCTGGAAGGCGCTCCAGTCGGTCCAGTTGACGGAGTAGTGCACCGCAAACTGCTGGTTCAGACGGTGGTAACCGGCAAACTCGGCCTGGGCCGGCAGATCCAGCTTCAGGTTGCCATCGACGGTCTGGAAGCCAGAGGCCAGGCCCTTGAAATCTCCGTCGAAGCTCAGATCAACCTGGGAGCGGTAGGTCAGGGCGAGGCGGTTGTTCTCGTTGATCTCGTACAGGGTACCGACGTTCCAGCCAAAGCCCCAAGTATCCCCCTTCATATGGCTTACGTTTGTATCTCGGCCAATGCCGGGTACGTTGTTAAGAGGTGGCAATGATGCGAGTACGCCAGCGTAGCGGTTCAACTCGGCCTGGGCATAGACGGCATTGAGCCCGGCACCGATGCTGAAGTTGGAGTTGATGCGATAGGCGACGTTGGGGTTGATGTTGAAGGTCAACAGCTCGGTATCACCGGCAATGGGGCCTGCTAGGTTGTTCTTGGAGTACTCGGTCGCCAGACCGTAGTTGGAGAACAGGCCGAGACCCCAGGCCCACTGATCATTGATCGGTTGGATAAAGTAGGTGGCCGGCACGAAGGCATCCGGCGCTATGTCGCTTTCGCTAGCTGGAATCGCACCTGCAATTTTACCTTCCACTTCCACATCAGGCTTGATGTAGGTACCGGAAACAGACAGTGCCATCTTGTCGAAGGTGGTCATGGCAGCCGGGTTGCGGGACAAGACAGAGGCGTTGTCTGCGATTGCTGCTTCCCCTGCATAGGCGCGCCCCAGACCGGAGGCGGAGTGCTCGTTCAACTGGAACGCGGCGGCAAAGGTCTGGGTGCTGGCCAGGGTCACGGCCGCGGCGATCAGGCTTTTCTTGAAAAAGGCAGTTGTCATAGTGTTCTCTCTTGTAAGCAGATTTTCTGTCGATATCAGGGCTCTTTGGCCGCTATACACGACAAGATCTGTTGTTATGTAAGCTTCTTCCCATTCACTTCTGGCGTGATTCTATGGATCTGGTAGGAGGTAAGAAATCAGACCAGTGACAGCAGAATACATAAAAGTTTCCATTATGTTAATCATTTGTTTTAACTTGGCGTTTTAATAACCAAATTTATCCATTATTGGATAAATAAAAAACAACAAGTTCCGTTTGTGTCATAAAAATAAATTGGGTGCTGTTGTGGGATCAGGAGGGCAATGAGCGGGAAAAATCGCGTAGTTAGGAATGAACAGGCAGACAACTGGCGTGTCTGCCTGTGATGCCGAGGCGGCGGGGCGCCGGTCAGCTCGGGTTAAGTTCTGTTAAATGGACCAGTGCAGCCGTGACTCGAATTGCGCGGCAACCGGTTCGAGTGACTCCTGCATATCACCGATCAACACCATGTTGGCGCCCTTGAGCGGCACTATCTCGCCCTTGAGCTGGCCATCTTCAAAGCTGGGCTGGAGGCTGAGCGGCACATGCTTGGGGACCAGGAACAGGGTGACGGGTCCCATCTTGCCCTGGATCACCATGTGCAGGGCCGGCCCCTGATAGAAGGAGCAGTGATTGACATAGGTCACCTTCATGTCCTGCATGCCCATCAGGGTGGCGCCGTATTTCTCCATCTTGGCATTGATGGTCTGCAGGCTGACCCTCTCATCCACCCCCTTGATGAAGGGCTCCTCCCCGTAGACGTGGGCCATGGCGACCTGCGCCAGGGAGAGTTCGACGGGCGCCGTCGGCGGCCAGCTGATCCAGCGGGTGCTGATGCCGAGCAGGAAGGCGACCGAGGCCGCGATGGCGAGGGGACGCCAGCCGGTGCGTGCAGGCGGGGGCGGCAGGGGGATGACGACATCGTCATCGTCGGCCTCCATCGCCTGCCTGAGCAAGATGCGCTCGGCCAGCCCGGCCGGCACCTCGACCTCCAGGGTCCGCTGCAGCTGACGATCCAGCTGTTTCATCTCGTCCAGGTGCTTGCGATTGGCAGGGGAGGTCTGCGCCGCGTCGAGGAACGCAGGATCCTGATCCATTGGATGGGCGATGGCCCTGCGGCGAAACTCAAGCTCATCCATTAGTGTGTCCTCTCTGTTGTGCTGCTGACTCCATGGCCTCTTTTATCTGGTTGCGCGCCCGAAACAGCCTAGTCATGACGGTGTTCTTGTTCAGGCCCAGCTGGCTTGCGATCTCCTCGCCACTAAATCCCCCCAGTACCTGCAACAGCAGCGGCTCCTGGTACTCGGCGGGCAGGCGGGCGATGTGACGCCTGAGCCACTCGTGCTCCATCTCCTGCTCGCTGTGCAGGGCATCCGGATCGCTCTGGGGATGCTCGTCGAGATCGATGAGATCGAACTGCTTGCGCTCGAAGCGCCTGGCGTTTTCCCGCCGCACTATGGTGATGAGCCAGGCCTTGGCGGCCTTGTCGTCCTGCAGGCTGTCGATCGCCTTCCAGGCGCGCAGGAAGGTCTCCTGCACCAGATCCTCGGCGACCTGCGGGTCCCGACACAGCCAGTAGGCGTAGCGATAGATGTCCCCATGCAGGGCATGCACCAGGGCTTCATATTTGGTTTGTTTGTCTGCCATACCCCCATAGACCGGATCGGTCGCGGGATCCTTTCCCGTCCCTGAGCTTTTTTTTCTGAAAAAACCTAACGCCATTGCGGGGCTTCCTTTTTATCTGCGGTGGCTTGCGGCGGGATCAGCGACTCACCCGCGCCAGTTTCCTGAGGCTATAGGCTATCGCAAAAGTTTCGAAGGCGCACAACCCTTCGGCGAGGGCCTGCCAGCGAACGGGCTCGGCCACGGTTGAGGGGGGGGCGAAGCAGGCCCGATCCAGGCTGTCCAGGGCGGCACCTATGGCGGGATCGCAATGGCAGGGCAGGCTGGTGAGCTGTCGATGAGAGGCGCCCCAGCGCCGATCGGCCCAGACCAGCAGGGCTCCTCTGGCCGAGTCCGGCTCCCTGACCGCCAGGGCCCGTTGCAGGCGATAGAAGGCCAGCCAGCGTGGCCCGCTTCGCCACAGGGCGCGCAGCAGCAAGGCCCCCAGCACCCAACAGAGGCTCTCGCCGCCGGGGGCCCGGCTGTCTGCGGGCGACGAGAGGCCGGCCTCGAACCGCACCGTCTGGGCCGGCAGGCGGGCATGCTCGACGCGACCGCTTTGGGTATTGAACCAGGGCAGATCCACCGGGGGCAAGCTGTAGTAACCCGCCTCGTCTGCCGTCAATGCCTGGCGCCACTGGCGCTCGAAGCGCAGCGCCCCCTTGGCGGTGAACTGCTCGCGCTGTTGCTCTCCATCTGGCCGCAGTTGCAGGCCGGCTGGCAAGCCGAGTGGCGGCAGGGACAGACGGTTGCCATCGCCACCCTCCATCACCAGGGTCAGGGTGCGGATCACCGGTTCCCCGGCCTTGGCGCCCGTCGCCGGGCTGAGCTGCTGGCGCAGGGTCAGCGCGCTCGCCACCGGCTCCAGCGGGGCCTTGTCCACCTTGATAAATTGGGTGGCCGCCCTGGCGGAGAGCGCCTCGCTCTGACCGTCCTCCTGGGGCAGTCTTCCCTGAAAACGGGGGGATTCCAGCGGATGGAGCCCGGGCTCCTTGGCCTGCAGCAGCCATCTGCGGGTCAGTCGTCCCGGCATGCCGGGGCTGGCGGGGGACTCCCACCTGTCGTCGCCGAGGCGGCGGATGGTGAAGCCGTTGCCGGCCGGCTCGCTGAGGTTGGGGGCCTCCAGGTTGGCGGGCAGCCAGAGGCTCAGTTGATAGAGGAAGGGTTGCCCCGGATAGAGCGGTCCCTGATGCAGCACGCTGGCCTGCAATTCGATGGGCGAGAGAGCCGCCGCGGGCGCAGCCTCTGACTCGCTGCGCCGGGGCAGGGGGATCGCTGGAGTCTGCTCTGTGCCCAGCGTGAGGGCGGGAACCTGGTCGGCGTCGTTGGCCACCCGATGCAGCGGGATCTGCCAGCGGGTGAGGCTGTGCACCTCGGTCGTGATGCGACTCATTGTTACCCGGCCCACCGCAAACTGGCGCAGCAAGGGGGTGAGGCTGAGCTCGTCGCTGCGGCGTTCCCCATCGGCCTCGATGATGAGCAGCCAGTCACCCTCGCTCGCGCCTGCCAGCAGCTCGGCCCGTGGCGGGGCGGCCAGCACCTGGCCCGTCAATAAAAGCGTCGTCAATAGAGAGAGGATAAGCAGCCAGCGCTGCCAGGGAGACGCACCTCTTAATAAAGAACCGCCCCCCCGGCGATCATTCTGCAGGGCGGGGCACCTCAACGGCAGCGCCCTCACCAGGGCTCCTCCGGCTTGATCGATTGCGTGGCTTGAGCGCGGCGCTGGGCCTCCTTGCGCAGTCGCTGCTCCAGCAGCAGCACCGGCGGGGCAGGTGGGCGCGGGCGATCCGGCGCGGCGGACTGCTCGGGGGCATCGGCGGGTTGGGGCTGCTGCGCCGCGGGGGCGGCCTGCGGCGGCTGGGCACGCAGCAGGGCCAGGTTGTAGAGCGCATCCTCATGGCCGGGCTCGAGCGCCAGGGTGGTCAGATAGGCCTGCTCGGCGCCCTTGAGATCGCCGAGCTGCACCAGTGCATTGCCCCGGTTGTAATGGGCGGTCGCGCTGGTGGCGCGGCCATAGGCGGCGACGGCCCGGGCGTAGTCACCGGCGCGATACCAGGCATTCCCCTGCCAGACGGGATCCTGGAAGTCGCGGGCCGCCGCCAGGTAGCGCCCCTGCTGGAAGGCCTGCCAGGCTTGCCGATCCTGCCCCGACAGGCCTGGGATCGGCGGGGAGGCGGGGCTCGCCTGCAGGGGCGGGTTGAACAGGCCGACACCCACGCCGAGCAGGAGCAACCAGAGCGCCCCGATGCGGGCCAGCAGTGCCAGCGGCAACAGGGGGATCAGCAGCCAGGGGCCGAGATCCCGCGACTGGTTGGCGGTCAGGGTCTGGCTCATGGGCAGCGGCGCGAAGCGCGGCACCCCGGCCTGCAACCACTGCAGCTCTCCCCCTGACTGGGCCGCAAGTCGTTGCATGGCCGCCCCGTCGGGGGGCGGCAATTCACGGCCAAGCCCCGCACTGGAAGGGGGCAGCTTGGCGGCCTTGCCCCCATTGGCCAGCAGGATGTCGAGACGGGGCGTCGCCGATTGCGGGCAGAGCAACGCATTCTGACAGGGCCACTGGGCGGCAATGCGCGCGATCTGGACGGGGGAGAGCCCATCGGTGATGAGCAGCAGTCGTGCCTGCTGACCGGCGGGGATCTGGCTGAGCGCCAGCGCCACGGCGCGCTCGGGGGCGCTGCCGGGGAGCGGCATGATGGCCGGGCGCAAGTCCGGCAGCAGCAGCGAGATGGCCTGATGATCCCGGGTCGCGGGCATGGCGAGGTAGGCATCGCCGGCAAACAGGATGAGGGCGATGGGGTGGGGCCCGTCCTCGGCCAGCATGTCCTGCAGCAGCAGCCGCACCCGGGTCGCCCGATCCGGCGGCAGATCCCCGGCCAGCATGGAGTCGGAGAGATCCAGCAACCAGATATCGAGCGCCGGGCTGCTGATGGGCTGGCTCTGCTGGCGCAGGGCCGGGCCGGACAGGGCCAGGATCACCGGCAGGCAGGCGAGCCAGAGCCAGGGTCTGGTGCGGCCCTGGCCCGGCAGCAGATAGGCCCCCATGGCGGGGGTGAGCAGGGGCCGCTGGCGACGACGGCGCCACCCCTGCCACAGCCAGGGCAGCAGGGCCAGCAGCCAGAGCGGGCGCAGCAGGATCAGCTCCATAGTGGCTCCTGGCGCAACTGCTTATCCATGAGGCGGCTCCGCCTGCGTGCGCCGCCAGGGCAGCCGGCGCCCGCGCAGGCGAGTCGGCCAGATCAGCAACAGCCAGGCCAGTGCCAGGGGCCAGGGATAGAGCTCCCGGCTGGGGCGATAGAGGGTCTGCGGGCGGGCGCTGGGCTCCAGCCGATCGAGCGTCTGGTTGATGGCCGCGAGATCGGCCTGGCTGCGGGCCCGGAAATAGCGGCCGTGGCCCAGCTTGGCCAACTGTAGCAGCAGGGGCTCATCCAGCTCGGCACTGGGATCGAACCCGCTCTGGGGCTGGGCATCGGCAAAGGTGCCGGGATCGGCGCCGACCCCCAGGGTGTAGAGGGTCATGCCGGCGGCCGCCGCGCGGGTGGCCTCGGTGAGCGGATCCGCATTGCCCGCCGTGTTGCGGCCATCGGTGACCAGCAGCAGGGCGCTGGGGCGAGCGGGATCGGCGTGCTGGCGAGCCAGCTGTATGGCCTCTCCCAGTGCCGTGGTGCGCCCCACCAGATCGAAGTCCAGCTCCTTGGTCAGGGTCAACAGGGCCTGGGTCTCCTGGGTCAGGGGGGAGAGCAGATAGGCGTGATCGGCGAACACCACCAGGGCGATGCGATCGCCGGGGCGGGCCCGGATCAGCTGCCTGAGCTGCTGGCGCACGGCGCTGAGCCGGTCGCGCTGCTCCCCCTCATCCAGCATGTCCTGGGTGCGCATGCTGTCGGAGAGATCCACCGCCAGGATGAGATCCCGGCTGGCCTGATAGTGAATGAGGGGCGCCTCCTGCCATTGCGGGCGGCACAGGGCGAGCACCAGGGCGCACCAGCACAGCGTCATGCGCCAGAGCGGCTGGCCGGCATGGGGCCGCAGGAGGGGGAAGCCGTCGTGGGCCAGGGTCGAGCGGCGCAGGGGTGGCAAGCCGAAGCGCACCAGCAGCGGCAGCACCAGCGCGAGTGCAAACCAGGGCCAGGCGAGGATCATGTCGCCCCTCCGTCATGGCGCCGTCGCCAACCCGTCGCCCTAGTCAGCAGCCGGGGCGGGCTGACGCAGCGGCGTCCCCACCGCAGGTAGCTGCACCGCAGCGCCGCCTGCTGTGTGGCATCGGGCTCTCCCCGGCCGTAGAGCCAGTGGGGCCAGAGTGGGGCAAATTCGGCGAAGCGGCTGCCTCCCCTGGCATCGAGCCAAGCGAGCCAGGCCTCCCCCTGCAGGTGGCGGGCCTCGGGCCAGTGCGCCAGGGCGGCCTGGCGCAGCACAGCCTGCAGCCGGGGCACCAGCTCGGCCTCTTGCCACTCGATTTGCCGTGCCCAGCGGCGCTGGCGCCAGAGTGCCAGTGCCAGGGTGGTGATCAGCAGGGCGCACAGCAGGATGATCAGCAGCCAGCCCCAGCCCAGCAGGCGGGGATCGACGGCGCTGCCGAGGGCGGGGCCCGGGTGAATGTCGCGCAGCTGCGCCGCGAGGGGGGAGCCGGCCAGGGCGGCGCTCAGAGCAGACGGCATCCGCCCTCCTGCCACTGGCGCTGCAAGGACTGGCCGTTGTCGAGCCGGTAGAGACGCTGCACCAGCGGCAACAGCTGCCGCTGGCTCTGCTGGGCCTGGTAGTCGGCCGCCAGGGCATAGTGGCGGGCAAACCCCGGCTGCCCGGCGTCGAGCCAGCCGCTGCGCCTGCCGGCCCGCACCGCCAGCTGCCCCTGTTCGGGCAGCGCCGCCTCCAGCGGATCCCGGATCTGCCAGTAGTGAATGTCGTGGCGCCGGCCGAGCAACTGCAGTTGCTTGGCGAGGGCCTCGTCGCAGGGGCGGTGATCGGTGATGAGGGTCAATTTGGCGCCGTGGGGCAGCTTGAGCCCCGCCAGGGTCTGGGCCAGGCTGCGGGGGACGGGCGTGCGATCCAGCCCCTGCTGGTAGTGATGGCAGAGGGTCTCGAGTAGCGGGATCAGGGTGCCGCGCTGGGACTCTAACCGGGTCTCCACCCCGTGGCAGATCAGGGTGTTGGCCTGTTTCTCCCCCTGCCACAGCAGGGCGGCCGCCAGCTCGCAGCCGAGGCGGGCCTTGAGCTGAGGTCCTGAGCCGAAGTACATGGCGGGGGAGAGATCGAGCAGCAGCCAGTGGGCCTGATCCTGCTCCTCGCTATAGAGTCGGGTGTAGGGGCGCCCGAGCCGGGCGGTGACCCGCCAGTCGATGTGGCGCACCTCATCCCCCGCCTGATAGGCGCGCAGCTCGCGAAAACTCAAGCCCGGCACGCGCCCGAGCCGGCCCTGTTTGGCCTGATGGACGCGGGCCTTGGGGCCCTGACGTGCCCACAGCCGGATGGCCAGCAGCTGGCTCAGCGGCAGGGCTATGTGGGGATGGCTGCGGGGATCCAGGGACATCAGACCCAGCCCCGCAGGCGGGTGGTCGGCGCCTCGCGCTCGAGTGGAACGGTCGTCACCTGAGCAGAGGGCCGTTGTTGGGGCGATGAGGCAGGCTGGCGCCGGCTCAAGGCGAGGGCACCCAGTCCAGCAGGCGGGTGATCAGCGCCTCGCTGTCGAGATTGTCGGCCAGTGCCTGATAACTCGGGATGAGGCGATGGCGCAGCACGGCGGGGGCCAGTTGCTGGATGTCTTCCGGCAGCACGAAGTCGCGCCCCGCCAGCCAGGCGCGGGCGCGGGCCGCCCTGGCGAGGCCGATGCTGGCCCTGGGGCTCGCGCCCACGGCGATGAGGGGTTCCAGCTCGGGACAGAGGCCGCTGCCCGGCCGGGTGGCGCAGACGAGCTGCACCAGATAGTGCTCGAGTCGGGTCTGCATCTGCACCTCCTGCACCGCGGCGCGGGCGGCCAGCAGGCTGGCCTGGCTCAGGGTCACGGGGGGCGGTGGCAGCGCGTCGCCATGGGCGTTGAGCTGCAAGATGGCGAGCTCCATGGCGGGGCTGGGGTAGTCCACCACCAGTTTCAGCAGGAAGCGGTCGAGCTGGGCCTCCGGCAGCGGGTAGGTGCCCTCCTGCTCGATCGGATTCTGGGTCGCGGCCACCATAAACAGCGGCGGCAGGCGCCAGCTCTTCTTGCCGACGGTGATCTGGTGCTCGGCCATGGCCTCGAGCAGGGCGGATTGCACCTTGGCGGGGGCCCGGTTGATCTCGTCCGCCAGCACCAGGTGGTTGAACAGGGGCCCAGGCTGGAACACGAAGCTCGCATCCTGGGGGTGGAACACCTCGCTGCCGGTGAGATCGGCGGGCAGCAGATCCGGAGTGAACTGGATGCGGGCGAAGCGCCCCTCAACAGCCCCGGCCAGCGCCTTGACGGCCCGGGTCTTGGCGAGACCGGGGGCGCCTTCGATCAACACATGTCCTTCACATAGCAGGGCGATCAGCAGCCCGTCGATGAGCGGACCCTGGCCCAGGATCTGGCTGCCAAGATAGTCGCTAAGTTGTCTGAACTCGGTCGCTGCCATGGGATGAACCCGTTGTTTTAATAGGAGTTGCTCTTTTTATACTCCAGATGTCGCAAGAGGGCGAGGGAGGGGGCACAGATGGCGACAATTTAGTTTCAATCAGCCGTATGAAAGTTGTGAGTGGATTGTTAAGATGTGGCGCAATGAGGTCAGACCTCTACCTTTTAACCAAGGAGCCAGGATGAAACAGCCATTGAAACTGACGACTCGCCAGGGCGAACGGATTGCCGTCGTGGCGGGTCTGCGCACCCCCTTTGCCAAGCAGGCCACCGCCTTTCACGGCGTGCCCGCGGTGGATCTCGGCAAGCTGGTGGTGAGTGAACTGCTCGCCCGTACCGATCTCGATCCCAAGCTCATCGATCAGCTGGTGTTCGGCCAGGTGGTGCAGATGCCGGAGGCGCCCAACATCGCCCGCGAGATAGTGCTCGGCACTGGCATGAGTGTCAGCACCGATGCCTACAGCGTCTCCCGCGCCTGTGCCACCAGCTTCCAGGCGGTGGCCAACGTCACCGAGTCCATCATGGCTGGCACGGTCGATATCGCCATCGCCGGCGGCGCCGACTCCTCCTCAGTGCTGCCCATCGGCGTCAGCAAGTCGCTGGCCCGCGCCCTGGTGGATCTCAACAAGGCCCGCAACCTGCAGCAGCGTTTCAACATCCTGCGCCGGCTGCGGCTGAAAGACTTGCTGCCGGTGCCGCCGGCGGTCGCCGAGTACTCCACCGGTCTCTCCATGGGGCAGACCGCCGAACAGATGGCCAAGAGTCACCAGATCAGCCGCGAGGCGCAGGATGCGCTGGCGCACCGCTCCCACAGCCTGGCCGCCGAGGCCTGGGCCCAGGGCAAGCTCAGCGGCGAGGTGTTCACCGCCCATGTGCCCCCTTACAAGTCCCCGCTGGAGCGGGACAACAACATCCGCGAGAGCTCTGACTTGGCGAGCTACGCCAAGTTGAAACCCGTATTTGACCGGCTGCATGGCACTGTCACCGCCGCCAACGCCACCCCGCTCACCGACGGCGCCGCCGCCGTGCTGCTGATGCGGGAAGGGCGGGCGAAGGAGCTGGGTCTCGAGCCGCTCGGCTATATTCGCAGCTTCGCCTTCTCCGCCATCGACGTCTGGCAGGACATGCTGATGGGTCCCTCCTACGCCACGCCGCTGGCGCTGGACCGCGCCGGCATCACCCTCGCCGATCTGACCCTGATCGACATGCACGAGGCCTTCGCCGCCCAGACCCTGGCCAACCTCAAGATGTTCGCCAGCCACGAATTCGCCCGGGACAAATTGGGCCGTGATCAGGCCATCGGCGAGGTGGACATGGACAAGTTCAACGTGCTCGGCGGCTCCCTGGCCTACGGCCACCCCTTCGCCGCGACCGGTGCGCGGATGATCACCCAGACGCTGCACGAGCTGCGCCGTCGGGGCGGGGGACTGGGGCTCAACACCGCCTGTGCGGCGGGTGGGTTGGGTGTGGCCATGGTGTTGGAGGTGGAATGATGAGCACTAATACCTTTGCATTGGATATTCGTAAAGACGGCATCGGCATCCTCACCATGGATGTGCCCGGTGAGAGCATGAACACCCTGAAGGCTGCCTTCGCCGACGAGATCCGCGCCGTGCTGGCCCAGGTGAAGAGCAACAAGGATCTGATCGGGCTGGTGATCGTCTCCGGCAAGAAGGACTCCTTCATCGCCGGGGCCGACATCGGCATGCTGGCGGCCTGTGCCAGCGCCCAGGATGCCCAGACCCTCTCCCGGGAGGGGCAGCTGGTGTTCGCCGAGATCGAGGCGCTGAGCATCCCGGTGATCGCCGCCATCCACGGCCCCTGCCTCGGCGGCGGGCTGGAGCTGGCGCTCGCCTGTCATGGCCGGGTGGTGACCGATCACGCTAAAACCGTGCTGGGCCTGCCGGAGGTGCAACTCGGCCTGCTGCCGGGCTCCGGCGGTACCCAGCGCCTGCCGCGCCTCATCGGGGTGGCCAAGGCGCTGGATCTGATGCTGACCGGCAAGCAGGTGCGCGCCAAACAGGCCAAGAAACTGGGGCTGGTGGATGAGATGGTGCCGGCCTCCATCCTGCTGGAGGCGGCCATCAAACTGGCCAAGAAGGGCAAGCCGCGCCACGCACTGAAGCGCGATCTGCAGGGCAAGCTGCTGGAGACCAACGGACTGGGCCGCAAGGTGCTGTTCGATCAGGCCCGTAAAGGTGTGAAAGCCAAGACCCGCGGCAACTACCCGGCGCCGGAGCGGATCCTGGAAGTGGTGCGCATCGGCGTGGAGGAGGGGATGCAGGCCGGCCTGGCCGCCGAGTCCCGTCACTTCGGCGAGCTGGTGATGACCCCGGAGTCCGCCTCCCTGCGCTCGCTGTTCTTCGCCACCACGGAGATGAAGAAAGAGGTCACCTATCAGGGGGCCGCGCCGCGCAAGGTCGGCCATGCCGCCGTGCTGGGCAGTGGCCTGATGGGGGGCGGCATCGCCTTCGTCACCGCCACCAAGGCCGGGGTGCCGGTGCGGATCAAGGACGTGGCCAGTGCCGGGATCGGCAACGCCATGCGCTACAGCTACGAGCTGCTGGCCAAGAAGCTCAAGCGTCGCCAGATCCTGCGCAGCGAGCTGGAGAAGCAGATGAGCCTGCTGTCCGGCACCCTGGACTACTCCGGCTTCCACCGCGTCGATCTGGTGGTGGAGGCGGTGTTCGAGGATCTGGCGCTCAAGCACCAGATGGTGGCGGATGTGGAGCGCGAGTGCAGTGAACAGACGGTGTTTGCCTCCAACACCTCCTCCCTGCCGATCCACAAGATCGCGGCCGAGGCGGCGCACCCTGAGCGCATCATAGGTCTGCACTACTTCAGCCCGGTGGACAAGATGCCGCTCGCCGAGATCATTCCCCACGCCGGCACCAGCGCCGAGACGGTGGCCACCACCCTGGCCTTCGCCCGCGCCCAGGGCAAGACCCCGATCGTGGTCAAGGACGAGGCCGGCTTCTATGTGAATCGCATCCTCGCCCCCTACATGAACGAGGCGGCGCGGCTGGTGCTGGAAGGGGAGCCGGTGGAGGTGCTGGATGGCGCCCTGCTCGACTTCGGCTTCCCGGTCGGCCCCATCCAGCTGCTGGACGAGGTCGGCATCGACGTGGGGGCCAAGATCTCCCCCATCCTGGAGAAAGAGCTCGGCGGCGAGCAGTTCCAGGCTCCCAAGGCGTTTGACCAACTGCTGCAAAACGATCGCAAGGGGCGCAAGAACGGCAAGGGCTTCTACCTCTACGGCAAGGCTGCGCCGCGCAACCGGCTCACCGGCAAGGAGGGCAAGAAGACGGTGGACGAGAGCGTCTACGCCGTGCTGGGGGTCAAGCCCATGCCTAAGCTCGCCAAGAATGAGATCGCGGAGCGCTGCGTGCTGATGATGCTCAACGAAGCGGCCATGGCGCTGGACAGCGGCGTGGTGGCCTCGGCCCGGGACGGCGACATCGGCGCCATCTTCGGCATCGGCTTCCCGCCCTTCCTCGGCGGCCCCTTCCGTTACATGGACAGCCTCGGCATCGCGCAGCTGGTCGGGCGTCTGGAGCACTACCAGAAGCGCCTGGGTGACAGATTTGCCCCCTGCGCCCGGCTCAAGGCGATGGCGGCGGAGCAGCTGACCTTCTACTGAGGCCCTTCACCGGCATGACAACGGAGGCGACCCAGGGTCGCCTCCGTTTTTTTGCCGGGCCCCTGCCTGCGCTATTGTTGACCAAGCGTGTTCATTAAGGGGTCGAGCGCGGGGTCGGGGGCACCCTTGCCCGGCCAGAATGGGGCTAAATTATTGATCTGGCGCAAACAAGTGCCCTATTTACTACTTTGGTGGCATAGGACTCGGACCGCCTTTGGGGTCAAATAGCCTTATCAGGAGCGGGGAGACAACCCGCCATCGAAAGGGACACTGGTTTCACTGGATGAAGGACACACAATGAGTCTGCTTGAACAAACCATCTGGACTGTATTGGGGTACGGGGTCATGCCCTTTATCTTCCTGAGCGGATTTGTGGCCGTAGCCGTTACCTGCTGTGTGCTGCTCAACGCCTTCGGGGTCCAGTCCGCCCAGAAGTGATCCACTTCTGTCGTTCATACTGCCAAATGCCAGTCTTCGGACTGGCATTTGTTTTTTGCCCCCAGCCACCTGCCTCCAGGCCGAACTGTTTTGCCAAGGTGGTCGAACCCGGCGCCGATTTTGATTACACTGGCGCGCAGTTTTCCGGCGCGTTCGCCTCTTCAAGGTATCAAGGTTTTTATGGCTCTCAAGGCAACCGTATTCAAGGCCCAACTCAGTCTGTCCGACATGGACCGCAATCTGTATCAAGATGTCTCCCTCACCCTGGCCCGTCACCCCTCCGAGACCGACGAGCGCATGATGATCCGGCTGGCGGCCTTCGCCTGGCACGCCGCCGAGCGGCTGGAGTTCACCAAGGGGCTCTCGGCCGATGACGAGCCCGAGCTCTGGTGCAAGAACTACTCCGACGAAATCGAACTCTGGATCGAGCTGGGCCAGCCCGACGAGAAGCGACTGAAGAAGGCGTGCAACCGCTCCCGCCAGGTGGTGCTCTATCTGTACGGTGGCCGTGGCACCAGCGTCTGGTGGAAGCAGAATCAGGGCAAGCTGAGCCAGCATGACAACCTCAGCGTGATCGAACTCTCCGACAGCCAGACCCTGCCGCTGACCGCCATGGTGGAGCGCACCATGCACCTCACCTGCACCATCTCGGATGGCCAGCTCTGGGTCAGCAACGGCACCCTGGAAGTCACCCTCGACCCTGTGGTGCTGATGGGCCGCGCCGCCCGGGAGCTGTAAGCCGTCACATGTTCGCGACCCTGCTCGATATCGTCATTCCCGTGTTTGCGGTAGTAGGCCTAGGCGCCCTCTACGGCCGGCTGCGGTCGGGGGCCGAGCTCGGTTACATCAACCGGGCCAACATAGAGCTGTTCACCCCGGCGCTGGTGTTCTCGGCGCTGGTGAAATACCCGCTGGCCCTTGGGGAGCATCTGCCGCTCGTCGCGGCGGGTACCCTGGTGATCCTGCTGCCGGGCCTGTTGCTCTCCCTGCTCAGATTCAAGGAGATAGCGCGGGCGGCGCTTATTCTGCCCGCCATGTTTCGCAACACCGGCAATCTCGGCATCCCGCTGATGGTGCTGGCCTTCGGCGAACAGGAGCTCGGCGCCATCGTCATACTGTTCGTGCTCTCCAATCTGCTGCACTTCTCGGTGGGTATCTTTATCCTCTCCAGCAGTGGCGGCCAGGGAAGCAGCGACTCCCGCTGGCTCTGGTTGCGGAGCCCCATGCTGTGGGCCGCGCTGGCGGGGCTGCTGGTGGCAAACCTGCAGATCCCGCTGCCCGGCTATATGGTGACCAGCGCCTCCCTGCTCGGTCAGCTGTCGGTGCCCCTGATGTTGTTTGCCCTCGGCATCCGGTTGATGGAAGGGGAGCTCGGCCACCTCGGGCTCGCGCTCAAATACAACCTGCTCTATCTGCTGGCGGGGGGCCTCTCCCTCGCACTCGCAGTCTGGTTGTTGCCACTGCGCCCGGAGTGGATCCCGCTGCTGACCCTCTCGGTGGCGTTGCCACCGGCGGTGCTCAATTACATGCTCTGTGAGCAGTACCAATGCCAGCCGGACAAGGTGGCCAGCATAGTGCTCGGCGGCAATGCGCTCTCGGTGCTGGTGATCCCGCTGGCGGTCTGGCTGGCGCTGCACCTGGGCGGATAAGTGGCTGTGTATGCCTCTGTTTAATGAGAAAGGCCCACCTTAATGGTGGGCCTTTCTTATGGCTGGGCGCAGCTACGGAGGATCAACCCTGCGCCGTGCTCAGCACCAGCTTGCCGTCCTTGACCGGAATGGTAAGGCCGGGATCTTTCTTCATGCGGATCACACCCTGCTGGCCGCCGACTTTATGGGGCTGGAAAGTCCCATCAATCAGGGGGAGGGAACGCTGGTCGATGTGGCGCGGACCCTGCCGGCCCATCCCAAATGGGTGGGCCTGGGCAAGAATAACCTCTCGGCCACCGGTTTGGTGGTGAAGGAGGGAGCCACCGCCCTGGTTCTTGGCACCGATTTCGAGATCAACTACGCCCTGGGACTGTTGCGCGCCACCAAGGCGGGAGCGGTGGCAGACGGTGGGGTGGTGACGGTCAGCGCCAGCTATAACGCTGTGACGGGTTCCCGCATCGTCGGCAACGTGCAGCCGGAGGTGAAAGCCAAGCTTATCCTGGACGGGTGCAGCGTGATCTGAGGGGAGTCCATCGTTCTGACGGTGCCGCGCGCCAGCCTGGCCCCCAAGAAGGCGGTGGATTTCCTCAGCGACAAGCCCATCGAGATCGAGCTGGAGGGGGAGCTGCTGGCCCTGGATGGCAAGACCGCTCCCTTCTATGTGGAGCGGCCGGAGACGGTGTGATGATGGGGAAGTAGAAACGGCGGGGAGTCCCGCCGATTTCAATTTGCCTGAAATTCGATCGAGCCTAAATGGGCCTCTCATTGGCGACACGTATCATTCCACCGATGTTTTCAGTAATGTCAGCAAGGGAAACTGAGAATCCCTCCTTCTGAATTGCTGCGCCAACTTGCTCCAGATACGCGATATTTGGTGAGAACGAGCCGAGTCGTAACAGCTGTTTACCTGTTGTGGTCAGTAAATACACAGGAAGTTCGAGCTTTTTTTGGGGGTCATCATGCTTAATAATGATCGCTTTTCCATGCGAAGTAAGCGCTTTTACGAAAGATGACTGATCACCTGATTTCCATGTGTTGGTAAGTCCAAGTGCCTCCACCCCCGATATGACACCAAGGTCTTGGAAATTCATTAACATAGAGAACGAAACCTCGAGACTGTCATCCCGCCAGATAAATTCCGTGATGGCGAACTGCATTAGATGCTCGATATTTTTTGCTTCTTCTTGCGAGAGGTTACGCAGGAAGTCTAAAGTCCGCATAGAGAATGAACCTGGTGACTTTACTTCACCTGCCAATATCCTTCCCCAAAGAGTTTGCATCGTATCGTTGGATACATCACCAGCATAATCTCGCCACCTGAAAAGCCAATCATCATCAATGTTTTGGCTAGGCGGTTCTTGAGGGTCGTCTTTTAGCGCTTCCTCTGCCTTGCAAATTGCATAAGCAACATTGACTTGACGCCTTACCGAATCTTCAATAGTTTGGCGGTTTGCCACTTCGATGGCTGTGGGAAGATCTATCGTTGGTTCAGTTCGAACTTTTGTAATCGATGGGGTAAGTGAAGCTGTTGAGAAATTCAATTCAGGAGAAAAGTCTTCCAGCTTTTTCTGGCCTGTACGAATGAGTTCGGCATCATTTTCCGTTTGTGCAAGAGCAAGGTGCTCTGCTCTGCGAAGTTCGAGTTGTGCGATTCCCTCACGTTTCATCTGCCATGGTCGGAGAAGTGAGCCAATCCCCTTTTCAGTTAGGGTTTCCCACATTCGAGTTATTAATTGCTCACCAGGTAATTCCATCTTCTCTCCACGTAAAGCCATAGATTCAAACTACGTAACTTACCCAAAAGCTAACGATCCTCCTGTGATGTACCTCTGAAAATCATCACTAGCCATTCTTTATTGGTTATATATCCATCGCATGGCATATCACTCTGAGCATGATATCTTCTAAGATGGGGTGAGTTTTATGGACCGCATGTTCATCAAGAGCGAGCCAGAGATGGTTTGATGTGTAGATTTCAACATGGCGAAATCAGTCAGCCGCTTTATTTTCCTCTAGGTCAAAAACATCTAATGTCACTCGATGTAAAGAGAACCCAACATTAAGCATCCCGACCAGTAATGAGCGATAGCGAAGACGGTAATAGTTTATAAGTGTATCTTCACCAAAAATTGATTCTTGGTGTTCTAATAGCCATGATAGGCTGTTCACCTGAATGATGATTTTTTTAAAATCAATATCTAAAGCATCCTTTACTGATGAAATATGCATGTTAAATTCATCGGAATTATATGCTGTAACACCTCTCATGAATACGATTGCTGTTTCTACATCGTATATTTCACCACTTACATTGCGACCAAACGTAATGTGATGTAAGTCTACAGGTGATTTTAATAAGGTATCTATGCGGTCAGTAGTAGCAGAGATTAATCTTTGCAGATCCTCTGAGCGTCTTTGATTATTGGCTTGCTGTAGCTGTAAGTTTTGTAGTTGATAGGTTTTATATATCCCGATAAATGCCAAGCCTGAAAGTATTGAGCCAACCGTACCACCAATGAAGGAACCAAAGTTTGCCCAGTTATCGTCATTTGCTGATAGATTTAGTTCTGTCGGGTGGGCAAAAATTAAGAAATATAAAATTAATGGAGTGCACACAGCTATAACTGCTAGCGTGGTTAATAATCGTACCGCATTGATTGAATTGTTTTCCATAACACCTATCCAGCCAATATTGAGTAGCAGTAACTCACAATAAATCCTACTATGTTGCCATCTCTTTATCATGAGGCATATCTGAATCTCTCAGGAATGCCCCATGTCCACCTCTTCCCCCCTCAAACTCGCCCTAGAGCTGGAGGCCAAGGTCACTGACCGCGCAGATCTGGCTGCGCTGGCGGGGCAAGTGCAGGAGCTGGGGCCCCTCTCTGACGAGACCGCCGCCGAGACCGAGCGCCTTGCCAGCACCCTGGAAGATTTGAGTCTGCAGCAGACGCTGATCCAGCAATTCCACGAGTCCAAAGCCGTTCTGACCCAGCTCGAACTGGCGACTGTGCTGAGCCGCGACAAGCTGGAGCAACTGCGCCGCGAACAGCAGGCTGGGACGGGGGATGCCAAGGCACTGGCCGACCAGGAACGGTTGCTGGCAGCAGTCTCCATGCCGGCCTCACCCAGGCTGGCCTCGATACCCGCAACCTTGCCCAGAAGCAGCAACGCCTGCAGTGTGAGCTGGTGCAGACGGTGACCCATACCGAGCGACTGGGGCGGGAGCTTGCGCAGAGTGGTCAGCAGTCGAACGGCTTTCAGGGCGCCATCGGCAGCTTGACTGGGCGCCTGGTGGCGCTGGTACCTGGTTCGGCATTCAGACTCTGACCGCGCAGCTGTTCGCCATGTTCAAGACCGGTGACCAGGCCGAGCGCCTCGATGTGCAGCTCAAGGGCGTGATGGGGTCGCTCGCTGGCGGCGCCGAGGCCAGCGCCTGGATCCAGCAGTTTGCCAAAGATATTCCGCTGCAGCTCGGCGAGGTAACTCAGGTCTTCGTGCGCCTCAAGGCGTTTAGCATCGATCCCATGGGTGGCACCATGCAGGGCATCGTCGATCAGGCGTACAAGCTCGGCGGCAATGCGCTCTCGGTGCTGGTGATCCCGCTGGCGGTCTGGCTGGCGCTGCACCTGGGCGGATAGCGGCTGTTTATGCCTCGGTTTAATGAGAAAGGCCCACCTCGACGGTGGGCCTTTCTCATGGCAGGGCGCAGCTTACGGAGGTTCACCCCTGCGCCGTGCTCAGTACCAGCTTGCCATCTTTGACCGGAATGGTAAGGCCGGGATCTTTCTCCATGCGGATCACGCCCTGCTGGCCGGCGAGGCTGTAGGTGACGTCATAGCCCAGGGGGCGGGTGCTGCTGTCTTGCACCGTCTTGCAGCGCTGCTCCTGGGTGGTGTAAGTGTCTTTGGCCTGTCTGTTGGCCTGTGCCTGGCCCCCTGCATAACCACCGGCCACGGCGCCGGCGACGGTCGCGACCTTCTTGCCGTTGCCGCCGCCGAACTGGTTGCCGATGGCGCCACCGATCGCCGCACCGACCAGTTTGCCGGCGACCCTGTGCTCATCCTGCACCGGTTGCTGGTGGGTGACGGTGACGTTATGGCACTCCTGGCGCGGGGTCTTGATGGTCTCGGTCACCGGCTTGCTGGCCAGCACCTCGGCGAACTGGGGCTCGGCGGAAAACATGGATCCGCTGGCGACGGCGGACAGCGCCAATGCGGAGGCGATGCCGACGCCGATACCTGCCAACATGGATTTGTTCATCTCACTCTCTCTACTGTTCGATTGGTCAATTGCAGCTATTGTTGGCGCTTTGCCGTCGTGGCTCAAGGGAAGGGCCCGTCCGTTGCGACAGCGGCTGACGACAGCAACCACCGACTCGCCGACGCTGTGTCTGCAATCGGCGACAAGGGGGAGGTGAGGGATCACTGGGCGGGCGAGGGTCGTCGGCCACCAATGAGTGCCGGCCATAAATGAGAAAGGCCCGCCGGAGGGGCGGGCCTGTTGCTATCGGGGGCAGTGGTGCTATCAGCCTTGCACGTCGTCGATCACCAGCTTGCCATCCTTGACCGGGATGGTGGTGCCCGGCGCCTTGTTCATGCGGATGATGCCTTCCTGACCGGCGAGGCGATAGGTGACGTCATAGCCCAGGGTGCGGGTGCTGCTGTCCTGCACCGTCTTGCAGCGTTGCTCCTGGGTGGTGTAGATGTCCCCGGCCTGCATGTTGCCCTGCACCTGGTTACCTGCATAGCCACCGGCCACGGCACCGGCGGCGGTGGCCACCTTCTTGCCGCTGCCACCCCCAAACTGGTTGCCGAGCACGCCGCCGAGGGCCGCGCCGACCACAGTGCCCAGGATCTTGTGCTCATCCTGCACCGGCTTGCGGTGGGTGACGGTGACGTTGCGACACTCCTGTCTGGGGGTCTTGATGGTCTCGGTCACCGGCTTGCTGGCCAGCACCTCGGCAAACTGGGGCTGGGATGAAAACAGGGATCCGCTGGCCGCCGCCGACAATGCCAGCGCTGAGGCGATACCGATCCCGACACCTGCCAGCATGGATTTGTTCATTTTGAGTTCTCCTGAAATGCATCCTCTGATGCTCATCACGCTTGCGGTCATCTTGGCAGAACGCCGTGGCGGCACAAGCCGATGGCCATGCAGGCACGACAATCCCTGACTTCACCAAAAAGCCCGGCGCCGACCAGGTGTCTGACTTTGGCGACAAGGACGGAGCATGGCTGGGCAACGGCTTGAAACGTATGGGTAAGACGATAAATATGAAAGCCCCCGCAGGCGGGGGCATCGCTGTAGGGCGGGAGCAGGCTCAGATCATCATGACCTGCACCACCAGCATCAGGGCGCCAAAGCCCAGCACGAAACCCACCATGGGCAGCACGAACTTGACCCACTGGTTGAACTGGATGCCGAGCATCTGCAGGGTGACCAGCACCAGCCCGGTGGGCGCCAGGAACAGCATGGCGTATTGCCCCCAGTTGTAGGCGGACACCACTATATAACGCGGGATCATCACGGTATCGGCGAGCGGCGCCATGATGGGCATGGAGAGCACCGCCAGCCCGGAGGAGGAGGGCACCACCAGCCCCAGCAGGGTGAACACCAGCATCTCGGAGACGGCGAACACGGCGCCGTGCATGCCGGAAACCAGCTCGGAGGCGTAAGCCAGTATGGTGTCCGAGATCATCCCCTGATCCAGCACCAGGTTGACCCCGCGCGCCAGGCCGATGATGAGCGACACCGCCACCAGCTCGGAGGCGCCCTGGGTGAAGGCCTCCACCGCCTCTTTCTCCTTCAGGCCCGAGATGAAGATAATGATGATGGCAATGGTGAGGAAGGAGGCAGCCATCTGCGGGAACCACCAGCCGGCCATGGAGACGCCCCACACCATCAGCGGGAAGGCGAGGATGAACAGGGTCAGGATGATCTTGCGGCGCAGGGTGAAAGGCACCCCCTCTTCCAGAGCGCCCCCCTTCAGGAAGCGGGCACGGAAGCTGTCTCTGTCCTCATAGGTATAGGAGAAGGCCGGGTTCGCCTTGATCTTCTTGCAGTACCAATGGAGGTAGGTGATGACCACCAGGGTGCCCACCAGGCAGCCGACGGCGCGAAAGCCCAGCCCTTCGGTGAAGGGGATGCCGGCCGCATTGGAGGCGATCACCACCGAGAAGGGGTTGATGGTGGAGAAGGTGGTGCCCATGGAGGCGGCGAGGAAGATGGCGCCGACGCAGACGATGGAGTCATAGCCCAGCGCCAGAAAGATGGGCACCAATATGGGATAGAAGGCGACCGCCTCTTCCTCCAGCCCGCAGGTGGTGCCCCCCAGCGCCATCACGAAGCAGACCAGGGCCACGAACATGAACTCGTTGCCCCGGGTCTTGCGCGACAGCGCCACCAGCCCGGCATTGAAGGCGCCGGTCTTGTTGATGACGCCGATCAGCCCGCCGAGCACCAGGATGAAGACGATGATGTCCGCCCCTTCTATGGTGCCCTTGACCATGTTGACCGCCACGTCGGCGAGCCCCTTGGGTGATTGGGCCAGCCGCTCATAGGTGCCAGGAATGGCAATGGGTTGGCGTATGGTGCCGCTGGTGAATTGCTCCACCCCGATATTGATGTTGAGTTTTTCCAGTTCGGCCTGAGTGGCGGGTTCCCGGCTTATTTCGCCTTGTGGGCTATTCACCATCAAGGTGGCGCTGGTCGGGCTATAAGAGAGTTTTGAGTAGGCGCCCGCCGGAATTATCCAGGTGAGGGCGATGGCCAGCAACATGATCAGAAACAGAATGGTAAAGGCGGTGGGAAATTGTCTGCGTGAGTGCGTATTCGTCTCGGCACACATAAAATGCTCCTTGATAAAGCAGGTTTGGGCTCGGCGGAATATCGGGTCGATAGGGTTCCATCGTCATAGCAAGCTGTGCGCATCTCTACTGTCGATAGCGCACTCTCTGGCGAGAAATCTGGCCTGATATTGAACATCCGGTAGATTGTTTCACCGAGCAACCATAACGCTCTGAGGTGAGCATGAATACAGAAGGGCGCCTGCTTTATGGGGTAGCTCACAGAATATATTTCCTTGGGCATGGTCGTCTGTGACCATTAAGTTCTGCCTTCCCCATTCAAATAAGTCATAACTATTTCCTGGTTTTTGATGGATATAAATAACAACAAATGCCCATGTGGTAAATATGTCATAGGGAGCGCATGGGCAGCCCGGTCAATGCATATTGTTTGGGGGTTTATTCTGACCGTAAATATATGAGGCGGCATCGCCCTCGATATCATGAAAATACATGCACCCGGATCCGATGTCGGGCGGCGCTCATCGGCGCCCTGTGCCTGCGGCTGACTAAGACGTTTTGCTAATACCTGCCGCCGGTGGCCCCTGATACGCTGCCATTCCCATCAGAAACCCGCCACCGCATGATGCCAGGCGTGGTTTCCCGGCCGCGGTGCGGCCATCGCACGTCAACGCTTTGTGCCACATGTGAGGAAGGAACCCGATGACAGAGCAGAACATCTATGAGATTGGCCTCGACCAGAGTGCTGCCAATTTCGAGGCCCTGACCCCCTTGAGTTTTCTGACGCGGGCCGCCCGGGTCTATCCCGACTATCCGGCGCTGATCCACGGCCCCCTCAGCCGCACCTGGGCCGAGACCGAGGCTCGTTGTCGCAGGCTCGCCTCCGCCCTGCGCCGGTACGGGATAGGCGAGGGGGACACGGTCTCCATCGTGGCGCCCAATATTCCGGCGATGTTCGAGGCCCACTTCGGGGTGCCCATGAGCGGCGCCGTGCTCAACACCATCAACACCCGGCTCGATGCCGAGTCCATGGCCTTCATCTTCCGGCATGCCCAGAGCAAGGTGCTGCTGGTGGACAGGGAGTTTGGCGCCGTGGTCGGCAAGGCGCTGGCCCTGCTCGACGCCGCGCCGCTGCTCATCGCCATCGACGATCCCCTCTATCAGCAGGGGGCGCTGGTCAGCGAGCTCGACTACGAGGCCTTCATCGCCACGGGCGATGGGGCGGAGCCCGGCTGGCTGCCGAGGGACGAGTGGCAGGCGATCTCCCTCAACTACACCTCGGGCACCACCGGCAACCCCAAGGGGGTGGTCTACCACCATCGCGGTGCCCACCTCAATGCCATCAACAACGTGCTCTCCTGGGAGATGCCCAAGCATCCCGTCTATCTGTGGACCCTGCCGATGTTCCACTGCAACGGCTGGTGCTTCCCCTGGACGATGGCGGCCACCGCCGGGGTGAGTGTCTGCCTGCGCCATGTGCAGGCGGGCGCCATCTATGAGGCCCTTCATACCCACAAGGTGAGCCACTTCTGCGCGGCCCCCATAGTGCTCAACATGCTCAACAACGCCGACGAGGCGCTCAAGCAGGGGCTCGATCACCCCATCAAGGTGATGACGGCCGGCGCGGCGCCGCCAGCCACCGTGATCGCCGGCATGGAGGCGATGGGGATAGCCGTGACCCACACCTATGGCCTGACCGAGACCTATGGCCCCTGTGTGGTGTGCGAGCCCCAGCGCAGCTGGCAGGGGCAGGATGCCACCGTCCTGTCGCGGCTCAAGGCGCGCCAGGGGGTGGCCTCACCGCTGCAGGGGGAGATGCGGGTCGCCAATCCGGTCAGCGGCGAGCCGGTGCCCCAGGATGGCAAGACCCTGGGGGAGATCTTCCTGCGCGGAAATGTGGTGATGAAGGGCTATCTCAAGAACCCGGCGGCCAGCGAGGAGGCGATGGCGGAAGGCTGGTTCCGCAGCGGCGATCTGGCGGTCTGGCACCCGGACGGTTACGTGGAGATCAAGGACAGATCCAAGGACATCATCATCTCGGGCGGGGAGAACATCTCCAGCCTGGAGGTGGAGGATGTGCTCTATCGCCATCCCGACGTGGACGAGGCGGCGGTGATCGCCATGCCCGATGAGAAGTGGGGAGAGGTGCCCTGCGCCTTCGTCAAGCTCAAGGAGGGCAGGGAGTTGAGCCAGGCGGAGCTGATCGCGTTTTGCCGCGAGCAGATGGCTCACTTCAAGGCCCCCAAGCGCATCATCTTCACCCCCTTGCCCAAGACCTCCACCGGCAAGGTGCAAAAATACGTGCTGCGCCAGCAGCTGGAGTGAGGGTAATTCATTCCCTTCGGTCATGACGTATAGCTAGACAGTGCAAGTCAACGGTGTTGAATAATCGATGTCAACGCTGTTGACTTGCATGGGTGACATACCTAGAATCGCTCATCATGACGAATCAGAAAGGGGGGGAATATGATCAAGGATGCTATTACAGAGGGGGTGGTGAAATTGAGTGGTGCCGACGCAACCAAAGCCTTGATCACGGATGTTGCCCGGAGACTTTTCTCTTCAACTGGCTATAGAGCGACTTCCCTTAGGGCCATAGCAAAGGAAGTAGGGGTCGATCCGGCATTGATCATTCGCTATTTCGGCTCCAAGGAGGAGCTCTTTCTCGAAGCGCTGGCCATCAGCGACTTTTGTGAAAAAGCACTCACTGGTTCATTGGATGGCATGGGATACCGTATCGTTCTTGAGCTGATATCCGGCGACATTAAACATAAAATGAGTTCCTATGTGTCTTTAGTTCAGGCCTCTGACAGCGAGACGATAAGAACCCGTTTACAGGATGTCGTTAGGACTCGATTCGTTGAGAAACTTGCTCAACGTTTGCCGGGGCAGGATGCTGAGTTGAGAGCACACCTTATTTCTGCCCAGACGGGGGGGCTTATCAATTCATTGGCTGTTATCCAGCACGAAACACTGCTTGCAACGCCGATTGACATCATTGCCAAACATTATGGCGCTGCGATACAGCTCTTGATTGATGGCAAATCAGCTTGAGTGGACTTTGTTCAGATTGGATTGGAATTTTAAGATATCTAAATATAAACAGCTCATGACTTGACGTATTTATTCACCGAGTTTAAATAGGTTTATTTGTTGTGTCAAATTATCTCCTGGTTGATGAAACCAAATGGGGGCGTGCACTCCATTGCAATATTTTCAAGAATTTCAGCAATCCACTCTATGGCGTGACCGTTGAGTTGGATGTGACAAAGTTTATCAATAAACTTCGCAAGCTGGAGACATACTTCACCTTTGCCATGATATTTGTCACGGCCAAGTGTGCAAATGAAGTGGAGGCATTTCGCTACTGATTCTTGGATGGGCGCGTGGTGCTATACGATCAAATCAATACTGTGTTTACTTACCTTGACAAGGAAACAGAGTTATTCAAGGTTGTTGGAGCCCCATTGACGGATACGCTGCAGACCTATGTGTTGGCGGCGCAGCAGGCCGCGCTTGCACAACAGGCGTATTTTACAGCGCCAGCGGGAGGCAATGTTTTTCAATTTTCACCGCTACCTTGGTTCTCATATACGCAACTGTCTCATACATTCTCCGGAGACAAAGAGAACGCCATCCCTCTTTTCAATTGGGGAAAGTATTCCGAGAGAGAGGGCCGTGTCATGCTGCCTTTTTCCGTACAGGTGCATCACTCCTTTGTTGATGGCATTCATATCGGCAGGTTTCTCGAAAAACTGCAAGCAGCACTCAATGAAGACTGAGCGTGAATGACAGAATTATCGCAATAAGGCTCAATATGAAAGATAGAATAGATGACGGCATTGCCGAGTATTACCAAGAAGAGTTCAATGGTCTCAAGTACGCCGACACCCATATCTACGCAAAAGTATTTGAAGACTGTGTCTTTGTGAATTGTTCCTTCAATGGTGCCCATTTTCAACGTTGCAAGTTCGTTGACTGCGTCTTCAAAAATTCAGATCTGAGCAACCTCCGGGTTGATAGCAGCCGATTTTTAGCCGTGTTTTACGAAGAGTGTAAAATTATCGGGGTTGACTGGACAAAAGCCGAGTGGTCAAGGTTTGTGGTGCCTGGTCAGCTCATGTTCAAAAAATCTATTTTAAATGACTCCTCGTTCTTTGGTCTTAAATTTCCTGGGATGATCATGGAGGAGTGCAAGGTAAGGGCAGCGGACTTCAGAGGTGGCGACTTCAGCAAATCCGATTTCTCATACTCGGATTTTACTGAAAGCATGTTCGGCAATACCAACCTGAACGGTACTGATTTCAGGGAGGCGACAAATTACCGTATCGATGTGCGGGACAATCACCTGAAAGGGACTAAATTCACACGGCTTGAGGCAATCCACTTACTGGATGGCTTTGGATTCGAGCTGTTTGATTGAAAGCCAAATGCCAGTCAATGGCTTGTGCCGTGAATGCTTTTTTATTCATGTTGAGCAATAAACCCGGGCATAACCATTATTTGACTGTAAGGTCTTGCTCGGATTTAAAAGGGAGGCATAAGGCCTCCCTCTTGTTTATTTTTAATATCACAAAGACTCACCCCTTTAACTGGTCGAGGCAAGCCGGATGAGCCGTCGGATATCAATACACCGATCATTTGTGATGCCGCTCATGAGGGCGCTGCACCACGTCTTGCAGGGCCCAGCCTTTCGTTCTGCGAAGGCCTGTTGCAAGTTCAACAGGCTCACTGCTTGCTGGGGAAGAGATGGCGGGTCTGTCATAACCTAGCCTCTCAGCGGGGAGGATTGGCGCCCCTGATGCGCTTGCTCAACTCCTCCCACAGGCCGGAGATGAAGTAGTAAAGTCCCCCTGCTTCACTGGCCTTGGTGTACTCGGTGAGCGGCTCTATCATGCCGCTTTTGAACTTGTCGAGGGCCTCGCGATCGTTGTCTGCCTCGATGTAATCCCCCACCACCTCGAAGCCCTGCTCAAGCAGTTGCGCCTTGGCGGGCAAGAAGGAGGGGGATGGCATCAGCAGGAAGGTGACGCTGGCGGGATCTTGTCCCAGGCGGAAGAACTGGTATTTGCTCATAGGGCCTCTGGCGATGGACTGTGTCCCATCATTATCCTTGGGGGCATTCCTGCTGGGCAGGCCCCATTTGCGGCGCCGAAAGGGGCCTTTATTCAGGTCGGCTTCAGTCAGCGCCTTGGCGGTTTGCCCTTGCCAAACAGCCGGGGGGCATGGAGCAGCGTATAAACAAAAGCCCCGGTGGCTGTGAAGCCACCATAGGGGCGGCTGGGATCGGCCATGTTGAGACGATGGGATTTGGCCGCCGCGCGGGCATCGGCGGCCAGTATGGGTTCACCGATGACCTCGAATCCCTGTGCCAGCAAGACGGCCTTGTCTGCCAGAAAGCTGGCCGACGCCATGTCGAGCAAGGTGAAGGCGGCGGGCGCCGCCGGGGTGGAGAAAACCTGAAATTTGTTCATTGAGCCTGGCTTGGGGAGATGAGGGCGGTTCGCCATTATCGCCGCCGACTCAGGGGAGCGCGACTCCCTGTACAGGGGGCTGGATCATGCTCGCGGCCTGTCCTAGCACGCCAGCCCGCTCAGGCGAACGGAGCTAATCCCCGAGAAATAGGCTTGAAAGGCGTCAATCCTCCCACGAGGAGGGTGGTGACGCTGGTGCATAAAAAAACGGGCCAGCGGGCCCGTTTTTTTATATCAGTTCAAAGACTACTTGTTGTGGCGCTCATACAGCCGCTGTACCACATCTTGCAGGCCCAGCCCCTCGTTTTGCAGCAGCACGGTGAGGTGGTAGAGCAGGTCAGCGGATTCGTTGATGAGCTCTTCTCTGTCTTTCGCCATGGCGGCCAGGGCTACTTCTACCCCCTCTTCACCCACCTTCTGGGCGATGCGCTTGGTGCCCTTGCCATAGAGGCTGGCGGTGTAGCTGGTAGCCGGGTCTGCCCCCTTGCGCGAGGCCAGTATCTGCTCGAGCTCGGCGAGGAAGCCAAGCGGCGGCAGCGGGTGAGCGTCGAAGCAGGAAGGGGTTCCCAGATGGCAAGTGGGGCCGACCGGGTCGGCGGCGATCAGCAGGGAATCCTGGTCGCAGTCGGTGCTGATGGCGACCAGCTTGAGCACATGGCCCGAGCTCTCGCCCTTGGTCCAGAGCCGCTGCTTGCTGCGGCTGAAGAAGGTGACCTGGCCGGTGGCCTGGGTCTTCTCCAGGGCCTCCTTGGTCATAAAGCCCTGCATCAGCACCTGGCCGCTCGCGGCATGCTGCACTATGGCGGGGATCATGCCATCACATTTGGCCCAGTCCAGGCGCTCGATCAGCGGGACCTGGTTCATAACATCTTGATTACTCACGGATGGCGACTCCTTCGTTTTTCAGCCAGCGTTTCAATTCGGGAATGGGGATGAGGCCCTTGTGGAACACTGAGGCCGCCAGGGCCCCGTCCACGTCGGCCTGGGTAAAAGCATCGAGGAAATGTGCCATGGTGCCGGCACCACCGGAGGCAATCAGCGGCACCTTGCAGACGGCCCGCACCAGCTTGAGCTGCTCGAGATCATAGCCCTGGCGCATGCCGTCCTGGTTCATCACGTTCAGCACGATTTCGCCGGCGCCACGCTTTTGCACCTCCTTGACCCACTCCAGGGTGGTCCAGCTGGTGGTGCGGGTGCGGCTCTCGTCACCGGTGAACTGCTTGACCTGATACTGGCCGCTCGCCGCATCGAAGTAGGAGTCGATGCCCACCACCACGCACTGCACGCCGAAGCGCTCCGCCAGTCGGGTGATCAGGGTGGGATCGGCCAGGGCCGGGGAGTTGATGGAGACCTTGTCGGCACCAAACTCCAGGATCTGGCGGGCATCCTCCACGCTCTTGATGCCGCCGGCGACGCAGAAGGGGATGTCGATGACCTCGGCCACCCGGCTCACCCAGCTCTTGTCTACCACACGGGCGTCGCTCGAGGCGGTGATGTCATAGAACACCAGCTCGTCGGCACCCTCCTCGGCGTAGCGGCGGGCCAGCTCGACTATGCCGCCCATCACCTCGTGGTTGCGAAACTGCACGCCCTTGACCACAACGCCATCTTTGACGTCGAGACAGGGGATAATACGCTTTGACAACATGCTCATTGCTCCATGTAAAGCACGGTTAACAAATCGATTCGGCCAGCTGACGCTGGCGTTCTCGCGATCCTGGATAAAGCGGGTTGGCATGGTGCAACCGCAGGCCCCATCTGGCGAAGTGGCAAGGCCGGCCGCGGCGGGAGAGCCCACACTATAAGCATGAGTGAGCACCCCGATCCAACCCTTTCTCCGCCATTCCTCAATGCCGGGTGATGGCGCCGGATCCCTCCAAGTGGAAGGCCAGCAGGCCGTCTTCTGTCTGTTTCAGTCCCCTGACGGTGAGCAGGGCACCGTCGAAATCGAATCCTTGTAGTTGCTGTGCCAGCAGGGTGCCCCGCTCGCCGAGACCGGTGAGCAGGGCGCCGGCATGTTGCTCGAACAGCGTGATGGCGGCGGTGTCGCTCTGGGCCAGCAAGGCCTCCAGCTGGCGCAACAACTGCTGTTGCCAGTGGCTGCTCGGCAGAGGGGAGGCGGTATCCTCCGGTTCGTCCTCGCTGCCCAGCCGGTTTGCCAGCTCGAGCAGATCCCGGCCAATACCGCCGATCAGGGCGGCCAGCAGATCCTCTTCGCCTGCCCTCAGGACCCGCTCCAGCTGCAGTCCCTGCTCGGCCAGACTGGTCAGGCCCAGGGTGGCGGCGGCGCCGCGCAGGCTGTGGGCCAGCCCCAGGGCCCCGGCGTGATCGCCCTCGGCCAGACACCCGGCCAGGCGCTCGGTGTCGCCCTGATGCTGGACCGCGAAGAAGCGCAGCAGCCTGAGGTATTTCTGTTGATCCCCCTGCAGCGCCGCCAGCCCCTGCGCCATATCCCAGCCGGGCAGCTCCTGCAGACGGGCGAGGGGAGGAGATAGCTGTTCGACCTGACGGCTGGGGGCTTGCGACGGGGCGCCCGCCGGCAGCCACATCCGCAGTGCCTCGAACAGCCTGGCAGGGGTCACGGGCTTGGTGATGAAGTCGTTCATGCCGGCGCTCTCGCAGGCCTTCCTGTCCTCCTCGAACGCGCTGGCGGTGAGCGCCAGTATGGGCACCTGATCCTGACCCGGCAGGGCCCGGATGGCGCGGGTGGCGCTGTAGCCATCCATCAACGGCATTTGTATGTCCATCAGGATGAGATCGAACGACAGGTCGCGGATCTTGTCCAGCGCCTCCAGGCCGTTGACTGCCGTCTCTATGGTGAGGCCGCTGCCGGTGAGCAGCTCGGTGATCACCTCGCGGTTGATGGCGTTGTCCTCCACCAGCAACAGGCGCGCCGGATGGGGTGAGAAGAAGGGCTGCTTGGGCTGACTCGGCAGCACCGCCGGCAGGGGGATGCTCTTGCCCGGGGCGAGCTGAGCGGTGAACCAGAAGCAGCTGCCCTTGCCGGGGGTACTGTCGACCCCCACTTCGCCGCCCATCAGCCTGGCCAGCCGGCTGGTGATGGCGAGCCCGAGGCCTGTGCCGCCGTACTTGCGGGTGGTGGAGACATCGGCCTGCTCGAAGGCCTGGAACAGCTTCTCGCGCTGGAACTCGGTGATGCCGATGCCGCTGTCCTCTACCTCGAAGCGCAGCAGATAGCCGCTGACCAGCTTGCGCAGCATCCGCACCCTCAGGGTGATGGTGCCCGCATCGGTGAACTTGATGGCATTGCCGGCATAGTTGAGCAGGGCCTGGCGCAGCCGGGTGATGTCGCCATTGAGCCAGACCGGGGTGCCGCCGAGATCGACCTGAATGTCGAGCCCCTTGGCGCTAGCCTGCTCGTCCATCAGGGCGCAGACGTTATCCAGCATGGCGACGAGGGAGAAGTCGTGGCATTCCAGCACCATCTTGCCCGCGTCTATCTTGGAGAGATCCAGGATGTCGTTGATCAGGGTGAGCAGGTGCTGGGCCGCGTTGTCTATCTTCTCCAGCCGATTGTGCTGGGCGATCTCCTTGGCATCCCGCTTGAGCAGGTAGGTGAGGCCCAGGATGGCATTCATGGGGGTGCGGATCTCGTGGCTCATGTTGGCGAGGAAGGCGCTCTTGGCCTGGTTGGCGCTTTCGGCGCGCTGATGGGCCTGCGCCAGCTGCTGGGTGCGCTCGCTGACCATCTCCTCCAGGTGGAAGCGGTACTGATCCAGCTCCTCCCCGAGCTGCTTCTTCTCGGTGATGTCGGCCTGCACCGTCACGAAGTGCGTCACCTGGGCATGCTCCCGTCGGATGGGGGAGACGGAGGCCATCACCTGATAGTGGGAACCATCCTTGCGCCTGTTGGTGAACTCCCCGTGCCAGCGTTGGCCCTGCTTGAGGGCATCCCGCAGGGCGACATGGGTGGCCGGCGGGGTGAGGCCGGAGTCGAACAGCTGGGGGGTCTGCCCCAGCACCTCCTCCTCCTGGTAGCCACTGGTGGCCAGGAAGGCGGCGTTGACATATTCGATGCAGGATGCCGTGTTGGTGATGAAGATCCCGTCCGGGCTCTGCTCCAGGGCCAGCGACAGCTGCCGCAGTTGCTGCTCGGCCAGCTTGCGATCCGTGATGTCCTGCACTGTGCCATACAGCTCCACGATGGCGCCGCCGTCGTCCCGTATGGCGGCGCCACGGGCGATGATCCAGGCGGCCTCCCCGCCGGGGGTGACGACTTCGGCATCACACTCGTAGGGGGTGCCATATTGCAGGCAGCGATCCACCGCCTCGCTCAGGGTGCGCCATGCCTCCTCGGTGAAATAGTCCTTCACCTCGGGATAGACGGCGGGGGGGAGCGCCGGATCCCGGCCATAGATGCGAAAGATCTCCGGGGACCAGTAGTGGGTATCCTGGGCTATGTGCCAGCGCCAGTTGCCGATCTTGGCCAGCCGCTGGGATTCGCGCAGGATCACCTCGTTACGGCGCAGGGCCGCCTCGGTCTCCTTGCGCTGCTGGTGGTCCTCGATGATGGAGATGAAGTAGTCCGGTTTTCCCTGGGGATCCTTGACCAGGGTGGTCGTCAGGGTGATCCAGAATGCCTCGCCCCCCTTGCGCAGGTAGCGCTTCTCCAGGGCGTAGTGCTGGCGCTCGCCGGCTAGCACCTGATCGACATAGCTCTGATCGATGAAGAGGTCGTCCGGGTGGGTGATCTGCTGAAAACTCATCTCCATCAGCTCATCGGCTCGGTAGCCCACCATGTCGCACAGCCGCTGATTGACCCGCAGCCAGCGCCCCGTGGGGGAGACCAGGGCGATGCCGACGGCGGCCTGCTCGAAGGTGGCCTGGAAACGCTTCTCGCTCTGCTGCAGTCGGGACTGGGTGTTCAGCAGCTCCTGCCAGCGCTGGTTCTCCCGGGTGCGGGAGCGGTGCATGGCCGCGCTCAGCAGGCTGATGAGGCAACCGTTGGCGATGAGCAGACCCCACTGCACCTGATCCTGCCCGCTGGCGATGAACAGCTCATAGCGTGGCGGCAGGAGCAGATAGGCGGTCATCAGGGCCACGCTGAGGGTGCTGATGAGCCCCGGCAGCAGCCCTCCCAGCAGGGCGCAGATGATGATGGGCAGCATGAAGAGCACCAGCAGCGGCCGCTCCTCGACGGGAATGGGCAGCTGGAGCCGGATCAGCAAGACGAACAGGGGCATCAGTATGGCCAGCAGGCAGGCGCCTATCCGTTGATGCCTATCCAGAGGGAATGACCACTTCATGGGGCAGGCTCCGCAGGTAGCTTGGGGATCTCGGGGGGTTGGGTGCTTTGTCCCGGCCGGATGGCGAGGAGGTGACGCCGCCGCAGGGGGTATGCAGGCATCCTGAGCGGGAGACGCTTAATCATGGGGTACCTCGTGATCGTCCCGGTAGCGCTCGGCGATGGCGATGAACTGCTCGAACTGTTCGTCGAAGGCGGCCACCACGTCCGGATCGAAGTGCAGCCCGCAGCCCTCGAGGATCAGGCTGCGCGCCTGCTGGTACGACATGGCGGGCTTGTAGACCCGGGCGCTGATGAGGGCGTCGAACACATCGGCCAGCGCCATCAGACGGGCCGACACCGGGATCGCATCGCCGTTCAACCCGTCCGGATAGCCGCTGCCGTCCCACTTCTCGTGGTGCCAGTGCGCTATCTCCTTGGCCAGGGTGAGGAAGGCCAGCGGCTGCTCTATGTCCCGCTCCGCCTCCTCGATGGCGTCGCTGCCGAGCTTGGCATGGGTGCGCATGACGGGCCACTCCTCGGGGGTCAGCTTGCCCGGCTTGAGCAGGATCTGATCCGGGATCCCCACCTTGCCGATGTCGTGCAGGGGGGCCGAGCGGCTCAGCAGCTCTATGTAGGCGGGGGTCAAAGTGTCGGTGAAACGGGGGTGGCTCGCCAGACCGATGGCGAGCTGGCGCACATAGAGCTGGGTGCGCAGGATGTGATTGCCGGTCTCGGGATCCCGGATCTCCGCCAGATGGGCGAGGGCGCGGATGGAGGCCTGCTGGATCAGATCATTTTCCGTCATGCGCCTCGCCACCTCGGCCTCCAGCAGCGCGTTCTGGCTTTGCAGTCCATCCCGTGCCTGCTTGGCCTCCAGCTGGGTGCGCACCCTGGCCTGGACGATGGCGGGGTTGATGGGCTTGGTGATGTAATCGGTGGCGCCGAGGGCCAGCCCCTGCTCCTCGCTGCGAGGATCGGAGAGGGCGGTGAGCAGCACCACGGGAATGGAACTGGTGGAGGGATCTGACTGCAGCCTTCGCAGTACCTCGTAACCGTCCATGTCCGGCATCATCACGTCCAGCAGGATCAGATCCGGCCGGGCCGAGCCGGTGGCGATGCGCAGGCACTTCTCGCCCCCCTGGGCGGCCAGCACACGGTAGGTGGGGGTGAGCAGATCGGTCAGTACCATCAAATTCTCGGGTGCATCGTCGACGATCAGGATGGTGGCGGCTTGGGCTGTGAACATGGCGCCTCCGCGACGCAAATGGGTCAGTCGAGTATAGAGTCGATTGTCACTAAGGGATAAATGATGGCTCAGACCCGACGGCGCGCCAGTCGTGAGCCCGCGGGCAGCGGGCTCACGTTGCCTTCGCTCAGCGGCTGCTGGCCTCGTCGGCCCAGCAGGCGATGGCATCACCCGCCGAGAACTTGCCCTCCAGCAGGGCGCGGCCGAGGATGATCCCCTTGACGCCGGAGCCCTTGAGCGCCTCTATGTCCTGCAGGCCGCCGATGCCACCGGAGGCCTGGAAGGCCACGCTGGGGAAGCGGGCGCAGAGATCCTGGTAGAGTGCGACGTTGCAGCCCTGGAGGGTGCCGTCGCGGCTGATGTCGGTGCAGAGCACATGCCTGAGGCCGGCGGGGAGGAAGCGCTCGATCAGTGCTTCGATGGTCACCCCGCTGTTCTCCTGCCAGCCCGCCACCGCGATCTGGCGATTGCCTTGCGGGTCTATGTTGACGTCCAGCGCCAGCACTATCTGCTCTGGGCCGTATTTCTCCATCCAGCTCGCCACCAGCTCGGGGGACTTGACGGCGGTGGAGCCGATCACCACCCGATTGGCACCGGCGGCCAGCAGATCGGCCACATCCTGCTCGGTGCGCACGCCGCCACCCACCTGTACCGGCGCCTCGGTGGCCGACAGCAGCTGGGTGATGAGCGCGAGCTGGCGCGCCTTGGCATCCTTGGCGCCGTCCAGATCCACCAGGTGCAGCTGCAGCGCCCCCTGGGTCACATACTCATCGAAGCGCGCCTGGGGGCTGCTGCTGTATTCGGTCTTCTGGCCGTAGTCGCCCTGGTAGAGGCGAACGACCTGGCCGTTAATCAAATCAATGGCGGGAATGATCATCCTTGTCACAGCTCCAGAAAGTTTTGTAGCAAACGGGCCCCGGCCGCGCCGGAACGTTCCGGGTGGAACTGGGCGCCGAAGAAGTTGTCTTGCCCGACGATGGCGGTGAAGGGGGCGCCATAGTCGCAGCTGGCCAGGGTCGCCGCCGTCACCTCCAGGGCATAGGAGTGGACGAAGTAGAAGTAGCTGCCGCTGGGGATGCCTCTGAGCAGCGGGTGAGTTTCGTCGTGCTCGATCTGGTTCCAGCCCATGTGGGGCAGGCGCAGGTTGCCCACCTCCATCAGCCGGATCCGGCCCGGTACTATGCCGAGGCAGTCGATCAAGCCCTCACCCGGCTTTTCATTTCCACACATGGTCTCCTCGGAGGTCTGTGCCAGCATCTGCATGCCGAGGCAAAAACCCAGCAGCGGCTGGCGGGCGGCGCGGATCAGCGGCACCAGGTTGCGCTCGTTGAGGTTGCGCATGGCGGCGACTGCGGTGCCGACCCCGGGCAGGATCAGCTTGTCCGCCCGCTCGATATCGGCCGCGTCGCGGCTCACCAGCGGCGTGACGCCGAGGCGCTCGAACGCCATCCGCACCGAGGCCAGGTTGGCGCAGCCGGTGTCGATGATCACCAGTTTCTGATTGCTCATCGGGTACGCCTCCCCATGGATGTCTGCGAGCTTGGCACCATCAAGGCATCATCGGTGATAACGAGGTTCTGGTTAGCCATCACAGCACCCCCTTGCTGGAGGGCAGCTCGCTCCCTTCCACCCGGATGGCCTGGCGCAGGGCGCGGCCGAAACCCTTGAACAGGGCCTCCACCTGGTGGTGGGTGTTGCCGCTGCCGACCTTCATCTGCAGGGTGATGGCCATGGCATCCGACAGGGAGCGGAAGAAGTGGGGCACCATCTCGGTGGCCATCTCCCCCACGCTGTCGCGACCAAAGCCGCTCGGGCAGTCGAACACGAAGTAGGGGCGGCCGCTCAGATCCAGTGCGGTGGCTACGTCCAGCTCGGTGAGGGAGGGGGCGTCAGCGGCTTGACGAGGGCGGCCATCGATCACCGCCTGCACCTCGTCCATCGCCAGCACGAAGCCGAAGCGACCGATGCCGCGCTTGTCACCCAGCGCCTGGCGCAGGGCCTGACCGAGCGCCAGCCCTACATCTTCCACCGTGTGGTGATCGTCGATGTGCAGATCGCCGCTGACTTTCAGCCTGAGGCGGAAACCGGCGTGGGTGGCGATCTGATCCAGCATGTGATCGAAGAAGCCGATGCCGGTGGCGATCTGGTTGCCACCGCTCTTGTCGAGATCCACCGCCACCTGGATGCGGGTCTCCTTGGTGTAGCGCTCCACCTCGGCGACGCGGCCCTTGGACAGCAGCTGATCACGGATGGCGAGCCAGTCGTGATCCTGCGGCTGGTAGCGGATGCCACGGATGCCCATGTTCTCGGCAAGCTGCAGATCGGTCTGCCGGTCGCCTATCACGAAGGAATTGGCAAAATCGATGCGACCCGAGGCGAGATACTCCTTCACCAGCCCGAGGTTCGGCTTGCGGCAGCTGCAACCGTCGGTGGGGAAGTGGGGGCAGATCAGCACCCGCTCCCAGTGAACCCCCTGGGATTCGAACAGGTGCATCATCAGGTCCTGGGGCGGCTGGAAGTTTTCCAGCGGCAGGCTGGCAGTGCCCAGCCCATCCTGGTTGGTCACCATCACCAGCACATAGCCGGCGGCCTGCAGCTCGCGCAGCACCGGGATCACCATGGGCTCGAAGCGCAGCTTGGCGAGGCTGTCCACCTGCTTGTCGGTCACCGGCTCTTCGATCAGGGTGCCGTCGCGGTCGATAAACAAAAACGGGGTCTTCATGAGTTACATCCTTATAAACGAGGGGCGGGCAGATCGCGCAACACGGCGAGCACGGCGTCCATCTCACCCCGATAGCCGATGGTGATGCGGATGCTGTTTTCGAGGCCCGGCTTGGTGGAGAAATCCCGCAAGATGATGCCGGCGGCCTTCATGGCTGCGAATACGGTGGCGCCATCGACGAAGCGCACCAGCACGAAGTTGCCCTTGTCCTCGAAGATCTCGCGCACACAGGGCAGCGTCGTCAGCTCGGCCTTGATGAGGGCCTTCTGCAGGTTGAGCTCAGCCACCCGCTCCTGCATCAGTTCCAGCCCCATGGGGCTGAGGGCCTGGGCCGCGATCTGGGCGATGGGCTCGGGGATGGGGTAGGGGGCGATCACCTTGGTCAGCATGGCGATGACGTCGGGATTGGCCAGGGTGAAGCCGCAGCGGATCCCCGCCAGGGCGAAGGCCTTGGAGAGGGTGCGGGTCACCACCAGGTTGGGGAAGCGTGCCAGCAGATCCACCACCGATGCCTCAGGGCAGAACTCGATGTAGGCCTCGTCCACTACGATGATGGCGCGATCCCTGGCCTTCTCCAGCAGGGCGATGAGGCCGCCGCGGCCCACCAGATCCCCGGTGGGGTTGTTGGGGGAGCAGAGGAACACCAGCTTCACATCGGACAGGCGATCGGCGATGGCGGGCCAGTCCGGCTGGCGGCTGGCCGTCAACGGCAGCTCGACGATGCCCACGCCGCAGGTCTCGGCGCTGATGGCGTACATGCCGTAGGTGGGCGGGCAGATGAGGATCTGATCCTGACCCGCCTCGCAGAAGGTGCGGATCAGCAGCTCGATGGCCTCGTCGGCCCCCCGGCTCACCAGCACCTGCTCCGGTTCTACCCCGGCATAGGCGGCATAACCGTTCACCACCGCGGCCGGCTGGCACTCTGGATAGCGGTTGAGGCGGCTGCCCTCGATGGTGAAGGGGTAGGCCAGCGGCGCCTCGTTGGCGTTGAGCCAGACGTGGCCGTTGCCGCCGATGCGGCGGGCGGATTGATAGGGGGTGAGGGCCCGCACCACACGGCGAGCCAGGTTGGCGATGCTCATGACAAATCCTTCTGCGGCTTATTCTTTTGAGAAATGCTGGCGAGGGCGTTCAACCTCAGGGTGACGGCGTTTTTGTGGGCATCGAGCCCCTCGGCCTGGGCGATGCGCTGGACGATGGGGCCCAGGCCTGCGATGCCCTCGGCGCTCAGCTCCTGCACGGTGTAGCGGCGCTGGTAATCGGCCAACCCCAGGCTGGAGCAGGTGCGGGCATAGCCGTAGGTGGGCAGGGTGTGATTGGTGCCGCTGGCGTAATCCCCCACCGACTCCGGTGTCCACTGACCGAGGAAGATGGAGCCGGCGTTCTCGAGCCTGTCCAGCAGATCCCGCGGCGCCTTGGTCTGCACGATCAAATGCTCGGGGGCATAGGCGTTGGAGATGGCGCAGGCCTCATCCAGATCGTCGCACAGAATCACCAGGCTGGCCCCCAGCGCCTTGGCGGCGATGTCGCGCCGGCTGAGCAGGGCGAGCTGGCCTTTGATTTCCCCTGCGATGGCATCGGCCAGCAGCGGCGAGGTGGTGACCAGCACCACCTGGCTGTCCGGGCCGTGCTCGGCCTGGGAGAGCAAGTCCGCCGCCACGAAGGCGGGGTTGGCGCTCTCGTCGGCGATGACCAGCACCTCGGAGGGGCCGGCCGGCATGTCGATGGCGGCGCCGCGCCAGTCGCGGGAGACCTGGCCCTTAGCTTCGGTCACATAGGCGTTGCCCGGGCCGAAGATCTTGTCCACCTTGGGGATGCTCTGGGTGCCATAGGCCATGGCGGCGATGGCCTGGGCGCCGCCGATGGCGAACACCTTCTCCACGCCGCAGGCGCGGGCGGCAAACAGGATCTCGTCGCTGGGGGGGGACGGGGTGCAGAGCACCCGCTCGCGGCAGCCGGCGATGGCGGCCGGAATGGCCAGCATCATCACGGTGGAGGGGAGCGGGGCGCTGCCCCCCGGCACATAGAGGCCGACCCGGTTGATGGGCTGGGTGCGCAGCTCGCACAGCACGCCGGGCTGGGTCTCGACCCGGATCACCGGCTGTGCCTGGGCGGCGTGGAAGGTGCGGATATTGGTGATGGCGGCGTTGATGGCGGCCTTGATATCGTCATCCAGGCGCGCGCAGGCGGCGTCTATCTCGGCCTCGCTGACCCGCAGCTGCTCGCGGGGGGCGCGCTCGAAACGCAGGCTGAGCTCTTGCAGGGCCTCGTCGCCCCGGCTGCGCACGGCACCGATGATCTCCTTCACCACGGCGCCGATGTCGGCCTCGTCGCCAAGGGCGGGCCGGGTCAGCACGTCGGCCTGCTGGGCGGGGGAGAGGGTCTTCCAGATCAGGGTCTGCATGGTGTCCCCTCCTATTCCATCATCTTCTCGATGGGCAGCACCAGAATGGAGCTGGCACCGAGGGCCTTGAGCTGTTCCATGGTCTCCCAGAACAGGGTTTCGCTGGATACCACGTGCAGCGCCACCTGATTGGTGTCACCGGCCAGCTGCATGATGGTCGGGCGCTCGGCGCCGGGCAGCAGATCGGTGATGGCGGCCAGCTTGTCTTTCGGGGCGTGCAGCATGATGTACTTGCTCTCGCGCGCCTGCTGCATGCCCTGGATGCGGGGCAGCAGCTTGTCGATGATGGCCTGCTTGGCATCGTTCAGCGGATTCGGCGCCTGCACCAGCACCGCCTTGGAGCGGTAGATCACCTCCACCTCTTTGAGGCCGTTGGCCTCCAGGGTCGCGCCGGTGGAGACCAGATCGCAGATGGCGTCGGCCAGGCCGGCGCGCGGCGCCACTTCCACCGAGCCACCCAGCATCACGCTCTTGAAGCTCAAGCCCTGCTCGTCGAAGAAACGCTTGAGCAGACCGGGGTAGGAGGTGGCGATGCGCTTGCCCGCCAGGCTGGCGGGGCCCTGATACTCCACGTCATCGGGAATGGCGAGGGAGAGACGGCAGCCGCCGAAGTCGAGCTGCTTGAGGGTCTTGACCGCGAAAGGCTGACCCTGGGCGGCGCGGATGAGCTGCACCTCTTCGAGTACGTTCTCGCCTATGATGCCAAGATCGACCACCCCTTCCATCACCAGGCCCGGGATGTCGTCATCGCGCACCCGCAGGATGTCGATGGGCATGTTCTCCACGTGGGCGATGAGACGCTGTTCGCGCAGGTTGATCTTGAGGCCGCAGCTCTTGAACAGGGCCTGGGAGTCCTGGCTCAGGCGACCGGACTTTTGCATGGCGATGCGTAGACGTTGTGTTTCCATTGCTCGATTTCCTTCTAGTCAAAAACGAAAAAACCCTCGGAAGTGTGTGCTTCCGAGGGTTTATGAATCTTGCGGTCCTTTTGGAAGTCACCAGTTAAGTGTCTTCCAGCAGTCAACCTCCTGAAAGACTAGTCGGGATGATGATGGTGATGATGAGTCTTCAGCAGGGTGAACTTCATGTAATCAATCCTTTACAAATAAGATGTCGTAGTTGACGCCTGATTTAAACTACCTGCCTTGACAGAAAATGCAACCTGAAATTGTGATTTACCCGATTAAAGTGGAGAAAACGGTTTTCTGGTCGATAACTAAACAAGATAGCCTGAGGAGTGATCACTATGCCCAGCCAGGACCTGTTATTCCCCATCTTGCCGCGGGCACCGGCCGCGCCGAGCCCGGACGACATCAAGCGGGAGGTGACCCAGATCAGCCAGAAGCATAAGTTGCGCAAAACCAGCGCAGACGGCGAAGGCTCCCAGCCACGGCAGCAGCCTCAGTCGCAGGCAAAGCATGATCAGAAGGGGGCTAAGAGCGATGATCACAAACCCGATCCCGAGCATCGCATCGATCTCTTCGTCTGAGCCTGGTCAGCATTCCGCCTCTCCCGCCCAGAGGAAAGGGAGCATGAGCGCCCCTAGGGGGAGACCCAGAATCGGGATGAGATTTAGCGATCCCGCTTTCCCCGCTCTTTTGGCATAATGCCCGCTTTTGCGCGGGATACCCCTTTGACCATACAGACCCTGTTCAAGCCTGACGGCCCCCTGGCCAGCCACATCGATGGCTTCGTCGCCCGTGCGCCGCAACTGGCCATGGCCGAGGCGGTGGCCCGCGCCATCCAGAGTGGCGGGCGCCTGCTGGTGGAAGCGGGAACGGGGACGGGCAAGACCTATGCCTATCTGGTACCGGCGCTGGAGTCCGGCAAGCGGGTGGTGATCAGCACCGGCTCCAAGAATCTGCAGGAGCAGCTCTTCTACCGGGACCTGCCCACCATCACGGCGGCGCTCTCCTACACCCCGCCGGTGGCCCTGCTCAAGGGGCGCAGCAACTACCTGTGCATCGAGCGGATGAACCGCCTGCTCGGGGAGTCCCACCTGCAGAAGCCGGAGGTGCTGAGCGATCTGGTCAAGGTGAAGTCCTGGTCCACCGCCACCGAGACCGGCGATGTGGGGGACATTCCGGGGCTGCAGGAGAACGCCGAGATCCTCGCTCACGTCACCAGCACCAACGATAACTGCCTCGGTCGCGACTGCCCCTATTACGATGACTGCCACCTGGTGGTGGCCCGCCGCCGCGCCATGGATGCCCAGGTGGTGGTGATCAACCATCACCTCTTCTTCGCCGACATGGCGGTGAAAGACACCGGCTTCGGCGCGCTGGTGCCCGAGGCGCAGGTCTATGTGTTCGACGAGGCGCACCAGCTGCCGGAGATCGCCACCAACTACTTCGGCAAGTCGGTGGGCAGCCGCACCATCCTGGATCTGGCGCAGGACATCCAGCTTGCCTATCGCGCCGAGGCCCACGACATGGGGCAGCTCGGCAAGGCGGCGGACCGACTCGCCATCGCCAGCCAGGATCTGCGCCTCGCCTTCGGGGTGGATGGCGGTCGTGGCAACACCCGCGACATGCTGCGCCTGTCGCTCTGGGCTCAGGCGCTGGCCCGGCTCAACGATGCGCTCGGGCTCTGCTACGAGGTGCTCAAACTCGCGCTGGGACGTGGCGAGCAGCTGGATCATGCCTTCGAGCGGATCTGCGAGCTGCGCACCCGCCTCGGCGAGGTGCTGGCCATCAACCAGACCGGCTTCTCCTACTGGTATGACTGCTCGCGGCTGCACTTCTCCCTCAATCTCACCCCCTTGTCGGTGGCCGAACGGTTTGGTGCCGAGGTGCTGCGCCCCGAGGTGGCCTGGGTGTTTACCTCGGCGACCCTGACGGTGGACAACCGCTTCGATCACTTCAAGACCGAGTTGGGGCTCGCCGGCAGCGCCGAGCTCATCCTCGACAGCCCGTTCGACTATGGGGAGCAGGCGCGGCTGTGCGTGCCCCGCTTCTTGCCTGAGCCCAATGCCTTCGGCCGGGGCGAGGCGCTGGCCCAGCTGATGATCCCGCTCATCAACAAGACGCCGGGAGGTTGTTTCTTCCTCTGCACCAGCCATCAGGTGATGCGGCAGGTGGCCGAGGTGCTGCGCCGGGAGATAGGCCGCACCGTGTTGCTGCAGGGGGAGGACAGCAAGCAGCGGCTGCTCAAGACCTTCGTGGAGAATGGCCGTGCCGTGCTGGTGGCCACCAGCAGCTTCTGGGAGGGGATAGACGTACGGGGGGCCGCGCTCTCCTGTGTTATCATCGACAAGCTGCCGTTTGCCAGCCCAGACGACCCGCTGCTCAAGGCGAGAGTCGATGATTGCAAGCTCAAGGGCGGCGATCCCTTCGCCGATATCCAGCTGCCCAAGGCGGTGATCGCCCTCAAGCAGGGGGTGGGGCGGCTCATCCGTGATCGCACTGATCACGGCGTACTGGTGATCTGTGATCCACGCATGGTCAACAAACCCTATGGCGCCACCTTCATCAAGAGCCTGCCCGCCATCCCCCGTACCCGGGAGCTGGCGACCCTGGGTAATTTCTTCGAGCGGGGCGAGTGAGCCTGCCGGTGACGAGCCCTGTATCAGGGCGTAGGGTCCTAGGGCGCCTTCCTTAATCGGCCCAGGATTTGAATGAGTCACTGTGGCCTGCTTGGTAAAAAGAGACAGATTTGAACAACCGCCGAGCATATGTTGCTTGCCGATTATGTAATTGACTGATTTTATAGAGATTAGAGAGCATGAACGAGTTGAAGATCCTGGCCGTTGATACCGCCACCGAAGCCTGCTCCGCCGCGCTGCTGGTGGGCGACAAGCTGTTCTCCCGCTGGGAAGAGGCGCCGCGGGATCACACCCGTAAAATCTTGCCCATGGTTCAGGCTGTGTTAGACGAGTCCGGACTATCGTTGAACCAACTCGATGCCATCGCCTTCGGTCGCGGCCCCGGCTCTTTCACCGGGGTGCGGATCGGGATCAGCGTGGCGCAGGGACTGGCCTTCGGCGCCGGGGTGCCGCTCATCGGCATCTCGACCCTGGCGGCCATGGCGCAGGGGGTCTATCGACTGGAGGGGGCAGATAGCGTGCTCAGCGCCATCGATGCGCGCATGAACGAAGTCTACTTCGGTCGCTATGAGCTGCAGGCCGGTTGCATGCGGCTGGTGGGCGAGGAGGTGGTGAGCGATCCGGCCCGGCTGGTGAGCGAGCTGACTGGCGAAGGTGCCCTGCCGGGGCGCTGGCTGGCGGTGGGTACGGGGTTCGAGACCTATGGCGAACAGCTCAATGGGCTGGCCGAGGCGCTGGTCATCAGCCAGCAGGTGCGTTTCCCGGCGGCGCTGGACATGTTGCCGCTGGCGCGTGCCGCCTGGCTGGCCGGTGAGGCGGTGCCGGTGGAGCAGGCCAGCCCTGTCTATCTGCGTGACAAGGTGACCTGGAAGAAATTGCCGGGTCGCGAATAGTATTGGACCGCGGGCGAGTCGCCTGAGGATCCGGATGAGGAGAGGCGAATGATGAAACGCACGATCATGTTGGGGATGATGGGGCTGCTGCTCAGCGCGTGCAGCACAGTGCCCAAGGAGCTGGCCTATGAGCCGGCGGATCAGCTGGTGGCCTATCAACCTGCGCTGCAGGGCATGGATGGCAAGCCTGCCCGCTGGAGCGGGGTCATCTCGGCGGTACACAACGAGCAGGATCAGAGCGTCATCGAGGTCGTCTACCTGCCGCTCAAGGCCAACGGTGTGCCGGAGCAGACCGAGCAGAGCCCTGGCCGCTTCCTCGCCATCATGAAGGGCTTCGTCGATCCGACCCTGTATGCCAAGGGGCGCAGCCTGACGGTGCTCGGCACCCTGGCGGCGCCGGTGGACAGCCAGATCGGCAGCCACAAGTACCGCTTCTCGGTGCTCAAGGTGACCGCCAGCAAGCTGTGGCCGCCGGTGAAGGAGGTGGAGATCCGCTACATGGATCCCTATTTCTACGACCCCTTCTACGATCCCTTCTGGCCGCGTCACCGCTTCTACCGCTGATGATGATGCGCGAGCGGTCCATCACCCTCGATGACGGGCGCCACATCGCCCTGCTGGACAATGATCAGAAGGGCAAGCCGCTGCTGATCGCCCTGCACGGCTGGCTCGACAACGGCGCCAGCTTCCTGCCCCTTGCCCCTCATCTCGCCGAGTTCCACCTGATCTGCGTCGATCTGCCGGGGCACGGTCACTCGGATCACAAGTCGACCCCCTATGTCTTCGTCGACTGGCTGGACGATCTTTATCAGTTGAGTCAGGCCGCCGGCTGGTCGCGCTTCATGCTGCTCGGCCATTCCCTCGGGGCGCTCATTGCCAGTGCCTATGCGGGGGTCTTTCCCGAGCAGGTGGCGCGGCTCGTCATGCTGGAGGGGCTGGGGCCCCTCAGCCAGCCCGATGAGGCGGTGCCGGCGCAGTTACGTAAGGCGATCTTGAATCGCAGCCGCACCCGCGAGCGGGCCTCCAATGGTTTTGCCTCCCTCGACGAAGCGGTGGCCGCCCGTTGCAAGGTGGCAGACATTACCCCGAGCGCGGCGCGACTCATCTGCGAGCGGCAGCTGATGGCGCGGGACGGGCGCTGGCATTGGCGCAGCGATCCGCGGCTGCGGGATCTGTCGCCGCTGCGCATGAGCGAGGGCCAGGCCTTGGCGCTGATCCGGGCCATCGTCTGCCCGGTGCTGTTCATCCGGGGAGAGCAGGGCTTTGCGACGCTGCTCGAGCAGTGGCAGCTGCGGGCGGGGGCCTTCGGGCAGATAGAGATGGCGGTGGTGGCAGGAAATCACCATTTCCACATGGAAAATTCAGTCCAAACCGCCGTTTATATCGAAAAATTCTGCCAGAGCCGTTAGAATCAGCGGCTTTACATCATTCCAGGTTTGCTTTCTCCCTCACACTTTCGCCTTGTTAATTTGCTGTTAATCGATGTTGCCTTATGTAACTATGTGCGGCATTAGAGCATGAGCTTAAAACAGCTGATTGAATTGGATGTGAACAGGGACGGAGGCAACACAGTGAGCGCACAGGTGCTAGTTATGCAGGAGAAGTTCGTGGACAAAGTCTGGCTGAAGCGTTATCCGGAAGGGGTTCCCGCCGAGATCAATCCAGACCAATACGGCTCTCTGGTCGAGATGTTTGAAGAGTCGGTGAGCCAGTTTGCCGATCAGCCCGCCTTCGTCAACATGGGGCAGACCATCACCTATCGTCGGCTGGAGGAGCAGTCCCGCGCCTTTGCCGCCTATCTGCAAAACGAGCTCAAGCTCGGCAAGGGCGATCGGGTGGCGGTGATGATGCCGAACCTGTTGCAGTATCCCATCGCCGTGTTCGGCATACTGCGGGCCGGCATGACGGTGGTCAACGTCAACCCGCTCTACACCCCACGCGAGCTGGAGCATCAGCTCAAGGACTCCGGCGCCAAGGCCATCGTCATCGTCTCCAACTTCGCCCATACCCTGGAAAAAGTGGTGCACGACACCCCGGTCAAGCACGTGATCTTGACCCGCATGGGGGACAACCTGGGGCTGGCCAAGGGCTCCCTGGTCAACTTCGTGGTGAAGTACGTCAAGAAGCTGGTGCCCAAATACAACCTGCCGCACGCCAGCACCATGCGCCAGGCGTTGGCCAAGGGGCGCTACCTGCAATACATCAAACCCGAGATCAGCAACCTGGACATCGCCTTCCTGCAATACACCGGCGGCACCACAGGCCTCTCCAAGGGCGCCATGCTGACTCACCGCAACCTGATCGCCAACGTCGAGCAGTGCCTCGGGGTCTATGGCCCCGTGCTGGAGCGGGGCAAGGAGTTCGTGGTGACCGCGCTGCCGCTCTACCACGTGTTCGCGCTGACCGTAAACTGCCTGCTGTTCATGCGCCTGGGGGGCAACAACCTGCTTATCAGCAACCCCCGCGACATCCCGGGCTTCGTCAAAGAGATCAGAAAGTACCCCTTCACCTGCATCACCGGGGTCAACACCCTGTTCAACGCCCTGGTCAACAACGGGGAATTCCAGAGCATGGACTTCTCCGGGCTGAAGCTGACCATAGGCGGCGGCATGGCGGTGCAACGGGCGGTGGCCGAGCAGTGGAAGGGGCTGACCGATACCCCGCTGCTGGAAGGCTATGGCCTGACCGAATGCTCGCCGCTGGTGAGCGTCTGTCCCTACGATCTGGTGGACTATAACGGCTCCATCGGTCTGCCGGTCTGCTCCACCGACATCCGTCTGGTGGACGATGCCGGCCAGGTGATCACCGAGCTCGGCGCCCCTGGCGAGATGCAGGTGCGCGGCCCCCAGGTGATGACTGGCTACTGGCAGCGACCCGAGGCTACCGCCGAGGTGATGCAGGATGGCTGGCTCTGCACCGGTGACATCGCCGTGTGTGACGAGCAGGGCTTCTTCAAGATCGTCGATCGCAAGAAGGACATGATCCTGGTCTCGGGCTTCAACGTCTATCCGAACGAGATAGAAGACGTGGTGGCGCTGCATCCCAAGGTGCTGGAAGTGGCCGCCGTCGGCGTGCCCCACAAGGTTTCCGGCGAGCTGGTGAAGATCTTCGTGGTCAAGAAAGATGCAAAACTGCAGGAAGACGAGATTATTGCCCACTGCCGCAAACATCTGACTGCCTATAAGGTGCCGAAACTGGTAGAATTTCGTGACGAACTTCCCAAGACCAATGTGGGCAAGATCCTGCGCCGCGTGCTGCGCGACGAGGAGATTGCCAAGCAGTAACGGGCAGACAGCCGATGTCATGCAAAACCGTGGGTCATGCCACGGTTTTTTCTTTTTTGGGCCCCGACCAACGTGCAGGCAAAGATGCAATATCAACTCATTTCACAGCAAGCCGAACTGGAACAGTATCTCGCTTCCCTGGCCGACGTTCCCCTGGCCATCGATACCGAATTCGTTCGCACCCGTACCTATTATCCCCAGCTCGGCCTGTTCCAGATCTACGATGGCGAGCGGCTGGCCCTGCTGGATCCGCTGACCCTGGAGCTGTCCGGCCTGTGGCAACGGCTCGGCCGGGCAGGGCAGATCGCCATACTGCACGCATCCGGTGAAGATCTGGAGCTGATCCAGCATCAGGCGGGCCATCTGCCCAACCGGATGCACGACACCCAGCTGGCGACGGCCTTCCTGGGGCACGGCGTCTCGGTGGGCTTCGGCGCCCTGGTCAAGGAGTTCCTCGGGGTGGAGCTGGAGAAGGATCAGGCCCGCACCGACTGGCTGGCCCGCCCGCTCACCGAGCGTCAGCTCGAATACGCGGCGGCGGATGTGTTCTACCTGATGCCACTCTACGAGAAGGTGATGGCCAGACTGCACGAGAGCGGCAAGTTCGCCTGGTTCGAGCAGGAGTGCCAGAACCACTCCGCCCGCAAGACCCAGGGCAGCGATCCCCTGCAGGCTTATCTCGAGATCATCAACGCCTGGCAGCTGGGGCGGCGTGAACTCGCCATCCTGCGCGAGCTGGCCGCCTGGCGCCAGAAAGAGGCGGTGCGCCGGGATCTGGCCCTGAACTTCGTGGTGAAGGAGCTGCACCTGTTCAAGGTGGCCGAGCGTCGCCCGACCTCCCTGCGCGACCTCAACGAGCTGGGGCTGGCCCCCATCGAGATCAAGATCCACGGCAAGCGGATGCTGGATATTGTCGCCGCGGCCCAGCAGAGCGATCCTTCGAGCTGGCCAGAGCCCATTCGCCGGCTGGTGGATTTCCCCCAGTACAAGGCCGAGCTCAAGCGCATCAAGGCCATGGTGGAAGAGAAGGCCAAGGCCAGCAACATCCCGCCTGAGCTGGTGGCCAGCAAGAAGATCATCCACCAGTACTTCACCTGGAGCTGGCGTATGAGCGAGGAGGAGCGCGCCCGCGCCGACAAGCCCATGCTGCTGCAAGGCTGGCGCCATGAGCTGGTGGGTCACCTGCTGGCGCAATAAGCCCCGGTTGCCTGATCGGCGTTGAGTCATGAAGAGAGCCCCAAGTGTGAATGGCACTTGGGGCTCTTTTGTTATCATGCTGGCGGCATGCCATCGGCAAGGGGAAAGGGCGAAGAGCACATGTTCTTCGCCGTGACAGATCAGGCACTCAACTGATGTTCGGCACCCTCAAAGTAGGTGCGTATCAGGTCGGCCCCGCTGGTGCCATAGCCGCTCAGGGTCGCCACGTCGACGAAGTTGGCCCCACCGGCGCTGCCGTTTGTATCCACCTGTACCCTGATGTTGCTGCCGGTTTGCGCCACCTGGACGAAGTCGGAGACCTGGCTACCGCTGACGAAATTGCTGTCGAGCAGCGTCGACAGATCGAGGCTGTCACCCTGGCTGAAGCTGTAGTCGAGTACCGTGTCCAGGTTGAGCGGGTCCGCTTCGGCAAAGGCGAAGCGGTCGGCGCCTGCACCGCCGGTGAGAGAATCGCTGCCAGTGCCACCGATCAGCAGATCGTTGCCGTCGCTGCCGCTCAGAATGTCGTTGCCGCCACCGCCGATCAGCAAGTCGTCGTCGTTCTGCCCGGACAGCGTGTCGTTGCCCGCATTGCCAAACAACAGGTCCCGGCCGCTGGCCCCACCGCCGCCATCGATGGTCTGGTTGCCGGAGGTGCCGGCGACCACATCGTTGCTGCTGCCGTTGCCGGCGTCAAAGCTGCTGCCGGAGAAGATGCTGTAGGTACCGGCCAGTGCATAACCGAAATAGCTCTGTCCGGCGGCGAAGGTAATATTGTCGACCGCATTGCCTGATGCACCGTAATGGTTGAGTACTGTGATGTCCTGGCTGCCGACATCGATCAGCAAGTCGTTACCGGATCGCTCGAAATTCAGCGTGGTCAGCTTGCTGTTGTCCCCGGTGATCCGGATCGCATCGTTGTTACCGCCCGGATCGGTGATCGTATAGACCCCGCTGCCCGTGGCGCTGAAGTCATAATTGTTGTTACCCGTCGTGCCGGTGAGTGCGGTGTTGTCGTTCAGCCCCTGGATGGTCACCTGTACCGACTGCGAATCGCTGCCGTCGAGTGAGTGGGCGACGAAGCTGTCGAGCAGCGATTGCCCGGTGCCCAAGGCCTGGATCACCGCCAGACTGTTGTTCACCGAGTAGGCCCAGTTGCCCGCCGCCGTGAGCGTGAAGGTACCGTAGATTCCGGCCACCGTTGGCTGGGCCAGGAAGCCTGATTGACCGGTATCCGCATCGCTGACAGTCAGTGAACCACTGGTATTCAGCAGCCCGCCGACGACGTTGGTATCTTCCTGAACGTTGCCCGTCGCAACGCCGGCAATCACCGCCGTATCGTTGCTGCCGGTGATGGTGATGTCTATCGTGCTGGTTGAGGTCGCCCCGTGCTCGTCCTGCATTGAATAGCTGAGTGTCACCAACTCTTGCACACCTTGCGCCAGATGGTCGAAAGCTGAGCCCGGATTGAACACCACCTTGTTGTCCAGGATGCTGGCGGTGCCCTTGTCGGATGGTGCATTGACGCTGTTGATCGTGAACGCATGGCCGTCGTCGATGTCGGTATCATTGCCCAATACGTCAATGGTCAGGGTCTGATTTTCGGTACCGGTGGCGGTGTCAACCATGGCCACCGGACCATCGTTGGCGCCGGTGATGGTGATCTTCACTGTACTGGGGGTACCGTCGACGCTGGTGACCTGATAGGTCTCGGAGACGGATTCGTCGACATTCAGTTGATCGAACGCGCCGTTGGCGGTGAAGGTCCAGGCGCCAGCAGCGTCGATGGCGAAGTTGCCTATGGTGCCCAGGGTGGTGCTGGCGTTAAAGGCATTGTCCGGATTGTCGACGTCGTCGCTGGTCAGGGTGCCACTGGTGCTCAGCGCTGCATTGGTCTCGGTTAGCTCCGCTGTGCTGGAGCCGGTGATGATGGCGGCATCGTTGGTGCCGTGCATCGTCACCGTTAACACCTGGCTGGTGCCGTCGGCGGTGGCCACGATGATGGAGTCGGTGTAGTCCTGCCCGGCCGCGAACTCGTCATGGGCGCCGTTCATGGTGTAGGTCCAGGCGCCGCTGGCATCGATGCTGAAGGTGCCATAGTTGTTGCCGCCGGCCACGTTGGTCTGGATGACGAAGGCGGCGGAACTGTCCACGTCGCTGGCGTCGAGGTTGCCACCGGTGCTCTGAGCGGCATTGGCCTCGGTCAGGCTGGCGGTGCTGGAGCCGGTGATGATGGCGGCATCGTTGCTGCCGTGCATCGTCACCGTTAGTACCCGGCTGGTGCCGTCGGCGGTGGCCACGGTGATCGAGTCGGTGTAGTCGACGCCCCCCACGAACTCGTCGTGGGCGCTGCTCATGGTGTAGGTCCAGGCGCCGCTGGCATCGATGCTGAAGGATCCATAATCGTTGCTACCGGCCACGTTGGTCTGTGGCACGAAGTCCGCCGAGCTGTCCACGTCGCTGGCGTAGAGGTTGCCACCGGTACTCTGGGCGGCGTTGGTCTCGGTTAGCTCCGCGGTGATAGAGCCAGTAATAATCGCAGCGTCGTTGGTGCCGTGCATCGTCACCGTCAGTACCCGGCTGGTGCCGTCGGCGGTGGCCACGGTGATCGAGTCGGTGTAGTCGACGCCCCCCACAAACTCGTCGTGGGCACCGTTCATGGTGTAGATCCAGGCGCCGCTGGCATCGATGCTGAAGGTGCCATAACCATTGATGCCAGCCACGTTGGTCTGGACGACAAAGGTGTTGGAGCTGTCCACATCGCTGGCGTCTAGGTTACCACCGGTGCTCTGGGCGGCGTTGGTCTCGGTCAGGCTGGCGGTGCTGGAGCCGGTTATGACCGCCGCATCATTGGTGCCGTGCATCGTCACAGTCAACACCCGGCTGGTGCCGTCGGCGGTGGCCACGGTGATCGAGTCGGTGTAGTCGACGCCCCCCACGAACTCGTCGTGGGCACCGTTCATGGTGTAGCTCCAGGCACCGCTGGCATCGATGCTGAAGGTGCCATAACCATTGATGCCGGCCACGTTGGTCTGGACGACAAAGGCGTTGGAGCTGTCTACGTCGGTGGCGTCGAGGTTGCCGCCGGTGCTCTGGGCTACGTTGATCTCGGTCAGGCTGGCGGTGCTGGAGCCGGTGATGACCGCCGCATCGTTGCTGCCGGCAAAGGAGACCTGTGCGGTGGCCCAGCTCAGGGTGCCATTCCCGAGGCGGATCGAATAGGTGAAGGTGTCGCTCAGCGTCTCTCCTGCCGAGAGCGCCTGCAGGGCGTTTTTGAACGCTACCGACAGCGTGCCGGCATCGTAGCCGACCTTGCCATCCGTGGTGATCCAGATCCTGGCGCCATTCAGGCTGGTGTCATTGCTGACGTCTTCGAATCTGGCGGTGTCCTGGGTGAGGAGATCGGTGGGAGCATAGCTCTTGGTGGCGGTGGACAAACTCTCCGCGTTGTCCAGTGACCAGAGCGTCTTCGCGTTGCCGCCCAGGTCGTTGGCCATGACATCCAGATAGACGACGCCCACGAGATCTTCGGTGATGAGACTCCCGCTCAGCCCGTCGATGAGGCCTGTAGTGAAAGTGTCATCCTTGGCTTGGGGACTGTTAGAGAATGAGGTAACGGTTCCGCTGCTGGTCGTTGTGGTGGCCATGTCTGCTCTCCTTGAACCTATGATAAAAAACAACCTCGTTGGCTATCCGTCCGAACGGCGTGTTTCGACGACTCGAAAACCTAATTCACCAACAGTTGTAGTTCCCTGATCTTTACGGCGACGCCTATCAGGCCGCCGATATGTTCCGTTCGCACCACCTGGCCACGGCACTGCATCTTCATGGTCCTGTGCGCCGCCCCCAGATCGAGCTCGAAGCAGATTTCACCGTCATGAATGTCGGTGTCGTCCACTTCCAGATAGAAGCCGCCGACGCTGATGTCCCTGGTGAAGCCGCTTTGGCCTGCGAGCCGTATTGGCATCACCACCTGGACGCGTTCATATCGACGCGCGTTGCCGTTCGATGTGTTTGTCATGGGGTTTAGCCTAGGCCAGAAGAGGGGGCCGAAAAATGGAAAAATCTGGCCTATTTATCCGGGAAAAAGAGTCGTTCGATTTAGGACAAAAGCAGGACATTTCGACTAGTTTGAGAAGGGGGAAAAAGCAGCCATAACGCGAGGGGATTGCTTGCAACGCCGCCGTCGGCGGTAAGAGGAGCCAGGGTATGGATACCAGAGTCAACGTCATCTTGATCTGCGACTTGCCGATCGTGGCATGGGGCCTGCGAGAGATGATCGCCGCGCAGCCGGATCAGATGGAACTCATCGCCTCGGTGGCGCATGCCTCCGAGGTCGCCCAGTGGATCGACAGTGACAAGAGCTATGTCGCATTGCTCGATCTGGATGGCCGCAATGGCATAGAGCAGATCCCCGCCTTGCTGTCCGGTTCTAACGTACGGGTACTCACCCTCTCCACCCGTGATGAGTTCGAGTTACAGGATAGGGCTGTATTGGCCGGGGCCTGTGGTGCCATCAGCAAGCACGAGCCGATCGAGGTGTTGTGCAAGGCCATCCAGAAGGTGCATGGGGGAGAGTATTGGGTCGATCGCGCCGCGACGGAGCGCATCCTGATGGCTGTCGTCAGGGAGCAGGGCACGAGTCATGCCGAGCAGGAGAAGATCGCACGGCTGACCCGTAAGGAGAAGCAGACCATAGCCGCCATCACCCTGGGATTGGATGCGAGCACTCTGGAGATTGCGGAGCGCCTCAACATCAGCGAACACACCTTGCGCAACCACCTGACCTCCATCTACGCCAAGCTGGGGGTACGTAACCGGGTGGGCTTGTATGCCTACGCGCAGAAGCATGCCCTGACCGGATGACAGAGCCGCCCGGCCCAGGGTGGCGAGTCAGTATCCACAAGCCTCGCCATCGGGCAGCACCGATTTTACCCTTGATTAGCCAGTACCAAGGGCCTCGAGCAAGGCGTAGCCATTACCAGCCCCAGCAGCGCTGTTCGGACAGGCGGGGAGGGGCTGATCCTGGCGTGATGAAGAGGCCGCAGGCGCGGTTTCATCATGCTCGGCAGTCAGGCTGCGGTTAATGGTGGGATATGTTGGTCAATCTGGAAGAGAGGATGCACTGAGGTGCATCCTTATCAGAGTTCGTGGGCGTGGAATCCCTTGCGATAGCGGGTCTCACAACGGGGACAGCGTTGCAGGGTTGGATCCTGCTCGAGCTGGGCAATGGCCAGCGGCTCCTCACAATCGGAGCAGAGGCCATAGAGGCCCAAGTCCATCTGGCACAGCGCCGCGTCGAGCCGCTTGAGGTGCGCCACGCTCTGCTCTACCTTCGGCAAGTCGAGGCGACTGGTCAACTCCACCAGCTGATCATGCTCACAATGATCCACCTTCTCCGCCCATTCATCACGCCGACAGGCCTTGAGCTGACCTATCAGTTCTTCTCTTACATGCGCCCAGTCGGCCTGCAGGCGCTCACGCCATTCGGCCAACTGGGCTTGCGTCATTTCACACACAACAGCCCCCACAGACGAATTATAAAACTCGGTCAGTATAGGGAATCGAGTGGTTTATCAAGATGACATGAGTCAAGTAAAGGTCGGTTAGCTCACAGTTTTCGCGGCTTGCAGCAATGCTTCCCGGATAGGTCCCGTCTCCTTGTGCAGACGAATATCCCGAAACAGCAGGTCGGCCTGGGGGTATTCACGCTTGAGGTAGCTGAACCACTGCTTGATCCGGCTGGGGTAGTAGTCGGCCTTCTCGCTCGCCAGATCCTGCTCGGTATAACCCACCATCAGCTGCAGCACCTCGGCCCAGCTCATGTGGGCACAGCCGGTCTTCATCACGTTGGCCAGATTGGGCAGGGAGATGGCGCCGCGCCCCACCATCAGGGCATCACAGCCGGAGACCCTGGCGCAGGCGAGCGCGTCGGCATGGTGCCAGATCTCGCCATTGGCGGTCACCGGAATGGGCAGGGCGCGGCGGATGGCATCCACGTACTCCCAGTGCGCCGGCGCCTTGTAGCCTTCGCGCTTGGTGCGGGCATGCACCGCCAGCTCGTCGGCCCCTGCCTGATGGACCGCATGGGCATTGTCCAGGTAGAGCTCCTTGTCATCGTAACCGAGGCGGATCTTGGCGCTCACCGGCAGATGGGCAGGCACCGCCTCGCGCACCGCCTTGACGATGCGGTGGATGGTCTCGGGCTCTTTGAGCAAGACGGCGCCGCCCTTGCTCTTGTTCACCGTGGGGGCGGGGCAGCCAAAGTTGAGATCGACCCCGGGGGAGCCGAGCTCGATGGCGCGCACCGCGTTCTCGGCCAACCATTCGGGGTGCTGGCCCAGCAACTGCACCCGCACCGGGGTGCCGGCACGGGTCTTGCCATCCTGGCGCAGCTCGGGGCAGAGACGATAGAACACCTTGGCAGGCAGCAGCTGATCGACGACCCGGATAAATTCGCTGACGCAGAGGTCGTAATTATTGACGGAGGTGAGTACCTCCCGCATCAGGTGATCCAGCACCCCCTGCATGGGGGCCAAAATAACGCGCATAGCTGCTTCCGAAGACAAGGGGAGAAAAAAGAGCGCAGATTGTAGAGGGAATAGGTGAAGCTGTCAGCCTTTTGCCCACGGTGGGGGCAGGGGAGATCGGCCAAAGACAGATGGTATGGGGGCGAGGAGGTAGCGCTCCGTCCAAAACAGGGAGAAGAGAGAAGAAGGAGACGCTGTCGGCGTCTGGGGCAACTCTGCTAGGCTAGGCGAAGATGCACTGAAAAGGAGTACGAATGAAGCGTTGGTGTCTGATGGCCCTTGGCTGGGCAGCATTTGCCACGGGCATAGTCGGAATCGTCTTGCCCCTGCTGCCGACCACGCCGTTCATGTTGCTGGCGGCGGCGCTGTTTGCCCGCTCGTCCCCCCGTTTCCATCGCTGGCTGCTGGCCCATCCCTGGTTCGGGCCGCCCATCGTCGACTGGCAGCAGTATCGCGGCATTCGTCGTCATGCCCGGCGCCGGGCCATCATCTTCATTCTGCTCTCCTTCTCGGTGTCGCTGCTGGTGGTACCCATGCCCTGGGTACGCCTGCTGCTGGTTGCCATAATGGTGATCCTGCTCACCTGGTTAATGCGCCTGCCGGTGCTGGAGCCAGTTGCAATGGAGAAGTGAAATCCCTAAGCTATTGCGGCAATAATGCTATGGAGTCGGCCTGTCATTTTTTGCATGACGGGCCTTTTTATTGCCCACTGGCGGCATCGCAAGAGACGCCACATCAGGGCTCAAAAAATAAGCGGTCAAATAATGAATCCGGATACCCTGAAATTTATCGAAGCGAGCATCAAGACCATTCCCGACTATCCGAAGCCGGGCATCCTGTTTCGCGACATCACCAGCCTGATCGAGAACGCCGAGGCCTTCAAGGCCACCATCGATCTGCTGGCTGCGCATTATCGTGATCAAGGGATCACCAAAATCGTCGGCACCGAGGCCCGCGGCTTCATCTTCGGTGCGCCTGTCGCCTTCGCCATGGGCCTGGGCTTTGTGCCGGTGCGCAAGCCGGGCAAGCTGCCCCGCGCCGTGATCGAGGAGTCCTATGCCCTCGAATACGGTACCGACACCCTGCAACTGCACACCGACGCCATAGTGCCCGGTGACAAGGTGCTGGTGGTCGACGATCTGCTGGCCACCGGCGGCACCGTCGATGCGACCGTCAAGCTCATCCGCCGTGCCGGTGGTGAGGTAGCCGATGCGGCCTTCATCATCTCCCTGCCGTCCCTGGGGGGCGATGCCCGCCTGACGGCGGCCGGCATCAAGGTGGTTTCGCTGGTCGAACTGGCCGGCGAGTAAGGCTCCCGCCAGCGCGGCGTGCAGGCTTCGTCCGTCTGCCGTTCGCCCCCAAACCGGTGCCCCAGCGGCACCGGTTTGAAAATCAAGCGATCCCTCCCCAAGCGGCCGATAGCCGATACAGCCCGCCCCGCATTTGTGTTAGCATCCTGCCTCAATGCCTCGTTTTCCCAGCATCGAGATCTATGAGCTATCAGGTTCTGGCGCGTAAATGGCGCCCCCATACGTTTGAACAAGTGGTTGGCCAGCAACATGTGCTGACCGCCTTGACCAATGCCCTGGATCAGGGACGGCTGCATCACGCCTATCTGCTCAGTGGCACCCGTGGGGTCGGCAAGACCACCATTGCCCGCATTCTGGCCAAGAGCCTCAACTGCGAGCAGGGGATCAGCAGCCACCCATGTGGCGTATGCGATACCTGCCGCGAGATCGATCAGGGCAACTTCGTCGATCTGCTGGAAATCGATGCGGCGTCGCGCACCAAGGTGGAAGACACCCGCGAGCTGCTGGACAACGTGCAGTACCGCCCGGCCCGCGGCCGCTTCAAGGTCTACCTCATCGACGAGGTGCACATGCTGTCCCGGCACAGCTTCAATGCGCTGCTGAAGACCCTGGAAGAGCCGCCCCCCTATGTGAAGTTCCTGCTGGCCACCACGGATCCGCAGAAGCTGCCCATCACCATCCTCTCCCGCTGCCTGCAGTTCCATCTGAAGAGTCTGGATCAGAGCCAGATCGCCAAACAGCTGGAGTGGGTGCTGGATCAGGAGGGCCAGCCGTTCGAGCCGCGGGCCCTGCTGGCCCTGGCCAAGGCGGCCGATGGCAGCATGCGCGATGCCTTGAGCCTGACCGATCAGGCGCTGGCTCATGGCAACGGCAGCGTGCGTCTGGACAGCGTGCTGACCATGCTGGGCACGCTCGACCACCATCATCTGCACCAGCTGCTGGAGGCCATCCTGCGCCAGGATGCCCCGGCCACCATGGCCAAGATCACCGAGATCGCCACCCTGGGACCGGATTTCGACCAGCTCCACGCCGAATTGGAGGCCCTGCTCCATCGCGTCGCCATGGCGCAGCTGTTGCCTGCCAGCGTGCAGGAGCAGGGGGCGGATGCCGATGCCCTGCTGCAGCTGGCGGGCGCCATGAGCCCGGAAGAGGTGCAGCTCTGCTACCAGATAGTGCTGGGGGGACGCAAGGATCTGCCCTGGGCGCCGGATGGCCGCACCGCCCTCGAGATGACCTGTTTGCGGATGCTGGCGTTCTCGCCGCGCCGCGAGCCGCTGCACCCCGCCAACCTGACGGCCTTGCCCCCGTCCATGGCGGGACTCCCTGTGGCCATGCCAGCCGCAGGGAGGGAGGCCGCACCGGCCCCCTTGGGAAAGCCTCACGGGGCTGAGCCAGCCCCGAACCAGGCCGTCGCCACGCCGGTCCGACCGGCTGCGCCGACTAGCGCCCCGGTCGCCGTAGCGGCGCAGGCCGCGGCCATGGAAGAAACACCCGCCGTCACGGCCGCCGCGGTCGATGCCAGCGAGCAGGACAGCCTCGACGATGAGCCGAGTGCGCAACTGTTTGCCGAGCAGGACGAGCTGCTGCACGAGGCGCAGCGGATGGGGTATGAGGTGCCAGCGGCCAGGCCCGAGTCACTCGAGCAGACTCGCGCCTTGGTGGAAACCTATGAGGCGGCGCCGACTGAGCCGTCTCAGGCCGGGCCCTCGTACCATGAGCCTCTGCCGGCGATCGCCCCGGAGCCCCTGGCCGTCACTCCGGCGCTGGAGGCTGCCCCGTCGGCTGCCTCCAGCATGCAGAGCCTGCTGGGCAAGCGCAACCTGCTGCGCAGCCGGCTGCGGGCTGAGCCCGGGGCGACGGCCACAGCCTCCCCTCGGGTGGCACCGACCAAGCCGGTGGCGCCCCAGCGCCCTGAGGTGCAACCGGCGACTCCGGCCGCCGCTGCCAGGCAGCCTGCGGCTCCAGTGCCTGCCTATGCTGCGGCCCAGATGGACTATGATGAGCTGCCGCCGCTCGATGCCTATGAGGACGGCGGCAACGATTACGAAGAGTACCTGAGCCAGGGCTTTGGTGACGGCGTTGCCACTGCCCCCACGATAGCGCCGGTGGCCCCTCCACCAATGGCTCGAGCGGCCCCCAGCCAGCAGCAGACTGCCCCGCAAAGGGCGCGTCCCAACCCGGACGATCTGCCCCCCTGGGATCTGGATGGGGTGCCCGCTGCGAAAATCGACACGCCCACCTCTGTCGCGCCGATACCGGTGCCCGCCGCCGAGCAAAGCGAGTCGCAGTCAGCGGCCCCCCTGATGGAGACCATCGACTGGGATGAGCTGGAGAGCGAAGCCCAGCCGGAGGAGGGGGAGGAGGTCGCGAGGCTTATTCCGTCCTCCCTGCTGGTCAACTGCGGCGATCCCTGGGCCGAGCTCATCGCCCGCACCGGGGTCGGTGGCCGGCTGCGCCAGCTGGCGATCAACTCGGTGATGACCCGGCAGGGGGCGCTGGTGTCGCTTATCCTCAAGCCCGAGCAGCGCCATCTGGTCAGCGATCGGGCCCTTGCCGATCTGGCCGAGATCATAGGCCCAGAGCTTGGAGAGTCGGTGCGAGTCGAGGTGACGCTGGGCACGGATCCGGCGCGGGAGACCCCGCTCGAGATCGAGCACCGCCTCTATCTGGGGGTGCGTGAGCAGGTGAGCCGGGATCTGGCCGAGGATCCCAACGTACAATTTCTACAACAGCGATTCGGGGCCGTGCTCCACCCAGAGAGCATAGAGCCGCTGAGTCGCTAAATCCCATGCCGGGAGCCCGCTCCCGGTTGAAACGCAGCGTGGCTGTCCCCATATTCAGGACAGACAAACCCACAGCCCGGCGCTGGATGCCGGATTTCAAGACGAGAGACGACCTATGTTTGGTAAAGGTGGAATGGGTAACCTGATGAAACAGGCCCAACAGATGCAAGAGCGCATGCAGAAGATGCAAGAGCAGCTTGCCCAGATGGAAGTAGTCGGTGAAGCCGGTGCTGGCATGGTCAAGGTCACCATGGCCGGCAGCCACAGCGTGCGCCGCATCGAGATCGATCCGAGTCTGATGGAAGATGACAAGGAGATGATCGAGGATCTGGTCGCCGCCGCCGTGAACGATGCCGTTCGCCGGGTGGAAGAGCAGAACAAGAGCAAGATGGGCGAGCTGACCGGTGGCATGCAACTGCCCCCGGGCTTCAAGATGCCGTTCTAAGCCAGTGGGTTCACCCTTGCGACCGCGCTATCTTGCGGCTCGAGGGGAACCAGAATGAAAAAGGCCAGAGCCATGCTCTGGCCTTTTTATTGATCAGCGTTTGGTAACTGTGGGGGAACTCAGGTTCTGCGGCGCCATGCCAGCGGCAACAACAGGAGGCCGAGCAGCCCTATGCTGCCGCCACCGGAGGAGGTGGTCGCCGCGTTGTACGACTCAGTGCCGGACGAGGAACCGCCGGCGATGGCCGCATCGGTCTCGCGTCGCGGGGTGGTGACGGCGATGAGGCTTGCATCGAGACGCTGGCTGGCCCCATTGGGTTGGGTGGCGTTGAGTCTCAACCGGTAGAGCTGATAGGTGTCCGGCGTGAAGTTCGCATCGAAGCGCAGCTTGATGCGGCATTGCTCGCCTGCCGCCAGCACGGACGGGCACTCGTTTCGCATGGCCGGGGCGTCGGTGGTGGCGCCGTTCAGGGTGATCGCTTCGGCCGATCCGTTGAGCACCGTATAGCTGACCCAGCTGTGCTGGCCGGCGGGCAGGGCAACCAGTTGATGGCTGGTGAGGCTGACGGCGTTCATCTTCTCGGCCAGCCAGTCTCTGAACAGGGGTGCGAAGGTATAGCCCCCTGGCTGTCCCAGGCCGCAGCGTTGACTGCCATAGCTGGTAATGCCGATGAGGCCGCTCTGGTCGGTGAGGGGGCCGCCACTGTCGCCCCGGCAGGTATCCTGGCCGACTATATTCCCGGCGAAGATATGAGTCTGGGTATTGTCATACATCCAGCGATCCCTGAACCCCTGAAATGCCAGCTCGACTCTCAGTAATTGCGGGCTGGTGAGGCTGGTGTTGGGATTAATTCCGCCATATCCCCAGGCCGAAAAACGAGAGCCGTTATTATAATCTGCGGGCGTCTCCTTGGCGGAGATGGGCAGGGTATTATTTTTGCTGGCGGTATTCAGGTGCAGCAGCGCAATATCCGAGTCGGCCTCCATATGGCCGGTACCGATATTTCTGATGAAGCCGCTGAGATAAGTGTCATGCATGATGATCTGATCGACCCTGATGCGCGCATGAGGCTTGCTGAGATCGCTCACCCCGATGGCCACCTGCATGCCGTCGAGCTTGGCCTCTTCCAGACAGTGGGCGGCGGTGAGCACCCAGTCCTTGGCAATCAGGGTGCCGCCACAGTAATTGCGCCACTGACCGTCGCTGTCGTTGCCGATGGCCACCATCCAGCTGGGCGCCGGGGTGGTGGTCCCGCCGAGAATACGCGGCACAGCGGCTTGTTGCCCATGGGCGACGGATGCAAATAATGACAACATGGTCAGCGATAATGTCTTCATGCTGGTATCGAGCATATTACTGTCTCTTTTGTTATTAATAATGAATCTGCGAATGTATTAAATGATACAGCGGTGAGTCATTTGAATATCGTGATCGGCGCGGTGGTTTTAAATATTTATTTGTTTATTCATTTAATGATAACATCATCGATGGTGTATAAAACGACCTTAAAATGATGCTTATATATTGCATGGTAAATTCAGCCAGCAACGAATATCGGTCACCCTGGCTAGCCGCTTATTATTCTGCTTGATATCAATTCGCCATGTGGGTGGGTGCTGCCCGCGCCGGGCAAAGATCGCCATATAAGGGCGAGCGCCGGCGTGGCGGTGAGGGAGTGAGGTAAGGGTGGCCAGCCACCCAATTCCCAGTCTCTCCTGGCGAGGGCCGCGCTGGCCCAGATAGAGAAGGGTGGGCATTTATCCTGGGCTTACTCTTCCTCCAGCGGCCTGAAGCAGTCAACCAGATGGTCGATCAGGGCGCGAACTGAGGGCAGCAGTCCCCGGCGCGAGGGGAAGACGGCGTGGATGACTTCCCGGCGAGGGGCCCAGTCCGGCAGCAGCCGGATGAGCCGGCCGTCCGCCAGGGGCTCCCGCACCATCATGGCGGGCAACTGCACCACTCCCACGCCGTCGATCGCCCCCTGGCGCAGGGTCTGCATGTCGGTCGCCACAAAACGGGGGCTGTGATGCTGCTTCACCTGTGCCCCTTCCGGCCCCTGCAGCGTCCAGTGATGACCCTCTATACTGGGCCCGTGCCCCAGGCTGGGCCAGGACAGCAGATCGGCGGGGGCCCGTGGCACCCCATGCCGCTCGAGCAGGATTGGGCTGGCGACCAGGTACTGGTTCGCATGGCCCAGCACCCGCATGGCCAGATCGCTGTCTTCCAGCGGCAGCGGCCGCACCCTTATCGCCATGTCCAACCCCTCGGCCACCACGTCGACCGCCCGGTTCACCCCGATCAGTTGCACGCTGACGCTGGGATACTGCAGGGCGAACGCCACCAGCATGCTGCCGACATGGGCATGCTGCAGGTCGAGCGGACAGGAGAGCCGCACCAGGCCGCAAGGAGCCTGATGAGTGGATTCAATTACGGCCTGGGCCGCCTCGGCCTCGACCAGCACGGCGCGGCAGCGGGCATAATATGCCTGGCCCAGCTCGGTGACCGTGAAGCTGCGGGTCGAGCGCTGGATGAGCCGCACCCCCAGCCGCTCCTCCAGCATGGCGATGCGGCGACTGAGCTTGGATTTGGGCATACCGAGCGCCCTGCCGGCCTGGGCAAAGCCGCCGTGATCCACCACCTGGACGTAGTAATAGAGATCGTTGAGGTCTTGTTGCATCGCTTATCGTTCACAAAATAGGACTCTGACGTCAAATAATACGCCTACCGCGAATATCGTTCTATATGCAGACTGTATCCAACGCCACCATCTCGGAGCGGCAACCTTGGAGAGCATCATGAAAAAAGTTATCGGTATCTACAGTGCACCTCGCCAACACTGGGTTGGCGACGGTTTCCCGGTGCGTTCGTTGTTCTCGTACCACAGCCACGGCAAGGCGCTCAGCCCCTTCCTGTTGCTGGACAGGGCCGGGCCGGCGGAATTCGAGCCCGGCGACCATGCCCGTGGCGTGGGTCAGCATCCGCACCGCGGCTTCGAGACGGTCACCATCGTCTATGAGGGGGAGGTCGCCCACCGCGATTCGACCGGCCAGGGCGGCGTGATCGGCCCAGGCGACGTGCAGTGGATGAGCGCCGCCGCCGGCATCATGCACGAGGAATTCCACTCGGAGGCCTTCACCCGTGCGGGCGGTACCCTTGACATGGTGCAGCTCTGGGTCAACTTGCCCGCCAGGGACAAGATGTCGGCGCCGGGCTATCAGGCCATCCGCAGCGACAGCATCCCCGAGGTCGCCTTGCCCGACGGGGCGGGTAGCGTGCGCCTCATCGCGGGCGACTACGCCGGTCGGCAGGGGCCCGCCCGCACCTTCTCGCCCATGAACGTCTGGGATCTGCGGCTCAAGGGCGGGGCCAGCCTGCTGCTCCCCGCGGTCGATGGCTGGAACACGGCCATAGTGGTGCTCAAGGGATCGGTGCGCATCAATGGTCAGGAGGAGGCGGGCGAGGCACAGCTGGTGCTGCTGGATCCCCGCGGCAGTGACGTCCAGTTTGAGACCCGCGAGGGGGCCGTGCTGTTGCTGATCAGCGGTGAACCCATCGATGAGCCGATCGTGGGCTATGGCCCCTTCGTCATGAACTCGCAGGAGGAGATCACTCAGGCGATCGATGACTTCAACAGCGGACGCTTCGCCAATATCGCCCATTGATCCTCAGCGGCGTGCTTGATGTCGTCGGATAAAACAAACAAAGCGCCCGATGGCGCTTTGTTTGTTTCTGACGGGTGGTAACGGGGGACTAGCTCAGCCAGCCCAGCGCCATTGCCAGCCGGCCACAGAGCGCGGCCAGTATGATGCCGAGCAGGGTGCGCAGCAGCCAGATCATCACCAGCTGGCCCACGCTCACCGGGATCTTGGTGGCCAGGACGCAGGGGATGGAGGCGGAGAAGAACAGCACCGAGCTCACCGACACCACGGCCGCGACATAGCGCACCAGCAGATCGGCGTCCTTGAGCAGGATGGCGGGCAGGAACATCTCCGCCAGCCCCGCCGCGAGCGCCCTGGCCGTGACCAGCGGCTCGCCCAGATCCAGCAGCCAGGTCAGGGGCCACAGCAACCAGCCAAGCAGATCGAACAGCGGCGTGTGTTGCGCCAGCAACAGCCCGAGCAGGCCGACCGACAGGATGGTGGGCACCACGGCGGCCGCCATGTAGAGCCCATCCTTGAGGTTGTCCTTGAGCTGGCGCAGCACGGGATCCGCCTGGTTGGCCTGGGTCAGCCCCGAATCCAGCGCGGCTTGCCAGCGGCTCTTGCCGGCGGGCAGGGGCTCATCGGTCTCGCCGTGGTGCGCCATGCCGGAGATGGGGGGCACCCGCGCCAGGATGGCGGTGATGACGAAGGTGATCACCAGAGTGGACCAGAAGTAGAAGTTCCAGTGCTCCATCAGGTTGAGGGTCTTGGCCACGATGATCATGAAGGCGGCCGACACCGTGGAGAAGCCGGTCGCGATGATGACCGCCTCCCGCACCGTGTACTTGCCCGCCAGGAAGACCCGGTTGGTGATGAGCAGGCCGACCGAATAGCTGCCGACGAAGGAGGCGACCGCATCGATGGCGGAGTGGCCTGGGGTACGCCAGAGTGGCCGCATCACGGGTTGCATCAGCACCCCGATAAACTCGAGCAGGCCGAAGCCGAGCAGGAAGGTGAGGGCCATGGCGCCGATGGGGACGATGAGGCCCACCGACATGGCCAGCTTGTCGAACAGGAAGGGCAGCCGATCCTGGGTCATCAGCCAGGCCGGCCCCACGCCGGCCACATACATAACGGCCAGCCCCAGCCCGAGCAGCTTGAACAGGCTCAACAGCCGGTCGATGGGGCGGGCCCGCCAGCGGCCATCCAGCAGGGGGGTGATGGCGCCATAGGCGATCAGCAGCAGGATCAGCCCCAGGGCCAGCGGACGCTGCGCCATCAGGAATCCGGCCAGGTGATCCACCAGTATGGTGCTGCGTCCCGCCAGCTCAAAGGGCACGAAAAAGATGGCGATGCCCAACACACTGGTCAGCAGCAGCTTGATGCCTACCCCCGGTTTGACGGGAGCGGCGAGTACCTGTTCAGGTTCCATTCTTCCTCCTTGTGATCCCCATGGGGCAACTCCTTTTGTGGTGTGAAATTGTATATACAATATCCATCCAAGGCCGAAAGGAAAGCAATAAATAAACAAATGCGCAACATTCGGTTAATTTGGGTCTCGTATGAGGTTTGATTGTTGTTGGCAGGGGGAGGCAGGGGTGGAGACCCAGGGGGCAGCAGGAGGAGAAAAAATGGCTGCCGAGGGGAAGGTAAAGCGCAGTGCCTGGAAAAGTGTGCGGGACAAACCTGTGGTATAACGACAAAAGCAATATGAAACATTAGCTTGGATTTAAAAATTCCCTGCCCCTTCATTCATAGAGACTTTTCTCATTACTATTTATGGATTGGTCATAAAACCTTTGTTCATTTGACTACTTTTCGAGTTTCCCATTGCAGAGTAAGATGCCACTTCAATAAAAATAAGAATTGGGAGTTCGGGTGTGAAGGCATTAGAAAAAGAAAGGATATCGCCGTATATCAGCCAGTTATACGAGTGCGGTATTAATGACTCTGACATTAAGTTGGTGGTGGACCAATTTCGCTCCGACCTGTCCGGCAGCTCGTCCCTGTTCTTATTGCGGGATGATGACAAGAGCGACGGTATCAAGCTCTTCTCCAGCGGCCTGAGCGAGGCACAGCAGCAGTTCTATGTGCAGCACCATCGCCAGGATGTGTGGTTCAACCATTACCTGGACAAGGGCTGCCAGGGCATCGTGAGCGCCAACGCCATCTCCAACTCCGCCGGCCTGCTGGCCAGTTTTGGCGCCCAGTTCGCGGCGGGCGGCGTCTGCCGGGTGAAGGGACGCGGTCTCAGCAGCCTGTGCAGTTATCGCGGCGCCGCCCAGGATGACTTCAGTGCCCAGGATCTCACTTCCCTGACCGAAATTTATTCCGGCCTGGCTGCCTGGAGTCAGCATTATTGGAACCTGCTGGCCCTGGAAACTCAGAACTATCAGCTACAACAGTTGGTGAAAAACCATAATAAGCCCAGTGCCATCATCGATGACAAAGGCCATATTCATTATTCCAATGTGGCGTTTAACCGGATCTCCGATGAAAATGTGGAGTTGCGGGCGATAAATGGTATTTTCTCGCTGCAAAATAAGGAGCAGCAACGCCAGCTCAAGGAGATATTGAATGGCTTTGCCTATCTGCTACCGGGGGCGAGCGCTTATATGTCCATTCCCCGTCAGGCCAATTTAAGGCCGCTGCTGATCCAGTGCACCCTGATGAGTGGGCTCAGCCGCTTCGAGCGTTATGTCGAGGTGGTGCTGCGCGATCCCGAGCACTCCTTCAACCCGGATATCGAGGCGCTGGCCAGCCTCTATCCCCTCACCATAGGCGAGAAGGAGCTGCTGGTGCTGATGAGCAAGGGCTACAGCAGCAACGACATCGCCGAGCTGCGGGGAGTCAAGGTCGAGACCGTCCGCTCCACCCTGAAGGGGGTGTTCAAGAAGACCGACTGCCACAGCCAGAACGAGCTTCTGCTGCTGCTGCAATCCATCTCCTGAGGTGCCGCCAGCTATGCTTGGAGTGAGCCGGACATAGTGCCCGGCTTGCGCCTCCCGCCCGGGAGGCCTGTGGGGGAAGCGTCATGGAATCACTCAAGGCGAAGGATTATATGCAGACCAGGCCCATCACGTTCGGCGCGGACATGATGGTGCAGACGGCGGTCGCCAAGTTTCTCAACAGCCACCAGCTCGGCGGCCCTGTGGTGGATGCCAAGGGCCATCTGATCGGCTGGGTGTCAGAGCAGGACTGCATCGCCGTCATGTTGAAAGAGGCCTATCACTGCGAGCAGGTGGCCCAGGTCAAGGATGTGATGCGCAAGGAGGTGCTGGCGGTCGGACCCGACACCAGCATCCTGGAGCTGGCGGAGATGATGATGGGCCAGAAACCCAAGATCTATCCGGTGGTGGAGGAGGGGCGCCTGCTCGGGGTGATCAGCCGCCACAACGTGATGCAGGCAATCCATGCCCAGTTGGGCACCTGCTTCGTGCATCAGGCCAGGGGCTGACGCCCGGCTCGACATTCGTCATCAGGAGCAGGCCGGGTGCCTGCTCTTTTCATCCGCACCATTGCGCTTATCCGGACTCGGCACGCTTTAAGGCTTGCACCGCTCCCGCCCGCTCTTTAGGATCTCCCCAGCTATCGATATGGCCCCCCGCGGGCTTTCTATAAGGAATCTGTACCTTGTCTCTCTCTATCGAGGCGCTGCGCCGCCGTCTCTCTGCCTGCATGAATCTTGATGCCCGTCGCCTTTCCAGTCGCCTGCACGGGGTCAAGAAATTGCCTGAGGGCAAACAGACCGCCGTGCTGGAGACCCTGGCCGCCGAGCTGGACAGCGCCGAGGCGCGCTATCGCTCCCGCCTGGCGGGGGTGCCCAAGGTCACCTACCCGGCCAACCTGCCGGTCAGCCAGAAGCAGGCCGAGATCGCCAAGGCGATCAGTGAGCATCAGGTGGTGATCATCGCCGGCGAAACCGGCTCGGGCAAGACCACCCAGATCCCCAAGATCTGCCTGGCGCTCGGGCGCGGGGTGAAAGGCTACATAGGCCACACCCAGCCGCGCCGGCTGGCGGCCCGTACCGTGGCGGCCCGCATCGCCGAGGAGATGCAGTCCGAGCTCGGCCAGTACGTGGGCTACAAGGTGCGCTTCACCGATCAGGTGAGCGAGCAGACCCACATCAAGCTGATGACCGACGGCATCCTGCTGGCGGAGATCCAGCACGATCGGATGCTGACCCAGTACGACACCATCATCATCGATGAGGCCCACGAGCGCAGCCTCAACATCGACTTCATCCTGGGCTACCTCAAGCAGCTGCTGCCGAGGCGGCCGGATCTCAAGGTGATCATCACCTCGGCCACCATAGATCCCCAGCGCTTCTCCAATCACTTCAACCAGGCGCCGGTGATAGAAGTGTCCGGTCGCACCTACCCGGTGGAGGTGCGCTATCGCCCGCTGCTGGAGGGTGAGGGGGATCGCGACGAACTGCAGGGCATCTTCGATGCGGTCGAGGAGCTGGCGCGCGAAGGACTGGGGGACATCCTCATCTTCATGAACGGCGAGCGGGAGATCCGCGACACCACCGACGCCCTGCGCAAGCTCAACCTGCGCGATACCGAGGTGCTGCCGCTCTACGCGCGCCTCTCCAACAGCGAACAGAACAAGGTGTTCCAGCAGCACGCGGGGCGGCGCATCGTGCTCGCCACCAACGTGGCGGAGACCTCGCTGACGGTGCCGGGCATCCGCTATGTGATCGATCCGGGTACCGCCCGCATAAGCCGCTACTCCTGGCGCACCAAGGTGCAGCGTCTGCCCATAGAGCCGGTCTCCCAGGCCAGCGCCAACCAGCGCATGGGGCGCTGCGGTCGGGTCGCGGACGGTATCTGCATCCGCCTCTACAGCGAGGAAGATTTCAACAACAGACCCGCCTTCACCGATCCCGAGATCCTGCGCACCAACCTGGCCTCGGTCATCCTGCAGATGCTGGCGCTGGGCCTTGGCAACATGGAGGCCTTCCCCTTCGTCGAGCCGCCGGAGTCGCGCCACATCAAGGACGGTCTCTCCCTGCTCAAGGAGCTGGAGGCGGTGCGCGAGCTGCCCGCCAGCCGCGAGCAGGAGCCCAAGCTGCAGCTGACCGAGAGTGGCCGCCAGCTGTCGCGTATCCCGCTTGATCCCAGGCTCGCCAAGATGGTGATCACGGCGGCGCAGACCGGCTGCCTGAGCGAGGTGATGGTGATCACCGCTGGCTTGAGCATCCAGGATCCGCGCGAGCGGCCCATGGAGAAGAAGCAGGCCGCCGACGAGCAGCACCGCCGCTTCGAGGATAAGGAGTCCGACTTCCTCGCCTTCGTCAACCTGTGGAACTACCTGAAAGAGCAGCAAGACCTGCTGGGCAGCAACCCGTTCCGCCGCCTGTGTCAGAAGGAGTTTCTCTCCTACCTGCGGGTGCGCGAGTGGCAGGATATCCACTTCCAACTGCGCCAGACGGTGAAAGAGCTGGGCTTCAAGAGCAACTCGGAGCCCGCTGACTTCAAGACGGTGCACTGCGCCCTGCTGACCGGCCTGCTCAGCCACATCGGCAACAAGGATCTGGAGAAACCGGAGTTTCTGGGGGCCCGCAACGGTCGCTTCCACCTCTTCCCGGCCTCCGGCCTGTTCAAGAAGCCGCCCAAGTGGGTGATGGCCGCCGAGCTGGTGGAGACCTCCCGCCTCTATGCCCGCATCAACGGCCGCATCGAGCCCGAGTGGGTGGAGCCGCTGGCCGGTCACCTCATCAAGCTGCATCACAGCGACCCCCACTGGTCGAAGAAGAACGGCGCCGTCATGGCCAAGGAGAAGGTGACCCTCTATGGCCTGACCCTGGTCAACGAGCGGCTCATCAACTTCAGCACCCTGGATCCCGTCCTGTGCCGTGAGCTGTTCATCCGCCGCGCCCTGGTGGAGGGGGACTTCGAGACCCGCCATCGCTTCTTCGGCGAGAACCGCAAGCTGCTGGCCGAGGTGGAGGCGCTGGAGCACAAGTCGCGCCGCCGCGACATCCTGGTGGATGACGAGGACCTGTTCCGCTTCTACGACGCCCGCTTGCCCCAGGAGGTGATCTCCAGCCGTCACTTCGACAAGTGGTGGAAGGAGGCGCAGAAGCAGGATCCCGAACTGCTCAACTTCGAGCGGGAGATGCTGATGAAGGGGGATGCGGCCCACATCAGCGATCTCGACTACCCGAACTTCTGGCAGCAGGGGCGGCTCAAGCTCAAGCTGAGCTACCAGTTCGAGCCTGGGGAGGCGGCCGACGGCGTCACCCTGCACATCCCGCTGCCGCTGCTCAACCAGGTGGAGGTGAAAGGCTTCGAGTGGCTGATCCCCGGCCTGCGTCACGAGCTGCTGGTGGCGCTGATCAAGTCGATGCCAAAGCCGATGCGCAAGAACTTCGTGCCGGCCCCCAACTATGCCGATGCGCTGCTCGCCAGCATCAACCCCGAGCAGGGGCCGCTGCTGGACGAGATGGAGCGCCAGCTGCGGCGCATGACAGGGGTGACGGTGCCGCGCGAGGCCTGGGATTGGTCGGCGGTGCCCGATCACCTGAAACTCACCTTCCGGGTGCTGGATGACAAGCACAAGCCCATCGCGGAGGGCAAGGATCTGGAGGCGCTCAAGGAATCCTTGCGTGGCAAGGTGCAGGAGACCCTGTCCCAGGTGGCGGATGACGACATAGAGCAGTCCGGCCTCACCCTGTGGAGCTTTGGCGAGCTGCCGAAGGAGTACAGCCAGAAGCGCGGCGGCTTCGAGGTGAAGGCCTATCCGGCTTTGGTCGATCAGAAAGACTCGGTCGCGATCCAGTTGGTGGAGAGCTCGGTGGCCCAGCAGCAGCTGATGTGGAGCGGTCAGCGTCGGCTGATCCTGCTGGGGGTGCCATCCCCCATCAAGTACCTGCAGGAGAAGCTGCCGAACAAGGCCAAGCTCGGCCTCTACTTCAACCCCTTCGGCAAGGTGGCGGAGCTGATCGATGACTGCATCGCCTGCGGCTGCGACAAGCTGATCGAGCGCCACGGCGGCCTGGCCTGGGATGAAGCGGGCTTCGAGGCGCTCAAGGAGTTCGTGCGCGCCGAGCTCAACGATGCCGTGGTGGAGGTCGCGAGTCAGGTGGAAACCGTGCTGACCCTGTCCCACGAGATCAAGAAACGGCTCAAGGGCAAGATGCAGCTCGATACCGCCTTCGCCATGTCCGACATCCAGTTGCAGCTCGACAAGCTCATCCACAAGGGCTTCGTGACCGAGACCGGCTGGCAGCGGCTGCCGGACCTGCTGCGCTACCTGCGCGCCATCGAGCGGCGGATGGAGAAGCTGGCCATCGATCCGAACCGCGACCGGGTCTACATGCTCAAGGTGCAGAGCGTCGAGGCCGACTACAAGGCGCTGCTCGCCAAGATCCCTAAATCCCAGCCGATCCCGGCCGAGGTGGCCAACATCCGCTGGATGATCGAGGAGCTGCGGGTCTCCTTCTTCGCCCAGCAGCTGGGGACCCCTTATCCGGTCTCCGACAAGCGGGTCTTGAATGCGATAGCCCAATGCTAAGTTGCTATGTGGCTGTTTTTCTGCGCCATAATGTGACGAAATGCTTGGGCGAAGAGAGCGAGGGGAGGTGGTGATGCTGGGGATCTGGTTAGGAGTGGCGCTGGTCAACATCAGCGGCTATCAACCCATTGCGGAGCAAACCTGGGTGCAGCTCAATCCGGAATACTATCCGCTGCACCGCGCCGTGCCCCCCATCTTCGTGGCCTGGCGGGGCAACCAGTTCCCGCCGCTGGAACAGAAGAAGAAGAACGGCCATTGGCAAGTCCTGTTCCCCGCCCGGCTGGTGCCCCCTTTCGATCTATTCGAGGGGGAGGCCCAGCTCTCCAAGGCGTATCTGGCGCGCCTCAAGCGCATCGACGAGATGGCCTATGGCATGGCGCCCCATCAAGCGGTCAGTCAACTCGCCAGTGCGCCCTCGTCATGGGATGAGGGGAGCAGTGCCCCCTTTATCGCCGAGTTCTCGCTGCCGGGGATGAGCGCGGCAAAGGGAAGGACGACGGAGACGGAACCCCTGCTGGCCAGCCTGATGCGTCATGGCGCCCTGGGCGCGCAGGCGTCCCAGCGGGCCACTGCAGTGCAGATCGCGGCCGTCAGCCAGCTGGTCGAGGCGACCACCCTGACCCTGTCTGCGCCGGCGGCGGGAGGCGAGTCGCGGCTCTGCCATCAGGTGGTGGCGGGGGAGACCCTCTGGCGCATCGCGAGCCAGCTGGTGGGGCAGGGAGCCCAGGCCGGGGCCGATACCTACAGCTATCTGCTGGCGCTGGTGGCGGAGAACCGGACCAGCATGGGCAAGGGGATCCAGGTGCGGGCCGGCCAGAGCCTCTATTGCCCGCGGGCCGAGACCCTGGCCCAGTTCGATGCCATGAGCCCGGCCCAGCGCCAGCAACAGTTTGCCCGGCTGGAGCAGGGGCACTGATCGCCGAGGGCCCGCAGCCGCGACAGTTTGTCTGACGGGAAGGCGCGGGGCGGATCCCGCACGGTTCGCGGCTTGTATCCGCTATGACCCCATGCTAGTATTCGCGCTCGTTTTGCGAGGTGCTGACCGGTCGCAGTCAACACCATAAATTCATCTTAAAAGAGATAACCACTATGTCTTTCGTATTCCAAGCTGAAGTCCGTTCTGACCTGGGGAAAGGTGCGAGCCGCCGCCTGCGTCACGCTGACCAAGTTCCTGCCATCATCTACGGTGCAGGCAAAGAAGCTCTGTCCATCACCCTGGACCACAAAAAAGTAGTACTGGCCCAAGAAAAGCCGGAATTCTACGAGTCCGTACTGACCATGGTCATCAACGGCGAAGAAGTTAACGTAAAAGTGAAGGCTATCCAGCGTCACCCGGTACGTTACAAGCTGGTTCACCTGGACTTCGTTCGCGTCTAATCGCGTCGATCCGGTTGAATAAAGAAGCCACTCTTCGGAGTGGCTTTTTGCATTCTGGCACGCTTGCTGCGGCCATGAAAAAGGGCGACCCGCGGGTCGCCCTTGTCGTCTGCCTCTCTACCAGACCGGCTGGGTGAGGTAGGGATTGCTGACCCGCTCGCGACCGAAGGTGGAGCTGGGACCGTGGCCCGGCACGAAGACGATGTCATCGCCAAGGGGCAGCAGGGTCTCGGTGATCGAGCGAATGAGGGTGGCGTGATCGCCACGGGGAAAGTCGGTGCGGCCGATGCCACCGGCGAACAGCACATCGCCGACCCAGGCGAGCCGCTCGGCCTGGCTGAGCAACACCACATGGCCCGGGGTGTGGCCGGGGCAGAAATAGACCTCCAGCTCGCAGTTGCCGACAGTCACCTTGTCGCCCTGCGCCAGCCAGCCGTCCGGGCTGAAGGCGGGGGTGTGGGCAAAGCCAAACATCTGGCTCTGCTGGGGCAGCATGTCGAGCCAGAAGGCGTCTTCCTTATGGGGACCGATGATCTTGACCCCGCTCTGCTCGCGCAGTTGGTCGGCGCCCCCCACGTGATCCAGATGACCGTGGGTCAGGATGATCTTCTCCAATACCAGATCGTGCCGGGCGATGGCCGCCAGCAGCTTGTCTGTCTCACCACCGGGATCGATCAGCGCCGCCTGGCGGGTCTCGTCGCACCAGATGAGGGAGCAGTTCTGGGCGAAAGGGGTGACCGGGATCACCTCGTATTTCAACATGCTGGGGTCTCCTGATTGGCCTCTGCGGCCTGCTGCTCGGCGAAGAAGGCGAGGCAGGCCTGCTTGTCGCCCCGAAAGCGGATCCGCTCCCGTTTGTTGTTGAGCTGATAGAGATACATGGGATCGTAGTAGCGGGTCAGCAACAGGCGGATCCAGGCTAGGTGCAGCTCGGTGTGACCGCTGCCGGCCTGCTCGCAGAGGGCCGCTTGCATCAGCTGATCCAGTTCGCGATGATCCCTGTCCCCGAGCCGCTTCTTGAGGCGCGCCAGGGCATCGGTCAGGTAGCCGGCAAACAGCGGCCAGCCCTCATCGGCGCCATACATCTCCTGGTAGCGTTGCCAGAGATCCTGTACGTAATCGACCCGGATCTGCTCGGCCCGCTCCTCTTGCGGCACATCCACCACCACCAGCGGTGCCTGGCACATGGCCTCATAGAGGCTATGGGGCAGGGCGCAGCGGCCGATGAGACGGCTCTCGTCCTCCACCACGAAGGCGTGCTCGCCCCGGTGACGGCGCTTGAGCAGCTCGATGGCGATATTGTTCTCGAAGTTGATGTTGCTGGGCTGGCCGCCCGGCAGCTGGCCGAAGGAGGAGCCCCTGTGATGGGCGTGCCCCTCCAGATCCACCGCCTGGGCAACCTGGCCCAGCATATGGGTCTTGCCGGAGCCGGTCATACCGGTCAGCACGGTCCAGTGGCACTCGGTCGCGGCCCTGTCCTGGGTGTCGATCAAGAAGCGGCGCAGCTCCTTGTAGCCCCCGGCCACCCGCGGACGGGTGACGCCGGCCTCGTGCAGCCACTGCTGCACCGTCTGCGAGCGCAGGCCGCCACGGAAACAGTAGAGCAGGGCATCGGGCTGCTGGCGCAACTGGGCCAGCCAGCCCTCGAGGCGCTCGGCGCGCACCGCGCCGCCCACCAGCTTGTGGCCGAGCGCGATGGCGGCGGCCTGGCCCTGCTGCTTGAAACAGGTGCCCACCTTGGCGCGCTCCTCGTCCGTCATCAGCGGCAGGCTGACGGCAGTGGGGAAGGCGCCCTCCTTGAATTCGATGGGGGCGCGCAGGTCGATGAGCGGCACATCCTGCAAGAAGATCCCGGCCAGGTCCGTGGCGAGTGGCAGTTCACTCATCGTGCATCACCCCGCAAGGCCTGGGCCAGATCGATGTCGGCGGCAAACCGCGATGAACTCATTGGATGACCTCGATAAAGCGTTCGCCATCCAGCGCCTTCATCACGCCGATGGGGGAGAGGCTGAGGCCGGCATCGGCGGCGATGCTCAGCAGCTCGGCTTCGCTCTCCTTGCCGACGGCCACCAGCAGGCCGCCGCTGGTCTGGGGATCGCACATGATGTTGCGGGTGCGATCGTCCATGGCATCGAGCTTGTGACCATAGGAGTCGTGGTTGCGCAGGGTGCCACCGGGCACGCAGCCCTCGGCCAGGTAGTAATCCACCTCGTCCAGCAGCGGCAGCGCCCCGAACTCGAGGCGGGCGCACAGCTTGGAGCCTTCGCACATCTCCAGCAGGTGGCCGGCCAGACCGAAGCCGGTCACGTCTGTCATGGCGTGCACGCCCGGCAGGGCTGCGAACTGTTGGCCGATCTTGTTGAGGGTGCACATGGCGTCGGGGGCCAGCTGCTCGTGCTCGGGCTTGAGCTTGCCCTTCTTCTGGGCCGTGGTGAGGATGCCGATGCCGAGCGGTTTGGTCAGATAGAGCACATCGCCCGCCTTGGCGGTGTCGTTCTGCTTGATGGCATCGAGCGGCACTATGCCGGTCACCGCCAGGCCGAAGATGGGCTCGGGGGCGTCGATGCTGTGGCCGCCGGCCAGGGAGATCCCCGCCTCGTGACACACCTGGCGGCCGCCGTCGATCACCTGCTGGGCCACTTCCGGGGCCAAGGTGTTGATGGGCCAGCCGAGGATGGCGATGGCGACGATGGGCTTGCCACCCATGGCATAGATGTCGCTGATGGCGTTGGTGGCGGCGATGCGGCCGAAGGTGAAGGGGTCATCGACGATGGGCATGAAGAAGTCGGTGGTGGAGACGATGCCCTGACCGTTGCCGATGTCCACCACGGCGGCGTCATCCTTGCTGCTGTTGCCCACCACCAGGGTCGGATCGTCGAACCCCGGGATCTGGCTCTTGAGAATGGTGTCGAGCACCTTGGGGGAGATTTTACAGCCGCAGCCAGCGCCGTGGCTGTATTGGGTCAGACGAATGGAAGACATACTTACCCCTCTTGGTTCAAGCTCGTTCAGGCTGGTGCGACGCTGCTCGAGAACGGCGCGGCCATCACGGTACGGATAGATCGCAGAAAACGGGTGACCTTGGCTGGCATAGCGGGCGGACCGCTGAATGGGCCGTCGAGTCGGACGGGGCGCCGGGGGCAGGGACCCCACAGCAGCGCCACCAAGGGCCACGGGACGGGGCATTATGCCACAAAGCGAGTGCGGGATCCGAACCGCAATTGAGATGAATGCACGCGGACGAGGCGTGTGGGCACCGCCGTGGCCCTGATGGCCGGGAGTGGCTCTGCTACAACTTAGGCATCCCTTTCTCGCAAGGTCATCACCATGAGCCTGAGCTGGTTCTCCTGGGCCCTGTTATCGGCCATCTTCGCCGCCCTGACTGCCATCTTTGCCAAGCTGGGGGTGCAGCATATCAACTCGGATCTGGCGACCCTGATCCGCACCGCTATGATCTTGCTGGTGCTCGGCTGTTACATTGGGCTCAGCCACCAGTGGAGCAACCCGCTGCAGCTGTCTGGCCACAGCTGGCTGTTCCTCGGCCTGTCGGCGCTGGCGACCGGGGCCTCCTGGCTCTGCTACTTTAGAGCTTTGCAGCTGGGGGAGGCCTCCCAGGTCGCACCGATCGACAAGTTCAGCCTGGTGCTGGTGGTGCTCTTCGCCTGCCTCTTCCTCGGCGAGCGGCCCGCGCCGCGGGAGTGGCTGGGCATCGGCCTGATTGCGGTTGGGGTACTGGTGCTCGCCATCAGGCGCTAGGGGCGCGACGGCTGGTTCGGCACACCTGGCAAGTCTGCGGGCGGCAGGCGCCGAAGGATGGGGATAGACTGGGTTGTCACCCACCGAAGCGGAGCAGCCTTGTCATGAAACTCTATGCCCACCCTTTCTCGTCCTACTGCCAGAAGGTGCTGATCGCCCTCTACGAGAACGCCCTGCCGTTTGACTATCGCAACCTGGAGGATCCCCAGGCCAACGCCGAGCTGGCGGCCCTCTGGCCCCTCAAGCGCTTCCCCGTCCTGCAGGATGGCAAGCGCACCGTGCTCGAGAGCAGCACCATCATCGAGTATCTCCAGTGTCATTATCCCGGTCCCCAATGCCTGATCCCGGCCGGTGATGCGGGCATCAAGGTGCGGATGCTCGATCGCCTGTTCGACAGCTATGTGATGACCCCGATGCAGAAGGTGGTACTGGACCAGCTGCGGCCAGAGTCTGAGCGCGACAGCCATGGGGTGGCCGAGGCCCGCGAAATATTGGACAAGATCTACCCCTGGCTCGACGAGCGGCTCGAAGGGCGCCGCTGGATCGCCGGTGATGCCTTCACCCTGGCGGACTGCTCTGCCGCCCCCTCGCTCTTCTATGCAGATTGGGCCCATGAGATCCCGCCCGTTCACGCCAGGCTGCGGGCCTACCGTGCCCGTCTGCTGAGTCGACCCTCGGTCGCCCGGGCGGTGGACGAGGCGCGGCCATTTCGCCACTACTTCCCGCTGGGGGCGCCGGATCGTGACTGAACAGGGCGGTGGCAGGCTGTCCTCACAGGCTCAGCGTCTTGTCGAACCAGGCAGCAGCAAGCGCGCAGGGGGGCGACGGCATCAGCAGGGGAAACGCAATGCTTTATGCATGTAAATGGGTTTTTATGAAAATAGTGTCGATATTTCCCCGGGGAATTTTCAATATCAGTGATTGAATGTGCAGTTTTTTTTGCATAGACAAGAGCGCAACCCTCTCTCCTGCCGTTGAGGTTGAGTTCCCCAAGCCCGACTCGGCAGGTAGGGAAGGGCGGGGGACTGTGGCAAGCCCCTTGGTCAGCGTGACCCTCGTTATCTCTTGCCGTGGAAAGGCGCAAACAAAAGGCCCGCTAGCGATAGCGGGCCTTTTCTGTGACACGGTAGGTCTCCCTTTACTGGCAAAGAGAGCCCTGCGGTCGCTGCGGCTTAGCGGGCGCGCACCGCCAGCCCCTTCAGGTAGAAGCCTTCCGGATAGGCGGTGCCGATGGGGTGATCGGAGGCCTGGGACAGCAGCTCCAGGATCTGGGCATCGCGGCCGGCGTCCAGCGCGGCATCGGCCACTATCTTCTGGAACAGGCTCTGCTCCATCAGGCCGGAGCAGGAGTAGGTCAGCAGTACGCCACCCGGCGCCAACAGCTGGAACGCCAGCATGTTGATGTCCTTGTAGCCACGGCAGGCACCCAGCAACTGGGCCTTGCTCTCGGCAAACTTCGGCGGGTCCAGCACGATGACATCGAACTTCTCGCCCTTCTCGCGGTATTCGCGCAGCAGCTTGAACACATCGTGGCGGACGAACTGGGTGTTGGAGACATCCAGCCCGTTCAGCTCGGCGTTCTGGCGGGCCATGTCCAGCGCATTCTGAGAGAGATCCACGTTGACCACCTCACGGGCGCCGCCCTTGAGGGCGTAGATGCCGAAGCCACCGGTGTAGCAGAAGCAGTTAAGCACCCGCTTGCCTTCGGCGTACTTGGCCACCGCCTGGCGGTTGTCGCGCTGATCCAGATAGAAGCCGGTCTTGTGACCGTTGCGGATGTCCACCAGGATCTTGACGCCGTCGTTCTCTTCGATCATCACCGGCTCGGTCGGGGCCTCGCCATGGATGACGCCGGTGCGCTCCTGCAGGCCCTCTTTCTTGCGTACCGCCACGTCGGAGCGCTCATAGATGTTGCACTCGGGGTAGAGGGTACGCAGCGCCTGGGTGATCAGCTCGCGCTGGAACTCGGCCCCGGCGGAGAGGATCTGGCACACCAGGAAGTTGGCGTAGCGATCTATGGTCAGGCCCGGCAGGCCGTCCGACTCGGCGGCGCACAGGCGATAGCCGGTGAGACCCTGACGCTTGATCAGCGGATCCCGGGATTCCTGGGCATATTTGAGGCGGCGGATAAAGAAGTCCAGATCGATGGTCTCTTCTTTATCGAAGGTCCAGACCCTGGCCCGGATCTGGGAGCTGCCGGACCAGGCGCCACGGGCGAGCCACTTGCCATCGTTGCTGTAGATCTCGACGGTGTCGCCATCGATGGGGTTGCCTTGCACCTTGTCGATCCCCTTGGAGAAGATCCAGGGATGACGGCGCAGCAGGGATTTTTCGCGGCCTTTGACGAGATAGATGTATGTGCTCATGGGTGTTTGCCGATGCCAGGAAGAGGAGGGGGCACATTCTAGTGTTAAAGGAGGCCTTAAGCCAGCCTTGCCCCGCGGCTTTCGTGGGCCCGCCCTGCGCCTCGCCGGTCCTGACGCGCCGCCAATGTTAAACAACTCGATAAACCTGAACCTTATCTGTCACTTGTCGGCAACAAACTTCTGCAATTGTTAGCCAGCTCGCGGTGTGAGCCGGGAAAAGCGGGCACAGTATGTGCGCCGTCTGGCTCTTGCCTGCGGCAGCTAACAAGGTGCTGCGGCCTCAGGGTCGCCCAATATCACTGGCAACAATAAACAAGAAAGGAAGGCTTAACATGTCAGGAAGACACTCTCTGCTGGCGCTCTCGATCGGGCTGGCATTGTCTGGACAGGTGCAGGCACAGCTGCTCATCACCGAATATCTGGAAGGATCCGGCAACAACAAGGCGGTGGAGCTGAGCAATCTCGGCGCCAGCGCGGTCGATCTCGGTCAATACCGGCTGGCCCTCTACGCCAACGGCCGCACCCTGGCGGCGGGACCGACCAACAGCCTGGCCCTGCAAGGGACCCTGGCCCCCGGCGCCAGCCTGGTGCTGGCCCACCCCTCGGCGCTGGCCGCCACCCTGGCCAAGGCCAACCAGCTCAGCGGCAACCTGGTGTTCAACGGCGACGATGGGCTGGTGCTCTATCGGGGGGACGAGATAGTCGACAGCCTGGGTCAGATCGGGGTGGATCCGGGCACCGCCTGGGTGTCCGGCGCCGTCTCGACTCTGGACATGACGCTGCGGCGCAAGGCCAGCGTCAACCTGGGGCGCACCGGGGCCGAGGCCGCCTTCGACCCGGCGGCGGAATACCAGGGCTTCGCCCGGGATGAGGTGAGCGGCCTGGGTTGCAGCGGCGAGCAGAGCTGCGATGGCTCGCAGCCGCCGGTCTTCGCCTGTCCGGTGGACGAGCTGATCTCCGTACCGGCCATTCAAGGCAGCGGTGATCGCAGCCCGCTGGTGCCGGCCGGCAAGTTCGAATCCGAGACCGCCCATGCCACCCGCGGGGTGGTGACCCAGGTCGTGAGCGGTCTCTATAAAGGCTTCTTCATCCAGGACGCGCAAGGGGACGGCGATCCCGCCAGCTCCGATGGCCTGTTTGTGCAGAGCAGCCAGACCAGCGGGCTGGTGCCCGGGGCCGAGGTGTGTGTCTCTGGCAAGGTGAAGGAGTACTACAACCAGACCCAGCTCAGCGCCGACGCCCTGACGGTGACCCAGCCCATGGTGGGCTTGGTGCCGGCTGTGGATCTGGTAGCGACGGCGGGCGAGAGCCTGACCACCCTGCTGGAGCGCCACGAGGGGATGCGGGTGCGGCTGGTGCCCGAGTCCAGCCTGGTGGTCACCCGCAACTTCAGCTTCGACTACGATGGCAAGCGCAACAACCTGGTGCTGGCCTACGGCGCGCCGCTCATCAAGTCGACCCAGAAATTCCCGGCCATGAGCGAGCAGGCGAGCCAGTGGGCCGAGCGCAATCGGCTGAATCAGCTGGTGGTCGAGACCGATGCCAAGGCGCCGGATGGCGTCCTGCCCTGGTATCCCGCCTTCGATGCCGAGCAGGGCTATCTGCGCATCGGCGATCGGTTGAGCAACCTGGAAGGGGCCATCGGCTACTCCTATGACTTCTACCGGCTGCTGGCGGACAACCGCATCACCCCGGCGGACGTGGATCACCGCGGCTGGGATAGGGTGCAGACCCCGGAGCTGGCCGGCGCGGGGGATCTGCGGGTGGCCAGCTTCAACGTGCTCAACTTCTTCACCACAGTGGTGGGGGGCGATGCCAACCCGACCGGCAGCAACCGAGGCGCCCTGACGGTGGCCGAGTTCGAGTTGCAGCGCACCAAGATCGTCAGCGCCATCACCCGGCTCAATGCCGATGTGGTCGGGCTGATGGAGATAGAGAACAACGGCTATGGGGAGAACTCCGCCATCGCCAATCTGGTGGGGGCCCTCAACGCCGCCCTGCCGGACGAGCAGGATCACTACGCCTGGGTGGCCTCGCCGGATGGCCAGCCCATGGGCACGGACGCCATCACGGTGGGGCTCATCTACCGGCCCGCCAAGGTGAACCTGGAGGGCGGCTCTCAGCTGATCCCGCTGCCGGTGCAGCTGGCCGAGGCCGTCGACGGCGCGGGCAAGCCGGTCAGCATCCGGCAGGGCATGCGCGACTCCCTGATGCAGCGCTTCCGCTCACCCAAGGGGGATGCGCCGCTGACCCTGGTGGTCAACCACCTCAAGTCCAAGGGCTCGGCCTGCTACGAGGACTATCCCGACTATGCCAGCGCCGATCCCCTGGATGGGCAGGGGCACTGCAACGCGCTGCGGGTCTCCGCCGCGAAAGTGCTGGGGGAGCGACTCAAGCAGGAGGCGGGGGATCTGCTGGTGATCGGGGATCTCAACGCCTACGGGATGGAGGATCCGGTGCGGGTGCTGACCGACTATGATCCGGCCGCCCAGAGCCGCCAGATCATGAGTGCCGGCTTCACCCAGCTGGCGGGGCAACCCTATGAGGAGCAGCCGGGCGCGGTGGGCAAGGGGGCCGGGCTGGTCAACCTCAACACCCAGTTCCACGGCACCGACACCTACTCCTACAGCTATGAGGGGGAGCTGGGCAATCTGGATCACGCCCTGGCGAGCCAGAGCCTGGTGAGCAAGGTGATCGGCATCGAGGATTGGCACATCAACTCGGCCGAGAGCAACTTCTTCGAGTACGGCAGTAAGTTTTCGGGTCAGCTGGCCAAGTCCGAGGGGCCGTTCAGCGCCTCGGATCACGATCCCGTGCTGGTGGCCATCCAGTACCCACTGCCGCCGACCGGGGAGCTGAGTCTGAGCCAGAGCGCGGCCAGTGTGGAGGAGGGCAACACCCTCAGCCTGGCGGTGCAACGGCTGGCCGGCAGCCATGGCGCCGCCAGCGTCAGCTGGCGCGTGCAGCACGGCAGCGCCGACGGCCAGGATGTGGCGCAGCTCGGCGGGGTGCTGAACTGGGCCGACGGGGACAAGGAGGAGAAGACCCTGCAGATCCCCATCCTGAGCGACACCCGCAACGAAGGGGATGAGACCTTCAGCCTGGTGCTGCACGATGCCAGCGGTGCCACTCTGGGGGAGCAGCATCAGACCCTGGTGACCATCAAGGACAAGTTGGCCCCCTCCACCATCGCGCTGCAGAGTCCCGTCATCAAGGTGAGTGAGGGTGACTGGCTGGTCGAGATCCCGCTGGTGCGCAGCGGCGACCTGCGTCAGCCCGCCCGTGCCCAGCTGGCACTCGATGGCCTGAGCGCCCGCTGGGGGCTGGACTTTCTGCCCTGGTTTGGCCAATCCGTGAGCTGGGCCGCCGGTGAGGGCGGCGTCAAGTCCATCAAGGTGCTGGTCATCGACGACTGGTTTGTCGAGCCCACCGAGCAGTTCAGGGTCAGCCTGCAGCGGCTGCAAGGGGCGCAGGCCGGTGATCAGCAGGAGACCCGGGTCGATATCCAGGACAACGACAAGTCCTGGTGGCCCTTCGGGCGCTGAGTCGGCAGGCAGAAAGGGACCCGAGGGTCCCTTTTTTCATCCGGCGTTTTATAGGACGATAAAATGTGTGCCAATAAAAAAGGCCATCCGTTGGATGGCCTTGTCGTTTGTGGTGGCGAGCCTCAGATCCGCAGACCCGTCATCGCCTGACTCAGCTCGGTGGCGGTGGCCTTGAGGCCTGAGGTGCCGGCGACCGAGGCGCTGGCCGACTCTTCCACCCGACCGGCCTCGTTGCGCACCTGATCCAGGTTGCGGGTGATCTCCTCGGCGACCGAGCTCTGCTCCTCGCTGGAGGTGGCGATCTGGGTGCTCATCTCCAGCACCGCGTCGCTGTGGCTGCTCAGCTTGTCGATGTCCTGTCCCACCTCGGTGATGAGCGCCTGGCTGCTGGCGGCGCGGCCGACGGTCTTCTCCATGATGTCGTTGAGCGCGCCTGTGCCGGCCTGCAGCTCCTCGATCATCTGCTGGATCTCCACCGTGGCCTGCTGGGTGCGGCTGGCGAGGGTGCGCACCTCATCGGCCACCACCGCAAAACCGCGACCCTGCTCGCCGGCCCGGGCGGCCTCGATGGCGGCATTGAGCGCCAGCAGGTTGGTCTGCTGGGAGATGGCGTTGATGACGCTGACCACCTCGTTGATGCGATTGGCGTTGTGGGTCAAGCGCTCGACGGCGCCCGAGGCGTTGCCAATCTCATCGGCCAGGGTACGGATCGCCGTGATGGTGCGGGCCACCCGCTCGGCGCCGTTGGCGGCCTCCTCGCTGGACTGGCGGGTCTGCAGCAGGGTGTCGTTGGCGTTGCGGGCGACTTCCCTGATCGCGGCGGACATCTGCTCCATGGCGGCGGCGAGAGAGTCCATGTGCTGGCGCTGGGCACGGGCCAGGGTTTCCCCGTCGCTGGCGTGCTCGCGGAACTCGTCGGCGGCCATGGCCAGCGCCTCGGCGGACTCATCCACGAGGCGCACTATCTTGTGCTGGCGATCGGTGAATCTGTCTATGCTGCCGGCCAGGATGGAGAACTCGTCCCGCACCGGGAAGAAGTTGAGGCGGAAGGTGAGATCCCCGTCTGCCACCGTCTGCAGCGCCTTGTTGGTGGAGTAGAGCGCCCCCGCCACGAAGGTCATCAGATAGTGGGTGATGAGGGCCAGCAGGGCGGCCAGCACGGCGATGATGGTGAGAGTCTTGCCTTGCCCGTCCCACGGGGAGTAGTGGCTGGTATCCAGGGTGCCGGTGACATAACCGGCCTGACCCGCGCTCGCGCTGAAGCTGTAGTGATCCCCTTGCTGGCTCAGGCCGCCGCTGGCGGTCTGGCTCAGGGTGAGCTCGGCCGGCAGGCGGAGGGTCGGTTGCTGGCTCACCAGTTGCGCCGTGGTCTCGACCCGTTGCTGCAACTGATCCAGCCGCAGCTGCATCTGCCGATCATGACCGTCGGCCAGCAGATACCAGGTGAGGAAGGCGATGAACAGCAGGGGGCACCAGAAGGTGATGAGAAATTTTTCGCTGATTGTGAGGTGAATGAGATAACGGTCAACCCACCGAAACTTTACTTCTTTCATAATGATATTGCGTCCTGCAAGGGAAGAGTGTCGCACTCATTATCGCCTTGGAGGGAAATTTCTTAAGGGAAAGGTGCCGAAAATGGGAGAGCAATCGTTTGTCGTCCGGGTCTGGGGCCAGGTGCAGGGCGTGGGATTTCGCTACTTCACCCGGGAGCGGGCTCTGCAGCTGGGGCTGCGGGGTCATGCCTACAATCTGGAGGATGGCTCGGTCGAGATCCTGATCGCCGGCCCCGAGCAGAGGGTGCAGATGATGCTGGGCTGGCTGGAGCACGGCCCCAGGACGGCGACTGTGACCCGAATGGAGTGTGCCAAGGCAGCGCCGCCCACGGGTAGCGGCTTTCATACCAACTAGCAGAAGGGAGGCAAGAGCATGGAGAGGATGCCACAGACGGCATGGCTGGAGCAGGCACACGGGCTCATCGATCAGTATTGGGCGGCCACCCTGGCCCTGCGCCAGAGGGCGGATGTGGCCGAGGTGCACGCCTACCGGATCGCGGCCCGCCGGCTGCTGGCGCTGCTCGCCCTGTGGCGCCCCCTGATCCACCAACCCGGGCTGGAGCGGCGCCTGCACCGCGCGACCTGTCGACTCTCCGCCCTGCGGGATGCCCAGGTGTATGGGGAGCGCTTCGGCGGCAAGGCCGTCCCCATGCCGCCAGTCCGGGTGCCCATGTTGACGGTGCGCCTGGAGCGCTGGATCAGCCGCCTGGCCCAGGTGCCCACCGACTTCAATCCCTTGCCGCTGTTTCAACTGCAGCTGGTGCTGCGGCTGGCCGACGGGCTGGCGGCGCCGTTGGATGCCACCGCCGCCAGTGAGCGGCGCCAGTTGCGCCATTGGCATCGGTTGCGGCTGATCCTCAAGCAGACCCGCTACGGGGTGGAGCTGCTGGTCGGGCAGGGGGTCGGCGATCCGGCCTGGCTGGCCATGCTGATCGAGTGGCAGGAGCGGCTCGGTCAGCTGCAGGATGGTCGGCAATGGCTCAGACGGCTGCGCCGCAAGCGGGTCAGCGACAAGCGCAAGCGTCAGCTACGTCGGTTGGAAGAGGCGATGCACTGCCAGTTGCAGCAGCTCGATTGTCAGCAGGCGGAGCTGGTCGGGCTCAGGATGGCGATGCTGCGCCCGGCCTGACGATGGATCCCGGCCCTGCCGCGGTGATGAAGAGCGAGAAAGGAAGAGATAAAAAAAGAGAGGCCAATGGCCTCTCTTCTTGATCGCAGCGTGTTGATTACAGCGTGCGGGTCGCGCTTACTTGACGCGCATGCCGGGCTGGGCGCCTGCCTGCGGCTCCAGGATCCAGAGATCCTTGCCGCCCGGGCCTGCGGCCAGCACCATGCCCTCGGACATGCCGAAGCGCATCTTGCGCGGCGCCAGATTGGCCACCATCACGGTCAGCTTGCCTTCCAGATCTTCCGGGTTGTAGGCGGACTTGATGCCGGCGAACACCTGACGGGTCTCGCCACCCAGATCCAGCTGCAGCTTGAGCAGCTTGTCGGCCTCCGGCACGGCTTCGGCCTTCTTGATCAGCGCCACGCGCAGGTCCAGCTTGGCAAAGTCCTCGTAGGATATGGTCGGGCTGATGGGGTCATCCGCCAGCGGACCGGCCACCTTGGGTGCCTGCTCCTTGGCCAGATCTTCCTTGGAGGCTTCGATCATGGCCTCAACCTTGGCGGGCTCGATGCGGGAGAACAGCGCCTTGAACGGGGCCAGCTGGTGGTTGCACAGCGGCTTGGCGACTCCTTCCCAGCTGAGGGTCTCACCCAGGAAGGCTTCGGTGCGCTCGGCCAGCAGCGGCATGACGGGTTTGAGGTAAGCCATCAGCACCCGGAACAGGTTGATGCCGACGGAGCAGACGTCCTGCAGCTGCGCATCCGCGCCTTCCTGCTTGGCGATGACCCAGGGGGCCTTGTCGTCCACGTAGCGGTTGGCCTTGTCGGCCAGCGCCATGATCTCGCGAATGGCGCGGCTGAACTCGCGGGCCTCGTAGGCGTCGGCAATAGCCGCACTGGCGTTGGCAAACTCGGCGTAGAGCTCGGGTTCGCTGCAGTTGTCAGCCAGCTTGCCGTCGAAGCGCTTGGTAATGAAGCCGGCGTTGCGGGAGGCCAGGTTGACCAGCTTGTTGACCACATCGGCATTGACGCGGGAGACGAAGTCTTCCAGGTTCAGATCCAGATCGTCGATGCGGCTGTTGAGCTTGGCGGCGTAGTAGTAACGCAGGCACTCCGGATCCAGGTGCTTGAGATAGGTGCTCGCCTTGATGAAGGTGCCCTTGGACTTGGACATCTTGGCGCCGTTGACGGTCACATAGCCGTGCACGTTGACCTTGGTCGGCTGGCGGAAACCCGCCCCTTCCAGCATGGCCGGCCAGAACAGGCAGTGGAAGTAGGCGATGTCCTTGCCGATGAAGTGATAGAGCTCGGCGGTGGAGTCTTTCTTCCAGTAGCTGTCGAAATCGATGTCGCCGCGCTTGTTGCACAGGTTCTTGAACGACGCCATGTAGCCGATGGGGGCATCCAGCCAGACGTAGAAGTACTTGCCAGGGGCGCCCGGGATCTCGAAGCCGAAGTAAGGGGCATCACGGGTGATGTCCCACTGCTGCAGGCCGCTCTCGAACCACTCCTGCATCTTGTTGGCCATCTCTTCCTGGATGGCGCCGGAGCCGCGCACCCAGCCGGCGAGCCAGGTTTCGAACTGGGGCAGGTCGAAGAAGAAGTGCTCTGAGTCCTTCATCACCGGGGTCGCACCTGAGACGGCGGATTTCGGATCGATGAGCTCGGTCGGGCTGTAGGTGGCACCGCAAGCGTCGCAGTTGTCACCGTATTGCTCGGGGGACTTGCACTTGGGGCAGGTGCCCTTGACGAAGCGGTCCGGCAGGAACATGGACTTTTCCGGATCGAACAGCTGGGTGATGGTACGGCCCTTGATGAAGTCGCCCTCTTTCAGGCGCCCGTAGATCAGCCCCGCCAGCTCGCGGTTCTCGTCGCTGTGGGTGGAGTGATAGTTGTCAAAGCTGATGTTGAAGCCGGCGAAATCCGTCTGATGTTCTTCGGACACGGCCGCGATCATCGCTTCCGGGGTGATCCCGAGCTGCTGCGCCTTGAGCATGATGGGGGTGCCGTGCGCATCGTCGGCACAGACGAAATGCACCTGATGGCCACGCATTCGCTGATAACGAACCCAGATATCGGCCTGGATGTGTTCCAGCATGTGACCGAGATGGATGGAGCCATTGGCATAGGGGAGGGCGCAGGTTACCAGCATTGTACGAGGATCAGTTGCCATAATACGTTCTTTATGTGCCTGTTGGGATGATACAGTGCCGTGCATGTTACCCGAATTGGGGGCGGCCTGCCTAGGGTTGTGGCCTTGCCTGGCGCGGCAGAGGGCATCCCGGATCCGCAGTCAAGCCACTGATTTGTGTGCGGTAACCGTTCACCTCAGCATAACGACAACATAATGGGGAGTTAATGGTGATTGATTCAGTAAAACAGATCCTTGCCGAATTTAAGCTGGCAGGGTGGGGCAAAGATCTGGTGGCGGCCGGTTTCGTGCGTGCCATCGAGCATCATGAGCAGCGCCTGACCATCAAGCTGGTGCTGCCGTTTGCCGGGCGCTCCCTGTTTGAGCAGATTAAGCAAGACTTCGATTCCCGCCTGTGCATCGCAACGGGAACCGCCGGCATCGACTGGCAATGCGACATCGAGGTGGCGAGCATGCCCCGTGCCCAGCAGCTGGCGGCGGTGCAGGGTATTCGCAACATCCTGGTGGTGGCCTCCGGCAAGGGCGGGGTGGGCAAGTCCACCACCGCCGTCAACCTGGCGCTGGCGCTGAGCAGGGAGGGGGCGCGGGTCGCTATCCTGGATGCGGACATCTATGGCCCCTCCATTCCGACCATGATGGGCACCCTCAAGGAGCGCCCCGGCAGCCGCGACGGCAAGACCATGGAGCCGGTGATGGCCTGTGGCCTCAAGAGCAACAGCATCGGTTACCTGGTGGCCGAGCAGGATGCCACCATCTGGCGCGGTCCCATGGCGAGCAAGGCGCTGGCGCAGATCCTGCACGAGACCCGTTGGGGCGAGGTGGATTACCTGGTGGTGGACATGCCACCCGGCACAGGGGACATCCAGCTCACCCTGGCCCAGCAGGTGCCGACCACGGCGGCGCTGATCATCACCACCCCGCAGGATGTGGCGCTGGCGGATGCACGCAAGGGCATCGCCATGTTCAACAAGGTGCATGTGCCTGTGCTCGGCATCATAGAGAACATGAGTTATCACGTCTGCAGCGCCTGCGGTCATCACGAGGCGCTGTTCGGGACCGGTGGCGGCCAGAAGATGGCAGAGCAGTATCAAGTGGCACTGCTTGGTCAGCTGCCGCTGCACATCGACATCCGTCAGCACATGGACAATGGGACTCCCACCGTGTTCGGTGCGCCGGAAGGGGAGTTGGCTGAGGCTTACCTCAAGCTGGCCCGCCGGGTCAGTGCCGAGCTCTATTTCAGCGGTAAACCGATTGCGACCCCGCTCTACACGGTAGCGCTGGACGAATAATCGGCTGTTGGCCGATTGCAATGGATTTGGGGTGGGCATGGCTCACCCTTTTTTATATAATGGATCGGTTTAAACAATCCCCAGTGCTCTTCTCCTTAGGTATTTTCAATGTCTGATACTCAACATTCGTGTGTGATCATCGGTATTGCTGGTGCATCCGCATCCGGCAAGAGTCTTATCGCTCAAACCATTTATGAAGAGCTGGTGGCCGAACTGGGCGCAGGTCAGATTGGTGTGATCACCGAAGATTGCTACTACCGTGATCAGACCCACCTGACCATGGAAGAGCGGGTCAAAACCAACTATGACCATCCGAATGCCCTGGATCATGATCTGCTGGTGCAGCATCTGAGCCAGCTGGTACGCGGAGAAGCCGTCGATATTCCCCAGTACTCCTATACCGAACACACCCGCCTGGCGGAGGTGACCGCCTTTGCCCCCCGTCGGGTCATCATCCTGGAAGGGATACTGCTGCTGACCGACAGTCGGCTGCGGGAGCTGATGGATGCCTCCATCTTCATGGATACCCCGCTGGACATCTGCCTGTTGCGCCGGCTGGTGCGCGATGTGCAAGAGCGCGGCCGGACCATGGACTCGGTACTCAAGCAGTATCAGAAGACGGTGCGCCCGATGTTCATGCAGTTCATCGACCCGTCCAAGCAGTATGCCGATGTGATAGTGCCCCGCGGTGGCAAGAATCGCATCGCCATCGACATGCTCAAGGCGCGCATTCGCCACATGTTGATCGGATAAGATGCTACAAGCCGGGCGATGCCCGGCTTTTTTAAATGAATCATTTAGCAGGAGAGTCGCCCAATGCGTCTTTGTGATACCGATATCGAACGCCATCTGGATGAAGGCAAGATCGTCATTGAGCCGAGGCCCGGTGTTGAGCGGATCAGTGGCGTCAGCGTCGATGTGCTGCTCGGCAACGAGTTCCGGGTGTTCCGCGATCACACCGCCCCCTATATCGACCTGAGCGGCCCGAGCAGCGAGATGGCCGATGCCATCGATCGGGTGATGAGCGACGAGATCCACATTGCGGACGGTGAGGCCTTCTATCTGCATCCGGGTCAGCTGGCCCTGGCGGTGACCTACGAATCCGTCACCCTGCCGGCCGATATCGTCGGCTGGCTGGATGGTCGCTCCTCCCTGGCCAGACTGGGGCTGATGGTGCACGTGACCGCGCACCGCATCGATCCGGGCTGGTCCGGTCGCATCGTGCTGGAGTTCTACAACGGCGGCAAGCTGCCGCTGGCGTTGCGTCCCAAGATGAAGATAGGCGCGCTCAACTTCGAGATGCTCTCAGGTACGGCCGCCCGTCCTTACAACAAGCGGGAAAATGCCAAGTACAAGAGCCAGCAGGGGGCGGTGGCCAGTCGGATGAATCAGGACTGATTGAGCCTCGTATACTGCTAGCTTGTAGAGGGTACCCAGGTACCCTTTTTTCATTTTCTGGTGAGATGCCATGATGCCTGGCGTCGGGGTCTCAGCCGTCGGCACAGGGCAAAACCGCAAAATCGGTTGCGGGGAAAGAGCGAAAAAATGGGTTCTCATAGATGAATTGGGGTTGATTGAAACCCATCCAGAAGGGAGAGGAGGGGTTTAATTAATCTCTGACAAGGCGCATTCCCACAGGCCCTAAGACATTTTCTGACGGAATGCCCGTTTTTTTTCTTACTGAAATATTTCAACAACGGGTATGGCGCATCGAGCCTTCTGGCATAATCCGCCGCAACTCATAAACAGGTTCGTTTTTATGTTTGAAATGTTTAGTGGTTTGGGTTTGTGGTGGTCAATCGGTTTGGTATTGGCCGTTTTTTTTGTGCTGGCTTATGAATTCATCAACGGCTTTCACGATACCGCCAACGCGGTAGCAACGGTTATCTATACCAAGGCGATGCCCGCTCATACGGCGGTAGTGGCTTCTGGTCTGTTCAACTTTGCCGGGGTCATGATGGGCGGATTGGGGGTGGCATACGCCATAGTCCATCTGTTGCCCATCGATCTGCTGCTCGGCATGGATTCCACCCAGGGTTTGATCATGGTGTTCTCCCTGCTGTTCTCTGCCATCGTCTGGAACCTGGGTACCTGGTTCTTCGGCATCCCGGCATCCAGCTCGCACACCTTGATCGGTTCCATTCTGGGGGTAGGTGGTGCCTATGCCTGGCTCAATCACCAACCTCTTACGCAGGGGATCAACGTCGGTAAAGCCATCGACATCATGCTCTCCCTGATCATCTCTCCCACCGTGGGGTTCATCATCGCCGCCTTGTTGCTGTTTGCCATGAAGCGCGTCTGGCAGGGCAGCAAGATCCATAAAACCCCGGAAGAGCGTCTGCTTGTGGACGGCAAGAAGCATCCACCATTCTGGGCCCGTGTGACCTTGATTTGTTCCGCCATGGGCGTGAGCTTCGTACATGGCTCCAACGATGGCCAGAAGGGCATAGGTCTGGTGATGCTGGTGCTGATCTGCATGGCACCTGCCTACTTCGCGCTGGATATGAGCAGCCGCTCCTACGAGCTGGATCGGACCCAGGACGCCAACCAGCGCATCCTGGAGATCTACCAGCGCAACCATGAGCAGGTGTCCCAGGTCGTGAACTTCAGCGTGCCGGCGCATGCCCAGCAAGAGCTGATGACACACTGCTCCGCCGGTGAGGCACTCGAGGCGATGGCCACGCTGGATAACCGTCTCGGTCAGGTGCGTACCTATGAAGAGATGGACTTGACCGACCGCCGCGAAGTGCGTCGTCTGCTGCTCTGCATCGACGACACCGCCCGCAAGGTCTCCAAGTTGCCGCTGCCGGCCAAGGAGCTGACCGATCTGGCCAAATGGCGCAAGGATCTGACCGCGACGGCCGAATATGCACCGACCTGGGTCATCGTCTCCATCGCCCTGGCGCTGGGTTGCGGTACCATGGTGGGCTGGCGCCGTATCGTCTACACGGTCGGTGAGAAGATTGGCTCTTCCGGCATGACTTACAGCCAGGGGATTGCCGCCCAGATCACGGCCGCGGCCTCCATCGGGGTAGCCAGCCTGACCGGCATGCCCGTATCCACCACCCATATCCTCTCCTCCGCGGTGGCGGGGACCATGGTGGCCAACAAGTCAGGGCTGCAGAGCCAGACCATCAAGACCATACTGCTGGCCTGGGTGCTGACCCTGCCGCTGACCATGTTGCTCTCCGGTGGCCTGTTCCTTATCAGCAACAGCCTGTTTGGCAACTGATAGCAGATAACCTGATTGAATGACGAAGGGCCTACGGGCCCTTTTTTCATGCCAGCTTATCAGCAATGGTGTGCGCTACTTAGTGATCGAATCAGGCTATATGCCATCAAACTAGATTTGTGATATACAGATAAACACCCCCGACCTTACCTCCATCAACACCCTCAGCAAAACCCTGCCACCAAGCCAGGGGATCACCTCCCAACGAGAGCTTGAAAAGGCAGGAGCACTCAGTGCTGGCTCCTCTTGCGCTATGGTGCTTGAGCGTTGAGATATGGTGATGATGGATGGGCGTCAGCCTCGTTTCCAGATAAGACCGTGCTGTTGCCTGGAAGAGGCATCTCGGTTCAATGGGGCGTACCGCACCTTATCACCCGACCAGAGAGACGAACGTTATGTGTCAGCACCTGTGGGCAGGCTAAATGAAAGAACAGGGAGTGAGATATGGAGCTAATCCTGCGGTGGCGCCAATGTGGGGAGAGGCTGTGTGCCGGATACCTCGCGGGAAGACGCGCGTGAGCAGAGCAGGCCGCAACGACTGTATGACCGGGGCTGATGTGCATCCCGATTGCAGGCAAGACACCATTCAGCTGTGACGCCAGAGCAGAGTGAGACTTGGAGGGGAAGAGAGAAGATAGGGGGAGATGGATCTACTGAGGGGAATACCCTCGGCAGCAAGGCAAAAAAAGAGCCACACAGGGTGTGGCTCTTTTTATCAGACTAGCGAACTAGCAGATCAGGGACGACCCGCCGGGCTGGTTGCCACGTTGACCGCAGCAGTGCTGCCAGCGTGACGGCCAGAGCTGGCGACTTCGTTGCGAACCAACGGTGCCTGCTCGACCGGCAGCTCAGACTCAGGCTGAGCAGGGGCCGCAGCCGGTGTCGCCATAGGCGCAGAGGCTTTGCGAGCTCGCGCCAGAACACCTGCACCCTGATCGACCGGTTTGGTCGGGGCAGCCACGGCGGCCTTGGCAACGGTCTCGACCTGAGACGCGACTACTGGTGCGGGCTCAGCGACGGGGGCGGCTGCAACTTCCTCAACCGGCAATGCGGCTTCGGTGCTGACCACAGGTGCCACTTCCACGGCAACAGGAGCAGGAGCAGGAGCAACCTCGGCGATGGGGGCCTCAACCACAGGCGCCTCTTCGACGACCACGGCAGCAGCGACTTCCGCCACAACCGGCTCGGCAACGGGTGCTACCTCTGCAACGGGCTCGGCGACGGCTTGGACAACCACTGGCTCAACGACGGGCTCAACCACAGTCGCAGCGGCCTGTTCACGGGCTTCTTCCGCCACGGCTTCCGCGACCACGTGCTCGGTCAGGGCGGCAGAGGCTTGCAGCGCGGCAGCAACGGCTTCGGCGCTCGGGATGGTGATGACGGGTACCGCAGGCTCTTCCACTTTCACCTGAGCAGCATCCGCCTGAGCGGCCGCAGTCAGTTGAACGTCAGCCTGGGGCTCATCATCACGCTGGCCACGAGCATCTTCGTTGATGCGCTTGCGACGCTGACCTTCGATACGCTGGCTGCGCGGGGTACGACGAGAGCGGCGCTGACCGTCGGTCTGCTCCTCTTGCTCACCGGCCACAGCCTGCGTCTCGACGACGTCATCCGCCTGCTCGTCCACCGGCAGGGCAGGGGTGTCGGCAGCAACGACATCGACGCGAACCTGCTTGCGCAGTTGACGACGTTCGCGGCGCTCGGCCACCTTCTGCTCTTTCTCCTGCTGCGGCTCGTCATTGACGATGGCAGCATCAAGCTGAACGGCTTCTACCGCTTCAACGACCACCTCGGCACGAGGTTCACGCGGAGCACGGGGTTCGCGAGCCGGGCGCGGGGCGCGGGGTTCACGTTCCTGACGCGGCTCACGAGGTTCGCGATCCACACGCGGTTCGTTGCGTGCTTCGTTGCGTGCTTCGCCACGGGGCTCGCGCTCCTGACGGGGTTCACGATCCATGCGCTGTTCGCTGCGGGCTTCACCACGGACTTCACGTTCCTGGCGCGGCTCGCGCTCTTTGCGCGGACGACGGTTGCGGCTCTCGCCACCCTCGCGGTTGGCGGTACCTTCACGCTTCTCACCCGCTTCCGCAGTGTTGCGGTTGCTGCGGTTGTCGTCGCGACGGGGACGCTGACCACGGGCACGGTTCTCATCGCGCTGATGACGGTGACCGTCATCCTTGCGATCTTCCCGTTGCACGGCCGGCTTCTCGGCAGCAGGGGCCTTGACATCGCTAGGGGCGGCGTCGGAACCGAACAGACCGGAGATGGCCTTGCACAGTTTGCCGAACAGACCCGTTTCGGCGACAACCGGTGCCGGCGCGGCGACGGGAGCCGGAGCGACAGGCGCGGGTTGGGGAGCCTGCACGAAGCCTTGCAGCAACGGTTGCTCGCGCTCGATCACCTGAGCCTGCTTCGGCTGGTAGACCGGCTTGGCAATCTCGGTTTTCAGCTCGTAGCTGGCCGCTTCCGGGACTTCATTCTGACGAATACGGGTCACTTCGTAGTGCGGGGTTTCCAGATGCTGGTTCGGAATGATGTACAGACGCACTTCATTACGCTGTTCCAGACTGGCGATGGCGGTACGCTTCTCGTTGAGCAGATAGGCGGCGACGTCGACCGGCACCTGAGCATGAACCTGCTCGGTGTTGTCCTTCATGGCCTCTTCTTCGATGAGACGCAGGATGGACAAGGCCAGTGATTCGTTGTCACGGATCACACCCTGACCCTGGCAGCGAGGGCAGATGTGGCTGCTGGACTCGTTGAGGGAGGGGCGCAGACGCTGACGGGACATCTCCAGCAGACCGAAACGGGAGATCCGTCCCAGCTGGATGCGGGCTCTGTCCTGGTGCACGGCTTCACGCAGACGGTTTTCCACTTCGCGTTGATGGCGAACCGGCGTCATGTCGATGAAGTCGATGACGATCAGGCCACCCAGATCGCGCAGACGCAATTGACGGGCAATTTCGTCGGCCGCTTCCAGGTTGGTCTGCAGCGCCGTCTCTTCGATATCGCCGCCCTTGGTGGCGCGGGAGGAGTTGATATCGATGGAGGTGAGCGCTTCGGTCGGATCGATGACGATGCTGCCGCCGGAGGGCAGACGCACTTCACGCTGGAAGGCCGACTCGATCTGGCTCTCGATCTGGAAGTGATTGAACAGAGCAACTTCGCCCTTGTACAGCTTCACACGGTTGAGAAAATCGGGACGGACCAGCTCGATGTGAGACTTGGCACGCTCGAAGATGACCGGATTGTCGATCAGGATCTCGCCCACATCGCGACGCAGGTAATCACGGATGGCGCGCACGATCACGTTGCTTTCCTGATGGATAAGCACCGGAGCGGAGCGGTTCTGTGACGCCTTGTGGATGGAATCCCAGTGGTTGAGCAGAACGTTCAAGTCCCATTCCAGCTCTTCCGGGGATTTACCCACACCGGCGGTGCGCACGATGAGGCCCATGCCGTCCGGCACGGTCAGGCCACTCAGGGCTTCTTTCAGTTCTGTCCTTTCATCACCCTCGATGCGACGGGAGATACCACCGGCACGGGGGTTGTTCGGCATCAGCACCAGGTAGCTGCCGGCCAGGCTGATAAAGGTAGTGAGGGCCGCACCCTTGGTGCCACGCTCTTCCTTATCAATCTGGACGATCACTTCCTGACCTTCGCGGATCACTTCTTTGATGTTGGGACGACCCTGATAGGAGTAACCGGAGGGGAAGTAATTGCGGGCGATTTCCTTTAATGGCAGGAAACCGTGGCGCTCGGCGCCATAGTCGACAAAAGCAGCTTCGAGACTGGGTTCTACGCGGGTGATTTTACCCTTGTAAATGTTCGCTTTCTTCTGCTCGTGTCCCGGACTTTCAATATCCAAATCGTAGAGCTGTTGTCCGTCAACCAGCGCTACGCGCAACTCCTCTTCCTGAGTCGCGTTGATTAGCATTCTTTTCATTGAGTTCTCATTATTTTGTCATTTTGATTCCTCCACAGGGTCCTGCCGGTGCCGGCCTCGGGTCTTCAGCATGCTTGGGCAACCTCCCGGTTGGGGCATGCATGAGGCGCAAACTAAGGGCACTCTGGTTCTGCCTTCTCGAGAAGGCGTGAATTAAGGATACCGATGTGGAGACAATTAAACCGGTTCTGTTTGCGTTCTCCATGCGTTGTACCTCGCACCCGGGAACCGTCATGTTCTTGTATACACGGTGTTTCGGGATTGGGTGGCATAATTTTTGGCCACTTAGTACAAGGCTTGAACACAATGACAAAACCTTGTTTATTATCCCATTTAAACCACTTTTATAGCAAGGTGCCATTTTTTAACAAAGCATGCAGCCAAGGGGCACCGGCAGTGTTAAAATCCGCGCCATGACACAGATACATCAACAAGTGCAGCTGCTCACCATCGAAGCTGAGCATGAAGGGCAGCGCATCGACAATTTTCTCAAGACTCAGTTAAAGGGCGTCCCCAAGAGCCTGATCTATCGCATCCTTCGAAAAGGAGAGGTGCGCGTCAACAAGAAACGCATCAAACCCGAATACAAACTCTGCCCAGGTGACGAGGTGCGGGTTCCGCCCGTGCGCGTTGCCGAGAAGAACGAATTGCCCTCTGCCAACCTCGGCAGCATCCAGCGTCTGGAGAGCCAGATCCTGTTTGAAGACGAGGCCATGATAGTGCTCAACAAGCCGTCCGGCATGGCCGTGCACGGTGGCAGCGGCCTGAGCTTCGGGGTCATCGAGGGGCTGCGAGCCCTGCGCCCGGAAGCTCGCTTCCTGGAGCTGGTGCACCGCCTCGACCGCGACACCTCAGGCGTACTGCTGGTTGCCAAGAAGCGCAGTGCCCTGCGCAGCCTGCACGAGCAGCTGCGGGTCAAGACCATGCGCAAGCAATATCTGGCGCTGGTGCGTGGCCAATGGCAGTCCCACGTCAAGGTGGTCAATGCGCCGCTGCGCAAGAACGATCTGCAATCCGGCGAGCGTGTGGTGCGAGTCAACAGTGACGGCAAGCCATCCGAAACCCGTTTCCGGATCGCCCGCCAATTTGCCGAGGCGACCCTGGTTGAATGCAGCCCCATCACCGGCCGCACCCACCAGATCCGGGTCCATACCCAGCATGCCGGCCATCCCATCGCCTGCGATGACAAGTATGGCGAAGCCGCCTTCGACGAGAAGATGCGTGCCCAGGGCTTGAAACGGCTGTTCTTGCACGCCTGGAAGCTCAGCTTCACCCATCCGGCCGATGGCCGCGAGATGCAGGTGGAGGCGCCACTCGCTCCCGAGCTCGACAACTTCCTGAACAAGCTGGCGCGCTGATGAAGGCTATCCGGCTCGCCATCTTCGACTGGGACGGTACCCTGATGGATTCGGTGGGCCGGATCGTCGCCTGTGTGCAGGGGGCTGCACGGGATTGTGGCGAACCCGTGCCGACGGCGCAGGAGACGCACCAGATCATCGGGCTCAGCCTCGAGGTCGGCATGCCTCGGCTGTTCAACCTGCCCCAGGGCGGCGAGCGGGCTCAGGCCCTGATCGCCCGTTATCGCCACCACTACCTGCATGATGACACACCGAGCCCGCTGTTTGCCGGGGCCAGCGACTTGTTGCATAACTGGCATGAGCAGGGTATTGCGTTGGCGGTGGCCACGGGCAAGTCCCGCCGTGGCCTGGACAGGGTACTGGACGAGACGGGGCTGCGCCCCTTGTTTGCCGCCACCCGTGGCGCGGACGAGGCGAACTCCAAGCCCGATCCCCTGATGCTGGTGCAGATCCTGGATGAACTGGGGCTGGCCCCTCATCAGGCGCTGATGATAGGGGATTCCGTCCACGACATGGCGATGGCGGAGGCGTTGCAGATGCCGCGCCTCGGCGTGACCTGGGGCGTGCACGACAGGGCCCGGTTGGCCGAGCATCATCCCGTTGCCATCGTCGATACCATGGAGGCGCTGAGGCAACAGCTGAGTTGATCGGCCTGCTTATCTACTCATCGTAAAACGGGAGCCTTGGCTCCCGTTGTTGATCTCGGCGCATGCCGTGGCTTAGGGCAGGGCCAGACCATGCAGACCCAGCAGCTCGATCAGGCCGATGAGGGGGAGGCCGATCAGCGCATTGGGATCCCGCCCCTCCAGCCCCCTGAACAACACTATGCCCAGCCCCTCGCACTTGAAGCTGCCGGCGCAATCGAGCGGCAGCTCAGCCTCCACATAACGGCGGACCGCAGCCTCATCGAGGGAGCGAAAGTGCACGGTGAAGGGTTCGACCAGCTGCTCAACCTGACCGCTTGCGGCATCCAGCACGCACAAGCCGGTATAGAAGGTGACGCTCCTGCCCTGTGCCGCCATCAGCTGCGCCACCGCCTTCTCCACCGTGCCCGGCTTGCCGAGAATGCGGCCGTCACACACGCACACCTGATCCGAGCCGATGATCAGCCCCTGCTTATGCTGGCTGGCAATGGCGCTCGCCTTGGCATGAGCCAGCCGGGCGACCAGCACCTCGGCCGACTCCCCGGGCAGAGGGGTTTCATCGACGGCGGGGGAGGCGCATTGAAACGGCAGGCCGAGTTTTTCCAGCAGTGCCTTGCGATAGCGGGAAGTGGAGGAGAGGATCAGGGGAGTGCGCATATTTTGGTGATATCCATCTATAAATCAATTGGTTGATTCTACCGATGTGGGGCGAACAGCACAAATAGACCGGAAGGTCACAGCCAGGGGGGCCGGTGCTGACTGCCCACGCCGCTGCCAAGCGGAGGCTTGGCTGAGGTCGCCCCACAGACCACCGGAAAAACGGCTATAAGCATAGGGTAATGAGGCGGGAGAGACCGATGACTAGATACGGAGTACTGGCCCTGATGCTGATCTCCCTGGCGAGCTGGGGGCAGGGGTGGCAACGCCAGCAGAGTGAGGCGGGGGTGATGCTCTGGACCCAGCCCCGTCCCCCGTCCCCCTTCCTGGCCCTGCGCCTGGAGATGAGAGTCATGGCGGATCCCGCTGCGCTGCTGGCCGTGCTGCGGGACACCGCGCGTCATCGGGAGTGGTTGCCCCAGAGTCGCGAGGTACGGCTGCTGGCAAGGTCCGGCCCCGATGACGATCTGGTCTATACCCGACTGGAATCCCCCTGGCCAGTACAGGACAGAGAGCTTATCACCCGTTCTCATCTGAGCAGACGGGCCGACTGCGGGCTGGAACTCAAGGTGTGGGCCGAGCCGGATGCCTTGGCTGCGCGTCCTGGTCTGGTGCGGATCCGGGCCAGTGCCGGGCGGTGGGAAGCGTTGCCACAACAGGATGGCTCTACCCTGATCAGGCTGGAGACCTATACCAACCCAGGCGACAACCTGCCGGGCTGGCTGGTCAATCCGATGGCTGTCAAGGCGGCGCTAGCCAGCTTTCAGGCCATCCGGCGATTAATGGAGGCGCAACCCCGATCAAAGTCTCAAAAGAAGCTGCTGGGTGGCAGTAAACATTGTCCTGCCACTCCCTGAGGGGGAAAGGAAGGTGCGGTTGCGATCAGTCACCCATAACCAGCACGGGGCAGGTGGCGGGGCTGTCAGGAGTGCTCGCGATCACGGACTCGATGCGATAGAGGCCGTCGTAATCTGCCGCGGCCCCCTCGCTGTCGGCGTTATCTTCGAAATGACCGGTTACCTCGACATAGATCGGCTGATGGTCGCCCAGTTTACTGACCTTGTCCCGCAAGGGTTGCAGCACGCTTTTCTCGCCCAGCACCCAGAACGCGTTGTCCGAGCCGCAGGGAATGAAGGATTCGACCTCGCGCTCCCAGTAATAGTGGCCGGTGGCCTTCTCTTCGGCGAATGCGGGTAGCAGTAAGCTGCCAACTGACAGCAACAGGGCGAACGACCAGGGGATCAGGCCTTTCATGGGCACACTCCAGATGATGTCCTTATAAGATCCACCCTTATCCTAAGACAGAGCATAAGACGCTGTAAGGGTGTTTTTTGACCAGTGCGTCAGGTTCAGTCGAGGGGGAGGGCCGCGCGGTCGTCCGCATCAGCCTGGATCTGCTCGCTCAGCATGCCCCTGCTAGTGCGTTGCCACTGGATCGTGCAGGATCCTGTGTGGGATCCCGAGGTTTGTGGCATAATCAGCCACCGATGAACACAAGTTCCTGTATTCAGGGGACCTGTGCGGTTAAAATCATCGGCGGTAAGGACTTTTTCCTTTGACTATCCCTTGTTGGACCTATAATATTCGCGCCCTATGCAAAAGGTGAAGTTGCCCGTTAAGGTTGATCCAGTCCGTAATGCCTTGAAGCTACTCGACTATGTCGGGATAGTGGAAAAGTCGCAGATGCCCAGATTGGAAGCGTCAACCGAAGGCTTGCGAAGTGATGTGGATGTCACTGTGCAATTTGGTAAAGATATCCAGCATTTGACCGTTATGAAAGGCACTGCCCATGCCAAGGTCAATCTGGTTTGCCAACGTTGTGGAGAGGCATTCGAACACCTTTGTGAAGCTGATTTTATCTACACTCCGCTGTTTGAAAAAACAAACGAGGAAGAACTGCCGGAAGCTTATGAGCCCATTGAGTTGGATGAAAACGGCGAGATAGATCTTCATCAAATCCTGGAGGATGAACTCATCCTCTCGTTGCCTCAGGTAGCAATGCATCCAATGGATGTTTGCCCGCGAGGGAACATGGAGATGACTTGGGGTGATATCGAACCTGCTGATGAGCGGCCGAATCCCTTTGCAGTTCTTGAAGAGCTCAAACGTAAGTGAATTTTTAGGAGTTAGCCTACCATGGCCGTACAACAGAACCGTAAAACCCGCGCCAAGCGTGGCATGCGTCGTTCCCACGATGCACTGACCGCAGCAGCACTGACTGTTGATCAGACCAGTGGTGAAATCCATCGTCGTCACCACGTGACTGCCGATGGTTTCTACCGCGGTAAAAAGGTAATCGCTTAAGGATTGCCTTTGTCTACGCAAACTGTCGCGCTAGACATAATGGGGGGAGATATTGGCCCCTCGGAAACAGTGCCTGCCGCCGTGCAGGCACTGTCTCTTCTGCCTCAGCTCAAACTTATTCTGGTCGGTGACCAACACCAGACCGCCTCCCTGTTACAGCAACATGGCTTGCTGACTCATCCCCGCGTTCGTATCGTGCATGCTTCACAGGTGGTGAGCATGGGCGAAAAACCGATCGTGGCGCTGCGTACCCTGAAAGACTCCTCCATGCGTGTGGTCCTGGATCTGGTCAAGGCCGGTGAGGCCGATGCCTGCGTCAGCGCCGGCAATACCGGCGCCCTGATGGCCATGGCCAAGTGTGTGCTCAAATCCCTGCCCGGTGTCGATCGGCCTGCGCTGATCAAGGCGCTGCCAACCCTGGGTGGCAAACGCACCGTGATGCTGGATCTGGGGGCGAACGTGAGCTGCGATGCCGACACCTTGCTGCAATTTGCGGTGATGGGGTCTGTGGTGGCGGAGCGGGTCGAGGGGATCGCCTCACCCCGGGTGGCGCTGCTCAACGTGGGGGAGGAGGAGATCAAAGGCAACGATCTGGTGCGCCACAGCGCCGAGCTGCTACGGCAGTGCAGCGCGCTCAATTTTGTCGGTTTCATCGAGGGAGACAGGATCTTCAGCGGTGAATGTGACGTCATCGTCTGCGATGGCTTCGTCGGCAACGTGGCGCTCAAGACGGCCGAGGGGGTGGTGCGAATGATGGCCCAACTGGCCGGATATCCCCGCAAGAAACGCAGTTTTCTTGGCCGGATCGCCGGATTTATGTTCAAACGGCGTTTTTCTTACCTGAACCCCGACCAGTATAATGGCGCAAGTCTGTTAGGATTGCGCGGCATTGTGGTAAAAAGCCATGGGCGGGCCGAACGGCGCGCTCTGTGTAATGCGATCCTGCTGGCCGCACAAGAGGCCAAGCATCAGCTTCCATTGCAAATAGCAGATCGCCTTGAATCTGTCTTTTCCGACAGGGACCTATAAGAACTCTATGCATAGCAAAATTCTGGGTACTGGCAGTTACCTGCCGAGCTCGGTGCGTACCAACGCCGATCTTGAACAGATGGTTGAGACCAGTGACGAATGGATCGTGGAACGTACCGGGATCCGTGAACGCCGCATCGCAGGGGCCGACGAGACCGTCGCCACCTTGTCTCATCAGGCTGCCTTGCGGGCACTGGACGCGGCGGGCCTGACGGCGGCCGATCTGGACATGATAGTACTGGCCACCACCAGTGCCGAAAATGCCTTCCCTGCCGCCGCCTGTGAACTGCAGGGGCTGCTCGGGGTGCCGGGGATCCCGGCCTTTGACGTGGCCGCCGCCTGCGCCGGTTTCACTTACGCCCTCGCCATCGCCGATCAGTTCGTCAAGTCCGGCGCGGCCCGCCATGTGCTGGTCGTGGGGGCCGATGTGCTCTCCCGTATGTGCGATCCGAAAGATCGCGGCACCATCATCCTGTTCGGGGATGGGGCAGGGGCCGTGATCGTGAGCGCCAGCGAGACGCCGGGGATCCTGTCGACCCACTTGCACGCCGACGGCCGTTATGGCGATCTGCTGAAGCTGCCGCAGCCCCGTCGCGGCATGCCGGGCGCTGAACTCGAAGCCTACATGTATATGAAGGGCAACGACGTGTTCAAGGTGGCGGTTACCCGTCTGAGCGAGATCGTGACCGAGACCCTGGCCGCTGCCGGCATCGATCCGAGCGAGCTCGACTGGCTGGTGCCACATCAGGCCAATTTCCGCATCATCAACGCCACCGCCAGAAAGCTTGGCATGGGGTTGGACAAGGTGATCCTGACCCTGGATCGCCATGGCAACACCTCCGCCGCCTCCGTACCCATCGCCTTCGATGAAGGGGTACGGGATGGCCGTATCAAACCGGGTCAGCTGGTGCTGCTGGAAGCCTTCGGCGGTGGTTTTGCCTGGGGTTCGGCGCTGGTGCGTCTCTGATACCACGCGGCGCCCGGATGTCGGGTGCCCGCATAGCGATTTCGTCTTACCTTAAAGGAATCAATGATGACCCGATTTGCCATTGCCTTCCCTGGACAAGGCTCCCAGAGCGTCGGCATGCTGGCCGAGCTGGCCGAGCAACACGTCGTGATTAAAGAGACCTTCGCCGAGGCGAGCCAGGTCCTGGGTTATGATCTGCTCAGCCTGGTGCTGGACGGTCCGGCCGAGGATCTGAACAAGACCTGGCGCACCCAACCCGCGCTGCTGACCGCCTCCGTCGCCCTGTGGCGCCTGTGGCAGCAGCAGGGTGGGGCCACTCCCGCCGTCATGGCCGGTCACAGCCTGGGCGAGTACTCCGCCCTGGTCTGCAGCGGTGCCCTGGACTTCGCCGATGCGGTCAAGCTGGTCGAACTGCGTGGCTTGGCCATGCAGGAAGCCGTGCCGGAAGGCACCGGCGCCATGGCCGCCATCATAGGTCTGGACAACGACTCCATCGCCGCCAACTGCGAGAAAGCGGCGCAGGGCCAGGTGGTCTCCCCGGTCAATTTCAACTCCCCGGGCCAGGTGGTGATCGCCGGTCACAAGGAAGCGGTCGAGCGTGCCAACCTGCTGATGAAAGAGTCCGGCGCCAAGCGTGCACTGCCGCTGCCGGTCTCGGTGCCGTCTCATTGCGCCCTGATGCAACCTGCCGCCGAAAAATTGGCAGCGGCGCTGGATGGGATCGAGATCAAGGTTCCAACCATCGCAGTCATCAATAATGTCGACGTATCCTGTGAACAGGATCCGGCCGCCATCAAGCAAGCCTTGGTGCGTCAGTTGTTCAGCCCGGTTCGCTGGACCGAAACGGTCGAGCGGATGGCGAACGACGGCGTGACCCTCGAGATCGAGATGGGACCGGGCAAGGTATTGACCGGGTTGGCCAAGCGCATCGACAAGCGCGTGGAAGGTATCCATGCCAACGATGCCGCCTCATTCGAGCAGGCGCTGGCCCAGATCAAGTAAACAGGAGCGAGTCATGAGTTTTACCGATAAGGTTGTGTTGGTCACCGGTGCCAGTCGTGGCATCGGCCGTGCGATTGCCGAAACTTTTGCGGCCCGTGGCGCGAAAGTGGTGGGGACAGCAACCAGCGAGAGCGGTGCCGAGGCTATCAGTGCCTACCTGGGTGAGCAAGGCTGTGGCATGGCGCTGAATGTGACCAGCCCAGAATCCATCGAAGCCGTCTTCGCCGCCATCAAGGCGCGCTTTGGCGACATCGACATCCTGATCAACAACGCGGGCATCACTCGCGATAACCTGTTGATGCGGATGAAAGATGATGAGTGGAACGAGATCATCGACACCAATCTCACCTCTCTGTATCGTCTGAGCAAGCCGGTATTGCGTGCCATGATGAAGAAGCGTCACGGCCGCATCATCAGCATAGGTTCCGTGGTCGGAACCATGGGCAATGCGGGTCAGGTCAACTATGCTGCCGCCAAGGCGGGCCTGGTTGGCTTCACCAAGTCGCTGGCCCGTGAAGTGGCATCCCGTGGTATCACGGTGAATGCGGTGGCGCCCGGTTTTATCGAGACCGATATGACCAAGGCCCTCAATGATGAACAGCGTGCCGGTATCATGAATCAGGTGCCTGCCGCCCGTTTGGGTGATCCGAAAGAAATTGCTGCCGCTGTGGTATTCTTGGCGTCTGATGACGCTGCTTATATCACCGGCGAAACCCTGCATGTTAATGGCGGGATGTACATGGTGTAATCAATTTGTCGTGAGATCTGTTCAAATTTGCGATAATACGCCGAAGTTTGGCGAATTTCGTGGTTTGACCAGCGGCAAGCTACTTGCAAACTCACGTCAATTGAATACACTACCCCAACCAGACGCAATAGCGTATTTTTAAAGGAAAATTCAGGTCATGAGCAACATCGAAGAACGCGTAAAGAAAATCATCATCGAACAACTGGGTGTTAAAGAGGAAGACGTTAAAAACGCTGCCTCCTTCGTCGACGACCTGGGCGCTGACTCTTTGGATACCGTTGAACTGGTAATGGCGCTGGAAGAAGAATTCGATACCGAAATTCCTGATGAAGAAGCCGAGAAGATCACCACTGTTCAAGCGGCTATCGATTACATCACCGCTAATCAGGAATAAGTTCCTGTTCTGAAAGAAGCGGCCCAAGGGCCGCTTCTTTTATGTTTACTCCCTTTCAAAATACCTCTCGGAGACTAGCTCAGTGTCAAAACGCAGAGTCGTGGTGACCGGCCTGGGGATGCTTTCCCCGGTGGGCAACACTGCCGAATCCAGCTGGCAAGCCCTGCTCAACGGGCAGAGCGGCATTTCCCTCATCGACCATTTTGATGCCAGCGAGTTCGCTACCCGTTTCGCCGGTCTGGTCAAGGATTTCGACCCCGAACAGTTCGGCATCAACCGCAAAGAAGCCCGCAAGATGGATCTCTTCATCCAGTACGGCGTGGCGGCGGGTGTGCAGGCGCTGGACGATTCCGGTCTGGTCATCAACGAAGAGAACGCGGAGCGGGTTGGCGTGGCCATCGGCTCCGGCATCGGCGGTCTGGGTCTCATCGAGCAGAACCACACCAGCCTGATGAACGGCGGCCCGCGCAAGCTGAGCCCCTTCTTCGTGCCCTCCACCATCATCAATATGGTGTCCGGTCATCTCTCCATCATGAAGGGGCTGCAAGGTCCGAACATCGCCGTGACCACAGCCTGCACCACCGGCACCCATGCCATCGGCATGGCCGGTCGCATGATCGCCTACGGTGATGCGGACGTGATGGTTGCCGGCGGTACCGAGAAGGCTTCCACCCCGATGGGGATGGGCGGTTTCGCGGCGGCCAAGGCGCTCTCCACCCGCAACGACGAGCCACAGAAGGCGAGCCGTCCCTGGGACAAGGATCGCGACGGTTTCGTGCTGGGTGATGGCGCCGGGGTGCTGGTGCTGGAAGAGTACGAACACGCCAAGGCGCGCGGTGCCAAGATCTATGCCGAACTGGTCGGTTTTGGCATGAGCGGCGATGCCTATCACATGACGGCGCCTCCCTCTGACGGTAACGGTGGCGCCCGCGCCATGCGCAACGCCATCAAGGATGCCGGCATCGCGCCTGAGGCGATTGGCTATATCAATGCCCACGGCACCTCCACCCCCCTGGGTGACGTAGCCGAGCTGCGCGGCATGAAGAAGGTGTTTGGCGAGCACGCCAGCGCCCTGATGATCAGCTCCACCAAGTCGATGACCGGCCACCTGCTGGGTGCTGCCGGCGCCATCGAGGCCATCATCACAGTGCTGGCGCTGCGCGATCAGCGGGTACCGCCCACCATCAATCTGGATAATCCGGATGAGGAGTGCGACCTGGATCTGGTGCCCCATGTGGCCAAGGCGGGTCAGTTCGATTATGCCTTGTCCAATTCCTTTGGTTTCGGCGGCACCAATGGCTCCCTGATCTTCAAACGCGTATAATTCTCGCTGGGCGGCTTGCTAAGCGAAGAGTCGGGCCCGATACCAAGTATCGGGCCTTTTTTATCGGAGGGATCCACTTGCTGATCAATGGAATACCAACAGAGACCTTATCCGCAACGGATCGTGGACTGGCATACGGTGACGGCCATTTCACCACCATGCAAGTGCTGGACGGGCGGGTGATCTGGTGGCCGCAGCACCTGGCGCGATTGCAACATGCCAATGCCAGACTCGGTTTTGCCGAGTTGCCCTGGGACCTGCTGACCGAGGAGGTGGCGCAACTTGCGGCAGGGCAGACGCAGGCTGTCGCCAAGATAGTGCTGACCCGTGGCAGCGGTGGTCGGGGCTATGACGGCGCCGGTTGCCAGTCGCCCACCCGCATAGTGTCTCTGGCCGAGTACCCGGCGCACTACCCGGAGTGGCGGCAACAGGGCATAGAGGTACTGGTCTGCCAACAGCGACTCGGCGATGCGCCCATGCTGGCGGGGCTCAAAACCCTGGGTCGGTTGGAGCAGGTGCTATTAAAAAGCGAACTTGCTGCGCGCGGCAGAGTCGAAGGTATAGTATTGAACAGCCGCGGATTTCTGGTAGAAGGAGTCAGCGCAAATCTGTTTTGGCGTCGCGGCAAGACGGTGTTCACGCCGGATCTCTCCCACGGGGGGATCGATGGCATCATGCGCCGTCGCGTGATGGCGATGCTTAAACAGATGGGCATTGAACTGCGTGTCGTGGAGGCTCCGTTGGAGTCACTGTGGCAGGCCGAAGAAGTATGGCTGACCAATACCCTGATGGGCATAGTGCCGGTGACCGGCATCGGGGATCATCAGTATCCCAGCCCGGTATTGATCCGCCGTTTACAGGAGCGTTTGGTCATTGAAGTTTAATCGGCTTTACACCCTGCTCGCGGGGGCGGCGCTGACAGTTGCCGTCGCCGGGGGCTATGTATATTACAAATGGCAGCAGGTGGAGACGCTCACCAACAAGGGGCCGACCCGCCTGTTCACCGTCGAGAAAGGGGCCCACGCGGCGCGCCTGATCGCCGAGCTGGGGGAGGGGGAAACCAGTCCCTGGGCGGTGCGACTCTGGCTGCGTGGTCATCCCGAGCTGGTCGCCATCAAGTCGGGCACCTACGAGATCAAGGAAGGGGCGCCGCTCAAGGATGCCCTCTCCCTGTTTGCCTCCGGCAAGGAGTTCCACTTCAGCCTCACCTTCGTCGAAGGCTCCCGTTTTGAGGACTGGCTGAAGCAGCTCTCCGGCGCACCTTATCTGGAGCGGTTGACCGTGGAGCAGACCGAGGAAGATCTGGCCCAGGAGCTTGGCATCGAGAACGGCAAGCTGGAGGGCTGGTTCCTGCCGGAGACCTACGCCTATACCACCCATGCCAGCGACATCTCGATCCTGCGCCGCGCCTATCAGGACATGAAGGCCTTCCTGCAGGAGAACTGGGACAAGCGTCAGGCCAACCTGCCTTACAAGACCCCGTACGAGGCGCTGATCATGGCCTCCATCATCGAGAAAGAGACAGGTCAGCCGGACGAGCGGGCGCAGATCGCCTCGGTGTTCGTCAATCGCCTGCGCCTTGGCATGAAGTTGCAGACCGATCCTACCGTCATCTACGGGGTCAAGGACAGGTACGATGGCAACATCCGTCGCAGCGATCTGACCGACGTGAACCCGTACAACACCTACGTGATCGACGGTCTGCCGCCCACCCCCATCGCCATGCCGGGCAAGGCCTCCATCGAGGCGGCGCTCAATCCCAAGTCGACCGATTATCTCTATTTCGTCGCCAAGGGGGGCGGGGCCCACCAATTTTCCAAGACCCTCGACGAGCACAATAGAGCGGTTCGTGAATACATATTGAAGAAACCCTAATGTCTAAATTTATCGTAATTGAAGGACTGGAGGGGGCAGGGAAGAGCTCCGCGGTACGCTATGTGACCGACTATTTGCGCAGCCATGGCATCGTTCGGATCGAGTGCACCCGCGAACCCGGTGGCACGCCACTGGCCGAGCGGATGCGGGCCATCGTCAAGGAGGTGCACGACGAGCGCCTCACCATCGAGGCCGAGTTGCTGCTGATGTATGCCTCCCGGGTGCAGCTGGTCGAGACCCGGATCAAACCGGCCCTGGCCGAAGGGATCTGGGTGGTGGGGGATCGCCACGATCTCTCCTCCCGCGCCTATCAGGGCGGTGGTCGTGGCATAGACGCCGCCTTGATCGACGCCATCAAGCAGGCGGTGCTCGGCAACTTCAAGCCGGATCTGACGCTCTATCTCGACATAGATCCCGCGCTCGGTCTGCAGCGGGCCCGCCATCGAGGCGAGCTGGATCGCATCGAGCTGGAGCAGCTCAGCTTCTTCGAGCGCACCCGCGCCCGCTATCTGGAACTCGCGGCCAAGGATGATTCCATCCTGGTGATCGATGCCGGGCAGACCCCGGAGCGGGTCAAGGCCGCCATCGAGGCCGCACTGGACCATTACCTGTCGAACGAGCGCCTATGTATCCCTGGCTGATCCCGGACTGGCAGGCCCTGAGTCAGAGTGCCCAGAGCGGTCGTCTGGGTCACGCCTGGTTGCTGCTCGGGGATCCTGGGCTTGGCAAGGAACAGCTGGCCGAGCGATTGGCCCGCCTGCACCTCTGTCAACAACCCGTGTCGGGGGAACCCTGCGGTCATTGTCACTCCTGCCAGTTGTTCGACAAGGGTCATCACCCGGATCTCGGCACTATCGCCGCCGATAGCAAGTCCATAGGCGTCGAAGCCATTCGCGAGATCTGCGGCCGCTTGCAGAGCACCGCCCAGCTAGGGCGCGGCAAGGTGGTGATCATTCCGGAGGCGGAGCGGATGACGGAGTCCGCCGCCAACGCCCTGCTCAAGACCCTGGAGGAGCCGGCCGGCGACAGCCTGCTGCTGCTGATCGCATCGAGGGTGTCCCGCCTGCTGCCCACCATACTGAGTCGCTGCCATAAACATGTCTGTCAGCTGCCGGCGGAGGGGGATACCCTGCGCTGGTTGGCCGAGCAGGGGCATCAGGCCACCCAGGCCCAGGTGCGGATCTGTCAGGGGGCGCCGCTGCGGGTGTTGCGCTACATCGAAGAGCAGCAGGATGTTGCCCGGCGGACGTTGCTGGAGAGTTTCGTCGCGCTGGCCCAGATGCCGACCCGCGCCACCAGCGTCTGTACCCAGCTGGCGGAGGAGAGTCAGGTCCGCCTGCACTGGCTGCAGCTATTCTTGTGTGACGCCCTCAAGACCCAGGCCGGTTGTGGCCATCACCAGCTGGCGATGCCGGATCTGGCCACCCTCAGCCAACAGCTGGCCGAGCGGCACTCCAGCGAGAAACTGCTGGAGGCGGAGCAGCAGCTCGTCGCCCTGAAAGCGGCCTGCCAGCCGGGCCAACTCTCCAATCCCACCATCCATCTGATGAACTGGCTCAGTCGCTGGTTATGACAAGCTTTAAGGTTGTGTATGTTACTCGTTGATTCCCATTGTCACCTCGATCGCCTCAGCTATGGCAGCAAGCAGACCGACATGGCCGATGTGCTGGCCAAAGCGGCCGTTCAGGGGGTGGGATACTTCTTGTGTGTGAGCGTCACTCAGCAACAGTTCCCGACCATGCTGGCGGCCATCACCCCTTATCCCCAGGTGTTTGCCTCCTGCGGCGTGCACCCGCTCAACCAGGATCCCGGTGTGGACGCGGATCTGCTGCTGACCCAGGCGGCAGACAGCCGAGTGGTGGCCATAGGTGAGACCGGGCTCGATTACTTCTATTCACCGGAAAACAAGGAGGTGCAGCAAGCCTCCTTCCGCGAGCATATCCGGGTGGCCCGCGCCCTGAATAAACCCCTCATCATCCATACCCGGGATGCCCAGCAAGATACCTTGCAGATCATGCGCGAAGAGGGGGCCGATCAAGTCGGCGGTGTGTTGCACTGTTTCACCGAGTCTTTGGAGATGGCACAAGCCGCGATGGAGATGGGCTTTTATATTTCCATCTCGGGTATCGCGACCTTCAAGACGGCCACGGCCCTGCAAGCCGTGGTCAAGGCACTGCCACTGTCACGGCTGCTGGTCGAGACCGATTCTCCTTATCTGGCCCCGGTGCCTCACCGGGGGAGGGAGAACGAACCGGCCTTCGTGCGAGACGTCGCCCAGTTTATCGCCGACCTGCGCCAGATCCCGCTCACTGAATTGGCCGAAGCCACCAGCCATAACTTCTTCGAATTATTCAAGCTGGCAAAAAAGTGATCCATGAGGCCCCATAAACCGGGGCCTCATTCTTTTAAATGTTCAGCATAATCAGCCGCACCATTCCCACCTCAATCAGTCGTTATCTCTCACATAGCATTTCCTGACCAAGCGCTAATAACCTGGAAAACCAGCTCCATTTCCCATGTTGCTTCGGAAGAGATGCGGAGGCAGATGGGGTTAAACCGAGATATCATAAGTATCGATAATATTCATTATCGATACTTGATGTACCTGAAAGATCCTGTAAGATCCTTCTAAACTCCGCATAGAATCATAGACTTAAGTGGCATATCCAACCGTCTCACCCCCTGTTCATCAGTCCTTGCAGGCCGTGTTCGATCCAGCGCTCAATAACCGGGCTCGGCGGTTCCTGCGCAGTGCCAAGGCGGACTCGACCCTCAACGCCTATCAGGCAGATACCCGCATCTTCGTGTTCTGGTGTCAGCTGCACGGGCTGGATCCACTGCAAACCAGCCATCACGACATCATGAACTTTCTGGCGGATCAGGCCGATGGCATCCTGGCCGACTGGGTATGGCTGGACAGGGAAGAGGGGAAGGGGGAGCTGCGAAACGGCGAGCCGCGCAAGCCGGCCACCCTGGTACGGCGACTCGCCGGGATCCGTTACGCCTTCAAGCAGAAGGGCATTCATCCCATGCCGACCGAGCATGCGGAAATCAAAGAGATGATGCGCGGCATAGTGCGCCTCGGTGATAACCGCAAACGCAAGACGGGAGCCTTGACCCTGCAACCCCTGACGCGGGTGCTCGATGAGATCGACACCTCCAATCTGGCCGGTTTGCGGGATCACACCCTGCTGCTGTTGATGTTCAGCGGCGCCTTGCGTCGCTCGGAAGCCGCCCGCATCGAGGTGAGCGATCTCGACTTCGTGGGGCAGGGGATAAGGCTTCGCCTCAAGCCGAGCAAGCATCAGCTCCATGAAACCGAGATCGCGCTCATTCCTGGCAAGCAACATTGTCCGGTGTCGGCCCTGAGCCGCTGGTTGAAAGCGAGCCGGCTAAGCCAGGGCCCGTTGTTTCGGCGGATGACCCGCTGGGGACAGCTCACCGCGGATCCCCTGGGCCCGCAGGGCATCAACCTGATGATAAAGCGGCGCACCGGCCAGGCCATCGACGATCTCTATGTCAGTGGCCATAGCCTGCGACGGGGATTCATCACCTCGGCCGTGACCGCCGGCAAGCCGATGAACAAGATCATCGAGGTGACAAGGCACAAGGACATGCGTACCCTGCAGGAGTATTTCGACGATGCGCACAAGTTCTCCGATCATGCCCTGGAAGGCTTGCTTTGATAAAACCGCGTCACCACATTATTTATGTTAAATACTATCTCGTTGATCCTGTTACCTATAATCCAATCCCTTCTGAAGGGAGCAGGGCGGATGGGAGACATGCCATAGGGCGGCTCTCCACCAAGAATGAGAGATAACGAGTCACAAAAGTGAAAGATGCAAGGTCATATGAACCAGGAAATAACAGCGAATGAAGCGCAAGACAATGCCGAGCGGCAGCGTCAGCATGTGAAGCGCAAGCAGGAAACCCATAGTCGGCTGCAGTGCTGGATCAGCAATCGCCACGCGCAGCGGTTGCAGGAACTCGGTCACCATCTGGAAGACAGTCAGGCGTCGCTTATTGAGCAGGCTATTGATCTGCTCTACCAACATGAGCTGGTGCCACAGATCCGCTCCGAGCAGGCGTTGGCGGAGACTATCGAATAATATGCCGAACGCTCGAACATAAAAAAAGCCAGGTACGAATTCCTTGTACCTGGCATAGGGGAATTGGCTCCTTGCAGAGCCGTGCGCTAATTGATATGCGGATTGCCTTAAGCTTAGACAAGGCTAGAGGCATTTCAAGATCTGACTAAAAGTTCAAACAGAGTGTGGGTTTTCCAGACTCGATCAGGTTTTACACTCGCGGCAACGCCCTGGTTCAGAAGGCAGTCTTGCTCCGGCTGCCAGCCTGTTTAGGCCTCAGATGTTGAACAGATTGTTGTCACGCACCAGCTCGCGGGGCAGGGCATTCTTGATGCGACTCCCGACCCATTTCCCCATCCCCAGCGGATGTCCCTGATAGCGGACGATCACCTCGCCAGTACCAGCCTCCAGCTCGGGCCAGACATCCCGCCCCATCATGAATTCACGGGCATTGGCGACATCCAGCTCGACGAATCCCCGGGTGGCCAGACTGCCATAGGCCAGCGCCCATTCGTGGGTCACTCGATAGCCCTTCTTGAAGGTCTCCGCCAACTTGATGCCGATGCGGTCGAAGCGCAGCTTGCCCCGCACCTGTTCAAACGCCTGGGGGAAGAGCCAGATCTCGTCGTTGCGACCGGACAGCTGACCGCGCGGAACTATTCCGAAGCTCGCCTCAATCTCGCGCAACATGGGCTCGGCCTCTTTCACCGGCAACAGGGAGAAGGGGAACTTGCCGAGCCTGCCCGGCTTGAACATGGTGTTCGGCACAGAGTGATGCTTGCGCAGCCTGGCGACGAAGAAGCCCTCGCTGTCGAAGATCTGGGGCCAGACATGCAGGTAGCCTTCTGCGGTGCAGGCTTGCTCGGCACCCGGGAACAGACCGGCAAGGGAGTCGAAGCTCAGGGCATCGCCGAACTGGTCCAGCAGGGACTGGCAGATGGCCTGGTTCTCCTGCTCGCTCAGGGTACAGGTGGAATAGACCAGTACACCGCCCGGTTTGAGCGCATGGAAGGCACTCTCCAACAGGCCCTGCTGCACCGCGGCGATCTCATCGATGCTCTCTATGCTCCAGTTGCGCAGGGCATCTTCGTCCTTGCGCACAGTGCCTTCTCCCGAGCAGGGGGCATCGAGCAGGATGGCATCGAAGGTCTCCGGCAACCACTGGCCAAACACCTTGGCATCGAAATGGGTCATGCCCACGTTGGTCACGCCACAGCGCTGGATGTTGGCACTGAGTACCTTGAGCCGGCTGCTGGAATATTCGTTGGCGATCAGCATCCCCTGGTTATCCATCAGGGCGGCGATCTGGGTAGTCTTGGAGCCCGGCGCCGCCGCCGCATCCAGCAACATGCCATCCCGCTTGATCTTGTCGCTCGCAAACAGTGCCGTCACCGGCAGCATGGAGCTCGCCTCCTGGATGTAGAACAGGCCGCTCAGGTGCTCGGCGGTGTTGCCGAGGGGCACTGTCTCATCGGCGCGAACCAGCCAGAAGCCGGTCTCACACCAGGGTACGGGATCCAGCTGCCAACCCAGCCCCTGCATCCGCGTGACAAAGGCCGGCACTGTGATCTTGAGGGTGTTGACCCGGATGCTGCGCCGCAGCGGTCGCCGACAACTCGCCACAAACTCCTCCATGGAGAGGTGCGCCGGCATGATGGCCGCGATATGGCGTAGGAAGTGATCGGGAAGATAGGTGTTATCGTGCACGGCGCAGTCTCGCTGACCCAAAATGAGGGGCCATATCCTATCACAGGATAAGGGTTTTCTTTAGCGAGCTTGCTGGATGGCGTGGGAGAGCAGAATGAACAAACCCGGCAGAATGCCGGGTTTGGAGATAACAGCAGAGGAGGATCAGGGCTGGATGCGGGGGCTCCACTCCAGCCACTCTTTCTCCGCCTTGCCATACAGCGGATAGCGGTGGCCAGCCTTGACGGTCGGCCCCATCTCCCGCTCCGGGGTGTTGAAGGCGATGCCGCCGGCCAGCAGGCTCTGCACGGTTTCCACCTCTATGGTGCCACCGGTCAGACCGATGTCGGCCTTGACGCCGGACACGTTCCAGAAGCGGCTGTTGGCGCGCACCAGATGGGCATACTCCCGATCGATGCTCACGTCGATCAGCACCTCACTGCCGTCCCGGGCCAGTGCCACCCCGGTGACACTGCCGACCATCATTTTGCGGAACAGCAAGGGGCTGCCGACGCTGATGCCGCTGACCGACGGGCTCCTGAGGGTCAGTGCCAGCCCGACGGGGCCGCTCTGACTCAGGGGGAAGCGATCCTTGCCCGCGCCCTGGCCCGGGCTCGCCTCGACGAAGGATCCCTTGATCAGGGTATCGAGATGGGCGACGCCGCCCAGCCCCAGCTTGGCCTGCACCAGGGTGAACCTGGCCCCGGACTGCAGGAAGCGCGCGGCATACTGCTCATCCAGCTCGGCCTTGAAGCTCACCTGACCGAGGGAGGGGTCCAGTTCGATCTGCTCCACCTTGCCGATGTCGACCCCCCGATAGCGAATGGGGCTGCCCACCCCGAGCCCGGGATTGCGCTCGGCGGTCAGCGTCAGCGTCCGCACCCGGGTTCTGGCCTGCTCCTTGCTGTCGAACAGCTGGTGACTGCTGCGGCCGGTGCCGAGCCGATCAAATTCGATGCCGCCGCGCAGCAAGGTGGCGAGGTTCCCCATCTTGACCTGTACCCCGTCCAGCCGGATCTTGCCGTCGATGGCCGCTTTCTTCCAGAACTGGGGCTGTTGCTTGAGCAGGGGCGCATAGACGGCATCGATCTCCAGGGTGATCTCCACACCGCGGTCATCCGCCTTCAATCCCTTGACCTTGCCGGCTTCCAGTCCCAGATAGAGGACCGGCGAGCCGATGCTGACGCCATCCGCCTGCTCGGCGCGCAGCAACCAGCGTTGTGGCCTGGCGTTGCGGGTGCCAAGCAAGGCCAGTTCCTGACTGGGGTAGAGCTTGTCGATGCGCTCGCCCGCGGGGGCTTGGACCAGCTTGATCCCGCCCGCCAGCCAGGCGCTCGCCGGGCTGGTGTCCACCTTGATGCCGCTCAGATTGGCCTCGATCTGCAGGGGGGCGGCGCGATAGAAACGCGCCCCCTTCAACAGGTGACTATGGTTCTCGTTCACCAGCAGGCTGACGCTGGCATTGCCCTTGGCATCCAGGGTCAAGGGACCCACCTGGCCGATCTGCAGGCCTTTGAACCATAGCGGCGCGCCTTCGCTCAAGCCGGCGAGATCGTCAGCCTGCAGGGTCAGCTTGATGCCGCCGCGCTGGGCCTGACTCTCCAGGGTCATGGTGCTGACCCTGTCACCCGCCACGTAGTCGAGCCGGATGGCCGGCCCCGCCAGCAGGCGATCCGCGTGCTTGAGCCCGCTCGGGGAGAGCGACACCGTCTCCCAGACGAGGCGGCTCTTGCCGGTCACTCTAAATGCCTGCTCCGGGTTGACCAGGGCGGTGACAATTCGGCCCTGCTCGGTCAGACGGATGGGGTCAACCCTGCCAATCTCGATCCCCTCATAGAGGATGGGCATGCCCTCCTTGATCGGCAGATCACCCGCCTGGATGCTGATGCGCTCACCCCGCGCCGCCTCGGCCAGTCCCTTGTAGAGGGTGAAGTTCAGCCCCTTCTGGGCGACCGGCGACTCTTTGGGGGAGTCGAACGCTATGCCGCCACTCAGGATGGAGGCGAGGCTGCCGGCCTCCACATTGACGCCGGTCAGGCTGAAGGAGCCCTTGATGCCGCTGATGTTCCAGAAACGGGTATCCATCTTGACCAGGTGTTCGAAGCGCGGCTCGATCACCAGATCCAGGATCACATTCTGGTTGTCCTCGCTGAGGCGGGTGTTGATGACGCTGCCGACCTCTAGCCCACGGAAGTAGATCTTGGCGCCGATGCCGACCGATCCCAGCGAATCGGCGGTCAGGTGCAGGGTCCGCCCCTGGGCCTGATAACCGGGGGGAGGGCCGTCCTGGGCATCGAACTCATCCTCCTGCGGGTTGTTGTCCCGGCCGGGCTGCAGGTTGATGTAGTTGCCGGAGACTAGGGTATCGAGGCCGGAGATCTCGGTCAGCGAGGCCTTGGGGCTCACCAGCCAGAACGCGGAGCCCTTGCGGATCAGCGGGCGGGCACGGCTGTCTATCTTGGCCAGCACCGCTATCTTGCGACCATCCTGAGCCAGTACCAGCTCCTGCACCACCCCGATGGCGACCCCCTGATAGCGTATCTGGGTCTTGCCCGGCAGAATGCCGTTGCCCTGGGCAAAGTTGATGCGAATGATCTGACCACTGCTCGTCCACTGCTGGTAGATGAAACCGCCCGCCAACAACAACGCTATGACGGGCAATAACCAGACTGGGGATAACCAGCGATGTTTCTCGATGACGGGTTCAGCCCCGATCATAACGACTCCTTATTGGCTGTGATAAACAGCGCATCCGATACAGACGAAAAAAGCATTAGCGGGACGCCTTGTCCCATAACAGGCGGGTGTCGAGCATGCGGGCCGACATCATGGTGAGCACCACCACGCCGGCGAAGGCGGTGGCACCGGGGCCCGCTCGCACGTTGAGCAACACGCCGCGATCCACCAGGGCCACCATCAGCGAGATGACGAACAGATCCAGCATGGACCAGCGCCCGATGAAATCGATGATGCGATACATGATGAGCTGACGCTTGCGCCGCACCGGCTTGGCCCGCTGCAACTGCCAGCAGATCCAGCCCAAGCCCAGTATCTTGCCGATGGGGACTATGATACTCGCGGTCAGCACTATGGTGGCGATGCCCGACATCTTGCTGCGATAGAGCGCCATGATACCGCTGAAGATGGTATCGGACTGCAGCAACCCCTTGTTGTAGAAATGGGTGATGGGCAGCAGATTGGCGGGCAGCAGCATGAAGGTGGCCAGCGCCAGCAAGCCCCATGACCAGGCCAGCGAATGGGGGATGCGCATCTGCAAGGGGCTGTGGCAGCGGGGGCAACTCAGCGAAGGCTGATAGCGCACCAGCAGGCCGCAGGTGTGGCAACGGCACAGCCCCAGCTCACGGGCGCTGGTCGGGATCATGGTGTTGCTCCTGCGAGGCTGCTTGCAAGGGTATCCGCTCCCAGTAGGGGGCGGGGTCAAACAGGATCAGCAGCGTCATGTTGAGCAGCATCAGGATCCCGAGGCTCAGCAGCCCGCCCCCCAAGCGCACATCGGCGATGTCGATGAGCTTGAACAGCGCGACCAGCAGGCTGACGATGTAGACCTCCAGCATGGCCCAATGGCGGAACACCTCCACCATCTTGAGGGTCAGGGCCAGTATGCCCCAGCGTTTGGCGATGCCGGAGGCGAGCGCAAAGATCCCCAGCAGCAAGCCGGTCGGCGCCAGCGCGGCGCACCAGAGCACCAGAGCCGCCACCCAGAACTCGCTCTCATCCAGCAATACCATGATGCCCTTGAGCAGGTTGGCATCGGAGTTGACCCCGGCCAGGCGCAGGTAGATCAGCGGCTCGAAGAAGGCGGAAGGCAACAACAAAAAACCGGTGATGGTGAGTGCCATCAGCTGGGAAGGGCGAAAGGCATAGCGCCCGTAGAGGTGCTGATGACAGCGGGGACAATGAGCATGACGGCGCAGCGGCAGCAACTTGCGTTCGATCAGCAAGTCGCAGGCCGGGCAGACGAGCACGGAATGGGGATCCGACATACGATTCAACCTGTTGAAGGAATTGATGAAATTTACCCTAAAAGTGCTCTCCTGTCTTGTTTGGGGCAGGGCGGCGGCCATAAGAAGAGCGGCTCGCCGGCCAGTTGCCGGGGGGAGGGGACATGGCATCCACCCAACAGCGCCGTACAGCAGAAGGCTGCGGCCCAGTCACGATGGGATCTCAGCGCCCCGAAGCATCGGCTCATGGCGTTATTTGCAATACTGTATATGCGTACATATACTTGTGCTCACTATCATGAGGAGGACGCCACTATGGCCGTTGAGATCAAGTATGTTGTCGTGCGTGGGGGAGTGGAGAAGATGACCTTTGCCAGCAAGAAAGAGGCGGATGCCTATGACAAGCTGCTGGATACCGCCGATGAATTGATGACGCTGCTGGCCGGGGCCCCCGTCCAGCTGACGCCCGAGCAGCAGGAGAGCCTGGCCTTTTACCTGGCCGAGCAGCGGGATCTGCTGCAAAACGTGCTGCGCGGTGGCAAGGGGCAGGGGATCAGCCCCAAGGAAGAGAAGGTGGACGTCGAGAAGCCCAAGGGAAAATCCCTCAAGAGTGTGGCCTGAGGCGAGGAGGGCGGGGTGATCTCCTGACAACTCAGATCCGCACCTTGTCTATTCATAAACTTAGAATTCACAGTCATTTTTATCGATATTCACCCGGGGAAATTTCCAACCAGGGTGCATATCCATTGAATAATGTCATGTTGCGCCGCAGCCTGAGACACTAACGCGACCGACCGGCAGTCTATGCCAGAGCAGTCCAGCCGACCCTGATGCCGATAACCCCATTTATCGGCATCAGGGTCGAGCGGCCCCCAATCTCACTTCAGTCCACAAGAACCACAAGCGCTACCATGATCCATCCGTCACTTCCGCCCGCCATGCCGCTGTTCGACAACTTGCTCCATCTGGAGGCGGGCAACCCCCAGGTTAACCAGTATCTGGCCAATCTCAGCCTGGGCGGCGTGCCCGACGCCGGCCTGGTCTATGAGCTGGCCGTCGACTGGCTGCTGGAGCAGCGCCATAGCGAGAACAACTACAAGACCTATCGCAGCGAGCTGACCACCTTCCTGCATTGGTGCTTCAGCGAGGTGGCCATCAGCCCGAAGGATCTCACCAGGCGCATCATGATGCGCTATCTCGACTACTGCCAGGCACCGCCACAGGTGCTGATCGCGTATCGTAACGTGGCCCAGTTCATGCTCGACAAGGAGTGGGGTGAGCGACTGCCCAACCCCCAGTGGCGGCCATTCCTGGGCAAACGGGAACTGGGCCTGGAGCTGCCATACCGCCTAAGCGAGCAGGCGATGAAGACCAAACTCGCCATCTTGTCGGCCTTCTTCCAGTTCCTGATCCAGGAAGAGTACATGGACCGCAATCCGGCGCTCCTGCTGCAGCGGGTGAAACGACCAGTCAGCCAGGATGCCGACGATCAGGGCCAGTCTTTTACCGAATTGCAGTGGTCCTATGTGATGCAGGCCACCGAACAGTTGGCGGACGAATGCCCGGCCCAGCACGAGCGCAGTCGGTTCCTCATCAGCCTGATGTATGCCTGCTATCTGCGTATCTCTGAGGTGGCGGCCAGACCCGGCTTCAGCCCGGTCATGAGCCAGTTTCGCCGAGACAGCAAGACGGGCGTCTGGGGCTATTACATTCCACGCAGCAAGGGCGGCAAGCGGCGCACCGTGGCCGTATCCCAGGCCTTGCTGGAGGCACTCAAACGCTATCGCACCTTTCTGGAACTCTCGCCGTTGCCTGCGCCCAACGAACAGACACCGCTCTTCGTCCGCCACAAGGCGGCAGCCCACGGCCGGGAGCAAGGTGAGCTGAATGCCAACCTCGGGATCCGCCAACTGCGGGACCTGGTGATGACGGTACTGGAGCAAGCGGCCAACCTGGCAGAGCTGGACGGCTTTCCCCAAGATGCGGCCGAGATGCGCCAGCTGACGCCACACTCCATCCGCCATACCGGCATCACCCACGACATCAACTTGCATGGCCGGCCGCTGTCCCACGTCCAAGCAGATGCGGGACACGACAGCATCGACACCACCTCCAAATATCTGCACACCGGCAACAGCGAGCGCCACGAGAGCGCCAACCATAAACCGCTGGATCGTCTACATGAATAACCGCGCATAATGTCCGGTTTGGTTAAATGCCCATTCGAAGCTTGCCGATAAGCCACTCCACGCAATTTTGCTGGTTTATCAGGTATTTACTTGGATGGAACGAGAGTTGACCAAAAACTTCATTTTTCGTTGGTTTGAATGCGGCTTATCCGAAGAGGAAGTCGCAAAACTGTGTTTCGTTTCTGTGAGGCAGGTCACATATTGGGATAAGGGGATAGAGATCCCACCTGCCTATAAACGGCTTATGCGTATGGCATCTGGGCGGGAGCTGCCCACGATCTTCAAGGCCAGGGAAGGCTGGAGGATGAAGAATGACTGCCTGATCGCTCCTAACGGTGTGATGTTCGATAGAAGAAGGATCGAGGCGATGGCCATCATCCAGGCAGAACTGTCAGAGAAGCAGAGAGAGGCATTCCACTGGAGGAAGAAGCTAGGCATCAACTAGACAGGGGAGGGGGCGAAAGCCCCCTTTTCATTTTTGCAGAATGATATGCCATAAGTGCTCAACCAGGCACACCACGAAACAGCATATATCACTACACGATGGTGCAATTACGGTACATACCTACACGCCTAAGCATATTGACTGATTTATCCACCATCAATAGCTTGTTTTGCAACCATTAGTTATTGGATTTGACCCCATAGATCCAGACACTTTTTCCCGCTTAGGGTTGTGATACCCGACTGCGCAGAAATTCCCGGGGTGAACGGTATCCCAAGGCGCTGTGCGGGTGGTGCTCGTTATAATGCTCAAACGCGATGGCCAAATTGCCTACCGCTGTTCGGCTATCTGGTTTCGGCATCATCTCGATATAGTCTCGCTTCATCGTCTTCACGAAACTCTCCGCTATACCGTTGCTCTGTGGGCTTCTCACCGCAGTCGTTCTGGGCTCCAAGCCGATTTCTCGTGCAAACGCGCGAGTCTCATGGGCTCGATACGCCGAACCATTATCAGTCAGCCACTCCACCGGTGATGCCGGCAACACATCCCCGAAGCGACGTTCGACAGACCTCAGCATGACATCTTGCACCGTGTCACTGTCGTAACCCCCAGTACTGGCAGCCCAGTCCAAGGTTTCCCTGTCACAGCAGTCCATGGCGAACGTGACACGTAGTTTCTCACCGTTATCGCAGCGAAACTCGAAGCCATCTGAGCACCAACGTCGATTGCTCTCTTTGACGGCAACACGCCCCTTATGTGCCTGCTGGGTCAATGATGCTGCCGGTTTTCTTTCGAGCAGCAGGCCATGATCGCGCATGACGCGATATACCCGCTTGGCGTTTACCACAGGCTGTCGTGTTGCCTCTGACTGACGCCGTAACAGCGCCCAGACTCGGCGATAGCCATAGGAGGGAAGCTCTGCCATCGCCTCCATGATCCGGCCAAGTAAGGCAGCATCATCACGCTGGCGATGATGACGACCATCTTGCCAACCCGGTTTTCGATGAACACGAACGGATAGCTGCGCACGCGATACATTAAGGGCCTGGCTCACAGCACTTAATCGTCGTCCCCCGGCAACAAGGGCGCATGCGCAATCCATTTTTTTGCTCGGCCATACTCCACGGCTTCTTTGAGGATCTCGTTCTCCATGGTCTTCTTCCCGAGCAGACGCTGGAGCTCTCGGATCTGCTTGATGGCAGCAGCCAACTCTGAGGCTGGAACAACATCCTCACCGGCGGTGATCGCCGTGAGAGAGCCTTCCTGGAATTGTTTGCGCCATTTGAAAAGCTGGTTGGCGTTGACGTCGTGCAAGCGAGCAACATGAGAGACGGTCATCCCGGGCTCAAAGGTCTGCTGCACAATGGTGATTTTTTCTTGCGGAGTCCGGCGTCGACGGCGCTCGGCTCCTGTTAACACTTCGACCATCTTCTCGTTGCGACTAGTACTGAACATAGTTCCAAGACTACCTCTTAAGTTAAGAGGGGCGAAGTGTCAGGATCCTCCAGGGGCCAATCTAGTTATGATACTCGCACGAAGCCATGCTGGAGCTAGTGCGGTACGGGATTTGTTCGTGCAAGCCCTGATGGCACGAACAGAAGCAACATTGATCAGGGTCTATAGTTAACGCGCTGTCGGCAAAGGAGTTGCTAGTGCAAGATGATATTTGTTTTCACCCTGGTGAGTTAGTGAGGTTGCGGAGCGGGGGACCAGACATGACGGTCAATTATGTGCGAGCAAATAATGAGCATGTTGATTGCTCGTGGTTCGACTCAGCATTAGGCCCAGAGCCTTTCTATGCAACATTCAGAGCTAATACACTGCATCTGCGTGAAGCTTTGCCCCGTAGTCGTCTGGATGAACAGCTGCAAGCTGGGCAGGTTGTGAGGCTTCGCAGTGGTGGACCAACGATGACGATTGAGTACTACTCACGAGACAATGGCAGTGAACAGGAAGTGTCATGCATATGGTTTGATGAGAGCAGCCATAAACTCTCTTCATCCCTGTTCCATCTACATGGCCTTGTCATCAAAGATGATCCGCAGAGGATCGAGGCGAGAGCCCCGCAGGGGGTCGTATGAGCTCGACCTGGGAAACATCAACTAGATAAGGGGGCGTAAGCCCCCTTATCGTCTTAGCTTGTGTGACACGTCCGGCAGCAGTGATAGCAGCCGTTAGATTTAGTGTGGCTCAGCTTAGCCTGACGCACAGCTGATGCACAGTTGTCATGGTGCCCCAAGCTGGAGACGTTCGTTGCCTGTGCTAAGTAAGTACAGCTGGAGACATGCACCTCATGATCCCCATTAGGTTGAGCCTTATTGTTCACGTAGTAATGCTGCAGCATAACAACCTCCTTATTGTCAATGAAGTCAATACTATACCATGAGATACGAACAAAAAACATACTGAAAAAGGTCTGTTCGAGACTTACAGGATGATATGTCGTGAATGCTTCACCTGGTGCGCTGCAGGACAGCACAAACCACTAAAGATGTGACCCAGGGGTCCAGGAGGCTCTGTGCAACGAATTCCCCCCGTATTACTATACGGGGGTCAACAATCACAATACAGGGCATAAAAACAAATGGATATTTTTTACAAATATACAGGCTTGTTACCTTTAAGCTATTTTGATGAGCCAACTATAAAGTTATCTCCTACCGCATATTTGAATGATCCTTTTGAATATAACGCATGTGAAAACATAGCGTCATCAATTAAGGAGTTCCTAGAAAAAGTAGGACTAGATGAAAATGCGGTAAATAAAGGAGTAAATGCATGTGAAAAGGCCATAAATATGATGTTGTCTTTGAATGGAATTGTGTCTTTTTCTGAAACGCCTAGAAATAGCCTCATGTGGGCGCATTATTCAAATCAACATAATGGGATCTGTATCGGTTACAAAAGAAATGTATTAGAACATGTGCAGTTAGATGTTCTAATAGAAAAAGAAAAGATGTTTTTACTGCTTTTTAATTCACCTAAAAAAATAAACTATGACAATTTAAGATTTGAATCATCTGGGTACACAGGTGCCGACATTAACACGCTCAGCAAGAATGCGACAATAAATCATCTATTCAAAAAAAGTGACGAGTGGATATATGAAAAGGAACATCGATGCATTATCCCATACGTTAAAGCAAATACACTTGTTGTGACTAATGACAACGCAAGGATTGACAATGAACTTAGCCCTTCAAAATCAAGGGTCAATATAAGCGAGGACATGACATATCAACACCTTATCAGCAATCAATTAGCTGGAGGTTATATTTCAAAAACCCAAACCCCAAACAAATACATTATCAATAGCGATAACATCAACTCAGTTATATGCGCAGCATTACAGTCATCCAAGGACGCAATGCATTTAATAAATATAGATAAGGACGCAATAAAATCTATATATTTCGGGTGTAAGGTAGATAAGAAAGTCATCAAGCCATACTATGATAAACTTCATGATCAATATGAGCTGTATCAATTTCACTTGTCAAAGAAAAGATTTGAACTGATACCAATTAAAATAACATCAAGCATGTTTGACACCCAATAAAAACACATCCACTATTTTCCTCACTCAGATTAGGAAAGCCCAAAGCCGGTTTAGCAGGGAAGGGGGTTATTTCAGCGGAGACGCTCAATGTCGTGAATCACCCCAGGGAGGCAGACACTTGTGGGGCATAGGTCCTCGGGACGCAAGCGCCCTCCGGCAAGGCGTTTATCATGGTTCGCTCAGCTCACCATATGCTGATGGGCTGCGGCAGGTTATGGGAGCCCAACTCCCTGGAAGTCAGTGGCCATTCTTGAGACGAGCGGCAGCAGCACTAGCACGGCGTTTAGCGCGGCAATGGTGCTGCCACTTCACCTCCAGCCCGATAAGGTGGCCCCCAAAGAGCCAGAGCAAGGGAGGCAGCGAGAACAGCGCTACCAGGGCAAAGCAGGTCCAACGAGTCTCGGCGGAATAGCTAGGATTGCTCCCAATGGCTACCAGGATGGCAATATCAATGCAGACAACGACGATGCCAATCACAGCAATCTCCCATTAGAACCGCAGTCATCTTTATGTCCGGTCATCGCTAGACGCCTCGCCATTCTTGGTGCCAGCAAAGAGCGCCCCGTTAACCCGCTTGCGCAGCGCATCCCCGTCAGGGTCGCAATACACATCCACAGACTGCCCCTGGTACTCGATCACCGCATGGCATGCCGTCATGGCCTTCACGCCCACGAAATACTGGGGCCACTCCTCGGCATAGATGGCCTGTTCGTCGTCGCCCTTGCGCAGCGCGAAGCAATACTCGACGTTGTAGACGTCTCGATCACTTTTGGTCAGCACATGGCAGTTGATGATCAGGCGGTAGCCGGCGAACGGCCCTACAGCAAGGACGCCATCAGCAGACGAAGCAGGAGCGCCACCAGGACGTACATCAGCAGTGGGCGAAGCACCCACCGCCCCAGGAGCCGGAGCAGCGGCAGGAGAGGGCGCAGAGGCCTTAGCAGGCGCATCAACATATTCAGGCTTGATGAAGCCAAAGTATAAACAGAGTCCCCAAATCGCCAGAATAAAGAGAACTTTAGGATCTCGCAGTACCGAACTGCCCGCGATTGTATCCGAGACCTTACCGGTTGTAGTCGAGTCATAAAGCTTGAAAACATATTTCGGCACCTTATTAAATGGCTTGGCTTGCAGCACATCCGAAATAGAGGTGCCGGAGTTATCGGAGAGGTGGAGCACAGTCTTATAACGGCCACCGATACCCAATACCGCCATATTGGTATGACGAATCGCCGTTTCGGCAGCTGCACGGATTACCTGGTGAACCTTTTTGATGTTCGGAGTCGTTAATACAAAGTCCCAGTTATGGTGACGGTGCATATCAAAGGCCACTTCGATAGTTTCCGGTCGGCCATCATCTTTAGCGACATCTGGCCCACCAGGATAAGCGAGCCTGTCCAGGTCACTCTGGCGCCATGCTGGCGGAAATACCCGTTGCACCTCATCGACCAGGAAAAATGCCCCCTTGGGCGCCCAATGATAGAACCGCGCCAAACGGTCGCGGCCTTCCTGGGATTCGGTCTCGATATAAAGCACCTCAAAGCCATCGGGTACATCCTTACCAAGCACCTCACGGCAACGCTCGACCGAGAAGCCGCGCACGTTGGTAATAATGAAGCGGCCCGCTTTGATAGCCGGGATCACATCGGTATGAATGGCGCCGGACGACTTATAAGAACCAGGAGCACCGTGATGGATTTTAATCGACATGGATCACCACCCGAAGATATTAAGCATAAAGCGTGTCACAAACGCCTGAGTCATCACCGACAAGCCCTTATCGAAGTGCAGATAGAGCAATATATCGCGCACCGACTCCGGTAAATTATTGAAAGAGGTGGAGATCAAATCGCTGAATTGCAGGTTAATCAGGATTTCCCTGGCAACGTCCCAGGAAAACATTAGCATGAATAATTTAAACTCCACCCACTGAATCGCCATCTTAACCGTAATCCAGGCAGTTACCTGGACAGTGAGGTTATATATGTCGTTGAATAACCCGTTGAACAAATCCCCTAACCATTCCATGATTTACCTCCTGACCACTATCATTAACGCAACGAAGTAGAAAATAAATATCATGATGGCTGCCAATATTTCCCAATAGCCATCCACCTGAGGGCAAACAGAATAAGACTTGCCGCCCATTGAAAACATATCAAAGCATTTAGGGGCCGCCCCTGACCCGCTGAGATTGAATTTGAATATATCGGCGACCTCTTCCTTGATGCCCTTGTAGGCATTTTTTAACTCTTCCTTGCTCTCATCATACTTTTTATTTATCTGACCCTGGTCAAAGAAGTATTTCACATCACCAGAGCACAATGTGGATTCATAGTCAGCCTTAGCCACCTGCAACGGATTTTGGGCCGAGCCAGGCATCTGAGAATAATCAACACCTGCACCACCTGAAGCTTGACCAGCTTGCAATAAATCGACCACTGCGAATAAATTTTAATTTATCCGCCCCAGCGTATCAGACTGCGCAGAGTTAGCCTTTACAATGTCAGCACTAATAGTGCGAAGTGAATTTCTAGAATGCCAAGTGTAATCAGAAATTTGATCTACAGATGACTGCATATCCTTCATGGCTACTGAAATAGAAAAAGGCTTATCATCCGAATCACCGCCATCAGGCTGGCCATCATGATCGCAATCATTGTTCTTGGGATTGGTGACGCAATTAGTTAAGTACTGCAACGTTTCTTGCGTTTTCACCAGCGACGTAAGCATTTCAAATTCAGTTTTTCCAGATGATTCATTATTGCTAATTTGCGTTCTTAACGCATCAGTCACCTCCATCAAATCTCGACTAAAGGTAGTAAACGTCGCCCCCATCTGCTTATTTTGCGTAAAATTGGCATTAGCAAATAGACGAAAATCCGAATCAAGCTGCCTAAGCCCTGACGTTGTCATTTCTTGATTTTCACCGCCCACGGAGATAGGGCTCTGAACCTGCTTAAACAGTGTCCCTAGGGGATCCCATGGGCCGCCGCCATCACCACCACCAGGGTCACCGCCATCTCCACCCCCATCGCCCCCACCGAGCTTGCATTCACTGCCCGTCGTTTCCATAGGGCCCTTGGTGCCATCAATAGGGAACTCGACGCACACACCCGGACAAGCCACCTGACAGCCGCCCAAGCTGGAAGATTCCCATTTCACGCAGTAAGGCAGTGCCGTGCTTATCGGCACGTTGGACAGCTTGAGCCCAGCCGGACAGCTCGCAAACGCCCCCAGCGGCAGCAGAAACAGCAAATAAAGGACTCTCACACGACCCCCAATAAAAAAGGCGACCGAAGCCGCCTTATGTCATATCGAAAACGATGATCTGTAGCCTTCGACAAAGAACAGAAACCACAGCGTCCCGATGAGCAGGGACATGGCTTAGGCCTTGCGGATGAGCCCGATGAGGATGACGCACGCCACCACAGAGGCGACGACCATCATCACCTTGGGCGAGGTGGTATCCACATCGGCCTTGGCCGCATCCAGGGCAGCAGCCGCAGCGGCAGCCGCGCCACCAGTTTCAGCATTCGCAGCCATTGCAGACATGGAACAGGTCAGGGCAATACAGCCATTGCGGAAATAGTTTTGCATTTCGATTTATCCTCTTTTTGCACCTACGATTAATCGGGCAATTGCGCCCACTTTTAAACCCAGAGCCCATATAACAATGCCAGAGCTAAAGGCTATTCCTACTTCCGTCATATCGAACTGAAACCAGTTGGATATATCGGTGAGTTTGGAATGCTCCTGGAGAGTCAGGAGCACATATTGACAGCTATCCGGCTGAGCGAGTCTGATATATCCCTCAGCGGTAATATCCGTGCAGATCATGGTTTTTCCACGCTATCGTCGTCGGTCGCTGCGCGCCCTCGCTCCTCCTCCTCAGCGCGGCATATTAAAGAGGCTTCTTGGTTGCCTGGAAGGCCACCACCACGTTGCGGGTCGGATTGCTGGGGTCAGCTTCCAGGACAAGATCCACCGCCACCAATTTAGGGCAGTCAGACAGCTCTTTAATAGTGGCCGCGTCATTACGCAAGGCCAATTGGCGCACCTCATAGCCCCAGGAGGTGATATTGCACTCCGGCTTGTTCACGTTATTTGCAGGTGCCAGGTATTCCACCTGGGCAAAGTCATAAGGAACAGGCGAACCGGATTTACGGGAGACGCCATAACCATGAGTCACGCGAGTGACCAGAACACCGGACAGAATAGACATAGATATTACCTCGTTGAAGAACCTTGATTAGGTCGTAAATAATGGCAGCTCACCCACATCAGGCGGGAGCGGCATCGTTAACCGCGCTGGAATATCCAACGGTTCCAGGTGCGCTGTTAATTGGTTAACGATCTTGTCAGGGGATAACCCCTCAATATTCGCTAACCAATTGACAAGGCGGCCCGCCATTCTCGACATATTGAATACGGCATTATCCCGCGATGTTTTAAAACGGTTTTTAAAGGTGGTGATCCGAATTGGCTCATTCTCTACCTGGGCGACTTGTTCCAGCCATTTGGCGAACTGCGGATACATGCCCGCAAAATAGGGGTCTGGGTTAATCAGCACATCCAGCGGAATGATCCGGTCTTTATTGTGCAGCTCGCCTTCGGCGCGTACCCAATCTGGGAAATCAGCCGACTGCATCTGTTTGCCTTTCTCATAGATGCGGGCGCACTTGCCATTGATACGACTGCCCACGTAGAACGAGCAGCCCTTGGAGGGCTTGAGGCCGTAGCGCTTGACGATGCCCTTGGCGACCTCAGAGGGGACGATCTCGCCGGACTGGATGGCCATCCAGCAAGGGGCATTGCCCCGTTGCGGGTGGAACTGACCAGACTCGGCCGCATCGACCGCCTTGAGGTAGCTCACCGTCTTGCCCTGGTAATCGTCCAGGGCCAAATCGACCCGGGTGATCCGAATGCCAGGAATGTGAGAGATAACGTCATGCAGAGCCGGCAAGTCGAGGGCCGCACAACCCACGCCGGAAAAACTCACCATGCAACCGTGGTTGGCCGCACCCCAGGCAATGAGGCCACAGGGCAGACCATCACACAGCAGGTCGGCAGAGTGAGCGTAACCGTGCAGACCGGAGCGGCGATCCCGTTTGCTGAACCGAGGGGAGGGGATAGGCACCCCAATCCGCTGATTCAGCTCCTCAAGCCAGAAATCGATCTCGGCGCAGCAGAGCGCATCCAGGAACTGGACGCCGTAGCTGTCGATGATGTCGTTATAGACGTGCCAGTATTTCGCATCGGCCACCACCTCGAACTCGGAGAAGTCGAGCAGGGCAGAGCAGACCGCCTTGAGCTCTTTGCGCATGTCGGCGCGAGACTTGTAGTCCGAGTGCAAGGCCCGCTCCATCATTTCTGTCATGGACGGGGTACACACAGGGGAGGGTGCCTTGATGATGGGCTGCGACTGAGCGGCAACCTTCTCACAAAGGCGCGCCGTGACCTTATCGAAGTGGGTGAGGGGATTGAACCCGGCCGGGCGCTTCCACAGGTAACGCAGGCCCTCAACGGGCGTAGCAGAGAAGGCGGCCTGGATAGCCTTGTTCTGACTCTCAAAGCGCGGGATGGCCTTGAGCAGTGCGCCTTGCTTGGCAAGGTCGGTCATCCGGCGCAATTCGTCCGGTGCCCAGGTGAAAGACAGAAAGTCGATCAGGGTTTTGTTGCCGATAACCCCATTTATCGGCATCACGGAGCTATGACCAGTCATCGAAAAATACTCCCTGGTCATAGAAGCCTTGCCAGGTCTCCTCAGTCACCTCGACCAGCTCGAAAGCGGTGTCGGGGTACGTCATGGACAAGTAGATCCGCATCTCATGCAGGTCGCGGAACATCTCGACCTGGCCCGCCACACAAGCGGAAATGTCGCCCGTGGGCTCATCCTGCCAATAGACCTTGCGCTCCAGGAGCGCAGGCAGATCGGTGTTTTGTGGGCTAGAGTGGGTCATGTGTTATCTATTTAATTAGTTACTTAAGCGCATTCAATCATGTAACCATCTAAATAGAAACGAGCTGATTTTCGCCAAAATGGGTATGATGGGCCGATTGTCTAACTACTCAGGAGACAGAAACATGGACTCTAAAACACTGATTGAGGCCTACATGAGGGCCAAAAAGTACAGCCAGTTTCAGGAAGTAGCCGCAGACCTAGGATTTACCAGCTCTTACATCTCATCCATCAAGCATGGAAAGGCGCAACTCACTGATGCGACTGCAAAAAAACTCGCCGAGGAAATTGGCCTCGACGTCAGCGAAGTGCTAATCAGCATGGCTGCCGTGAGAGCCACCGATCCCGAGCTAAAGAAGGCTTGGTACGAACTCCTGGCAAAGTACACAAAGGGAGCCAGTACGGCGCTAGCCCTTGGTGTGACGGTACTTCTGGCGCCAATGACCGGGCCTGACCTGACCGCGCATAATGTATATTATGTTAAATGATATGATCTTGTTTCCTGTTCCCGCTAATCGAACTGTGTATAATGGAAACAATTGATCCTATCCCCGACCGGATGTCTTAAGTGGCTGAATTAACATCAGAACAATTAAAACCCGCTTTTGCGATTGAGCAGTTTCCTACGCTCAGCGAGCTCGATCCCATCCCTTTTGCCGCCTTACAACCCAGAGCCATTTCTGGCATCAAACGACTGGCCAGTTTCGACGGTGACTGCCCGGTCATGCTGCTCAACGGCTTCCCGGGGGCCGATTATGAGAATGTCTGCCAGACGCTGATCGCTGCCTCCAATGGCAAGGATGGCGATCTGTTCGATCTCTGCTACACGGAGAACCTCAACAACCCGTTCAAGCCGATCTGGCTGCGCCTGCAACCCGGCAGCGGTTTCGAGTTTTGCGAGATGGTTGGCGAGCTGCTCAAGCTGATGAGCCATCATCTGGATGCCGAGCGTCTGGTCACCCGGATCATCCGCAAACAGAAAAATGACCCCAAGATCGTGGATTTTCTCTCCGATCTGGCGGCGCACGTGGCCCAGGGGCTCGAATTCCAGCATCCGGTGCTCATCAATCTGTTGATCCATCATGAGGACCAGCAAGCCCCCGTCATTTATGGCCGGGACCTGAACTGGGACACCCTGTTCGGTTCGATCAACTACCAGACGGAACAAGGCTCGGTCTATGCCAACCAGCATCTGCTGGAGCCGGGCCTGCTGCGAGAAGCCAACGGCGGCTATCTCATCCTGCAGCTCGACGAGCTGCTCGATCAGCCCCATCTCTGGTTCAAGCTCAAGAATGCCATGCAAAAAGGCGAACTGGACTGGAACGCCTATCAGGAAGGCAAGACCCTGACCCCTTTCTTTACCCCTGAGGCCACCCCGATCCGGTTCAAGCTCATTCTGGTTGGCGACCGCCTAGAGGTGGCCGAGTTCCAGATGCTGGACAGGGACATGTCGGAGCGTATCTTCCTGCGGGCCGATCTGGTGTCCGAGGTGAACATCGAAGAAGATCTGCCCGAGTTCCTGCAATACCTGGCCTGGTTGCGGCTGCGCTGGAACCTGCTGGACTTCACCCCGGGTGCCCTCCTCGCCCTGTGCCGCCATGCCAGCCGCCTATGCGACCATCAGGAGTGGCTCGCCCTCTCCGAGGTGCAACTCGGCGCCATCATGCGCATGGCCGACAGCCTGGCTCGCGAGCTGGAGGCAACGACCGTCACCGACGAACACATCCTGCTTGCCCTGGAAGAGCAGGATTACCGCCTCAACTATCTGGTGGAGCAGTCGGATCAGGGGGTGATCGATGGTCAGATCCTGCTGCAGACCGACGGTGAGGAGATCGGTCAGATCAACGGCCTGTCCGTCATTCAGGTGGCCGGACACCCCTATGATTTCGGTGAGCCCGTCCGCCTGACCGCGACCGTGCACCTGGGGGATGGCGATGTGGCGGATATCGAGCGCAAGGCCGAGCTGGCTGGCCACATTCACGCCAAGGCGATGATGATCATCCACGGTTATCTCTCCAACAAGTTTGGGGCCGAAAACCCCTCGCCGCTCTCGGCCAACCTGGTGTTCGAGCAGTCCTATCATGAGATCGACGGCGACAGCGCCTCCCTGACCGGTCTGTGCGCCCTGCTCTCCGCCCTCGCCCGCCAGCCCATCTCTCAGCGCTTCGCCGTGACCGGCGCGGTCGATCAGTTCGGCAATGTGCAGGCGGTGGGTGGCGTGAACGAGAAGATCGAAGGCTTCTTCCGGGTGTGCAAGATCCACGGCATCACCGGCAAGCAAGGCATTATTCTGCCCGGCACCAACGCCCAGCAGCTCAACCTGTCCGATGAGGTGATTGCCGCCGTCGAGGCGGGTCAGTTCCATATCCATCCGGTGGATCATGTGGAAGAGGCCATCGAGTTGCTGACCGGCTGCGTGGCGGGTGAGCCGGATATTCCGGATACCCTGTTTGGCCGGATCCAGGACAGACTGGATGAACTCAATGGCACCGCCCCCAAGAGCGGGCTGCTGCGCAGCCTGCTTGGCCGCCTATTCGGCCTGTAAATAAAGAGATCGGAGTTGTTTAGCGCACAACTGTACGCTAAATTGGCCCGGCTTTGACTCATATGAAGGATAAACAGCGTGACCCTAGATAACGACACCATTCAGCCCCGCCTTTCCCTGTGTGAACAAGGCAAAGAATCCTTTACCCGTGACGAGCTGCTTGCTTGCAGCCGCGGCGAATTATTCGGTGAAGGTAACAGCCAACTGCCCGCCCCCAACATGTTGATGATGGATCGTATCGTCAGGATCACCGACAACGGTGGCGAACATGGCAAGGGCGAGATCATCGCCGAACTCGATATCACCCCGGACCTCTGGTTCTTCGACTGTCATTTCCCGGGTGACCCCGTCATGCCAGGCTGTCTGGGTCTGGATGCCATGTGGCAGCTGGTTGGCTTCTTCCTGGGCTGGAAGGGTGGTCCGGGCAAAGGCCGCGCCCTCGGCGTGGGTGAAGTGAAGTTTACCGGTCAGATCCTGCCGACCGCCAAGAAGGTCACCTACAAGATCACCTTCAAGCGGGTCATCAATCGCAAGCTGGTCATGGGCATCGCCGATGGCGTGGTCGAAGTGGATGGCCGCCCCATCTACAGCGCGACCGACCTGAAAGTGGGCCTGTTCAAGGACACCACCGCATTCTGATATGTGACCTGCGCGCATAAGGTCAAGGGGCTGAACATGGCCCCTTTTCCTTTTTCAGGATGGGTGACCAGAGTGATCTTGCTCGAGAGGGAGCTTCTCGGGGAAACGTAAAGGGGCCAGCACGGCCCCTTTCCTTTTTTGATGAGTGATGAAGTCTCGGTTACTTCATGAAGAGGCCTGAGCCTCGCCCCTCCATGGCGTCGCGCCAACCACCAAGCCAGTGCCCTCTGGCATCCAGGCATTGGTACGGACACGCTTCTTTCTGTTTGCCGACTACGCCAGCCTGATAACCACGAGCGCGAGCTCTTTCCAGACGGTCCCGTTTCTGTCTCTTCATCATCTACGACCCTCTTCGTGGAACAAAAAAGCGACCAAGTTTTCACCGGTCGCTTTCATCTTTACCCCACGGGGGGAACAGGGTCAAACAAAAAATGTCATGTTATTCCGGCATTGTGACACAAGGTGCTGAACTGCATTAATTTTTCATTACCCCACTTTTTATCGCGGGTGGCGGCGCAGCCAGGCAAAAGGCAAGGCCAGCAGCGTCAACCAGAACAGGCTGCCACCACCGCCATCACCATCCTGACTAATCGGGTTATCGACCGGTACGTTGCTGACAATATGAGCGGCCGGGTCATTACCCTGATAATCCTTCACCGCCGGCTCCAGCTTCACCGCAACCACTGTAGCACCGGTGCGATTATTCAGATCACTCTCGCTGCTGTAGCGATAGGCGGTCGCGGCGATGGTACCATCGGGGCTGATGCCGCTGGCGTAGGCGATATGATAGTAGGCCCCCTTCTGGGAGCACTGCTTGGCGCCGGCATCGTCCAGACCACAGATCAGATCGTTGAGATACCAGTTGTTACCAGTAACCGCATCGAGCAGGAAGCCTTCCTGCATGCGGTTGGTACCGTTGGCCACAGGTTGCTTCTGATGGCGGGAGTCACGCCAACCAACTACCATATCGCGATCGTTGATGGCAGCCGCTTCCGAACTGGCACCGTTGATGGGCTTGTCTTTGAGCGGTACGCTAGCATTGATAGTCGGGTTGCTGAGGTTGAATACAAACATTTCGACGGGACGGTTCTGGCTCTTATTGGTACCAAAACGCTGATTACCGATGATGTAGCCATTGGCGTTGATGCCGATAGCCCAAGTACTACGCAAGCTAGCATCCTCATCATCATCCGGCTTACCTTCATCTAAGGGAATAGCCTTGGCTTCGCCAGCCGACTTCTTAGCCAGATCCAGGGTCCAGTAAGTAGCGAGATCCAGACTGTGCTCATCCATCTCTTCCGCGGTAGCGGAATAGCCTACCGCGACCCAGCTGCCATTCTCTTGCTTGACGGCCTGAGCAGCAGACGCGGTTTGTACCATGTCATTGCTGTTGTTGTAATAGCTAGTCGGCTGGAACAGGGTAGCAGAGCCATCGTTCACCAGCCAGAAAGCGGCCTGAGTGTCAGTGCCCGGGCAACGGAGGTAGTCACCAAAGTTGTCATCGTCACCACTGAAGCAATCTCTATATTCATCCGTATCGACCGTGCGGTTTTTGCCGGTAGCAGCAGTGCCGGTCACTAGATATTGACTGCCACTGACCAAGGCGACACTGGTGGCACTGCTCAGCACGTTGGTGTTGTTCACCTTGTAACTGCCATCCAGAGGAACCTGACCATTATTGTCGATCACGACGAAGGCGGTACGACTGTTGGCCAAACCCTCGACCGCATTTTTGCTTGCCTTGTAGCCTACGTAGGTACCGCTATCCGGCCCCATGGCCAATGCCAGACCATCGGTCTCATTGCCAGAGACACCGAAGCTGTCACGCTGGGGAGTAGAATCAAGGAAATCACGGCGCCAGCTGTAGCCATAGTTGGCGTTATCTTCCCAAAGGGCGTCACAGACGTCACCGGATAGAATACAGGCCTGCTCGAAGCGGAAGCGATCCACCAAGAAGTCAGAGAAGGGGGCCATTGAGAAGAAACTTCCCGCATCATTCTTCGGTTTCACCGCCAGTACGCTATTGTCGGCACTGATCCCTGTCGCATAGCCCTGCCCTACTTCAGTAATGGTGAAAAAGGGGCTCTGTGCCGCCTGTGCATTGAGGCTGGCGCCGACCAGGATGGCCAGCATGGATAATTGCTTTTTCATCTACTTCCTTAGTCTTGATGTTTCAACGCTTCCAACTCCTCCCAACGGGAGAAGGCGTGTTCCAATGCAGCCTCTGCTGCATTCAATGCATCCAGTTTAAGCTGGGTTTGCTCGGCAGGCAGGGAGAAGAAACTCGGGTCGTTTACCTCCGCCTGCAGGGCATCAAGTTCGGTCTCCAGCTGTTCCAGTCTGGCCGGCAGATTATCCAGCTCCAACTGCAACTTGTAAGAGAGCTTACGTGTTTTTTTCGCCTGCTCCGCCGCCAATGCGACAGGCTCTGCCACTTTCGGCGCCGCGGTCTTGACCGCCAGCTGTGCCTCTTGCAGGGCACGGGTTGCCATCATGTCGGCATAACCACCCACATAATCGCTGATCCGGCCATCCCCTTCAAACAGCCAGCAACCGGTGACAGTGTTGTCGATGAAGCGACGATCGTGGCTGACCAGCAGCAGAGTGCCAGGGTAATCCGCCAGCAACTCTTCCAGCAATTCCAGCGTTTCGACATCCAGATCGTTGGTTGGTTCATCCAAAATCAACAAGTTACTGGGTTTGAGGAACAACTTGGCCAACAGTAAACGGTTTTTCTCACCCCCTGACAAGGCCTTGACCGGGGTCCTTGCCCGTTTGGGTTCGAACAGGAAGTCCTGCAGGTAGCCGAGGATGTGGCGGGAACGGCCGCGCACCATCACTTCCTGCTTGCCCTCCCCCACGTTTTCCATCACCGTCTGCTCGGGATCGAGCTGATCGCGATACTGGTCAAAATAGGCCACTTCCAGCTTGGTACCGCCCTTGACCACACCACGGCTGGGCTCGAGTTGGCCGAGCAGCAGCTTGATCAGCGTCGACTTGCCGCAACCGTTGGGGCCCACCAGCGCAATCTTGTCGCCGCGCAGCACCTGCAGATCCAGCCCCTGGAACAGGGTACGATCGCCAAAGTCCAGCCCCAGACCTTCGGTCTCGAACACCAGCTTGCCGGAGCGATTCACATCGTCCATCTGCAGCTTGGCCTTGCCCTGCAGCTCACGGCGCTGACCACGCTCCATCCGCATCGCCTCGAGGGCGCGCACCCGGCCTTCGTTACGGGTGCGACGTGCCTTGATGCCCTGGCGGACCCACACCTCTTCCTGGGCCAGCTTGCGATCGAACTCGGCGTTTTTCAGCTCCTCGACCCGCAGCCACTCCTCTTTACCCAGCAGGTACTGATCGTAGTTGCCGGGCCAGGAGGTGATCTCGCCGCGATCCAAGTCGATGATCCGGGTCGCCAGCTTGTGGATGAACTCCCGATCGTGGGAAATGAAGACGATGGCACCACGGAAATCTTTCAGGAACTCTTCCAGCCAGTTGATGGCTTCGATGTCCAGGTGGTTGGTCGGCTCATCGAGCAGCAGCAGATCCGGATCGCAGGCCAGGGCGCGGGCCAGCGCCACTTTGCGCAGCCAGCCACCGGACAAGCTGTCGAGGGTCGCATCGGGATCGAGGTTGAGCAGGGTCAGCACCTGGCTGATCCGGGTCTCTAACTGCCAGCCATTCTGGTAATCGAGCTGCTCTTGCAGCTCGCTCATCTTGCGGATGTTGGCGTCGGAGGGATCGTGACCCAGCTCAATGGCGATATGGTGATACTGCTTGAGCAGTTCACCCACCCCGGCCAGCCCTTCGGCGGTGTAGTCAAACACCGTCAGATCGCTCGACGCGGGCGGATCCTGCTCAAGGCGGGTCACCTTCAAGTCTTGCTGCTGCACCATGCGGCCGTCATCGAGCGGCAGTTCGCCGGCGATGACCTTCATCAGGGTGGACTTACCCGCCCCGTTGCGTCCCACCAGACAGAGACGCTCGCCACGCTCGATCGCCAGTTCGGCATGGTCGAGCAGCGGGAAATCACTGAACGACAGACAGGCGCCGTGCAATGTTAATAAAGCCATGTCATTTCCTTAATTCTTCATGAAAAAGCGGGCCAGACCCGGTCTGCCCCACTCTCAATGTCATACGCACACAATAGTGTTTCGCCTACACCGCCAGCCAGAGCCTGAGCTCGGCCAAGGTGAAGGGCCAGCCCAGCTCGCGGCCGGCCTCGTCACGCAGCACCGGGATGCGCACCCGGTAAGCGGCCAACCAGTCGGCATCCTCCATGATGTCGCACTGGCGGGTCCGCGCGGCCAATCCCGCTTCCTCCACCAGCGCCCAGGCCTGTTCACACAGGTGACAGCCGTCGGTGTGAAACAGGGTCAGCATCAGCTGGCATCCGCCGCTTGGTCGGCGTGGGTGATGATCCAGCAGTTATGGATATGCACGTTGCGCTCGAAGTCTTTCGGCCGGGTCTTGCTGGTGATGTTCTGCGCCTTGAGGCCCGTGGCCTCCAGACCGGCCAGGTCCATCTTGAAGTGACGCTTGTTGTTGGAGAACACCAGGGTGCCGTCGGCCGCCAGCAGACGTTTCAAATGCTGCAACAGCAACAGGTGATCCCGCTGCACGTCGAAGCTCTCGTCCATCCGCTTGGAGTTGGAGAAGGTGGGCGGATCGATGAAGATGAGGTCGTACTGATCATCGGCCTCGGAGAGCCACTTCAGGCAGTCGGCCTGCACGAACTTGTGCTGGCGACCCACCTGGGAGTTCAGACGCATGTTGTCCTGCGCCCAATCCAGGTAGGTATAAGACATGTCGACCGTGGTGGTCTCGCTCGCACCGCCCAGCGCCGCGTGCACTGTGGCACTGCCGGTGTAGGCGAACAGGTTCAGGAAACGCTTGCCCTTGGCCATCTGACCCAGCATGCGGCGGGTCTGACGGTGATCCAGGAACAGACCGGTATCCAGGTAGTCATAGAGGTTGACCCAGAGGCGGGCACCGTACTCCTGCACCTCCATCCGGTGTTGCTCGGTGGCAAGCTTCTGATACTGCTGCTTGCCTTCCTGGCGCTCGCGCACCTTGAGGATCACCTTCTCGCCGTCCATGCCGGTCACCTTGATGGCGGCCTGTACCATGTCGAGCAGACGCTGACGGGTCTTCTGGGCGGGGATGTCCTTGGGCGCCGCATACTCCTGCACCACCAGATAATCCTGATAGCGGTCGATGGCGGCGTTGTATTCCGGCAGGTCCGCATCGTAGATGCGATAGCAGTCGATGCCCTCTTTACTCGCCCACTTCTCCAGGGTCTTGAGGTTCTTGCGCAGACGGTTCGCGAAGTCCTGGGCCACCTCTTTCTGGGACGCCACGGAGTCCAGCGCTATCTGGTAGTTGCGCAGCTGACACTCGAGCGCGCCGTTGAACAGGCGATACTGCTTGTCGGCCCGCAGGCGCAGGCAGCTTAGCAGCTCCGGCGAGGCAGACAGGATGGAGACGCGCCAGCCCTGGAAGCTGCGACGCAGGGCATCGCCCAGCGCCTGGTGCACTTCCAGCAGGGCCGGGAATTCGCCCAGGCGCTCGCCATAGGGCGGGTTGGAGATCAACATCCCCACCTGACGAGCCTCATCCTCACCGGCCGGCATGGGCAGCGGGTTCTCCAGCGCGCTCACATCGGCCTGCTTGAAGGTGATGAGGTGAGCGACACCGGCGGCTTTGGCGTTGTCACGGGCCTTCATCAGCACCCGGGGATCGGCGTCACAACCAAACAGCTTGACCTCGCAGCGCTGCATGCCGCGCTTGGCACGCACCTGGGCTTCCATCATCAGGCTCTGCCACAGCTCGGCATCGTGTTGCAGCCAGCGATCGAAACCGAAGCGCTCGCGGCGCAGGGCCGGCGCCATGTCGGCGGCGATGAAGGCCGCTTCGATCAGCAGGGTGCCTGAGCCACACATGGGGTCCATCATGGGCTCACCGGCCCAACCGCTGCGGGCTATCATGGCGCAGGCCAGGTTCTCCTTGAGCGGCGCCTCACCGGTGCCCTGGCGATAGAAACGCTGGTGCAGGGCCGGGCCGGACAGGTCCAGGGTGATGTTGGCCTTGCCCTTGCCAAGGTGTGCCATGATGCGAATGTCCGGCGACTTCTTGTCGATGTCCGGGCGCACATGACCGCGCTTGGTGAAGCGATCGACGATGGCATCCTTGATCTTCAAGGCGCCATACTGGGTGTTGCGAATGGCGGGGTTGGTACCGGTAAAGTCCACCGCAATGGTAGAGGTGCCGGGGAAGTGCTCCTCCCAGGGGATGGTGTGGGCGCCCAGATAGAGATCCAGATCGTCGTTCATCTGGAACTCGGACAGCACCAGCACGATGCGGGAGGCGAAGCGGCTCCACAGACAGGCCTTGTAGCCCATCGCCAGCTCGCCTTTGAAATGCACGCCGGCCACGGTCTCACGGACCTGCTCTGCGCCCAGGGTGGTCAGCTCGTCGGCCAACAGGTTTTCCAGCCCCTTGGGGCAGGTTGCAAAGAATTCTTTCATCACGCTCACGGGGATGCCATAAAAATAGTGCCGCATTATACCTTATCGGCCCGCACTCGGCATCCGAACCTTGGGGATCCCGCGAATATAAAGGGCCGTCCGCCATGGGCACGCGCCGGGGCGGCCTGTTATCTCGCCGATCCAGGGTCTATTTGAGGGGGCCGTCAACATCCTGCGGTTGCAGGCCAGCTACCGCTGACTCAGTCCCTGTCGCAATGACGCATTTTAAAAAAAGGGGAAATAGAGACAGCGACGATCTCGCTCGATGAGCCGCCAGGCAGAGATGGATATCATTGAAAATAACCGGAGCCGATCATTGGAAGGTGAGTTTAAAAAACGAACTATTAATGGCGGCGCGCTATTAGCTGACCTGCCGATACTGCGCCACCGTTGTCGTTCTGATCTGCATGCGATTATTCATCACCTTGATCACTCCGAACCGTGGCAGGATCTTGCTGGTCGCCAACACTAATTCCTCGGTCAGGTTCAGACAGACGCTCGCCTGTTCGCCTGCCTCTATGATCATGAATTCTCCCCTGCCATGGGAGGTATCCATACGCACCAAGGTACCGATATCGAGCGTGCAATGAGCCTGCTGTTCATTAAAGAACCAGCTCTGCGGCATCAAGGGTTTATAAAAACGACTGACGGCGATGGCATTCAGTACCAGCTGAACCTGATGGGGTGTACTCCAATCGAGTTCGGCAGCCTTGTCCATCAGCTGATAATAGAGGGCGGCGTCGTCCACACAGAATGGCTGGGTGGTGAAGGAGCTGGGGACGAGTTGTCGCCCCTTATATTCGGTGGCAAATATCATGCGATCGGACAAATCCAGCATCAGACGATCATCCTGAGCATCGTAATGCCACTGCCAATTGTCATTGGGTTGGATACACATGGAGTTGCCCTTACTTAAGCCGTTACTCGACTTTATTCCATGTCGAGAATTTGAGCAACTTTAAATAAGGGCAACCGTCTATTTTTTAAATATGGGTGACGATCTCTTTCACCAGACTCGGGCCCTTATAAATAAAGCCGCTGTAAATTTGGACCAGACTGGCACCCGCGGCTAATTTCTCCCGGGCGGCCATGGCACTGTCGATGCCCCCTACCCCGATAATAGGCAGCGCGCCATCGAGGGCCTTGGCCAGCTGGCGGATCACTTCGGTGCTCTTGTGTTGCAGGGGGCGCCCGCTCAGGCCACCCGCCTCGCCGGCGTGGGGCAGGTCATAGATCATGTCACGATCCAGGGTGGTATTAGTGGCGATGACCCCATCGATCCCGTTTTTGATCAAGGAGGTGGCCACCTGATTAATTTCATCCAGGCTCAAGTCAGGGGCAATTTTAACGGCGAGCGGGACATACTTCTTATATTGCGCCGCCAACTCCTGCTGTCGAAC